>RFGF01000116.1 GCA_003695915.1 Nitrospirota bacterium
CCATTTTTTCGTGCCATTACCCGCTGTCGGAAAGCGGTGTATGAGCGCATCGTTTCTACCGGTATCCGTTTCGAGGTGCCGTTTGGACGGCACCGCAAACCCGTTGAATTGTTCGAATTCCGACACGATAATGGCTTTCGCACCGTGTTCGTGGACTCGCCGGAATTTTTTACTGCTCCGTGTGATTGCGGCGATCCGCCGGCTCCTGAAACGCCGTGTAATCCATATCGAGATCCGGCGCGTCCCCGCCAGTTGCTTCATGATGCCCTATTTTTTTGCAAAGTCGTTCCCGAGGCGTTGGCCCGATTGGGCTATGCGGAGCCTCTCGTGCTGTATCTGCAGGATTGGGAAGCGGCGAGTGTGGCGGCGGCGATCCGTGTCCATGGCTGGTTTCGTGACGTCCGCTGTGTATTGACTCTCCACAATTCATACGATCAAAGGGTATCGGATCGTGTGTTTAGGCTTGTGTCTCCGCGGGCATACAAAGGGTCAACGATCCTCGGCAAAACGATTCCTTTGATGGATAGCCCGGTGTCCACGGTTTCCCAACAATTTGCTAAAGAATTGGTGACCGAACCGCTCCATACGCGTGTGTATGCGCCACATTTACAACCGCTCTTTCGTCGCAAGGGAGTCATCGGGATAGACAACGGTGTGTTCGGGACAGTCGATCTTCCGTCTTCTGTTCTTGAAGCGGCTCGTCGGGGCGATCTCCTTCCACTGAGACGCGAAAAAACGTGGCGACGCAATCGTCTGATCGAGGTACTCGAAGGTTACCGATCCAGCCGAGCTTGGGGACGGGTGGATTTCACCGGCTTCGAAGGTCCTATTTTTTTGATGTTCGGTCGCGATGATCCGCGGCAAAAGGGCTACGATGTGGCCGCAGCCGCCATTGACCGCATCCCCAAGGGAAAGGCCAAGTTTATCTTGACGCCGATTCCCGGTGATGAAGGGCTCGAGGGATTACAGTTTCTCCGTGCGCTGGCACGGCGTCGTCCCGGTGAAGTGATGGTGTTTCCTTTTCGAATGCAATATGGCTATCATGAGCTTCAACGCGGCGCTTCGTTTCTTCTGCTGTGTTCCTTCTATGAACCGTTCGGTGGAGCGACGGAAGGCTATGCGTCGGGGACCCCGGTGGTCGCACGAGCGACGGGTGGCTTGATTCAACAAGTGTGCCCCGCGCCGACTCTCTGCTTGACTGCTTCGGTAAAAAAACTGGCGGCTCCCTATCATTCCTCATTTCGGGCTCCGACAGGATTGTTGTTCCGGGAGCCCGAGCTGCCTGCACGAACTGTGATCGCAGGATGGCGGAAAATCGTCGCATGTCGTTATTGGCCTCACGGGGATCGTGTGGCTGAACGCTCCTCCCATCCCTTGTTTGAGGCGATGGTGCAACAAGCAGTTCGAGCGATTGAAGACGCCATCGAACTGTTCACCGCGAATCAAGAGCGCTATGTCGAGATGATCGCCAATGGCATCCGTATGCTTGATCGTTTTTCGTGGGCACGCTGCGCCAATGGGTATCGACGATTGGCCCAGTGACGGCGCTCATCATCTCTCTGAGCATGGTCTGCTCGGGATGACGATAACGGGACACGGTTGCCGTGCCCCGGACTGAGACCAGAGCTTTCACCCCATCGGATTGGGACGTTCATTGGACTCTTCGCGCGAGCGTGATTCCAGAGGCGGAGTAACGATGGCTTCCTTCGTTTTATCGACGGCGGCCGTAACCCGCTCGGTCGTGTGTTTGATGGCCTCTTGGGCTTCTTTCGATAAGGTGGCCAGCGTGGTTTTAGCCTCGGCGGCAATAGCTGCGAGTTCATCTTGAGCAGTTTTGGCTCCCCGGGCCAATCGCGTGCGAAGGGATGTCCCCGATTCTGGCGCCAAAAGCAGGGCGGTGCCTGCGCCGAAGAGCAGTCCCGCAATGAAGACAAAGGTCGTTACCCACGTCGAATCTTCGGAATGTTCTTCGTGTGTCATGATGTTCCTCCCGGTGATGATGATAGGTGCTCCTTGGACCGTCGGTACCCGTAAAGGGCGGTAATCCCACTTCCCAGCAACACGCCAGAGGCGAAAACCAGACAATAGGCCAACCCTGTTCGCAGTTCCGGCCAACTATCCAGCACCCGTTTCCACAAGGGAACGCCATTTGGAAAATGGACGTGCCCTTCCCAGCCCAAATCTGATTGTGGAGTGGTGCGTTCAGTTGCTCGAAGCTCGTCGTTCAGGTCACGTGGATCGGAATGAGTAGTAGTCATGGCATACGCTCCAATAACGCAAGAGGGAAATGTTGACAGACTTCCTCCATGGGCAGACTGGGAATGCCGTTGCGGTCTGTGGTCCGATAGATCTCGTCGCTAAACACATTGCGATATTCGACGTTGACGCGCTCAGCCGGTACGGAAACCCACGTATCCCTCCATGTATCTTTTCCCAAAGGCAGCGTCAAGGGAGAGGGGATCAAGCCTGTGACGAAACGGGGGACGATAGTCACCGCGGTGCAGGATTCATGAATTCTGGCAAAAGCACAAACATGAAATTTTCGATCGCCGTGAGCTTCCAATGCTTGGTATGTCCCGTTGAGAAAAGCTTCGGCATGGCTCTTCCGGAATTGCAGCGAACTCCAAGTGACGAAGAGTTTGATTCGTCCATCCGCCGGTTGTTCTAGCAAAGTGCGCAGAAAGGCAAGACGAGAATGGTGAGTGCTTTGTCGCTGTAATTCGGCCAGCAGCGTATGGCGAACCGCGAAATCCACTGGCTGACGGTTGTCGGGATCGACAAGGTGAAAATCCCAGAGTTCGGCACCTTGATAGAAATCAGGGATGCCGGGCGCGGTCACCTTGATCAGCAGTTGTGAGAGCGAATTATAGATCCCGTATCCGGCGATTTTTCGTTGGAAGGGGAGAAATTCCTGCAAAAACGGATTGGGACGTGTACGATCGAGAATCTTGGCGATAAACGTCTGGACGCCGTGTTCATAATCGATATGGGGATTGAGCCAACTGGTATGGCGCTTGGCCTCGCGGAGCGCTTTGTTCATGTACTGTTGGATGCGATCGACGAATGCGGCATACGCCTGGTCGTCGAGGTCTTCAAACGGCCATGCGCCGATCAATGTTTGATACAACAGATATTCTTCGTTGGGATCGGGAACGTGACGGTCTTCGATGAGCGTGCGCGCCCGCCGATTGAGTCGATGCCAGCGGCTGATGCACCGTGCCCATTCTTTGGGCAGTTCCGAGAGGACGTTCAAGCGGGCTCGCACGTCTTCGCTGCGCTTGGTGTCGTGGGTGGAAGTGGTGGAAAGGCTGTGGGGCCATCGAGCGCAACGTTCCTCCATGCGATGGTGAAAGGTGTCGAGATCGAGGCCAAATTGCTCGAGCTCGCTTCCCACCTCGTTGACCGAAAGAAACCGGTTGTAGACATAACAGGCGGTGTCCTCGACGCCTTTAGCCGTGACGGGGCTCGTCGTCTGTTGGAACTTCATGACAAAGGGACAGGCATTCTCCCAATCCCAACCGGCTTCGTCAGAGAACTCTTTGAGCAAGAGCGTGCGAATAAAATCAAACACCAGATTGCTCAAGGTTGGGTTTCGCCGCTTCGCCCGGGCCACCGCCAGTCGGATGTACAGGCGGTCGCGATCCATTACGGCTTCTTGAGGGTCCGGGGTGACATATGTGCGATAGACAGGAAATCCAGCAATGATTTCCCGAATGGCATGAATGAGGCTATTTAACGTGAAGTCCCGCGTGCGTCGGTCGCGCTCGGAGAGCTGGTCCAACCGATGGCCCAAGGCATTGATTTCACTGGACATTGAACTGCTCATGATCAATCGCTTGCACCGGTAGAGCAATTCATCGAGATCCATGGGCTCTTTCGTGAATCGAGCAAAGAGTTTATCGAACGCCTGTTGGTGCTCCGTGTGAATGAAGACATTGTTGACCAAGGCCAGAAAGTCATAGCCGGTGGTGCCGTGGATCGGCCAATCCTCACAAAGGGGTTCGTTTTTCCCTAAAATTTTTTCCACGACGAGAAAGACGGCCCGGCCGCGATCATCAGGGGAGACGGGAAGATGTTCCTGGGCCCAGGCTTGCCATTTGTGCAAATAGTCTCGGGGATCGTAGAGGCCGTCGACGTGATCGATCCGTAATCCGGTGACAGCCCCTTGTTGGAGCATGCGAAAGACCAATTGATGCACATCTTCGAACACACCGGGATGCTCCATACGAATGGCGGCCAGTTCATTGATGTCGAAGAATCGGCGATAGTTGATTTCTTCCGATGCGACCCGCCAGTACGCCAGGCGATAGGCCTGATCGCTGACCAAGGCATCCAGCAAATCGAAGCTCCGGCGCACGCCCCGCGTGCCGTTGAGCATGCGAATGCTCTCAGCGAGAAATTGTGCGATGAAAGGTGAGTCTTGGGTCAACGTGGCCAATCGGCGCCGTATGACTTCTTTTTCGCGATACCGCACAGCGATGCGGTCCTGATCGCGTTCCGTTCGAGAAGGTAGGTTGGAAATGGCCGTCATGATGCTTTGATATTCTAGTAACGAGGCATCCGTCTCCTCCAATTGTTGGCTCAGTTCATCCTGACGAAAGGAGAGAATGAGCAGCCAAGTTTTGGGATCGAGCGGGAGTCGATTGGTGTAATAACGGAGAAAAAACACGCCCTCTTCGTAACAGAGCACGATTTCTTGATTTTCCAGCACAATGCCGTACTGGTCGCCCAGGATCGGCAACAAGACTTTGTTTTCCAATTCCGGCTTGGCAGGCGTCCAGTCGATATCGAAATAGGAGGCATATCGTGAGGATGGACCGTTTTCCAAGACATCCTGCCACCAGGGATTGGCAGAGTTGGCAATGCCCATATGGTTGGGCACTACATCTAGAATCTGTCCCATTTCATAGGCGCGTAAGGCGTCAACGAAAGCTTGGTACTCTTCAGGGGACCCGATTTCAGGATTCAACGAAGTCGGATCGACGATATCGTAGCCATGCAGACTTCCGGGCACGGCCTTCAGATAAGGCGAGGCATAACAATCGGTAATGCCGAGGGCATGAAGGTAAGGAACAAGCCGAGCAGCCTGCGTAAACGTAAATTGATAATTAAATTGGAGACGATAGGTGGACAGTGGAATGCGAAGTCGGTTGGAAAACATACCGCCTGCAACAGTTAAATATCCCCTGGAGTGACGGCTCGGCCACCGTAGGATTGTCCACGGGGTAGCACCGTTAAGCCAAACCGACCCATCGGTGTATATTGCGGGTGCGTGGTATGTTCGTACCCCAAGATCGTCCCCGCCGGCAGCACATTGAAGCGATCGGCTATCACTCGCCGCAACCTGGATTTGGGACCGATAATGGCGCCGTCCAAAATGACGCATTCTTCGAGGTGACAGCCTTCGCCGATTCGCACATTTCGGCCAATGATTGAACGCTTGATCAAGGAATCGACGACGAGACTGCCTTGTCCGACCATGGCATCGTCCGTCCGAGAACGAACCAAGCTAGCGAGCGGTTCCATCGACGCATCGGTTAAAATCGGCCAGTTGACATTGCGAAGATCGAAAATAGGGGTTTCGCCGAGTACGTCCATATTGGCCTGCCAATAGGCTTCGATAGTCCCCACGTCACGCCAGTATCCCCATTCTTCATAGGGATGGATACCTGGAACGACATTTTCCAGAAAATCATAGGCGCACACGTGATGGGATTTGATCAAGGAAGGAATGATGTCGCGTCCAAAATCATGTGTACCGGGGCGGCTCGCATCTTGCTCGAGGGCGTTGATCAAGACATCGACGTTGAAAATGTAATTGCCCATCGAGCTGTAGGCCATTTCCGGGTTGTCGGGCATCGGTTTCGGGAACCTGGGTTTTTCTTCGAAGCCGATGATGCGTTGTTCGTCGTCCACTTCCACGATGCCGAATCCTTTAGCGGCATGAATGGGAACCGGTAGGGCCGCGACCGTGACTTCGGCCTGATGCTCGAGATGAAATTGCACCATCTGGCGAATGTCCATGCGATAGATGTGATCGGCTCCGAACACCGCGACCAAGCTGGGAGCGAAGTCGTTGATCAAGTTGATGTTTTGATAAACGGCATCGGCGGTTCCTTCATACCACTTACCTCGTCCTTTCATCTGGGGAGGGACGACGGTGATGAACGTCTGTCGATTGGGGCCGCCGATACGCCAGGCTCGGCGGAGGTGTTCAATCAACGATTGCGAGCGGTACTGGACCAGGACGTACATGGCCAAAATGCCGGAATTCAAGAAGTTGCTCAACACAAAGTCGGCAATACGATAGGTTCCGGCGAAAGGGACGGCGGGTTTACTGCGCTGTTCGGTCAAGGGCATGAGCCGTTCACCTTTGCCGCCAGCCATGATCATCGCGAGGATTTTTTGCGAGAGCCGTTCCATTTGCCACATGGTTAACTCGTCTCCGTTCGCATCGATGATCGTTTGTGTTCCGGGACTGCGCGCTTCAATTCAGCGATCATCTTGTTCTGTTGTGCGATGAGCCGACTTTTCTTAATTTGCCCCGGCAGTGATACCAATAGCGTCAGGATGACACCGACGGCCAGCGCGGTCAACAGCACCAAGACCAAGGAACCTTGAAACACCCAACCGAAAAAATGAATGGTGACCTGTTCGGAGTTCTGCAGCGCGAACGCGACAGCGAGGAACAACATCAGCAATGCAAGGAACAAGCTGAACGACATATGTCACAAGGAACACAATATTGATTGCCCAACCGTGAAGGTAGTATATACTAGTCGGCGATGCCAGTACACCCCGATCAACTTCAACGTCTGTTGCGTGCCGAAGAATGGAATCCGTGCTCGATTCTCGGTCCGCACGAAGAGATTCGCCAAGCAAAGCGCGTGACCGTCATTCGGGCCCTGCTTCCCGAAGCCGCCACTGCGGCGATTGTAACGGATCATCACCAGTCGCCTATTCCTATGGCCCCGTTGAATGGATCGAGCGTGTTCGAGGGGATCGTGGATACGGAAGTTGCGCCTGCCGGCTATCGTCTCCGGATAACCGATCGGATCGGAAACGTAACCGAACGGCATGATCCGTATGCCTTCCCCCCAATGCTCACGGATTACGATCTGCATTTGTTCGGCGAAGGCACGCTGTATCGGGCTTACGAAAAACTGGGCGCTCAGGTGTGCGAACGTCAAGGTGTTCGCGGTGTCAATTTCGCGGTGTGGGCTCCCAACGCCAAGCGGGTCAGCGTCGTGGGCGATTTCAATGATTGGGACGGTCGTCGTCACATGATGCAGAACCGCGGTTCTACGGGCATTTGGGAACTCTTTGTTCCGGATATCGGCGACGGCATGCGGTATAAATACGAAATTCTCCCGCAGAAGGGGGTCGGACCGTTTTTAAAAGCCGATCCGTATGCTGCCGCAGCGGAATTGCGTCCCAAGACCGCCTCGATCGTCAAGGATCTTTGTGGCTACCGCTGGCAGGATCAAGCTTGGATGGAAGAGCGACGATCCCGTGATCCGTTGAGTCGTCCGTTGTCGATTTACGAAGTCCATCTGGGGTCGTGGCGGCGGGTACCCGAAGAAGGAGGACGATGGCTGACGTATCGCGAGTTGGCCGAAACGTTGATCCCGTATGTCAAAGACATGGGTTTTACCCACATCGAGGTCTTGCCGGTGATGGAGCATCCTTTCGACGGATCGTGGGGGTACCAATGCACGGGCTATTTTGCGCCCACCAGCCGGTATGGTCCTCCGGAAGATTTCATGGCGTTCGTCGATGTCTGCCATCGGCATGGGATCGGCGTGATCATGGATTGGGTGCCGGCCCATTTCCCCGACGATCCCCACGGTCTGGCCTGGTTCGACGGCACCCATTTATACGACCACGAAGACCCCCGCCTGGGCTACCATCCGGAATGGAACAGCCGTATTTTTAATTACGGACGAACGGAAGTCAGGAATTTCCTCATCAACAGCGCGTTGATGTGGTGCGATCGGTATCATATCGATGGGCTGCGGGTGGATGCCGTGGCCTCGATGCTGTATTTGGATTACGCGCGCAAGCCCGGGGAATGGATACCGAACGAATTCGGCGGCCACGAAAATCTCGCAGCGGTGTCTTTTCTCAAGGAATTGAATACGGTGGTCCATCGTGAACATCCTGGTGCCATGATGATCGCCGAAGAATCCACAGCATGGCCTGGTGTGTCGCGCCCGGTCTATGTCGGCGGACTGGGCTTTACCTTCAAGTGGAATATGGGGTGGATGCACGATACGTTACATTATTTTTCCCTGGACCCCATCTATCGAAAATATCACCACAACGAACTGACGTTCAGTCTGATGTACGCCTTTTCGGAAAATTTCGTTCTCGTGCTCTCTCATGACGAAGTTGTGCATGGCAAACGATCGCTCCTCAGCAAGATGCCCGGGACGGATTGGGAGCGTTTTGCGAATCTTCGGCTCTTGTTCGGGTATATGTGGACCCATCCGGGCAAACAAATGCTGTTCATGGGCGGGGAATTCGGGCAATGGCATGAATGGAATCATGAGACGAGCCTGGATTGGCATCTGCTGGACTATGAACCGCATCGTGGACTGCAGCGCTTCGTCAAGGATCTCAATCGCCTGTATCTCCGTGAACCGGCCCTCTATGAAGTCGATTTCGATTGGACGGGATTTCAGTGGATCGATTTGACGGATTACGAGCAGTCCGTCTTTGCCTATCTCAGGCGTGCGCGACAACCCGATGACTGTTTGATTTGTGTGCTCAATTGTACGCCGGTGGCACGGGCAGATTATCGGATTGGAGTGCCGCGCGAAGGATGGTACCGGGAAGTGTTGAACAGCGACGCGGAATGCTACGGTGGTTCCAACCTAGGGAACCTCGGAGGCGTGCAGGCCGAACCCGTTCCTTGGCATGGTCAGCCTTATTCCCTCCGGATTATGTTGCCTCCGCTTGCGGTACTGCTGTTCAAGCCCACCTGATCGGGTGATTGAACGAATACCCAGGCAGGATAAGCGGGAAGGGCCACTTGCGTTGTTCCGTCGGGGCCGATTCGCAAGCTCTGTGGTGCCCTGACTTCCTCCGTTCCACCAAATTGCCCGTCTTGGCTGTCCAGCAGACAGATCCATGTGCCCTTCGGCTCTCGGATGGTGAGCGATTGCGGCTGGGGATCGAATCCGAATACGATCAACGCTGCTTCGCGATGACGCGCTTGCCGATACAATGTGATGACCTTCTGCCGACGATAGAGACGCACGCGCACGGTATCCGAGGGACGCGCAGTGCCCAACGAAGGCATGGATTTGCGGTGTCTAATGAGTACCTGGCACCAGTTAAGCAGGGCACGTTGTTGGGGATCGGTATCCAGCCGAGGATTCAGTCGCGATCGTTCAAACGAGGTAATGTCATAGGGATCGGGAACATTCTCCCAGCCGAAAGCGGCAAATTCCCGAAGCCGTCCCTGGCGGACCGCTTCGATCAGTTGTGGATCTCCGTGATCGATGAAATAAAGAAACGGTGCCGTTTCTCCATATTCTTCCCCCATAAACAGCAAGGGCAGATACGGCGCGCAGAGGACGGCCAGCTGTGCCACTTTCAATGCCTCGAATGAAATGAGCTGGCTGTGACGATCGCCTTGAGCACGATTGCCGATTTGATCGTGATTTTGAGCACAGACGACGAATTGGGACGGGGCGCAGTGCTTGGCGGAATTTCCATGGCGTCTTCGGCGAAACGGAGAATATTGTCCAGTGTAGACAAACCGGTCCCGATAGGCCATGGCCAAGTGTTCGAGTTTGCCGAAATCCTGATAGTAACCTTGGCGTTCGCCCGTCAAGAGACAATGCAGGGCATGATGAAAGTCATCGTTCCATTGTCCGTCGAGACCGTAGCCGCCTTTTCGAATGGAAGTAATGATGCGTGAGTCATTGAGATCGCTTTCGGCAATCACGTGGACTTGACGTCCTAAGCGTGTCGCTTCGGTATGGACGGCTTCACCGAGTTCTTGGAGAATATGCTTGGCGCTGAAGTCAAAAATGCCGTGAATGGCATCGAGACGGAGGGCATCGATATGATATTCTCTGATCCAATAGATGGCATTGCTGATGACGAAGTCGCGGACCTGATCGCTATCCGGCCCGTCGTAATTGATGGCGTTTCCCCAAGGTGTGCGGTAGCGGTCGGTAAAATACGGACCGAAATCGCCTAAATAATTGCCTTCCGGGCCGAGATGGTTGTAGACCACATCCAAAACCACGGCCAGCCCATGTGCATGACAGGCGTCCACGAGCCGTTGCAGGCCGGACGGTCCGCCGTAGGTCGATTGCGGCGCGAAGAGATAGGTGCCGTCGTATCCCCAATTGCGGGCGCCAGGGAATTGGCCGACCGGCATCAATTCGATCGCCGTGATTCCCACCTCATCGCGAAGGTAGGGCAGGCGGGGAATGATGGCCTCGAACGTGCCTTCCGGCGTAAACGTGCCTGTGTGCAATTCGTAAATGATGTAGGATTCCAAAGGAAAACCGGTCCAGTGTCGATCCGTCCATAGAAGCTCATCCAGCTTAACTATTGCTGAGGGGCCATGCACCCCATCAGGTTGCCAACGAGAAGCCGGATCCGGTCGTTCCAGGGATTGGTTTAAGACATACCGATAGCGCATGCCCGGGCGCAGTCCCGAGACCGTTCCTTCCCAGTAATCAAAGTCTTGCCTTGTCAAGGGAACGATGTCCAGTCGTTCCGTCAATACACGAACCGCCACGGACTCGGCATAAGGGCTCCACACGCGAAATCGTACCGTCTCGGCATCGATCCACGTGGCGCCAAGCGTGAGCGGGCGATCAGATGATGGCCTTGCTGATCGTATCGGCATCCTTTTATCCTCCGTTACCTATTCGCTAAATCCTATCAAGCCAATGCCCAGCACCATGCAAGCGGCGCCGAGAAACCGTTCGCGGAACGATGTTTCGCGAAGCACCAATGCCCCCCATATGACAGCAAACAAGACGCTGGTGCGCTTGATCGTGATCACGGCAGGGACGGTAGCATACGCGAGGGCAAGGTTCTGTGCAATAAGTGTCAATGCATGACTAACCCCGATCAAAATTAGGATAGGCCATGGATAGGCGTGTCCAGGAAGAGACGCGACAGGACGCCTCAGAAGCCATAGGCACAACAATCCCACCACCATGAAGCTATTGAGAGACAGGCTCCAAAATACTGGAGAAGAATTGATCACCCCGAGCTTGTCGATGGTGGACGTGACGCTATAAATCGCTGCCACTGACAACATGCGCCGCGGACCGGGATCTTTGACGATGGCAGCGAATGGCGCGAGAGCGCCTCGGCGCATCTCCTGGATATGAAGGAGATATGCTCCGAACACGATCAAGATCATGCCAGCGAGGCCGGACAGAGCCGGAAATTCGCCGAGGATTACTGGCGAGGTGAGGAGAAGAAACAGTGGGGTGAAGGTAATGAACGGCATGGTTAGCGAGAGGTCGGCGGCTTGAAGTGCTCGCATAAATTGGATTAGAGCCAGGATGTTCAGGCTCCCTCCGAGAAGGAGGGCTGTGATATAGTGCTCTCCGAGTACCGGCATGGATTGGGTGAGAAGGAAAAACCCCAAGAGAAACGGAAAGGCCGCGCCGCTGGTTGCCAACGCGATGCCTAGCGGGTGAATGGTCAGCAGCCCTCGTTTACACAAAAGGTCTTTCAATGATTCACAGAATGCCGCGGTCAGCGCCAGCCCTAGCCAGATGCTCATCGGCGGTGTGCAGAAAAGAACTGACGTTCTCGAGGCTTATGGCAAATGGGCAGATCCGGTGTTTCCCGTTCGAAAAGAGAGTGCTGGGATCGTAGCATGTTTTGCACTGCGGATGGGAGCAGCTTGGATGGGCGATGAGACCCAAAAGTCTTGCGCTTCTCGGATTGCGAGCGTGACTCGAGTGTGCCTTTCGATGGCCTAAAAATATTCCCATGTCGATTAGCCATAAAAAGCTCGTGCTCACGATTGCCGGATCGGATTCCGGCGGCGGGGCCGGCATTCAGGCGGATATCAAAAGCCTCTCGGCGAACGGGGTCTTTGCCCTCTCGGTGGTGACTGCGATCACAGCGCAAAATACGATCGGTGTGACAAAGGTGTATGACCTGCCCGCCGATATGGTCATGGCCCAACTCGATGCCGTCTTGTCGGATTTTGAGCTTTCTGCGATCAAAATCGGCATGTTGTCAAATGCGGATATTGTTCAGACTGTGAGCGAAAAGATTTTAGAGGCGCGCGTCTCATGCGTCGTCGTCGATCCGGTGATGGTGGCCAAGAGCGGGCATCGGTTGTTGCAGGATGACGCCGTTACAATCCTCAAACAACGATTGATTCCATTGGCGACGCTGGTGACTCCCAATGTTCATGAAGCAGAATGGTTAACGGGAATGACCATTCGAACGTTGGCCGACGCGAGACAGGCCGCCAAGGCTCTTCACAGTCTGGGCTGTCGCTTTGTATTGATCAAAGGCGGGCATTTGGAAGAACGGCCGGCGACGGATCTGTTGTACGATGGTCGGTTCTTTCGCGTGTACCAAGGAGAGTGGATCCAGACACCGCATACGCATGGGACGGGATGTACCTACGCGTCCGCCATCGCGGCGCATCTGGCCAGGGGGCTTCCATTGCCGGATGCGATCGATGCGGCCAAAACCTACACGACTCAGGCCATTCGTCATGGCCTTCCGATCGGCCACGGGCAGGGACCGCTCGATCATTTTTATTTTTTCCCCATCTCGCAGGTTAGTTGAGCTGGCGATCATCGGCGTGTTCTCATCCGTGCCGCGCGCTGTTTGGTTTTCGGTCAACGCTTGCTTCGACCGAATGTTCGAGCCTCGAACTCAGCGAACAATTTCAGCGTTTCAGGATGAAACGCATACCCGCGTCCTTGAACGAGATCGCGAGTACGGAACAGCGGAGTCAGGTTGCCGTTGGGATGGAGATAACAGGCGCGCAAGGGCACTGAACGTTCTCGATGGTGAATGAGGTGGCAGGGCACAGGGCGAATGCTTCGTAACCACGCGGCTATTTCGTCCGGATTGCCGATCGACGCAGACAGCAGAAGCAGCCGGGCCTGGGCAGGGCAAAAAATAATGGTTTCTTCCCAGACCACGCCGCGTTCGGGATCAGCCAAATACTGCGATTCATCGAGGATCACGAGCCCGAGCGTGTTCAGGCGGACATCGATTTCTCCACTGGCGGCATCGTAAAGCAGGTTCCGGAGAATTTCCGTGGTCATGATCAACATGGGTGCTTGGGCATTGTCCCGGCGATCACCGGTCAAAATGCCGACCCGATCTGCACCGAAGATTTGGGAAAACTCCATATATTTGGTATTCGATAACGCTTTCAACGGCGAAGTATAGATGACGGTCTGATCCTGTTGGATCGCGCGCTTGGCGGCTTCTACCGCCACATAGGTTTTCCCGCTTCCTGTCGGCGCGCTGACAATGACATCCGATGTCGATAAGCAGGAGACGGCTTCCAGTTGCCATGGGTCGGGGCGAAACTCGGTCGGTGGTGGCACACCGATGCCTTCCAGCACGGCCTCGATGGTGGTCGGTGGAGTTCCTGAACGTGCCGTTGTGGCTGTGGATGGGCTCTTGATCTTGTGGCGGGCAGTCGCAGGAGCGGGCAGGGATCGTTTACGGCTGATCTGTTGGGCATCGATAGCCGTTCGCTGTTCTGCCATATGCCGTGTGACCTCTGCTGCTAAGTATTGGCGGACCTCGCCCTGGAGGCCGAGCAAGCTGACGATCAATCGGCGTTTGCCCATGCGAAAATGGCGAGGAATGCGGCCTTTAGCTAAGGAATGAAGACGGCGAAGGGGCAAGGCTTCGAGCATTGTCTGGAGGTCTTGGTCCGATAGGGATCGCGTCTCGTTCATCTGTCATACCCTTTATGGCAATTCCTTGAGCACATCGCGTTGCATCGTGGCTATGGCGATTTTAGCGGTGTCGGCCAAGCTGGGATGCGTGGCTTTGAGCGTGTGAATTTGAGACAGATATTCCAACGTTCGTGCGAGCAAGCGATAGACGTCGCCTTCGGCCATCGCCGTCATGCGAATCAATTGCGGCCACGTCAGTTCGGGCATTCCGACCCATCGCTCCGTAAGAGCTGCAACGTCGGAACGTAAAAGGGGCGGTTCTTCGTAAGGCTCCAAGGATTCCGCGACGGCCCGCACGCGGTGCATCATGGTGGCGAGTCCGGGACTCATTCGCAAGTATGAGCCAGGGCGGTCGTCGTCGTGAGCGATGCTCGCCAGTACGGCGGCAAGAAGTGCCGGCTCGATGGCGTCGAATGCACCCATCCGAATCAACTCTGAGATCAGCAACGAATGATCGATACGGATCAATCGCGCCCACTCGCCTTCTGCGGTCAATTGAAAGGTCGGGGTTAAATATCCTAGGTGGTGCAGGATATCGGCGCGCTCCTGAAAGCGATGCCAGAGCCCTGTTTTCAACGCTTGCACAGTCTTGGTGAGTTGTTGGGCCTTTTGTCGAAGACGAAGCGCAGCCGGATGGTCCCTGCGGCAGGCTTGGCGCGAGGGGCAGGTTGGACACGGAAAATCTTCAGCAAGAGTGTTCACGAGTTCCTGATCTTCCGTCGCTTCTTGGTCGATCACGATGGGTAGCGTTTGCAGACGAGCCGTTAGGTGTTCCCATTGCTCCACCAGACGCTCGAAACTGTGAGGCGTGCACCAGGGAAAATGTGGAGCCGGTTCGATGTCGACGATTTTGTCGTATATCTGCGAAACGTGGGATACCGGACATTCAATGATCGCACCCTTTTCGAGGAACAGCGAAACCATGGGTTGGCGCTTCCCGCGGCTGGCATAGTGTCTCAGGACGATCGCTCGGCCTTTCGACGTTTTGACCACGCGCCCGGGTGTCAAAAAGGGAAGCCGTGCCGCGACCTCCGGAGAATCGGGTTGGCGTGGCAGACGGCGTTGCGACGTCCGTTTTTTGGCCAAATCGAACAATTGCCATTGCGTGATCCAGTCAGCGCATTCGCGGGTGCCATAGGCAGCCAATTTGACGTGGATAGCGTCCAAATGCTCTTGATGCACTGCTGCTCGTTGATTCAACTGAAATTGAGCGAAACTTTTCGCCAGGATGCCTTCGATCTGGTCCAGAGGGTAGGCCTTCAAGAGATTCAGAACCATGGGATAGGACACGACGAATTGACTGTCGATGGGTTCCGGGTATCCTGTCAGTCCTTTGGCAATTACATCCAAATCGATGTAGGGCGACGGCGTCACCACGACGAATCCGACAAGATCCTTTCCCCGACGCCCGCCCCGTCCTGCCAACTGCTGAATTTCGCCGATAGTGAGATCTGTAAAATCCCGTGTCTTGCGTACGCTGGACTGCGTAATGACCACGGTTCTCGCTGGAAAATCGACCCCGGCCGCCAAGGTCGTCGTCGCAAAGACGGCATCCAGATAGCCCTTGCGCATCAGCTCTTCCACGGCAATTTTCCAGGATGGCAGATGACCCGCGTGATGCGCGGCGACAGCAAAGTGTTGCACGGTTGGCAGCAGGGGATGCTGGGCGATGCTGGGAAATTGTTTCGACAAGTCAGCAAGGAAGGTCCGGATCGCCTCGGTGCGCTCGGGCGCAATCACCGGTGCCCGTCGTTCGAAGGCTTCGATAGCCTCGTCGCAGGCGCGCCGCGATGTCAAAAAGACAATGGCTGGGGTGAGCTGCTTATGGCGGAGAACTTGAACGAGGTCAACAGGATGAATAGCAGGTGGCATGAAGATAAAGTAAGTATAGCAGAGTTCTCGAGCAGCACAAAATAGAATGGTGCTCAATGATCCAAGCACCCGATCGTGCCTGTGTCATTCGTCAAGGTCGAATGCTGATGCCTGAAGAAGAAAAACGCGAGAGGGGAATAAACTTTGATGGACGGCGATTGGTCGCAAACGAAACCAAATTTTCAAGGCGGTCTAGGAAAGCGCCGATAACGAAGTAAGTCAATCGAGAAAGGAGGAGATTGTGGACGTTGTCGTCCGAAGCGTCAAAGGTGCAACAGTCGTGGACCTGCACGGTCGTCTCGATTATCGAGCGAGATGGCAGCTGAAAGCCGTAATCAATCAGTGCTGCCTTACAGAACCTGAACATCTGATTGTCAATCTGGAAGACGTTACCTTTATCGATAGTGCTGGATTGGGGTTTCTGGTCCTGGCCTATCTTCGTTTTACCGGCCTCAAGCGGCGTATGACATGGATCCAGCCGAAAGGAGCCATGGCAACAGTGTTCGATGATTTGAGGCTTCGAGAGCTTGTTCCTATCTTTACTACGGAACAAGAGGCGCTGGCGATCGTCTAGGCCATGCCGGGTTCTCGTTTCACACTATCACCTCCCATTGCTTGCCTTCCTCTCCCTTATCTTTCCGTCCATGAACTAACTTCTCCAGCTAGCTCGTCTGCGGAACCACTGCCGAGTGATTGTCAGCCAGGTCGGTAGTCGCAGAAGCAATTCCGGATCGGTAATTTCTTGATTCAGGCGCGACGGGGCATGGAGGCATTTGGGGGTATGTAGAATTTGTGTCGGGATAGCGCTCCGGTGCCCGGTTATCCAATAACTGATGGCGCATGTGGCCATGGCATAGGGGATGAGGGAGGCCCCGAACAGTTCCCAGGCAAGGATCATCGCCGCGAGCGGCGTATTCGCGGCACCGGCCAGCAGACTCACGAACCCGAGGGCGGCAAAAAGTCCTGGATCGGTTTGAAACAATATGCCCAGTGTCGAGCCGGCCATGGCTCCGACAAAACCCAGGGGCAGAATGATGCCGCCGCTTCCTCCAAAATATAAGGTCGCCGCAGTAAAGAGTGTTTTGACGAACATGTCCGCCCATGGCATCGGTTGTCCATGCACGGCGTCTTGGAGGTGATCGATGCCAAGACCCAAGTTATGCGGAAACCAGAATCCGGCTCCCGCCAACAGGATACCACTCAGCGCTCCCTGCAGAGGCAATGGACACGAGGATCGCCAGGAGACCCACCGGGCAAGGTTCATGGTTTCGATAAAGACAATGGAGCACAAGCCGAAGAGGATGCCGGCGAGCAGGACGATGAGCAGTAGAAACTGTCCCGTCGCTTTATCCGGTGAGAACGTCAGGGTCCAATTTGGGATTCCAAATGAGAACGCAACCACATGCCCGGTCAAAGCTGCGATGATGGATGGCACCAGACGGTTATAAGAAAGCCCGCCGATCCATAAGGCTTCTATCGCAAAACAGGCTCCTGCGAACGGGGCACCCAAAACAGCGGCAAACCCTGCACTCATCCCGCATATGACGAGCGTTTGACGTTCTGATGGTTGAAGCCGAAGGCTTCGTGCCACGAGCGAAGCTATCCCTCCTCCGATTTGGGCGCAAGGGCCGATCGTGCCCGCCGAGCCTCCCGTGCCGATGGTCAACAAGGTCGACAGAAATTTTGCCGGAATCACATGGGCCTCGATGTAGCCGGAAGCCCGATGGATCGCATGCACAACATGCTCGAGACCTTGCCCGTACACTTCGGATGTCACGTGCATCGAAATCCATGCGGACAGCGCAAGTCCGAGAGGCAAGAGTAGCCAGGGCCGCCAAAGGTTTGACACGATGGCAAGAACCAGATACAGACTCTTTAAAAATATCACCGTGAGGCAACCGACCAGAAGTCCGATTACAAGCGCCAAGGCGATGTCTTTCGTCCATGCCACACGTATCCGGGAGATGAGGGATCGGCGGTGAGAGCTGTGAAAAAAGATCGGGCGATTGTCGAACATCGTTACGAACGTATCATAATCCATACCGGAAAGCAGGAGCAGCATTGTCAAGATAGTCGAACTCGTTGATCGATCGCCACGCCGTCTTCGGAAGATTGATGGCCACTCGAGCCCTTCGCTGAACAGGAGTGTTTCCAAGAGTCATCGGATGAAGTCTCGTGAATTTGTCTTGTTGTGTCTTGTTGGGTGTCTGTGCTTTGTCAGTTACGACTTAGTACGCAGACCGGCGCTGGCTTTGTTCGCAGAATCGTTGGGAGCGACGCCCTCTCAAGTCGGGATCATAATCGCATTGTCCACGCTGACCGGTGTGATGCTCAAACTTCCTATCGGAGTAGCGTCTGACATTCTCGACCGGCGAAAGCTGATGATCCTAGGGTTGCTGGCGTTTGCCTTTCCGCCGTTCGTGTATCCGTGGATCACCGACCTGGCGATGCTGGGGGCCTTGCGGTTTTGTCATGGCTTGGCGACTGCCGTGTTCACGCCATTGGCCTTGGCGGTTGTGGCTGAGACATATGCGGTCCGTCGGGGTGAGGCCTTAGGATGGTATACTTCAGCCACGCAAGGCGGCGGACTGTTGGGACCTTCGCTGGGCGGTGTGTTGGTATATGCTGTGGGATTCGGACCGACATTTGTGACGGCGGGGCTCTTTGGCCTCATCAGCTTGGCCGTATTTTTCTTGATTCGCCAGCCGTCCCCGCCTGTTTCTTCTTCGAAATCGGCCGAGCAGGTTTTTCACGAAGTCCGCGATGGTATCCGAGCGGTTCTTCGGCATCGCGGTATATTGCTCACCAGTATGACCGAGGCGGCAAAGATGATGGCCAATGGGACCTTGATGGCATTTTTGCCGTTATACGGGGTTGCCATTGGATTGAATGCGGCGCAGGTCGGGCTGTTGTTCGGCGTGCAAGCCTTGACCTCATTTGTTTCTAAGCCGATCATGGGACGGGTCTCCGATCAGGTCGGCCGAATACCATTGATTGTCTGTGGACTGTGTCTGTGCGGAGGCACGATCCTCTTCATTCCGGCCGTGAGCACGTTCGCTTTGCTCCTGTTGTTGGCGGCGGGCTTTGGATTCGGAGAAGCCGTCGTGACGTCATCCTCTGCAGCTTTGATCGCCGACCTTGCACGAGAAAAGGCGATCGGAGCTGGAATGGGATTGCGGGGCACGATCATGGATATGGGACATGCAGGGGGACCGTTGCTCGCTGGGGTCCTCATCGATCAGATTGGCTATGGCGGTGGTTTTGGCGTGATGGGGACCATTCCGTTGCTCGCCGCCGCGACCTTTGGTGTGCTCATGATGGGGCTCAGAAGACCGGCCATGTTATAATGCTTCGGGGAGACGGCGTTGACGGAATCCATGAATACAGGCGATTGGGTCATTGCCTTGTTGGCCTCCTTAGGCGTGGTGGTGTTGATCGTGGTGTTTGTCCTGGTCTTCCGCATGGTGTTTTTTGGCAAAAAGGAGGAGTAAAAGGAGTACGCGATGTTTAGTGGAATTGTCGAAGAAATGGGAGCGATCAAATCCGTTGAAAAGGGACTGGCAGGGGCTCGAATGTCGATTCTAGCCTCGAAGGTGCTGGAAGATTTGGCGATCGGGGAAAGCATCAGTGTGTCGGGGATTTGCTTGACCGTGATCGACTTGGGTGAGCAGGAGTTTTCAGTGGATGTGTCTTCGGAGACGTTGAAGAAGACGACGTTGGAAAAAGCCGCACCCGGTACGCCCGTCAATTTAGAGCGAGCGATGAGATTGAATGAACGGATCGGCGGGCATTTAGTGACCGGTCATGTCGATGGCATCGGGATGATTCGACGTCGCGAACAAGATGGCAATGCGATCCATATCACGATCGAGGCGCAAGAGGATCTGTTGCGCTATTGTGTGCAAAAAGGATCGATCACGGTTGACGGCATCAGCCTAACGATCAATACGGTATCCGATAAATCTTTTACGGTGACGATTATTCCTCATACGGCAAAGGCAACCACAATGGGAGTCAAGCAAATCGGCGATCTGGTCAATTTGGAGACGGATTTGGTGGGGAAGTACGTCGAACGGTTGCTCCAGTCTAGCGGCCAGGTTGCCGTCGCTCCGGCCCCGGTGATCGATCGTGAGTATTTGCAACGCCGGGGGTTATTGTGACAATCGCTGTTCAACAATCCGACGCCATGTTTGTCTGATCGATGCCTCGCAAGCATCCGTTATTGTGGTTGTTTTTGTATGCTGTAGCATGTATCGTGTTAGTCCCATCGCTCTTGTGGGGCATCATTCAACTGTATGAAATGATTTGCGGGTGGTGTGGATGTTGCGACGCGCGCATGCCCTAGCAGGATCGCTCTCCCTGACGAAGCCACCTCGGCGGATGGCACGGTGGGCAAGATTCATGGGCGATAAGGGATGATAAACGATCGGACAAGTAGGATTTCTCGAACACGTTTTGGTACAATGCTGCAACTTTTGGGATAGAGAAGGATAAAGGCAGATGATGCGTAAGCCAGTGAGAATTATAAAGCAGGAAAGCACGATCAAAGCGGTATGGCTTCTCATTGCTTGGGTGTCTTTCGTTTTTCTATCAGCAGTTCCAGTTTGGAGCGAAGACCATGGGCAAGAATCGGCTGAGCATCTGAGTAAACTGGCGCTCCAAGCCTGCCACGAAGGTCGAAGCACGACGAACCGTGCTGATCAGGTGGCATATTTTCAGCGAGCGCAGCGTTTGGCCGAGCGTGCTGTTCAGCTCAATGATCAAGTAGCCGACGCCCACTTTGCCTTGTTTTGTGCGTTGGGTGAGCAGATGCGCGTCGATGGGGAGTTGCTCACGTCGGTTTGGGAATTCAACCGGATGATGGAGGCTCTCGACCGGGCGTTGGCCTTGGATCCTCATCATCTCGATGCCCTTTCGTCCAAGGGGACTTTACTGGTGAAATTGCCCTGGTTGTTGGGCGGCGATCCGGAACGAGGAGAAAAAATGTTGCGCCAGGTTCTTCAAACCGATCGAACGGCTATCAATGCGCGCTTGGTGCTGGCCGAGCAATGTCTGAGCCGCGGCGAAAAAAAAGAGGCGCTGACGTTAGCGAAAGAAGCCCTTCGCTATGCCCTTCAAAAACACCGCCAAGATCTCATTCCCGAAGCTCGGCGCACGCTCAACGATATTCAGTCTCGCCTTCGCTGACAAATTTGCAATTGGCACGTCGGGTGACAAAAAGCCTGCTGCTTGGTGCAGGAGGTGGTAGGGCCTTTGTATTCGTCATGCAGGTCTCGTAAGGCCTTCATGCTGTCGAATGAGGCTTCTCAAGCGCCAATGATGTCGATGCGTGAGTCAGAGCGCGAACCGCAATCAATACGCCAATGTGACCAACCATTGCCGGATTATCTTCTTCCCGGTCTCCGTGCGCTGTTTGTAGGAATCAACCCTGGACTCCGATCGGCAGCGGTCGGCCATCATTTTGCCGGTCGTGGCAATCGTTTTTGGAAATTGCTGGCTGACGCAGAACTCATCCCGGAACAGATCAGCTATACAGAGGATTGGCGGTTGCTCCAATGGGGTTTCGGTCTTACCAACCTGGTGACACGGGTTACGCGGAGCATTCAAGATCTCACCAGGCAGGATTTTCAATCGGGTCGCGCTCGATTGCTCGAACTCGTCGATCAGTCTCGTCCGGGTGTCATCGTCCTTGTCGGCGTGTCCT
Source organism: Nitrospirota bacterium (assembly GCA_003695915.1). Lineage (GTDB taxonomy): Bacteria > Nitrospirota > Nitrospiria > Nitrospirales > UBA8639 > J017. Next base: position 21,508 of record RFGF01000116.1, read on the forward strand.
TGCATGCAGCCGTGTTCCCTTCCGCCCGTTCGTCGAAAGGAGCTTCATGGCGGTGCGATCGCTGGGGGCGGTGCGAACATCGCTTGGCTGGGACTCCGGTTTTTGTGCTCCCCAATCCTAGCGGACGCAATGCGCATTATCCTTATGATGACATGCTGAGCGCCTATCGAGCCTTGCGCCGATATCTCGATGAGCATTTGCCTCCTCATGACGCGTGTTTGCAGCTTGATTTTCTGCGATCAGCAAACATTCTTAGAATAGTGGATCACGGATGAGTCGATCTCTGGGAATCTGGTTGGCGGTCCTGGTGGTTCTCTTTGCCGGGAAGGGCTTCGCGCATGAACCCCATCGTGCCGTTACCATTGAGCGCGCTCAGGAAGCAACCGTTGGGATTCTCCCATCCGAAGAGGAAGCTCCCCGCGAGGCTGTCAAATCGCATTTTTCCGTGCGCGGATCGGGTGTGTATATCGGAGACCGGTATCTCGTGACCGCTCGACATGCGGTGGAACACCAGCGAGGAGGAAAACGTGAAGTCTCCGATCGCATTCGAGTGCTCACGTCACAGTTCGAAGAGCTTCCGGCCCGATTGATCGGCGTGGATGCAGTTCTTGACGTGGCTGTGTATCGGCTCGATGTCGACGAGAGGGAAATTTCGTTGCGTCCAGTGAACTTTTCCGATAAGGAACCGGTCTCGGGCGAGGAAATCTTAACCGTCGGCTACCCTTTAGGATGGGGGCCAGCCATGACCTTTGGGCGCGTTGGGAATACCATGACGTTTTTACCGACCGCACAGTCGCGATTGTTGCAGCTAGATATGTCTGCCTGCAGCGGAAATTCGGGTGGAGGGGTGTTCGATGCTGCAGGGAATGTAGTCGGTTTGATTCATGCTGTTATTCAGACGGAATCGATTCAGTCGGATCGCCGCTGCAGCCATTTGACCTTTGCGGTGCCGGGGCCGCTTGTACGACAAATGGTTACGGCCTTGATTCAAGGGAAGCATCCGCCGTTTTCAAAGCTGGGAATTCACATGACTGCGATCAAAGTGGGGATCCACTGGCGGGTTGCCGTGAAGAAAGCGACCGGGCCAGCACGGGCCGCTGGGCTTCGTCCTGGCGATATCGTGTTGGCGATCGATGGGACAGAGATTCGCTCTGCAGCCCACCTCAAAAGTTATGTGCTCGAACACACGCGGCCCGGACAACGCATTGCCATTACGATTCAGCGGGATGCTCGTCAAGAGGTCGTGCATGTCACGTTAGGAGGATCGTAAGGCCTGTATCTCCATGGTGAGTGGACGCTGATCCATGGATTTTCGTCGGGTGAAATAATGAGGCGATCGTCATCGACTAGGCGGACCTATGACGTTATCATCGTGGGCATGGGACCAGCTGGCGCCTCGGCCGCTCTCGAGTTAAGCCTGGCTGGACTTTCTGTTTTGGCGTTGGAGAAAGAGACCCATCCTCGATACAAAGTCTGTGGCGGAGGCTTATCGGCCCGAATTGCGTCGTTTCTCCCCGAAGATTTCTCCATCACCGTCGAACGAATAGTGTCTCGTGTGCATTTTCTGTATGGGTGTGCGGAACCGTTCGTGATCGAGCAGTCTTGTCCCATTGCCTATATGGTGATGCGCGACACGTTTGATCGCTGGTTGGTCGAGAAAGCTCGACAAGCCGGTGCGGTGATTCGAGAAGAAGAACCAGTCGAATCTCTGCAGGTGGAATCCTCCGGAGTTGAAATTGTCTCGGCCCGAGAGCGATATGAGGGGCAAGTCCTCATCGGAGCGGATGGTGCGACGGGTGTGGTGGCACGGCAAGTGTTTCCTCATCGGCGACGACGTACAATTCCGGCAGTCGAAGGAGAACTAGCCCTCGATGATGCCATCGACGCTCGAACGGGGGAAACGGCCGTGATCAGGTTGAGTGCCGTGAAAAAAGGGGTATGGATGGATTTTTCCCAAGAGCGAAGGGCTATCCATCGGGGTCGGTGAATTCGCGAGAGGGGCTCAACGGCTGAAACGGCGTTTCCGTGAATTTTGTCAGGAAATGCCGATACCGGTCATTGGTCCGGTTCCAACGCCACGGGGGCATCCGATCCCCGTTTGTCGCCGACAGTCCCCGAAGCATTGGCGCGGTGAGCTGGTGAGCCGACGGGCCTTGCTCGTCGGTGATGCTGGGGGTCTCGTCGATCCGTTGTTAGGTGAAGGGATTTATTATGCCGTCCGTTCAGGCCGATTGGCTGCCGATGCGATTCTTGCGATGTGGCGAGATTCTGCCCGGCGATTGGAAGAGTACGAAGAAATGGCAATCAGAGAGTTCGGGACGGAATTTCGCATTGCCGCACGTCTCAGCCGCTTTGTCTACGGGCTACCGCGTTCGTGGCATCGCTGGGCCGGCTCTCGGTATCCGAATGCCTATCGACGTGTATTGGAGCGTTATTGTCAAGTCTTGCAGGGAGAGGAAACTTATCGAAGCCTCTGGTTACACATGGTCAGAAAATTAGCGAGGCCTTTCCCTCCAAGAACCAACGCCTAGATGCCTCGATCAGGTTCAGCATCGACTTACTCAGCTGAGATCATAGCGCTGCTGAACTTCCCTGGACTACGATCATCATGAGCGTGTGCAAATCCAGCATTCGATCCTCTCGGAGGGAGGCATCTTCCCTCGTGATGCCCGATTAACAATCACGTTTCCGATGCGGGGAATTTGACCCCCTCCTGAAGGCGGTGTTACAGTGCGGATAATAGCCCGTACGAGCCACTTTCGTTTCCCCCCTTTCGCGCGCCTCTCTCTCTGCTAAGTTTCAGCCACGCGCGGTTTATGTTTGTTGCTCATATCGGCTAGGAACCTCTCCGGACTATTTCAGCGAGCCAAAAGATTCTACGAGCAAATGGGCGAGTATGTCATAAAGACAGATCGTTAGATTGGAATGGAGGGAAGGATCATGAAATTGAGTTTTCAATGGGGGAATACATTGCAGACAAAGAAACGCGTGATTCGCCAACCAAAGATTCGTTGGGATTTGTTAGGCATGGCCGATCCCGCCGAAGAGAAAAAGTCCGTTCCCATCGACGAGATCCGACGGCGGGTCGTTCTGATGTCCAATCAGAGTTTGGCCTGCCATTCCGAAAGTGCCACGGCATCAACCCCTGAGCCATCATCAGATAATCGGCTGCCGGACAAACGGACGACAGACAAGCCGCTCCGGAAAGCTCGCAAAGCCGGATCGTCCAAGGTTTGAATCACTTGTCTGGTAGAAGAAAAGAGCAAAGCTCTTTGCTAAAGGGGTGCGTTCCTATTTGATGCCTTGAAAGGCCCTTTTGGATCGTGCCCGGAAGCGGCCTCAACAACCAGTGCGAACGATGCGTTTGTCGAGAGAATAATCCAAGCTACGCTGACTGTGCTCGCCTTTCGTTCTGATGCATCCAAAACGATAGGAAATCGCGAACAGTCACACAGACCCAGCGCCGTTGAGACTGTGGTCCGCAGATGAAGTGTCGAGAGCGGTAAGCTCGTCGAGCTCAACGAGACACTCAGGAAGGTTGACGAGGTCTATGAGGCAAAGATTGTAAAAGAGAAAACCCGGAATTAACCTGACTTTGCCGGAGCCTTCCATTCCACTGGTTTCATCGAGGATGGCCCATCTCTGTCCGCATCGGTCGTACAGTTCGATTGAACTTCCCTTGTCATCTCTATGTGCAGCTCCTGCCCAATTTCCATCATCCATCTTTAGCGAATTGAGAAGCTCGGTGGCGCATACGGCCGCGCCTGAGCTTCGTGAAACCCCGACGGAAACACCAAGCCATCGTCTTTTTCAGGGTGATGCGAGTGTGTTTTATGTTGCAAGCCCTACACGTTTCAGAAACGCGTTGGTGAAGACCTGTCGCACATCGGGTTTGAGAAGCCGTTCGCGACTGTGAATCCACGCATCGGCTCGCATGCCATACACGTTGCGAACGCGACTTTTGTTCAAGTGGGTGTTGAATTTTCCCCAGTGCATGGTGAAAGGGATCCCGGCGGCTTCGATATTGTTCCAGACTTGATTGGCGTATCGACGTGTGTTGGCGGTATTGATCCCGTCGATTTCCAGGACACACGTGACTGGGGCGAACTTGGTAAATCCCAGCAAAGCATCGGTGGCTTTCACAAAACGCAGCGTAATGAGAATGGGCATGATGGTGCCGAACTGTTCGTAGGTCCGGAGCGCGAGATCGAGGACGGGCAAGGCGTTCGATAACTCGAGGCCGATGCCGGATGCAAAAACCTTCCCACGCGTTTTTTCCCCTCGAAACAGATCCAAGAATGTTCCCGTGATGTCGTATTGAAACAGGTTGCGGACCGATTCGTTGATGGTCTTCTTGACGAAAGGCTTGAAGACGCCAGGCGCGAGTTCGAAGAGTTCCCCCAGCAGTTCCAGACCGGATGCCCCCGGGCCTGCAGCGCCTTGATCCCAGGGCGGGGGCTCGTAATCCTCCCGGTATTTCCCTTCGAACATGAAATAGACAGCCGCGTCCGTGGGGCGATGGCCATGTTCCGCTTCGTTCGGGTTCACGGTGACTTGGAAATGATACAGCGTGTTCGCATTACAGGTGACCGGGAATCCGTTGCGTTTCGTGGCCTCTCGTTCCAGTTTTTTGAAATAGGCGGTATATCCGGAGAAATCGAGTGCGGAGATGGCTTGTTCTATGGCGGCATCGAACGGTTGAAACCTCCGCGATGCATGGAGGAGAAAGAGATCCCGCGCCTCGATCATCGTTCCGTGAATGATGCCGAACGAACCGAAGCTCACCAGGGCGGCGTTGAACAGGGTGTCGTCATTGATCAGTTTGGCTCCCAGCTTTTGGGCAAATTTCTCGTTGACGACCCGATAGGAATCGCGCTGGAGATACACATGCGATCGCGGTCCCGTGATGAGGTGAAGACCCACGACAAAGTCCTGGGTCGATCCGAACTTGAATGCCGAGCCGTGCGTGTTGGTCGAGATCACGCCGGCGAGCGTTTGTCCGTCATTGGAGCCCGAGGCTTTCAAGGACAGCCGATGTTGGAACAGCAAGCGGTTAATCGTGACGATTTCCGCTCCGGTTTCGAGAAAACGGAGTTTCTCGCGATCGCCCGTGTACTCTGGAGCCATGAGATTTGGGGGCACCGGAAGCACGATGCTCAGGTTTTTCGTGTTGATGAGTTCATGATCGGTCATCCCCACTTTGCTGAGCGACCACGAACTCCCGATCGCGCGCAGTGTTTTGCCGTTATCCAAGGCGCGCTTGATGAGTCCCTGCAACTCCTTGGTCATTCGATTGTATTCGAGCAACCGCTTTCCCTTGGGTGGTTGATAAACGGCGAATTTATGATAGCCTTCGATGGGTTGCGTATAGGATCGATGTCTTCCGATCCATTTATCTTGTTGAATGAATGTGGCGCGTGGTTGAGGCATGAGGATTCTCCTTGTTGACCGGCTTCAAGATCATACGATTCCAATAGGGAGATTCTAAGGCCCGGAAGTCATGGTGTCCGATCAGGAATATCAAAATCGCTCTCGTCGCCTTCGATCAGGCCTCCCGATTCGCAGCGGAAGGTCACTTCGATGGGCATCACGATCCCGAACGTGAAGACGCTGATGAGATCGTGGAGATACGTTCGTTTCACGACGACATCGTTGATGCCTTCGGTGGCACAATCGGCCGCTAAGACTTCGGGATCGTTCCACTTTCCCCAGAACAAGGCTTTCATGGTCCCGCCTCGATAATTGATGTCCTCGACGTGCGAATCGGGGATGGTGACCTGATATTCCGCGCAGCCGGTGCTGAACAGGAGGCCGAAGAGCAACAGGATCAGGCGCGTCGAATGTGGCAGGTATCCTAAGACAATTCGGTGTGGGGACATGAGGCAGCCTCCTGGCAATAGGTTGAGATGGCTTGGAATGCAGTCTCTCGATCCCGGTCGATGATGAATGACTGACATCCAGTTCCCATGAACTGAACCCATGGGATCATAAATGCCTAAAAAAGGCAACGACTTTTTAGCGAAACGTTGAACACCAATGACGGGGGAGCGTCTGTGCAGCGAGTCTGCCCAGGCGATCAGTGATGTAAGGCAAACGCCATAGAGATAATCCAAGGATGGCGTGAGTCAGCAGGAAGATTAGTGCCATCTCAAAAGTTTCCGGCTTTGGTCGCGAACGATCCTACCAAGCATAGGCTTCCGGAGCCGGTCCCCCAGGGCCGGGAAAGATTTCCTCCAATCGAGTGAGGATGTCTTCGGACAAGGTGAGATCGAGTGTACGTACGAGCATGTTCAATTGTTCCATGGTGCGAGGACCAATGATCGGCGCGGTGACGCCCGGTTGATGAAGAAGCCAGGCAATGGCCACAATGGCTGGTTCCTCCCCGAGGCTACGGCACAGGTTCTCGTAGCCTTCGAGACGTGGGCGAAGCCGGTCTGCTTTGTCCCGCAGTTCCCGGTCGGCTCGGCGGCCTTGCACACCAGATCGCGGCATACCGGCGAGCAGCCCCCGGTCCAGCGGACTCCAGGGAAGCAGCCCGATGCCATAGGCCTGACAGGCAGGAATGACTTCCAGTTCGACCGTGCGTTCGCATAGATTGTAGAGGCTTTGCTCCGAGACCAAGCCGAAAAAATGGCGGCTCCGCGCCGTCTCTTGCGCCTGAACCAGATGCCAGCCAGCAAAATTGCTGCTTCCGACATACAGAATTTTACCTTCCCGGTAGAGCTGTTCCATGGCCTGCCACATTTCCTCCCACGGGGTCTCACGATCGACATGGTGCATTTGATAAAGATCGATATAGTCCGTGCGGAGCCGGCGTAAACTGTCCTCACAGGCGCGTTTGATGTGCAAGGCGGACAGGCGCGATTGATTGGGCCAGTTCCCCATGCGTCCATAAACTTTAGTTGCCAGCACCACACGCTCCCGGCGCCCGCCGCCTTGGGTCCACCAGCGCCCGATGATCTGTTCGGTTACCCCTTCGCCGAATGAGCCGCCATACACATTGGCGGTATCGAAAAAATTGATGCCCAGATCGAGGGCTCGGTCCATAATGGCGAAGCTATCGGCTTCCGTCGTGTGGGGACCGAAGTTCATGGTGCCCAAACACAGGCGACTCACCTGAAGTCCGGAACGACCCAGATGTACATAATCCATGATCTGCCTCCGCTCTCGCTGATTGTTCTTGACAACGCCTCGGGAATGCGTTTGAGAAATCGGTCATAGACACAATGTTTCCGCAAAGGCGTCGGAGCTTGGAGATGTTCGAGCTATGGACATGATCCCTTTCAGAGCAGTGAGGAACACGGTGTCGAGCCTCGTTTTGATGACAATCTAAGGACCGACAGATACCCTCCGCATACGCGCGCATCGTACTGGATGACTGGCTTCTGATCAACAAGGTCTGTCAGAGTACGTTCGAACGGCATCACCGTTCGGCGGGGGATTGATGCCGATACAATCCGGAACCGAAGACTCGCCGGTTGCTCCTATGACCTAGACCGCCTACACTTTCAGGAACTTTTGCAATCGGTCAGGAAGGTGAGCCTGGCGCCACAAACCTTGAGCCGGCTCACCAGCAGCGTTCACGGATCTGCGACAACCTCGTCCGCATCTTATGCCATTCTCATGTACGAACAATTCTTTCTTCTGAGTTTACTCTTGGCGCTGTTGGGATGTTTCCTTTGGGAGCGCTGGCGGTACGATCTGGTATCTGTGGGAGGCCTAATTCTGGCCGTGATAGGCGGTGTCGTCAGCCCACACGACGCTTTTGCCGGATTCGGTCATCCGGCGACCATTACCGTTGCGGCCGTTTTGATCGTCAGCAAGGCCCTGACCAATACCGGGGTCGTGGATCTGGTTGCCGGCGTGGTCAAACGGTCCGTCTCCCGGCCGACGATACATGTCCTCGTCTTGACGGGAATCGGGGCCGTGCTGTCCAGCGTGATGAACAATGTGGGAGCTTTGGCCATTCTCCTGCCCGTGGCCGTGCACTCCTGTGCGGAAGCCGAGCGATCTCCGGCATTGGTACTGATGCCCATGGCGTTCGGCACCATGCTGGGTGGGATGATGACATTGATCGGCCCCCGCCGAACATCATCGTGGCCGCGTATCGCGAAGAAGTGGTGGGAGCACCGTTTCGCATGTTTGATTTCACGCCGGTCGGCGCGACTGTGGCTCTAGCAGGCATTACGTTTGTCGCCTTGATCGGGTGGCGTCTCATTCCAGAGGCACGGCGCAAGCACATGCCTACGCAGGAACTGTTTCAAATCGGGGCGTATGTGACAGAAGTGCACGTGCCACCGGAATCCAAGGCTATAGGGAAAACGCTCAGTGAACTCGAGACGGCGACAGAATCCTCTGATGTCTTGATTGCGGGCTTGATCCGGGGCAATCAGTCGATGATGGGCGCGGCCTGGCGCGAGCGCATTCAGCCTGGCGATATCCTGATTCTGGAATCCGATCCGAAGGGAATCGATAAATTCATCTCGGCTCTGAATCTGGAACTCCCCAGCCAGCCGGCGCCTCGTGAACCGTCCGAACGCTCTTTGGGAGAGGAGAGCCTCATGGAAGTAGTCGTGCCCCCTGGGCAATCCCTCGTGATCGGCCGAACCTCGATGGCGCTCAAGCTTCGTTCTCGTTACGGAGTCACGCTGCTGGCCGTATCCCGTCAGGGTCGGCCTTATCGAGGACGGCTGAAGGCCTTTCGCTTTCGTGCCGGCGATGTCTTGCTGCTTCAGGGGGAGCAGGAGCGGTTGGCCGAAGTCATTGCGCGGTTCGGATTTCTTCCGTTGGCTGGACGGCATCTGCAGATTGGCAAACGACATTGGGCCATGGTCACGATCGGAATCTTCGGGCTGGCGATCGGGTGTGCAACGCTCGGTGTGCTGCCGTTGCCGATCGCGCTGGTGGCCGCAGCCGTATTGCTGGTGGCTCTCGAGATCGTCCCCGCTCGCGATGTGTACGAGGTCATCGACTGGCCCATCGTGGTGCTGGTGGCGGCATTGATTCCGCTGGGCCGTGCTCTGGACGAGACAGGGACGACAGGCTTCCTGATCGAACATATCTTGCCCATGGATGCCGGGTGACTGCCGCCGGTCTGGTTGGCTTTGCTCATGATCATCACCATGATGATGTCCGATGTCTTGAACAATACTGCGACTGCGGTCGTGATGGCAGCGTTCGGGTGGACCTTGGCCCATTATTTGGGCGTCAATACGGATCCGTTTTTGATGGCCGTGGCCATCGGGGCATCTTGTGCGTTTTTGACGCCGATTGGCCATCAGAACAATTTGCTGATCATGGGACACGGTGGGTATCGTTTTGGTGACTATTGGCGAATGGGCCTGCCCCTCGAATGCTTGATTGTCTTCGTTGCGGTGCCGATGTTGCTGTGGGTTTGGCCATTGTAGGGAAGAAAGCGAGCAGCGATCTGTTGGAACAGCCACACGGACAACCCCCTCTTTTCCAAGCACGGTCACAGCGGCGGTCTGCAGGACTGTTTTGGCGACGGGTCATTTTCTTGCCGGCCGATTTGACGCCGGGACGCGCCTTGCTGCTTCGGGCCGGCTTTGTGGGGGGCTTGTTGATACTGTTGGTCGGCATGCTGTGGGTCGATCGGGAGGGACTGAAAGACCAAGCCGATGGATCGATTTCGTTTACGGATGTGGTGTATTTTACGATGGTGACCATTACGACCGTAGGCTATGGCGATATCGTCCCGGTCACGACGCGGGCCCGACTCCTCGATGCACTGGTGATTACGCCGGTCCGGATTTTCATCTGGGTGATTTTTTTAGGGACCGCCTACCAACTGGCACTCCGACAATTCAGCGAGGTCTTTCGTATGGCAAAACTCCAAACGAGTCTCGATCAGCACGTCATCGTGTGCGGATTCGGTCATACCGGGCATTCCGCTGTCAAGGAACTCCTGGCCAGAGGAGTTCATCCGGATCATATTCTCGTCATCGATCCGTTGGATGACCGGGTCCGTGCCGCGGTGGAACTGGGTGTGGCAGCCTTGCGCGGCGATGCCACACAGGAAGCCTTGCTCAAGGACGCCGCATTCATCCAGGCTGCAAAATCCGTCATCATCACGGCGGGCCGGGACGACACGAATGCCTTGATTCTGTTGACGGTTCGGCACGTGAATCCGCAGTGTCGCGTCATCGTCAGCGCCAAAGAAGAAGAAAATATCAAACTGTTCAAACAAGGTGGCGCCAATATGATCATTGCGCCATCGACATATGGGGGCTATATGCTGGCCGCGGCGGTCGAGCACCATCATCTGGCCGATTATTTGGAGGATTTGCTAACGGCGGGGGGAAAAGCGAACATCGTCGAAGAATATATTCGAGATGACGATATCGGCAAACGACCGCGGGACCTC
>RFGF01000117.1 GCA_003695915.1 Nitrospirota bacterium
CCAACGCTTCTTCGCTTAATTCTTGCGGACGTTCGATGGTGTGGCCGGGAACGGGCTCGTCCAAACGTTGCGGATCGATACGAGCGATGATTTCTTCTTCGATCGCGTCTTCCGAAGAGTCAAGGTCGTTGTGGATCGCTATCAGACGCTGGAGGGCAAAGATCGATCGGCTGTGCGAGGCCCACATCCCTGAGTGTTCGCTGTCCTGAATTTTTGTAATGGTCGTCCAAAATTTGGAATCCTCTTCCTCTGCCATCGTTCCTTCGGCGAATGCGCGCAATTTGAGCATAAGGTTTTCCTCGGTGCGTTCCAATCCGTCATAAGAAACGATGGAGCGTTCAATGGGGCGGCGGCTGAGCACGAGAAATGTGTCTTGCCAATAATTGGGACGATGGGTTGAAACGGGATTCTGATTTGCAGTAGGCGATGCCTGCTCGAGCATCTCTTGAATTTTGGTGAGATAGTGTTCGAGGGCCTTGACTTTTCTCGATGCAAGACTGCCAAGGGGAATGCCCCAAATGTGAGCGATCTCGTGATCTTTTAACGGTGTGGTGCTGGCAAACTGGAACTCTTGCTTGGCGACGGTCAATCGGCGGGTATATTGCCGACGCTTCCGAACAAAGATTTGGTATTCCAAGAGAAGCCGCCGGATTTTGTATTCGTCCTCCGACAGCTCGTGTTGTTTCCATGCGGCATCCAGTTTACGGCGTTCTTGTTTGACCAGCACGGAAAATGCTTGCTGTTTACAGGCTTCAAGGCGCGAGGGCTCCACCGAGAATCGAGAAGTCAGCAAGCGTTCGATCACGGCAAGGATCATATCGGTTCTCGAAATTTGCCGCTGGAGACAGGTAATTTGCAATGCCGGGCGCTCACGCTTTTGACGCAGAAACAACCGATATTGGCCGACACGGTCCGTAACATGTTGAATGGCCTCTTTTGTCAGTCGTTTGGTCGCAGGTTGATTCCCGGCCAGAAATCGGCTGTCAGGCTGATCGGCGGCCATATACTCGATTTCTTCTTGAGAGACATCGAAGTACTGTAATAACAAGAGATGGAGCATGGTCCGATGCTGAATCGATAACTGGTCGATCGCCGATGAAATCAGCTCGTAGGTTAACGCCGAGGGGACGGTCTGTTGAGATGACGGCGACTGCGCAGGCATACAGAGCTGGCTCCTCAGGTGGCGGATTCGTCGGCTTGTTCATCTAAGGATTCGAGATACGATGCGACATATTCCCGTAGTTGCTGAACGGTGCCTTGAGCATAGAGTTCTCGGGGGATTTCAACGGTGACCAATTGTGAAGGATCGACGCCGCGTTCGATGGCCCATTCTTCATCGATGTATAAACTGACAGCACCATCTTTATGACGTAGCACGTAGAGGATATCTTTCTCTTCTTCCATAGCCATAAGACTCGCTCCTATGACGGTCCGCGAATTTTGATATCACACTTTTCTTGGAAGTGTCAAAAGCTCCGTGGTTCTGGTGATGCCGAGCGAAAACTCCGCCGACGAGACCAAATATAGATGGTAAAGGTTGCTAATGTCAGAAGGAAGATCGTTCGAATGCGCCCATACCCTTCGCAAGCAAAATTCGTCATGGCATTCAGAAACCCATAACTGGCGTAGAGAAGATAGATCAAGAGCCCCCATCGGGCTTGTCGGAGAAAACCATAGCCGATCAACATATGGAAAGTCGGGGATTGAGCTTTCACGAAGAGTCCGAGCACACCGGTCGGCCGGGCACAAAACACGTGGAGATTATAGGAAGGATTCGCCACGATGATAGAGAGATCCATGAGAGCGGACAGGATAAACAGTCCGCCGAGATATCGAATGTCGAGACCTCGTTCCCAAACGAGGTGCCACGTGGCGCGAAGCCCGTTCGGGTGAGCGAGCGAGGAATGGAAAACTTGAAAAACCCACCAAGGAAGAACAACGAGAATCCCGAAAAAAATACCCGTCTCGATGCCGTGCGATTGTCCAAGGATGACGGCGAGGCTTACGAGCGGCAATCCCAAGAGCAGGGTGCTCCATGCTTGGGCTGAATACCCGCGGATAAAAAGACCAAGCCCCGGGCATAGTGCGGAAAGGAAGGCCGCGCCTTGTGGCGTCTTCAAAAAAGAAGCCCCCACCTTCATTGCGCGTGGTGAACACTAGCGGGTGTGGCTGATAGAAAAGCGCGAGCGTGCGCGATGAACAAACAAAAGGAACTTACCCGCCTAACGTGTCCACCACTTCCTTTAAGCTTTTCATGATGCAGGTAAAAATGGGTGTGTCCCGTTTCGTATACCGACTGCCCTCAGCCTCGCGCAATTCCATGACCAAATCCAGGAAATCTTGAGGCGAGTCCGTCTCGAACGCGACGACAAATTCCTGATCGTCCAGCCCGAAGGAATAGGTGGTGTTGAGTTTGACCGAGGGATAGCGATGTCCGATTTCAATGTGTTCGTCCATCATCCCTTGGCGGGCGGCTTTGGTCAGAAGATACCACTCTCGGGTTTTTTCAAAGGGATATACGAAAATATATTTGGCGCGTCCCGGGGTAATTCTCAGCCGACGGCTATCTTGGCCTTCGTGAACATGATGATCGACATAGATTGATCGTTTCGTCATGGAGAGATACGAATAGGGAGTGGTCAGGTATTGCCCTAAGCCGGTCCCCAGAATTTTGGTGGACATTTCTTGGAAAAGTTCAATTTCCTCACTGATGCGCCAGAGCATGAAATCGCAGTCTCCACGAATGCCGACCGTAGTATAGGGCACCACAATGACCTTTCCAGCGTATTCTTCGACAGCACGGATAAATTCTTGTTTTCCTGTATCCCGAACTTCTTTGGGAAGACGACGCCAGAGAGGATCAACTTTATAAAAACTAAAATTGACGAATTGACGTTTAGGCGTCTCCTCGGTTGTAGCCATAAGAGTTCCTCCTTCTTGATAGGCGCAGCTCCCAGCGCTTCAGCAGCCGAGCCGTGGGGCTGGAGATGACGCACACGGTATCTAGCACCTACCTGCTAAATTTGTCAACGAACGAGATCAAAAGCTTCAACGATTACGGTGAGGTAAAAGCCAGAACGGCGGACTGCACAAGGGTGGAATCGAGTGTCTCGGATGTTCGGGTTCTCTCGCAAAAAGGTCATGAGGGGGACAGACTCATATGTTGCTCTATAATTGTTTGACAGGAAACAAAGGATTTGTTATCGGCAGTGTTTGAGGCTTCGGTATTTCCTGCTTCTCGATGCGCGAGAACGATGCGATCGCACCAAACAGCGTAACTGTCAAATCCCGGTCGCGATTCATGGGTACCGGGCAAGGCCTCCGTTAGTGGAAAGCTACGGCTGTGAACCCATAGAGGCTTGTGATGGGATTGTTATGAATCGACTTCACCGGTATGGCGGCATGGTGCTGGTCGCCATGCTGCTGACGGTTCTCGACGGAGGTGTGCAGGACATTCGTGCAGTGGTGGTTCATCCGACTCGGCAACAAGTTGGCGAAGCGGTAGGCCGGGGGCTAGCAGCGGCAAAGAACAAAATCTCTCCCAATCAACTCTACCAACGCTTTGGCTCCTCTCAGGAGTTGGAGCCGTCTGGCATGTTGCTGACGAAGCTCAGTACGATTACCGTCATGACCGCCCATTTTGCGCTTCGGTCGGCAAAGCCGTCGACCCAGGAGCTCCAACAAATGCTCTCCCAGCCGACGCTCCAAATCAGCATAACCCTCTTTGGCGATTCTCCGCGATTTGCCCAAAACAGTTATGTGCTCCTCACACAGGGCAATCGGGTGATTAAGCCCGTCAGAGTACGGTCTGATGCTTGGGCACACAAGACACGGGTCTGGCCTCAATCTCCAGCCTATCGTGCTACGGTGGTCGCGTCGTTTGCATATGACTCGTTTGATCCCTTGGCGTTGACGATCATCTCCGTGTTCCCTGGAAGTGGGGGTGAGATGCGGTTTGAAGTCGATTTCAGTCAATTTCCTTGAGAAATACATGGTCATGACTTCAAAAGCATCGTCGTCGTCCGGAGTTCGCCGTCCATGCGCCACCGAGGATTCTCTCGCCGTGGCTGGAGGGATCATTGCTATCGGCTCGGAATTGCTGCTCGATGGCTATCCTGAGACGAATTCCCTGTTTTTAGCTGAAGGCCTTGCGACGTGTGGCATTCGAGTTCGGTGGAAAATGGTGGTGGGAGATAGCCTTCCGGAGATCACCGAAGCGTTACGCGCAGCTGTGCGCTATGCCGAAGTCATTGTGGTGACTGGAGGATTGGGCTCAACCATCGATGACTGTACTCGAGAGGCTGTGGCCCGTGTCACTGGCTGTCCGTTGCGAAAACGTCCGCATCTCGTCGAGGTTTTAGCTGCGCGGTATGGATTGCCGTCTCGTCCCTTGACCGCTGCGGTATTCCGACAAGCGCAGGTGCCCCAAGGAGCCAGAGTTTTGGAGAATCCAGCCGGTTCGGCTCCCGGCTTTGTCATGACGTGGAAGGGACGACTGTTGATCGTGCTTCCTGGGGTCCCACGAGAAGCGCGGATGATGTTTGAAGAACGCGTCGCCCCTCTTCTACGAGCCCGGTATAAGAATACAGAAGTGTTAGAGCGCCATGCTTTTCATACGTTTGGATTACCCGAGTTGGATATCCAAGAATGCCTTCACGATGTAATCGCCCAATCGCCCGACATCCGATTTGCGTTCTTGCCATCCCCATTAGGCGTATCTGTCCTGCTGACGCGATGGAGCGCCGACCATGAGATACGTGGGCATCGTGGGCGGTCTTCAGGATCTGCAGCCCAAAAGGCAAAAAACGAAGACGGGCCTATGGAAAGAGTAGTGAGGGCTGTCCGGTCACGTCTTGGTGATGCTATTTATGCCGAAGGCTCTCGCACTATGGAGGAAGTTGTTGGTCTGGAACTGGTGTCGCGATCCTTGACCTTGGCCGTCGCGGAATCCTGCACAGGAGGGCTGATCGGCCATCGGTTGACAGATGTTCCGGGAAGCTCTCGGTATGTGGATCGGGTGCTCGTAACTTACAGTAATCGAGCCAAATGCGAGTTGTTGGGAGTCAGCGACCAGCTTCTTAAGCAGTATGGAGCGGTGAGTGCACAAGTGGCGGAAGCGATGGCCAAAGGGATTCGTGAGCGAAGCCGATCGGATGTGGGACTCAGCGTTACTGGCATAGCGGGTCCCGGAGGAGGTTCGAGCAAGAAACCTGTGGGGTTAGTGTTTGTGGGAGTCGACGGAATCCGAGGGTGTGTCATTCGTGAGTTTCGCTTCTCTGGAGATCGACAAACCGTAAAACTTCGAGCGTCACAGGGGGCGTTGGATCACTTACGTCGGTACCTGCTGTCTTGATTCATGAGTTACAGGAACGGCGGTATGTCTATCCGTGCTTTCTTGGCGATTGATTTGGATCCGACGCTTCGCGCGGCGCTCGCTCGTTTTCAAGAAGAGTGTCGCCGTATCCTTCCGACCCTCCAGTGGGTCAATCCAAAGTCACTTCATCTAACCATCAAATTTTTGGGATATATTCCAGAAACCGATATAGAAGCGATTCGAGAAACATTAACAAGCGTGATCAGTCCATTGCCGCCGTTCTCTGTCACCGTCGAAGGTATTGGCGCCTTTCCAGCTTTGACGGCACCTCGATCACTCTGGGCGGGCATCACAGGCGAGACGGGGCGGTTAGAGACATTGGTCTCGCTGGTTGAGCAAGCACTGGAGCCGTTGGGCTATCCCCGTGAATCGAAACCGTTTCGCGCGCATTTGACCCTCGCGCGGATCAAAGGACGCCATCGCGAAATCCGCGAAATTGGAGCCACTCTGGAAAAAGTAGCATGGATCCACAACGCGCCTCGTTTTGGCGAACTCCAAGTCGACCGACTCTGTCTATTTCAGAGCGAATTGCGCCCTACAGGGGCTGAGTATCATCGACTCTGGGATATTGCGCTTCAGGGCACATAAGCTCCTGAAACATGGCATCCATTTTTCTTTGGAATTTCTATGGATTGCTTGGCTTCGGCCATTTACCTGCTAGGGGATGTTCGGTAAGATGAAGAATCATCGACAGCGATTGAGTACTCATACAAGCTAGGATGTCTCACATGAATGATCGAATGACAGAAAAAGACGGTAAAAAACGCGCACTAGAACTCGCCCTCTCCCAAATCGAAAAACAGTATGGGAAGGGGGCCATTATGAAATTGGGTGGCGCGGAGGTGGCGTCGGATGTGCAAGTCATCTCGACGGGGTCTCTGAGTTTGGATTTGGCCTTGGGTATTGGCGGCGTTCCGCGCGGCCGTGTCGTAGAAGTCTATGGGCCTGAGTCATCTGGGAAAACCACCTTATGCTTGCATATCATTGCTCAGGCTCAACAAGCCGGAGGAACGGCTGCGTTTATCGATGCCGAGCATGCCTTGGATCTCGGATATGCAAGAAAATTGGGCGTCAATACCGATGATCTCCTCGTGGCCCAACCCGACACGGGTGAGCAGGCCCTGGAAATTGCGGAAACGTTGGTCCGGAGCGGTGCTGTGGATGTCATTGTCGTCGATTCGGTTGCCGCGCTCGTGCCGCGAGCGGAAATCGAAGGCGAGATGGGCGATGCGCATATGGGGCTGCAAGCCCGATTGATGTCGCAAGCATTGCGAAAATTGACCGGTGCAATTTCTAAATCACTGGGGACGGTCATTTTTGTCAATCAAATTCGAATGAAATTGGGTGTGATGTTCGGAAATCCGGAAACTACCACGGGAGGAAACGCGTTGAAATTTTATTCCTCCGTTCGCTTGGACATTCGCCGAATCGAGTCCATCAAGGATGGACAAGAGGTGACGGGCAGTCGGGTGCGGGTCAAGGTTGTGAAGAACAAGGTGGCCCCGCCGTTCAAGCAAGCTGAATTCGATATTATGTTCGATGAAGGGATTTCAAAGGTCGGTGAGTTGATCGACGTTGGAGTGGATCGCCGGATCATTGAGAAATCGGGTGCTTGGTATTCCTACGGCAACGAGCGGTTGGGGCAAGGACGAGAAGCTGTCAAGGCCTTTTTAAAGGCCAATCCTCAGGTGGCTCAAGAGATTGAGGCACGTATTCGCGAAGTTGCGGGTCTCGCGCCAACGGTGTTGACCAAACGAACAGCGCAAGAAGCCCAACCTCCTAGCGAAAGCAAAAAATCGGCTGGAAGTCGAGCCTAAGGTGCCGAGCGTTGAGCAGTCTTCGTGTGCGCGGTCTCAAAGGACTGAAGATCCAAATCGATCTTTTTTTACTGCCCGTGAGTCTGTAAGTCTATGGCCTTTCGTGCATCCGAACTTCGCCAATCGTTCGTCGAGTATTTTGTTAAGCACGGGCATACTCACGTCCCGAGTTCTCCTCTCATCCCTCAGGCCGATCCCACGCTGCTCTTTACCAACGCAGGGATGAACCAATTTAAACGAGTCTTTCTCGGGGAAGAAGTTCGTCCGTATTCTCGCGCGGTCTCTGTGCAAAAATGCCTGAGAGCCGGGGGAAAACATAACGATCTCGAAAATGTCGGGTACACCAATCGACATCACACCTTTTTTGAAATGCTCGGGAACTTTTCTTTTGGCGATTACTTTAAGGCCGAAGCGATTGCCTTTGGATGGGAATATCTTACCCAGGTCGCCCAATTACCGGCTGAACGGCTATGGGTGACGGTGTTTCGAGACGACGACGAGGCGTACGATCTGTGGCACAAGCACATCCACCTGCCAACTGCACGTATTGTGCGATTGGGCGAGAAAGATAATTTTTGGCAAATGGGCGATACCGGCCCTTGCGGGCCGTGCTCGGAGATTATTCTGGATCAAGGACCGGCCGCCGGCTGTGGAAAAGCGACGTGTGCAGTGGGGTGCGAGTGCGATCGATATTTGGAAATATGGAATTTGGTTTTCATGCAATATGACCGGGATGCCTCTGGACTGCTCCGACCCTTGCCGAAACCCAGCATCGATACGGGAATGGGGCTCGAGCGGCTGACCGCGGTCGTCCAAGGTGTGTTGTCCAACTATGACACCGATCTCTTCGCGCCATTGTTGAGTGCCATTGGTACACGATCCGGACATGTTTATGGGCGCTCATCTGACGCCGACCGGTCGATGCGGGTGATTGCTGATCACCTCCGCGCCATGGCCTTTTTGATCGCAGATGGAATTCTCCCGTCCAACGAAGGGCGAGGATACGTCCTGCGCCGGATTATCAGGCGGGCTTCCCGGCATGGTCGATTGTTGAACATCGTTGAGCCATTTTTATTCGATTTGACCTCGGTGGTCGTCGAACAGATGGGAACAGTGTATCCTGAACTTGTACAAACGGCCCAAGTGATCGCTGAGGTTGTGCACAGGGAGGAGGATCGATTCCTCGATACGTTGGACCAGGGTCTTCCCTTGTTGACTGCATTGATTATGCAAACGAAGGACAGCGGGAAAGCCGTTCTCGACGGAGGAGAGGTTTTCAGGTTGTACGATACCTATGGGTTTCCTTTGGATTTAATAGAAGATGCGGCAAAGGAAGCCGGCTTGACGATCGATTATGAAGGCTATCGGCAGGCGTTGGAAATGCAACGGGAACGGGCGAGAAAAGCCTCGTCTTTTACGATTGTGACGAAGGCTTCTCCTGTCACCCAATTAGACGAGCTTGTCTTGCCGACCCAATTTGTTGGGTATGATCGTTACGAAGCAGAAGGAATGGTCAAGGCGTTGGTGCAAAACGAACGCATGGTGTCGGAAGCGCACAAAGGCGAAGAGCTGGATGTGGTATTGGACGTCACTCCGTTTTATCCAGAAGGAGGAGGCCAAGTTGGGGATCAAGGCCTTCTGATAGGACCGGCCGGGCAGATCGAGATCCGAGACACCCAGAAGCTTGCGTCTGGAATTTTTTTACACAAAGGACGAGTCTCATCTGGTGTGATCCGGGTAGGCGACGCGGTCTTGGCGAAAGTCAATGTGGTGACTCGACAAGATGCCGCCCGGCATCATACGGCTACCCACCTTGTGCATGCGGCTTTGCGAGAGTTGTTGGGACCCCACGTCAAGCAATATGGGTCTCTGGTAGCTCCTCACCGATTGCGTTTCGATTTTGCTCATTTTAAGCCCTTGTCCGATAAAGAATTGCAAGAAGTTGAAGACTTGGTGAACGAACAAATTCAGGCCAATACACCGGTGCGCACCGATGTGATGGAATTGCAAGAGGCTATCGACGCTGGCGCGTTAGCGTTTTTTGGAGATAAGTACGCCGATCGCGTCCGTGTGGTGGAAATCGGGGCGTTTAGTAAAGAGTTATGCGGAGGAACCCATTGCCGACGGACAGGAGATATTGGCGTCGTGCGTATTGTATCCGAAAGTGGAGTGGCGGCAGGTGTTCGGCGCCTTGAGGCCGTTGCAGGGTTGCAAGCGCTTGATCGATCGCGGCAGGCTGAGGCACAGCTCCGTGAATTGGCAGACTTGCTTAAAACAAGCCCATCCGAAGCAATAGGCAAGGCCCAAAAATTGCTGGCCATGCTCAAAGAACGTGAACGCGAGGTGGAACAGCTCAAACTCAAGTTGGCGAGTCTAGGAACGGAAGACGGACGCGTCCATGTGCGCATTATCGATGGCATCCAGGTTCAGACCTATCGAATCGACGGATTGGCCATGCCGGAACTACGGTCGCTTTCGGATAAATTGCGCACGAAACTGCGATCCGGCGTTTTGGTGCTAGGATCGACGAAAGAGGACAAAGTCTTTCTCTTGGTCATCGTCAGCAAAGACCTTTCGTCGAGAATCAAAGCTAATGAGTTGGCCAAGTCTATTGCTGAAGAAGTAGGAGGCTCCGGAGGCGGGCGACCGGAGATGGCTCAAGCTGGCGGCCATCGTCCTGAACGATTAGATGCGGCATTGGCCAAGGCTTTCGACTTTGTAGAAGAAAAATTAACTGCACAAAAATTGTGAGGCTGTTCTCTTTTCGCCTGATTGTTTCTTCGGCAAAGCGCAATGCTTAGGAACGATCTTGATGTTGCTCAGCCTCGGTAGCGAAGGCCGGTGCTGTATGACGAGTTGGAGACGCGCGCTAGGGATCGGAGGTCTGGTGCTAGCCATTGGGATAATCGGGGGGCTTCAGTTTTTGACCGCCCCGGGGGATTCGACCGATTCCAAAATTGTGGAGATTGCACCTGGATCTTCCTTGCACGATGTTATCTCTGTGCTGTCCTCGCAAGGCCTTCTTAAACATCCTACCTTATTCGAAATCGTTGCTCGGATGACCGGCCAGGATCGAAAAATTATTCCTGGGGAATATCGGCTACATAGTGATATGTCGCCTCTTACTCTGCTTTCGTACTTGGTAGAAGGACGCGTGCTCCAACATGCGGTCACCATTCCCGAAGGGTTTACCATGGTGCAGATCGCGGAGTTGCTTGACGAACATGGCTTGACGAACCGTCATGAGTTCCTTCGCGTCTGTCGGGATGCTTCTTTTATTCGCACGCTAGGAATCGGTGTGCCTACAAATGCGCCTTCATTGGAAGGGTATCTCTTCCCCGATACGTATTTTTTGACGCGACGGATGTCGCCCCATGACATCGTTCGCATGTTCGTCCGCCGATTCAACAAAGTGTTTACAGAGGAATTGCGAATGCGCGCACGGGATATCGGATTGACGGTTCACGAGGTGCTGACATTGGCTTCGATCATCGAAAAAGAAACCAGTTTGCCAGAAGAACGTCCCGTGATTTCCGGGGTCTTTCACAATCGATTGCGCAGGCGCATGCCGCTACAGAGCGATCCGACGGTAATTTATGCGTTGAAAGAGTTTGACGGCAATCTCCGCAAACAGGATCTGGTCTTGGAAAGCCCGTATAACACGTATCGGGTGATCGGGCTTCCTCCCGGACCTATTGCCAATCCTGGAAAAGCCGCGATTCTGGCTGCGTTGTATCCTCAAGAAACCGACTACGTGTACTTTGTTTCGCGCAACGACGGGAGCCATCAATTCTCCGTGACGCTGGCAGAGCACAATGCCGCCGTTGAACGGTACCAACGCGCGGCCATGAACCAAGCCTCATAGATTGCCTCGCATATGTCCGTTGAAGATAGGCTTGGCCAATTGAATATCGTCCTTCCTGCTCCGCCTCGGCCAGTAGCGAATTATGTGCCGGCCTGTCAAGTTGGCGATCTGTTGTTCATTAGCGGTGTGCTGCCTTTTGACAACGGGCAATTGCGGATGAAAGGAAAACTGGGTCGCGAGCTCACGATTCAAGAGGGTTACGAGTCAGCGCGTTTAGCCCTCCTCAATGCCCTGGCGATTGTCAAGCAGCATACGGGCGCCCTTGATCGGGTCAAACGGATCGTACGGTTGACCGGTTATGTGGCTTCCGCCTCTGACTTTGTCGAGCAACCGGCCGTCGTCAACGGTGCTTCAGATTTGCTAGTCGAGCTCTTTGGAGATTCTGGGCGGCATGCGCGCTTGGCGCTTGGGGCGGCAGAACTTCCCATGCACGCGCCAGTGGAATTGGAGCTGATTGTGCAACTTCACGAGATGAACTGAAAAAATGAATCGCCGACAACAAAGTCCGTCTTTTTGGGGGTGTGTGATTCGAGCCATAGGCATAGCCATGACGTTGCTCAGTCTGAACCCGGAGCGGGGAGAAAACTGCGCTCTGGCTGCCGAACGTTCCCATGCTGCAACGCTCGGTACCGTCGCGTTGCAGATCGAGGCTTCGACATGGAAGCAGCGCGGACATATTATTTATGATATCGAAGGGTCGATTCGGAAGAAGCTAATAAATGCCGGTTTTAAGGTGCTGCGAGACGCCGTTGCCCCTTATGACCACTTGCTGACCGTCACGTATCGAGAAACACGCGGGGCTGAATATGCGTTCAATGCCTTCGGCACCGTCATCACCTGCCGATTTCAATTCCTTATCCATCCGTCACAGCCGATGATGGACTTTCAGGTTATGGAAACCTCGACCAACAGCGTGTCGGGCACGCCTCCGTACTTGGATGCCGTTCATCGCTTTGAGACGAATCCATACTATTTTTTCTTGGGCGATATTCTAGCTGGCTCTGTCCTGAAATCGCTCAACCTTCGCGAAGCATTGTTATGGGCTGTCGAACGACATCTTTCCGCTTTTCGCCAGATTCAGGACCCTGATGATCGTGCCCTAGAGCGGTCTGAGCATTATATGATGTCATCCCAGGAATTCTATCGGCCATTTGCCATTCGCCGGACGATCCAATTGTTTATCGAGGCCAACGACCCCGCCATGGTGCCATTGTGGCAGGCATTGATTCATGATCCGGACCCGATGGTGCGGATCCAGGCGATTGAGATGGTCGAGGCCTTTCATGTAGTCGACGCTCGAGCAGAACTCGCCAAACTAGCCGCTGAGGATGTGAATCCTCAGGTACGAGATCGTGCTGGGAACGTCATGACATCCCTGGATCATGGACGATGAAAGCGTCCTGCCTTTTCAGCGCTTTCCACGATAGAGATTGGTCGAAACTCTCGACTGTTTTGTCTTGTAAACTCAGTTACAGTTGATTTGACTTCAAAAAAGTTTGGTTGATATAGTCAATCGAGGTTGAGCGAAGCGTTCTGACTGTTTCACCCCTGTGATACTCCTGCCTGACCTGTTCCAACTCCATGTGGTACAGGGTATGCAATTTTAAGATAAGCATTCGCATCCTCTAAATCGCTTAAGTTTGAAGCGGTATGTCGGTATATAAGTCGATGTATAAGTCGAGATAAAGGTGGTTTTATGATCAGGAGAGCAATATCAGGGACGGCTGGGCTATTAAGCTTGTTGTGTTTCGTTGGCGTGGCTTCAGCTGAAATCTTTCCGGAAGAAGGTCCTCCCGGAACAACCGTTACCATCAGCGGAGGCGAGTTTGGACCTTTTACCTCTACACAAGAAAATCGGGTGGAATTTAATGGTGTCTCAGCTCTCATTCAGTTATGGGAACCGGATTTTATCATGGTGAAAGTGCCGCTGAAGGCGACTAGTGGACCTGTCATAGTCTCGAATGGCAAGACCCGCCATGAAGTGGGAACCTTTACGGTGCGACAGGTCAAAATCACGCGTATTGAACCATCCGAAGTAGAGGCAGGAGGCATCGTGACGATTTATGGAGAACATTTCGGCCCCACGGCTGGATCGCGGGACCCCAATACTATGTTCGGAGTCAACCAAGTAGTGATTTCCGGCATTCGAGCCGAAGTGAGAAAGTGGCGTCCCGATAAGATCGAAGTGACCGTGCCAGCAAATGCGACTAGTGGTGAAGTCGAAGTCCGACTCGCCTCGTCCGATCCTTTGCCCGAT
Organism: Nitrospirota bacterium; assembly: GCA_003695915.1. Taxonomy (GTDB): domain Bacteria; phylum Nitrospirota; class Nitrospiria; order Nitrospirales; family UBA8639; genus J017. The sequence continues at coordinate 13,314 of RFGF01000117.1, forward strand.
GGTTCATGTTGTGCTCCGGTTGATTATGTCGTCAGCAATCGGGTTCCCATTGAGATCGTGCCGCCGGTGAATGTTCAGCCGACGGCAGGACCGGTAGGAAGCAAAATCATTCTTTCCGGCCAAGATTTTGGTGCAACCCGCCCTTCTGATGGACGAGTGCTGATCGGTGGAGTCCCGGCCACAATTGCTCAGTGGTCCAATCGTACGATTGTGGTCCATGTCCCCTTGAATGCGCGAAGCGGCCCGATCGTGCTGCATGCGAATGGAACCAGTCGCCAAGTCGGGGAGTTCACTGTGCAAACACCCGAGGTGATCGAGCTCACGCCCAAACGCGGTCCGATCGGAACCCTAGTTACAATCCGGGGCAAGCATTTTGGCGTCTATTCGGAAAGCGGCTCCACAGCCTATGCGTTTGATTTTGATCCTGGGGCCAATGGGGTTGAAATCGGCGGTGTTCCCGCCATTATCCATCGTTGGAATGATTCTCAAATCGATGTGTGGGTTCCGTTTAGTGCGAAAAGCGGACCCGTGGTCATCAAACGGGGGGCCACGATTCCTCAACCTGATGGGTCGTGCTGTGCGAAAAAGGATGTCGTGCGGCTGGTGGCGGGAGAGTTTACCGTTGTCACGCCGCGCGTCGACTCGTATTCTCCAAAGAAGGCGGGATTGGACGAAATCGTCACGATTACCGGATCGGGATTTGGCGAGTTTATTAAAATTTCAGAAGCCACTCGATTCAGCTTGCACCAAGCGGGCCATGAATGGAAAAACTATCGATTGGGAGAAGACGTCTCACGCACCGAAGTCCTGATCAATGGCATGGCGGCGGTCGTGGTCTCTTGGAGCGATACGGAAATCAAGGTACGAGTTCCGCGACGCCATGTGTTTGGATATGGCAATCCGGAGGGGTTTATGCCTGATCTGAGCGAGGGAGAAATCGTGGTCAAGCGGGGTTCGTGGGATCTCTTGGAAAATGGACAATGTTGCACCCCCAAAAAGTGGATCAGCGTGGTTGCAGGGCCGTTCACCATTCTCAAGCGAGGGCTTCCTGATCAGGATTATTACACGATTCCCAATCCGCGACGGGATTAGATCATGCAGAAGCGGGTTACTCGATTTCCACGCGGTGTTCATCACGGTCAGCGATGGCTCTGGCTGCTCCTCATCTTGGGAAGCACGGTCATCAGCCATGCTCAGCCGCTTTCTGTTCATGTCGTTCCACAAGAAAGTGGGACACCCATGACATTGCTCGGGATTCATTTCCCGACTCAGGAAGTAGGGTGGGCAGTCGGGGCAGCTGGCACGATCCTGCACACGACTGATGGGGGAACGACATGGTCATCTGTGCGGCGCCGTACTAACGTGATCCTTACTGCCGTGACATTTACCGACGAAATTCATGGGTGGATCGTAGGGCAAAATGGCACGATTCTCGCTACTCGAGATGCTGGCCGAACTTGGCGACCGCAGATCAGCGGAACGAATGTTCCGTTATATGGAATCTTTTTCTTGAATCCCAAGGAAGGTTGGGTTGTTGGAGGCAGAGGAACTATTCTCCATACACATGACGGGGGACTCAATTGGGTGGATCAATCCAGTGGAACGACAGCGGATTTATTTGATGCGCATTTTGTCGATTCGCACGTAGGGTGGGCAGTTGGCGCACTAGGTACCATTTTGGTCACCCACGATGGCGGAGAGAATTGGCAGTTACAGCATCCCAACAATCCCGCTACATTCTTTTCCGTTGCTTTTCACGACACGATGACTGGATGGGTCATCGGAACCCAAGGCGCAATGTTTTATACTCTCAATGGCGGACGCTCCTGGATTGATCGAACGCTTCCCTGCGGAGCGCCGTGTGTTAAACCTCCGGATCTCGTACAAATCGTCTTCCCCTCGAATCGCGTGGGTTGGATCGTTGGCGAGCGGGGTACATTACTGTCTTCTTCAGATGCCGGTTTGACCTGGCAGGCGCATGAACCCGTCGCCCCATATGCGTTATATGGCCTTTCTTTTCCGGCGCCGCTGCGTGGATGGGCAGTTGGCGACCATGGTACGATTGTGCAAATTACAGGGACATCGGGCTCGGCGCCCTAAGGCCTAATTACGAATAGAGGGCGTTCTTCAGCAGCCTATCACAAGTTCGATAATCGGCTTTGGACGAGACAAACGGCTGCAAGCGCGGCTGTCTCGGCTCGTAAAATACGCTCTCCCAGACTGGCAAAATAAAATCCTTCCGCTTGAGCCAAAGCCAGTTCTCGGTCGCTCCATCCTCCTTCAGGACCGATACCAAGCATCACTGGTCCCACCGATGGGGCCAGCAATCCTGTGGCGAGCAATGATTCGCCGGCGTGTCGTTCAACCAGCAAAAATTTCACCGGAGTATGTGCCTCACGAACAAACTGTTCAAAAGGGCAAGGCGTATCCACGGTAGGAATGTCCCATCGCTCGGCTTGTTGGGCAGCCTCCAAGGCAATACGCATCAGTCGTTGACGATAGCGTTGGGCCTGGTGAGCGTTTAGTTTAATCAGGCTTCGCTCGGTAATCAGAGGACTGATGCGGGTTACCCCGAGTTCCGTTGCCTTTTGAACGACCCAGGCCATTTTTTCCCCTTTGAGAATGGCTTGAGCCAGTGTGAGAGGCGAAGCAGGGGGAGGTGGACCGATGCGAGACTCTAGAACTTCTGCTTCTAAACGGGTTCGGCTTATGTCAATGATGCGGGAACGATAACGCCGTCGCTGTTCATCCGTGAAATAGATGGTCTCGCCCAATCGGATACGAAGGCTTCTCGTGAGATGTTGAAAGAGCGACGGGGTATGGATGGTGATAATAGAATGGTGAATATCTTTTGAATGAATGAAAAAAGCGGGCATGCATACTCAGCAATCAACGATGTCGAGGAGGCAGGAGCGGAACTCCTGTGAAATAGCAGGCTAATCGAAGAAGTTTTTCACTTTCTCGAATAATCCTTCCCCGTGTCCGCCATTCTGCAGGCAGACTCCGCTTTCTTTGGCGAGTTCCGTGAGTAGCTCACGTTGTCTAGGGGTCAATTTTGTGGGAATCTGAATTTTCACCCGCACCAACAAATCACCGGGTTGCTTGGTTTTGAGACTGGGAACGCCAAGGCCTTTGAGACGAAGAATACTATCATGTTGAGTGCCTTCCGGAATCTTCACCATGGTTTTGCCCTTGAGAGTGGGGACTTCGACTTTTCCCCCTAATGCCGCGATAGTAAAATGAAGCGGAAGGTCGTACAGTAAATCGTTTCCCTTGCGAGTAAAGAGCGGATGAGGTTTGACGGTCACGGCGACATAGAGATCGCCTGGTGGTCCTCCATTAATCCCATGTTCCCCTTCATGAGCCAAACGCAAACGCATGCCTGACTCGATTCCTGCAGGAATTGTGACCGAAAGCGTTCGTTCGCGATAGACGCGTTTCCGTCCACGACAAGTCGGACATGGATCGGCAATAATGTGACCGCTGCCTTGGCATTGACCGCAAGGCCGGTTAATCGTGAAAAATCCCTGCTGAAGTCGAATTTGTCCCATCCCGCGACACGCTGAACAGGTTTTCAGTCCCCGCTCCGATCGTGCGCCGGTCCCGCGGCACGCATCGCAATTCTCCCATCGTGGGATTTTCAGTTTGGCTTCCTTGCCGGTTACGGCCTCTTCGAACGAGAGTTCGAGATTGTATTGAAGATCCGATCCCGCCTCGGCTCGTGACCGACTGCGTCCTCCGCCGAAGAAATCCTCGAAAATATCCCCGAAAATATCTCCGAAGCCGCGGCCAAAATCGAATCCTTCCGGTCCGAATCCTTGAGGACCTTCAGCATGCCCGAAGACATCGTACTTTTTGCGTCGTTCCGGGTCGCTCAGGACTTCGTAGGCTTCGTTGGCTTCCTTGAACTTTTCTTCCGCTTCTTTCTTCTTCTGGGGATCGGAATGGAGATCAGGATGATATTGACGAGCTAGTCTGCGGAAGGCTTTCTTGATTTCCTCGTCCGACGCATTGCGGTCAACTCCGAGAATTTCGTAATAATCACGCTTACCCGTTTGTGCCATCATGAATGCCAATGATAAATGGTAGTTGTCACTTTTATACTCTTGGCTGCAGCAGCATATTACATGCTACTGCAGCCGTGGTGTTATCACGATTTCTTTTCTTTATCCACCTCTTCAAATTCCGCATCGACAACTTTTTCTTCCGAACCCGTGCTGCTCCCGTTTCCTGGAGCGGATCGCTCGCCGCCACTCGTTCCTGTAGCGCTTTCAGCAGAAGCCTTTTTGTACATTTCTTCTGCGAGCTTGTGAGAAACAGTTGTCAGGTTCTGCATGGCAGTTCGGATCGCCTCGCCATCGGATCCTTCCATCGCTTTACGAAGTTCGGAAATGGCTCCTTGGATTTTGGTTTTTTCGTCTTCGGGAATTTTATCCCCGAATTCGGAAAGATTTTTTTCCGTGGTATAGATCAAATTGTCGGCTTGATTGCGAAGATCGATTAATTCGCGTTTCTTCCTGTCTTCCTCCGCATGAGCTTCTGCCTCCTTGATGAGACGATCCACTTCTTCTTTGCTCAAGCCGCTGGAAGCGGTGATTTTAATGGATTGTTCCTTTCCAGTGGCCAAGTCTTTGGCCGAGACGTGAACAATTCCATTCGCATCGATGTCAAAGGTCACTTCGATTTGGGGGACGCCTCGTGGCG
>RFGF01000118.1 GCA_003695915.1 Nitrospirota bacterium
GGGACAAGACCGATCCAACGCCACATGCCGACAGCCGCCGCAGCGCCGATCGTGTCAGCCAAGAGGTCCCATCCGTCTGCTTGTCTGTTCGGCACGAACCATTGGTGCAATTCGTCCGTGAGGCCGAATAGGCCGGCGGCGAGAATCGCGAGAGGGCACGCCATCGATCGGAGACGCGAGCCGGCCGCATAGAAGAGCGCCCGATAGACCAAGATTCCCAAGACAGCATATTCGGCTGCATGCCAAATTTTGTCGCTGACATGGTCTAGCCCGAGCGGGAGGGTTCGAGGAAGCGAAGATAACGATGAGACAAAGATGATCGAGCCCGCATGCAAGATCACAGGCAGCCAATAGTAACAGACTTGCTTGACAAGGGAGAGGCTCTCCTCATACGGTGCAAGCGTTTTGCTGTTGATACTCATCGGGGCTAGGCCCTGCTCGAAGCGAAGCGGTGAAAGATAATTCAGTGTATCACGATGGAAAGAAGGTGCCAAACGCAAAAGTATAGGACGGTACCTCTGCAGGATCACTGGAGCAATGCGCGATCGTATTGACGGGCATGGTCTGACGGCCTCCGATCCGGTATCGACAGTCTTGTCGTCGAATCTAGGCATCGAATCCTCAACGACGGTCCGTGTGACCTCGTCAAGCGAAAAGGGCGTCTTCTTGACTCGACGGTATCCCTCGGTTAAAAGAACACCGTTTCGGTAATTTGAGCGGATAATGCCTGCACGAGTGGTCATTACGGGCTTAGGGGTCGTTTCGCCTATCGGTGTAGGCGTTCCGGCGTTTTGGGAAGCGGCTTTGGAGGGGCGCTCCGGGGTCACAGCCATTTCGTCCTTTGGGGAATTTCCGATCGAATCGTATCGCTCGCGCGTGGCGGGCCAAGTTCACCCGTTTAATCCTCTCGATCACCTCGATGAAAAATTCGGGGCACGTGTCGATCGATATGCGCAGTTCGGGTTGGTCGCGACGAAAGAAGCCATTGCAGACAGCCACCTCCGTTTGGAAATGGAGCCGCCCGAGCGGGTAGGGGTGGTCGTGGGAGCTGGGATGGGTGGCATGGTCATGGGAGAACGTGAAATTACCCAACTTTATCGAACGGCCAAGCCTCACCGTGTGCATCCCAATTTTATTCCTGCCATTACGCTGAATTCCGCGTCCGGGATCATTGCCATGGCGCACGGCGTCAAAGGACCGAATATCACAATTTCGACGGCGTGTTCGTCAAGTGTCCATGCACTGGGACAAGCGTATACATGGATTCGTCATGGACAAGCGGATGTGGTGATCGCTGTTGGGGCCGATGCGAGCATCACACCCTTGGTGTTCGCGGGCTTTTGCTCACTTCGGGCGTTATCCACGGGGTACAACCATGCGCCGGCCAAGGCCTCTCGTCCCTTCGATCGAGGACGCGATGGATTTGTGATGGGCGAAGGAAGCGGTGCGCTGATCTTGGAATCGCTCAGGCATGCGACGAAGCGACGGGCGAACATCTATGCCGAAGTGGCAGGATATGCGGCAACGAGCGAAGCCTACCATATGGTTATCCCGAGGGAAGATGGTTCGGATATTGCCCGCACGATGCAATTAGCGTTAGCGGATGCACGTGTTCGTCCGGGGCAGGTGGATTACGTCAATGCCCATGCGACATCGACGCCTATCGGCGACGATGTCGAAGTGAAGGGGCTCCGCCACGTCTTCCGCAGGCACATCGACAAACTGAAAATCAATGCCACGAAGTCTCTCATTGGACATACCCTGGGAGCTGCGGGAGCTATTGGCGCGATCGCCACATGTCTGACTCTTCAGACGGGATTGATCCATCCAACAATCAACTACGATGACCCGGATCCCAACTGTGCCTTGCCTGGGATTTCTTCCAAAGTTCAGGAAGCGCGTATTCGGATCGCCTTGCTGAACGCCTTTGGATTCGGTAGCAATAATGCGGTCCTGGTTTTAAAGCAATGCCCATGAAGTCCAAATCTTCTGGTCGTTCGCCCATCGCTCAACAGATTTATACCGCGCTCGGTGAGTATCTGCGGCGCGATCCAGCCTCCTTGCGGCCAGACGATTCGTTGCGAGATGACTTGGGATTGGACTCGCTGATGACGATTGAGCTGTTGTACGAATTGGAGTCCGCGTTCGATCTCCAAATTCCGGATGAAGATTTCATGGGCCTAGTGACGATCGGCGATGTCGTTGCCTACATCGAAAAACATAAAGCGCCTATCGTAGCGGAATCGCCTACGGGCGTTCGCCGCGCGTCATCGAAGGGTCGAGACAAAGGCGCCCATGAAAAATCTCGGAGCTCAACGAAGTCCAAGCCGGTACGAAAACAGAAGCCTCCAAAATGACCTGGCGTTCGCACAACGGAATCCCCATTCATGTCCTGGCTCAAGCGGTTCAAGGGCAATTGTCCGGGCCCGGAGAGGTGATGATCACCGGGGTATCTTCGCTCGAAGGTGCGACCAGTGGCGACTTGGCTTTTGTCGCCAAACCCAACCTGGTTCAGCAGGCACGTCGGTCCAAGGCCGGTGCCTTGATCGTGGCCCAACCGCTTCCCGGTGAACAGCGCCCCCAGATCGTGGTGTCCAATCCCCTCTATGCGTTTGCGGTGATTGCCTCGCGGTACTTTACGCCACCGCCGCCGGCTCGCGGCATAGCCTCGGAAGCGGTCTTCGGCTCGGATGTCTGCATTGGTCCCGAGGTGTCGATCGGTCCCTTCGTCACACTCGGAGACCGGGCACGGATCGGGGCGCGCGTGACGCTCTATCCTGGCGTCTATCTTGGAGAAGACACAGTCGTCGGCGATGATACCGTATTGTATCCGCATGTGACGGTCTTGCGAGGATGCGTTATCGGTGCGCGGGTCACCATTCATGCGGGGACGGTGATCGGCAGCGACGGGTTCGGCTACGTGCAACACCAAGGGAAGCATCAGAAAATTCCTCAACTGGGCAATGTAGTGATCGAAGACGATGTGGAGCTCGGCGCTCATGTCACGGTGGATCGGGCGACGTTCGGCAGTACGATCGTCAAACGAGGAACCAAGGTCGACAATCAAGTGCAAATTGCTCACAATGTCGTTGTGGGAGAAGATTGCATCCTCGTGGCGCAGGTCGGCATTGCCGGAAGTACGACCCTGGGCCATCATGTGATGATCGGAGGGCAGGCCGGCCTCGTCGATCATCTTCATATCGGCGATTTTGCCAAAATCGCTGCCGGTTCCGGGGTGACGAGTCATGTCTCATCGGGGCAAATCGTCGGCGGTCGTCCGGCCGTCGATCATGCCACGTGGCTCAAATCCCAAGTCCTCGTCCATAAGCTGCCGGAGATGCGAAAGGAGCTTCGTGAATTGCGAGCCCGGCTGGATCAGCTTGAAGAGCAGCTTGCAGCTTCAGCGAAAAAGAAAGCCTAACGCTGTGCAGGTTATTTTTTATCTTTCTTGCTGGGCGGGAGCACGATGCCTTTCCAAAAAAACATCTTGGCCCAGAAGAATCCGGCCCATGGAAGCGCAAACCCTGGAACGACGGCCAACGCCTCGGTGCTGACGCTCCAAATCGATGCGCCGAGAAACAAGGTAATCCCGAGTAGATACCATAGCGGAATCAGCGCCTTCCCACGATGCTCAATCGTCACGTCGGGTATTTTTTTCGCTTTATGCAAGGACCGTTGTGTGGCCGTTTTCATGCGGCTGGCAAAATAAGCCGGAAAGGTACGAAGGAGAAATTGATGATACCGTGTTTGTGCCCACCCGACGACAATCCCCATGACGAGGAGAGCTGAGCTGTACGCAAACGTTTCGATTCCGTACGATCCGCTGATGAGTTGAGCCAGCAACCCGATCAATCCCACCAGCATGCCGGCCAATCCTAAAATACTGGATGGGAAGACGATATGCGTCCTGACGTAGTCCTGAGCTTTTTCGACCTCGCTTTCTAATCGCTTGGCGGTGATGACTTTCGGCATGGCTTACTCTTGTGACGGTTGTCCGTTCGCTGGGGGGATCTCCGCCTGATCGCCTCGTGGGCCTTCTTGGATGTCTTCGTCAGATTTGATCGGGATGCGGTAGCGTTCGCTCATCCAGGCTTCCAAATCCAAGAGCCGACACCGCTCCGAGCAAAATGGTCGATAGGGGTTGTGGTGCCACGCCACCGGGATTCCGCACTGGGGGCATCGCAGGTTCATCTCGTTGTCCGTTGCTTCTTCCGAGCAGAGTGCCGCTCAATGGCGCGCGAGGGCTCGATCCAGTCAGACATGAAATTGTGCCTCATATAAATCGGCATAGACGCCGCCTCGATGCAACAATTGGGTGTGATGACCTTCTTCCGTGATCACGCCGTGCTCGAGCACGAACACCCGATCGACGCGTTGAAGCGTGGAAATGCGATGGGCAATCATGATGGTCGTGCGGTTTCGGATCAACACATCCACGGCCTCGCGAATCTTGACTTCCGTTTCGGTATCGATGTTGGATGTGGCTTCGTCGAAGATCACGATAGGCGGATTTTTGAGCAGGACTCGAGCAATGGAGATGCGTTGCTTTTGTCCCACAGACAATTTGACGCCTCGCTCGCCAATCCACGTGTCATAGCCTTCGGGGAGCGCGTCGATGAATTCCTGCGCCCGCGCGGCGCGGGCCACCGCTTCGATTTCTTCTTGCGTCGCGCTCAGTTTGCCGTACGCGATATTGTCACGCACCGTTCCATTGAACAGAAACGGTTCCTGTTGCACCAATCCGATCTGCTCGCGGAGAAACGCCACCGGCATGTCTCGGAGATCCACGCCATCAATGGTGATGGCTCCGCTGGTGACATCGTAAAAGCGAAGGAGCAATTTGATCAATGTACTTTTCCCGGCTCCGCTGTGGCCTACGAGCGCGACATGTTCGCCCGCGTGAATGCGGAGCGTCAGGCCTCTGAGAACGGGAACCCCGGGGCGATAGGCAAATGTGACATTCTGGAAGGCGATCGAGCCTCGAACACGCGAAACCGGCGGGGTGACGCCGGGGCGGTCTTGGACTTCGGGTTTGGCATCCAGGACCTCGAACACGCGATCTCCGGCGGCCAGCGCATGTTGAAGGAGATGATTCACGGAATGGATTTGGTTGACCGGTACATAAAACAACGCGAGATAAGAAAGAAACATGACGAGTTCGCCGACGGTCAAGCTCCCCCGCATGACTTCCCCCGAACCGTACCAGAGGATCAAGACCGTGCCCAGACTTCCCACGAACATCATGCCCGGTGAATACAGCGACCAGAGCAACATCGCGTTGAGATTGGCGTGGCTATATGCTTGGCTCAAGTGCGCGAACCGGCTGCGTTCGTGGTCGTGTCGATTGAATCCCATGGTTTCGCGAATACCGGACAACGCATCTTGCAAGTAGGCATTGAGATCCGCCGCCCGCTGTCGAATGGCATGGTAATAGCGATGGACGCGTCGCGTGAACGTCGTGCCAGCGAGCACCAACATGGGAATGGGGAGAAAAGCCAGCAAGGCCAAGCGCCAATTCAGAGTTACCAGCATGATGGTGATGCCGATCAGGGTCAAACTCGCCGTCAGCATTCCTTCGAGGCCGTCGATAAAAATCCGTTCCACGTGCTCCGTATCGTTCATGACGCGAGACATCATCTCGCCGGTCGAGCGCTGTTCGAAATATCGCACGGACAATCGTTGAAGCGCCGCGAAGACCTGCTGTCGCAAATGATGAACCACGCGCTGTTCCAGCGTGTTGTTAAATCGGATCCGCAAGGAATTGAACCCGTGTTTGAGCGCGTACGCGCCCAGCAAGGCGCCCAAGGTCCACGGAAGGAGATTCGGTTGACGAGCCTGGATGACGTCATCGATGACGACCTTAATCAACCATGGGGGGAGGAGATCCAACGCTGTGGCCAGCGCGGCGCAGGAGAACGTAGCGAGCATCAGACCGCGATATGCGGTCACGTAGGAGAGAATGCGGAACAAGGTCTTCACGTCGTGTGCGCCCGCGCGTTCCTCACGATTGGGATGATCGTTTGGTCAAAGGAGGTCGGCATCGTCCCTCATGTGTCAAGGGGCAAGGCCCCGACTTTGGCAAGCCGTTCCGACGGGATGGGTTAGATAACCGTGGCGGGTTCTTTGCGCTGCCAATAGGTCTCGAATTCGTGTAATTGGGTCAGCGTCGAAAGATCGGTCATCCGATCGATGAACAGTTTCCCGATGAGATGGTCTATTTCGTGTTGGATGCACACGGCATACAACCCTTCCGCTTCGAAGTCCAACGGGTTGCCTTCTCGATCCAATCCTTGAACCCGGATCATGGAGGGACGCGTGACTTTACCACGGAGTCCGTCGATGCTCAGACAGCCTTCCCACATTTCGACGAGTTGCGGGCTATAGTAGACGATGGTCGGATTGATTAGCACTGTACGGGGAAAGCCGCCGGAGCCGGCGCATTCCATCACGACGACCTGCTTGGACTCGCATACCTGAGGCGCGGCCAAGCCGATGCCTTCATTTTGCACCATCGTGTCGAACATGTCATCGATGAACGTTTGGAAAGCGCGTCGCCCGATCGTGTCGGGGTCGACGGGTTCAGCGAGTTTTCGTAACACAGGATTGCCAATTTTTGCTATAGGTAACACAGCCATTCACACACTCCTTCTCTCATTGCTGCAGAACATAACCTTGCCGGGCCTTGTGCCGTTTATGGGCGCCTCGATGGTTCAGCCATAGAAGCTTGCGTATCGGCTGGGGCTTGGTCGAATCGATGTTGGTTTTTCTCCCACCAGGCCCACCATTCTTTGACCCATTCTTTGCGATCTTCGACGGTGGAGGTTTCCCAATCGTGAATCGATCCGATGAATCCAGTGAGCACCCAGAACGAATCCCGCGCGGTGATGGCGACGAATCGTTCAGGATCCGGAATCAGATTAATGATAATGGGAAGAATTTCTTTTTGGCGAACGCGCCGGGCCTCGAACACGGCCGATTTGCGGATTGTGGAGTTCGGATCTTTGACCATTTCGCGAATCGCTGGAAGGACTTGCGTGGGGTCCAAGCGTGTGGCGATCCGAATGGCATGGTCGCGGATGCGGGGAAGTTCGTTCCGATCCAGGGCGCGTTCCAGCAAGGCCGGGACGGCCGAGGGATCCTTGATCATGGCCAAAGTCTCGATCGCGTTGTATCGAATCCGCGGACTGGGCATCGTCAAGGCCTTGATCAACATAGGGATGGAATGTTTGCCATAGTGAACGAACTCGCCCATCGCCCAAAACTCCTGTCTCCCTTCCAGCAAAGGAACCAAGGAAAACAGCCGTTCGCGCTCTTTGTCCGAGAGGACTTCCGGCGCCGGCGTCGGCTGTTGAACCTCAGGAAATTCCGGTTCGGGCGGGGCCTGATAGGATTGAACAGGCAAGACCAGACCCGGTTGATTGAATGGATGAGCCGGACGCCATAACCATCCATCTGCTGGATAGGAAAATGATTCGCCGATCCCCCATCCCATAACCAGCCAGCCGAGCAGGAGGCCGACTCTGCCGAATTTTCGTGCGCGCATCATGGTTCCTCTATTGTCGGAAGTGAACAGAATTCGTGAATAAAGTCTAGTGGGTTCGTCATCGGCCGGTCAAGAAACGAAAGCGTAGCGTTCTTCAATGGACCTTGATTTCCGTCCATGCCCGGTCATAGAGCTGAACGGCACCGTCGACGTCGATCATCCATTCCATACGAGGAATGAGGGACGGCGGTGGGTAGACTGCTGGGTTCTCGCGAACGGAAGGATCCACTCGATCCTTCACCAACCGATTGGCCGAGGCGAACAGCAAGCGGTTGGACGTGCGAACGGCAACGTCGACGTCCAAGAGATAGTTGATGAACTCCATGGCCAGTGTCCGGCGTCGAGAGCTCGCCAGCACGACCAAACAATCCGTCCAAATCGTGCCGCCTTCCTGGGGAACGACGTAGCGAATGGAAGGACGTTCCCGCATGGCGCGTGCGACCGGTCCTCCCCAGGCATGAGCGAGCACGACTTCTCCCGAAACGAGGAGTTGGTCGAACTGTTCGCTGGTATAGACCTTGACTAGGGGTTTTTGCGCGATCAACTTGGCTTTGGCGGCCTCGATTTCTGCCGGATTGACGCTGTTCAACGAATATCCCAATGACCGGAGCGCCATGCCCAGAACTTCTCGTTGATCGTTCAGTATACTGATGCGCCCTCTGTAGCGCGGATCCCATAAAATGTTCCAGCTTTGCGGCGGAGTAGGAATCACGGCTGAGTCATACCCGATGCCGACGGTGCCCCAGAGGTACGGCACGGCATAGCGAAACTCGGGGTCGAAAGGCAGCCCGCGGAGGTGGTCGGAGATCAAGGCCATATTCGGGATCCGTTGGGGGTCGAGTTCGCTTAACAGGCCGAGACGTGCCATGATGCCGGCCATAAAATCCGAGGGAACGGCGACGTCATAGCCCGTCATGCCGCTCTGGACTTTGGCCAACAATTCTTCGTTACTGCTATAGGTATCCACCACCACGCGCACGCCGGTGCGCTGTTCGAACTCGTGAAGAATGTCTGGGTCGGCATAGTCGGACCAGGTGAAATAATACAGCACGCGCGGCGTATCTGCGGCGGAATTCGGCGCCCGATCGGAATGGTCCGATCCGGGGTTGCATCCCCAACTCCCCATGACGATCATGAGCACGACCGTATATCGCCCCAACAGAATCCCGTTCATGGTTTTATGTTCGCTCTACCTGTGAAGGGAGTGGCCGAGCTTCTCGATGCTGGACGAACAACGACAGCCCGATGAACGCCATGGAGCAGGTCACGAGCAAGGCTGACAGCGCATTGACCTCCGGCGTGATGCCGGTCTTGATCATGGAAAACACACGCAAGGGAAGCGTCGTCGCACCCGGCCCGGCTGTAAAAAATGTCACGATAAAATCGTCCAACGAGACCGTAAAGGCCATCAAGCCAGCACTGAGAATGGCGGGCCGAAGCAAAGGGATCGTGATCCAGCGAAACGTTTGCCAGGGCGTGGCGCCCAGATCTCGAGCCGCTTCGTCGAGGAACGGATCGATTTTGCGGAGCCGCGCTCGAAGGACGACGATCGCCAGTGGAAGATTGAACACCACATGCCCGATCATCACGGTGATCAGTCCGAGCGGCATTTCGATGATGACAAAAAAGAGCAGCAGCGCGACGCCCAACAAGACTTCGGGAATCATCAACGGAAGCAGGAGAAGATTGTGCACCCATTCCATGCCTCGAGCGTGAGCAGGGCGACGTTCGAGGACCAAGGCCGCCCCGATTCCCATCGCCACGGCAAGCACCGACGAGACCGTGGCCACGGCAAGGCTATTTTGAGCCGCTTCCCACATCGCTCGGTCCGACAGCAATCGATCATACCAGTGCCAGGAGAACCCTTGCCATGCGACGGACATCGGTGAGGCATTGAACGAAAAAACGATTAAGAGGCCAACGGGGGCATACAGAAACAGCACCATCCCCACGCTCAGCCAAATAAACGACCAGGGTGTGCGGTGGGCTACAGGCCGTCCCATCGAGCGTAGCGCCTCGTCAAGATCAAGGTGAGCAAAACCAGAACCATGAGGAGAACGGACAAAGCCGCGCCGAATGGCCAATCCCGCGCCACGAGCATCTCTTGTTGAATCAATGTGCCGAGCATCAAGCGTCGTCCGCCGCCAAGCAGGTAGGGCGTGATGAATGCTCCGACGGCGGGAATAAAGACCAACACGCAGCCGGCAATGATCCCTGGTTTGGCCAAGGGGATGATGACCCGTCGGAAGATGACCCACGTTGAGGCATAGAGATCGCGTGCCGCTTCTTCCAGCGCGCTCGGTATTCGCTCGATGGCTATGATCAAGGGGAGGACCATGAAGGGTAAATAGCCATAGACCAATCCGACGAACACGGCCCCATCTGTATACAGCAAGGGAAGGGGCTCGGCGATAAGCCCGATGCCTTGCAGCAACGTGTTGAGAAGCCCGTCCGCGCGAAGGATGAAGATCCACGCATACGTGCGAACCAGAAAATTCGTCCAGAACGGGATCAAGATCATTATGATCAAGATCGTTTGCCACCGCTGTGGTGCGCGCGCAATGGTGTACGCAAGGGGAAAGCCGAGTATCGCACACACCAAGGTTGTGATCCCGGCCATGACAAGGGAACGGAGGTAGATGCCGAGGTAGAGCGGATCGGCAAGGCGGAGATAATTGCTCAGCGTGAGCGCCCATTCGACGCCGCCGTAGGTGCCTCGGCTGGCGAGGCTCATCCCGACCACCATTAGCAATGGCGCAAGAAAAAAGACCCCGAGAAACAGCAAGGCGGGCCAGAGCGGGAGCAGGGAAGACGAGAAAGCGTTCAGCCGCATGAGATGCACAAAGGCCGGGGCATCATGATGGAAAGACCAGCCCTTCTTCCCAATGCCAATGGATGAGCACATGGTCTCCGACAGTAAACCGAGGGCTTCGTTCCAGAAGAGGCGTCCGCACGATCCACGTCATGCCCTCACCCCATTCCACATGGTACAGCATCTCGTTTCCGTTATAGATCGCTTTGGCTATCGTGCCGATGACGCGATTGATTGCGCCATTATGGGAAGCGTCGGTGGAATAAGGGAGCAGGCGCAAACGCTCGGGTCGAACTACAAAGGTCACCGGAGCATGGAAGGAGAGTGCTGCAGGACGCGGGGCGCGGATCGGTGGGCGATGCCCGTTTTCAATGGTGCAAGTCGAGTCGTCCATGATGGCGATGCGTCCGCTGAGGGTGTTCGAGAGGCCGATGAATTGCGCAACAAACAAAGATTTCGGGGATTCGTACAGCTCTTCCGGCGTGCCGAGCTGTTGGAGTTGTCCCCGATGGAGGACTGCGACGCGATCCGAGAGCATCAAGGCTTCTTCCTGATGATGGGTGACCAAGATAAAGCTGCAGCGCACTTGCCGTTGAATCTGCTGTAATTCCGCCTGCATCACGTGCCGCAGTTGTTGATCCAACGCGCCGAGCGGTTCATCCAGCAATAGAACGGCGGGGCGATTGACCAACGCCCGAGCCAGCGCCACGCGTTGTTGTTCTCCGCCTGAGAGTTGCGAAGGATATCGATCCTCTTTTCCCGTAAGTCTCACCAAGTCCAGAATGCTGGCCACCTGTCGATCGATGACTCTGCGCGGCTCTCCCCGCATGAGCAGCCCGAAGGCGACATTCTGTGCGACGGTCATATGGGGAAAGAGGGCATAGTGTTGGAAGACCATGTTGACCGGACGTTGGTTGGGCGGGCGATCGGTCATCGAGCGTCCGAGAATAACGATCTCGCCATGATCCGGACGGTCGAGCCCGGCGACAAGGCGCAAAATCGTGGTTTTGCCTGATCCACTAGGCCCGAGAATGGAGAAGAATTCTTGTTGGCCGATGCTCAGCGAAAGATGGTCGACGGCAACCGTTTGGCCATGCCGCTTGACGATATCTTGTAATTGTACGCTCGGCTCGGTCATGCTGCCTACGCTCTGGCTTTCTTGCTCGAGTGGTCAGAATCGATGAGAGTCGGAGGAAATTCTAGGAAGGGGTCAAAAAGGATGTCAAACCGCGAGAATCGGCGTGCAATTGACGATGTCGTGCGTCAGGGGAAAGCGGGTCGGAAAGGGATCGACTTTCGTACAAATGATTCACTGCAGAGCGGCGAAAGTGAGAACGGGACTCGGGCAATAATGCGAGGCTTATCGGATGCTCAGGCGCACGAGCGATTGGAGCGCAGCTTCTTTGACGGCGATGCACGGATCGTCCAGAGCCGTGGTCAAGGCTTCGAGCACTTCGCGTTCTACGCTGAGCGGCGGTGCGCCTTCGCCGAGTCTCGCGGCGCCTTGTTGTCGCGTCTCGGGGTTGCGATGAAAGAAAAGGTGGTCGATGGATTGATAGATGGGATGTTTAGGGAGTTGATGTGCCATGGGTGCCTCTCGGTGTCGATACGACGGCCACGGTCGTTTCTAGGGGTTCTTACTCGTTGTTTCGGTCTCTTTGGCCTTGGACTTAAATGTTCAGGAGTTCCATCATCAAGAGCCTGCAAAGCGGTCTCATTTTCCGCTTACGAAGGCTGCCTCGAAGATGACCGTGATCGCTCGGGCTGAGTGTTACCCTGCCATTTGCTATGATGCGACATGCATTGCGCTTTTACCCTGAGCCGTCCGGAACCATTCAGCCATCTTCCCCCAGGCTGCCAGTTCTCGGTACCGGAATACCGGTTGATCGAGTACAACGGCCTCACATGGTGTTCCTTTCATTGCCCCGTCGATGCTCAATTCGAGTTGACTCAAGACGATCTCCGATTCGTCCATGAGGAGATCCATCAAAGGATTCAGGAATGTCTCGAGAAGAACGAAATCCTCGATCTCTCAGGAGTGGTCTTTCGGCAACGGATGGATTTTTCTAGACTGACGTTTCCCGCGACGCTTTTTAATGCCACTCAGTTTCTCGACGGCGTGGATTTTACGGGTGCCGTTTTTGGAGGTGTTGTTATTTTTGATGGTTGCCAATTTCAAAAAAGTCTCTCGTTCGAACGCTGCGATTTCAGAGGGGTGATTAGCTTTAACAGTGCGGCATTCCAAGGAGCAGCGAATTTTCGCGAGACCATTTTTCGAAAGCTGGCTTGTTTTGACCATGTATATTTTCGTAATTCGACCGATTTTACTGGTGCCCGATTTCAAGGGGAAGCGAGTTTCCGGTTTTCAGATGTTAGGAGTCAGTCGATCCAAGACAACATTGTTTTTGAGCGAGTGCAATTTCTTCGAAAGGCTGTTATTACGGGAAGGCAATTCCATGGCGATGCCTTGTTCGACAGCGCTCAATTCCTCGGCCCTGCAGACTTCCGCAACACATGTTTCAAACAAGCCTGCCAATTTCGAAACGTTGTCTTTAAAGATCAAGCGCTGTTTCACTGTCCAGAGCACAATGCGTATTCCATAATGGGCCAGGCGGATTTCAGTGGCACGGTCTTTTATTCAGATGTCAAGTTCATCAATCGATACTTTGCCCAAACGGCCAAGTTCGATAATTGTACATTTCATAAAGCGCCGGAGTTTCACGGGAGTTCGATCCATCAAGGTACGACGTTTCCGCCGAGAAAACATTTCCTCGATACGTCGAGTCCCCATGCTCGGGCGGCCTATCGGACGCTCAAATTGGCCATGGAGCAGCATCGGGCCAGGCAGGAAGAGGCCATGTTTTTTGCGCTGGAGCAGGAAAGTCTCCGCAAACAACAGGACACGCCGCGCTCGATTCGGTGGATGTCCTGGCTGTACAAGATCGGTGCCGATTACGGCGAAAGCTTCGTGCGGCCGTTGGGATGGATCGCGTGCGTCAACGCCGTGTTTTGGGCTTTCTATGTCTTGACCGTGTCTTGGAGTGTCGGAGAGTGGCCCTATCAGGACTCGTTTCGTTTTGCCATGGAACAGCTCGTCCGGCCGTTCAGCGCCTGGGTGCCGGGAGGGGGTATGGCTCTTCGCAATTATTTTGTGGATGGGTCCTCGGGCTTTCTCCTGATCCAATTTGCGGCCACGTTTCAGGCGCTGGTGAATCTCGGTCTTTTGGCCTTGTTCATTTTGGCCGTGCGGCGACGCTTCAAACTAGATTGAGAGGCGGTCTTCAGACTGCCGGACCGGAATCGCTATTTGCTGTTCGGAGCTATTCTTTTTTTATAGATTCAGGAGGTGAACGATGCCGAAGATTGTCCGTTTTCATCGCACAGGCGGTCCCGAGGTCTTGCAGCTCGATGATGTTCCGCCTGCCGAGCCGGGTCCGGGAGAAGTCCGGCTCAAAGTGGAAGCCATCGGACTCAATCGGGCGGAATGTATGTTTCGTCAAGGACACTATCTGGAAGCCCCGCAGTTGCCGTCGCGGTTGGGCTACGAGGCGGCGGGCGTGATCGAGGCCATTGGGCCGGAGGTGAGCGGGTTCAAAGTCGGGGAGCGGGTGAGCACCATTCCATGTTTTCCGATCGGGCGATATGGGGTCTATGGGGAATGGGCCATCGTTCCGGCCTATGCGTTGGCACGCTATCCCGAGACGCTGACCCCTGTCGAAGGGGCGGCCATCTGGATGCAATACCTGACGGCTTATGGGGCGTTGATCCTCTATGGCCGGCTTCAGCGGGGACACACGCTGCTGATCACCGCTGCCACGAGCAGCGTGGGGCTGGCGGCGATTCAGATCGCCAATCGCGAAGGGGCCGTTCCGATTGCGGTGACGAGAAAGGCGGGCAAAAAAGACTTTTTGTTCGGTGCCGGAGCTGCCCATGTGATCGCGATGGAAGAAGAATCATTGGTTGACCGGGTCATGGCCTTGACCAATGGCACGGGCGTTCACATGGTGTTCGATCCGGTGGCTGGGCCCTTGCTCGTACAACTTGCCGAAGCATCCGCGCAGCACGGGATCATTTTCGAATACGGCGCCCTGTCGCCGGACCCCACGCCGTTTCCGCTCTTTCCTGCGCTGGCCAAGGGACTGACGTTCCGCGGCTATACCTTGTTCGAGTTCGTTCGAGAGCCTGATACGCTGGAAAAAGCCAAGGCCTATATTCACGAGGGGTTGAAAAAAGGCACGCTGAAGCCAGTCATCGACCGCATCTTTCTGCTTTCACAAATCGTCGAGGCCCATCGTTATATGGAATCCAATCAGCAGAAGGGGAAGATCGTCGTGACCGTGTGAGCAAACGCTCGGCCATCTCGACGATTCGTCTGGTCGAACCAGCGACCCCCGTTCCCGCTCGCAGAAACGGGGGCACCAAATACCTTGGGACATCGCTTCCAGGACAGCTAGCATCGTCCTTTTTTCGCTTGGCCGGGAGGACAGAATTTCCCGCCATTCTCGGCACCGACTTCGACGTCGGGAATTTCCACTGTCGGACCTTTGACCTTAATCGACGGGCCTTTGACTTCGCAGCCTGTGATCCACATCAGGATCAAAAGAAGCGCGGCAGCGGCAAATGTGTTCATAATTCTCGCTCCTTGGTGAGGGTGACCTTAGGGAATGTCTCCCTGTGGAGATGTTGCTCTATTTCTCGGCAGATTTCTTATGTTCTGCAATCAGGCTTCCAATGCTTCCCCAAGTTCGATCATGCGCCGCGAGCCGTCGATAGAATCGTTTCACAGAATCGTTCCCAAGGGTCCGAAGAGATCCGACAAGGACCGAAGGGGATCGGAAGATCATGTGGCGGGAAGCGACATTGTCGGCACGTGTCGATTGAGTGCGAATATCATCGTCCTGTTCAGGATCGTGGAGCAGCGCGACACGGGTGTTCGAAAACGATGTTTCCAGGGCCGCAGCGTCGGTATTGCGGTTGTGGGAACCGGAAGCGTTTGAGCCTCGGGTCAGCGATCTCGACTGGGCATTTCCGATGTGACGATCGATTGGATTCCTCACTGACACATGCTACTAATATCTTGTTTTTCGTCGCTGGTCCGTGCTTTGTCCTCACTCATTGAAGAATTCCCTGCCAGCTTCACCGATTGCGAATTGCTCCCACAATGGGTCTTTGCGATTTACAAAGGAGATCACAGGGACTGTTTCGGGCACATTCCGAGGAAGGAGAGAGTATGCCCCTAAGTCACTCGCTGGTACATTGCAGCTTGCCTTCACATTCGTATTGATCCTCGTCTCCACAACGGCATTCACGCTCGATCAACCGGATTGCCCTGCATTGAAGCACTGGTCGGCTGGTCACGCTTCAAAGGAGACGGTGACGCTCGCCCACCACTGTGCCGCTCAGCGGTTTATTTGCCGATGAGCGAACCGAGCCGCTATACGGGATTGCACTAGGCGGTTGGAGCCGTAATGATTTCACACAGGCGAGCAGATGGTCGAAAGCATGCCGTCGCGCGGCCAGCAAACGCCGTGACAAGGTGGTGTCCGACAATCTCTCCAAGGCGATCAAAGTCATCAATCAGACCGCCAAACCTCCACGCAGATCGAACGATACCGTCGGACGGTCGACTGGGCGTCGGCTATCTCGTAAACGCACCTCGCTCGAAATCACCTATTGCGACTTTGGAGTTGGCGCAGCGAACGCTCGGTGGCGAAAACATTGCATCCGAATCGAGGCGCTTTTCGCATGATATTCGTGAAGTACTCTCGGCGCTGCAACATGCACATGGTCATCTTTACGTCGACGAGCTTGAAGCGCTACGCGTCCGAATCAGCGACCACAGCGATGCCGTTAAAAGAGGTGGTTGAAAGCGTTGCGGAAACAGTCGCCTCGTGATCCCGCGTACAGGAACGGATGGATGTTCCGAGGGGGTGCCGCTGTCAAGAAGAGTAGTTCAGAACGGCTTTTGACAGATGAGGGGCTGATACGCCGGCCTGGTCTGGCCTTCTTGACAGGACCGGCTGGATCGCATTCCCCTACGGATTTGGCATTCTCCGTCTGTTGATGCGCTTAGGGCCTGCCGGTTACGTCGGTGTTTTCCCTTCCCGGTTCCTCTGCGACGCGAGAGATTGTGCGGGAGTTGCGCGAAAGCGTGATGAAGCTCATCAGGAGCGTGGAGCCTGGACGAAATTTCTCCGATTGCATGCTGACCAGAGCGATCCTGATCAAGTTACTCCAACATGTCACGAGCTTTCCTTGCAAGGATCCTCCGCCTAGATGAGAAAACGAATACCGAGTTCTGGAGAGTCTGCTGTTCCGACAACTGAGAAGATGACATCCTAAGCGTCACTGCGACCAGAATGAGCTGCCATTTCATCGGGACAGGAGGCAGAAGCCAGTCATTTCGGGCAATGAGCTTCGATCCCCTCACGGTCATTCCTGACCTGTGACGCAAGCTTCGTGTCGGGGCTGCGGGCACGATGATTTGGAACCGTGGCACGATTTGTCGCATTTGGCAAATTGTCTATTGCCCGGCAGGTGATTTTAGCGTGCTCGGCCCAGCTCTCATTCCTGCACAATAATGTGCGTGTCGGTTTCTTCGACACCGGGGATCGTATGAATGTGGTTCATGATCAAATCTGAAAGCGCACGATCATCGTTGGCGCTAATCAGCCCGAAAATATCCGGTTGCCCGAAACAGGCATGCGCTTGTTCCACACCGGGGAGTTGTTTCAAGGTCTTGAGGACGTCTTGTGATTTTCCTGCTTTGACTTTCAACAGAATGTACGCTTTAGTCGCCATCATCCCCTCCTGTGTTTTAGTGGCTCAGGATTCAATGCTGTTCCGATTTGTACCATAGGAGTACCCTAGGCTTCCATGGAAATTTGGGAACGTAAAAGATCGTGCGTTCGGTTCGAAACAATTCGCGTATTGCTGGATCGGGCTCCACTAGATCCGGATCCAGATGGAGACAAGCATGAGGGGAACGCATTCAAGCGAGAAGCGGATCGCATTGACATATGTGATGCTCTTGTTGCACAAACCAAGCTCGATGACGTTTTCTTTTCCCTTTGAATGAAATTGTATGGGGCAACGCTTGGGAAATGGGGATGGCAAATTGACAAGGCAACAGGCGGTTGCTAAGATGTTTTACCGATATAAACGGGCGTTTTCGATCGTCAAATTCTGTTACGGTTCCTTAAATCATAAAAA
>RFGF01000013.1 GCA_003695915.1 Nitrospirota bacterium
GAATCCGCGCAGAGGCTCGCCTCTCACCTGTCTGAGCGGACACGGGGACTGCGTCAATAGCGTCGCATTCTCTCCCGATGGCCGACTTTTAGCGAGCGCATCGTCGGACCGTACAGTGCGTCTCTGGGACCTCGAAAGCGAATCGAACCCCAAAACGCTCAAGGCGCATGCGAAGCCGGTCACAAGTGTCGCTTTTGCGCCAAGCGGAGACATCCTAGCGAGCGGATCCTGGGACAAGACTGTGCGTCTTTGGAATGCCCGCACCGGTACCAGACTGGCCTGCCTCGAAGGGCATTTGGACTGGGTCACTACAATTGCTTTCTCCCCGGACGGAAAGTTCCTGGCCAGTGGATCCGAGGACAAAACCATTCGCCTCTGGGACGTAAGTGCGCGAGCCGAAGTGGGATGTCTCGAGGGCCACAGAAATGCAGTGACCAGCGTTGCCTTTTCGCCGGACGGATATTACCTGGCCAGCGGATCGGACGATCGCATCGTCCGAGTGTGGTGCTCGCGTCTGCCGGCCTTGGCGCGCAAACCCGTGCATGACTGCACACCGCTGGATCTGCAATGGGCCCAGCAGACACTCACCAATGCACAGCCCAGTGAGCGAAATCGCCGAGCACTGGAGTTCATCGCCGCCTTGTTACACTGGAAGACCCGTTTCGATATCGTGGTCGAGGAGGCGCGGCGGCCCATTGCGGCAGGCGAATTCGACATCCATATCGAGGAAATTGAGGGATAGGCAGCATGGGATTCGAGCAAGAATTGGACGTCTACCTGCGCGCCCGCTTCACGCTGATCGTGTTGGTCACTTCCGAAGAGGAACGGGCCTTGCAAACGGTCAAAGATGTCTGTGAACAAAGCAAACGTAGTTGCCTCACTTGGGATGTAGCCGATGGGTTTCAGCGTCTCGTGGGGAAAGGGGGTTCCCCTCCGGTCGCCCGTGATCCACTCTCCGCGCTGGAGCAGATCGAGAAGTCCGCGGCGGACTGTCTATTCGTGCTGAAGGACTTTCACGACTGCTGGGGCAACCCCCAGGTGAAACGCAAGCTGCGCAGCGTGGCCCAGCGCCTCAAGTACACGAAGACATCGATTCTGGTCACGACTCCCGTGGCCACACTGCCGGAGGAACTCAAGGATGACGCGGTCGTAGTCGAGTTTCCTTTACCCCGAGCCGACGAATTGGAAGCGGTGCTGGAGCGGCTGACCCAGACGCCCGGCGTAAAGGTCAAGCTGACCGATCTGGGCCGCGAAAAGCTGGTGCAGGCTGCCTTGGGGCTGACGGCCTCTCAGGCCCAGCGGGTCTTCGCCAAGGCCATTGTCACCGACGGCGTGCTCGACGATCGCGGTATTGGACTGGTGACCGAAGAGAAGAAGCAGATTATCCGCGAGAGTCAGGCGTTGGAGTTCTATCCCGTAACCGAGACGCTGAACGACGTCGGGGGACTCGGTGTGCTCAAAGAGTGGCTCCGTCTCCGGGAACGCGCCTTCACGGGTGAGGCGCGTAACTATGGCTTGCCCGCACCCAAGGGAGTCGCCCTGATCGGCATTCCCGGCACCGGCAAGAGCCTGACGGCTAAGATGATCGGCGGACTGTGGCGCTTGCCGCTGTTGCGATTGGATGTGGGTGCCCTTTTCGGCAGCCTTCTGGGGGAAGCGGAAGAGCGCACGCGCCGCGCCCTGCGCCTGGCGGAGACGGTCTCACCCTGCATCGTGTGGATCGACGAGATGGAAAAAGCTTTGGTCGGCGGCGACCTGGACGGCGGCGCCAGCCAGCGCGTCTTCGGCACGATCCTCACCTGGATGCAGGAGAAGACAGTCCCCTGCTTCGTCGTGGCCACGGCCAACGACATCGCCCGCCTGCCCCCGGAATTGCTCCGCAAGGGCCGCTTCGACGAAATCTTCTTTCTCGACCTGCCCACCTTCGAGGAACGCAAGGAGATTCTCAGTGTTCACCTGATGAAGCGTCGGCGACTGCCGCAGGACTTCGACGTCGAGCGACTCGCCACCCTCTCGCAAGGCTACGTGGGGGCGGAAATCGAACAGGCGATCATCGACGCCATGTACGTCGGCTTCAACGCCCAGCGGGAATTCACCACCGAGGACATCGCCCAAGCCTTGAAGCGTCAAGTTCCGCTGGCGGTCACAGCTCGCGAAACCATCGAGGCTTTGCGCAACTGGCTGCGCGAAGGCCGGGCCCAATCCGCCTCGTTTCAGGAAGTACAGCAGGCCGAACAACAGTTCGTCCCTCTTCAGCTCGAATTAGAAACTTGACCCTCGCAGCCCGAAGTTCCACGGAGCCTTTCTCATGTCACACTTCACCACGCTCAAGACCTCGCTTGTTGAGAAGCAATTCCTCGTGCAGGCATTACGCGACCTGGGCTTCAAACAAGTCGAAGTTCACGAGAAGGCTCAACACCTGCACGGATACCAGGGCGATGTGCGTCCACAGACAGCGGAGGTGATCATCCGCCGACGCTTCATCGGGCCGGTAAGCAATGATATCGGCTTCAAACGTCGCAAAGACGGCACGTTTGACGCCATCATTTCCGACTACGACCGCGCCAAGTACGACCGGCGGTGGCTCAACCGGCTCACCCAGCGCTACGCCTACCATGCTGCTCGGGCCAAACTGGAAGAGCAGGGCTTTACGCTGGTCAACGAAGAAACCCGCGAAGATGGACGAATCCACCTGGTCTTGCGTCGCATGAGTTGATGGCACCGGGCCGATGAACCCCGAGGAATTACACACCTATCGGCGTTGGCTGCGCAGCCGTATACCGATTCTCGGATGGTGGTTGCGCGGCCGCGCCATCGCTGCACTTGCTCAGGACGGCTCTGCGCAAACCGTCACGCAACTAGCGGATGCGGTTCTTGAGGACTGCCTGGACGAAGCCGAACACGAGAGGCTTTCCCGTGCCATCGTTCGGTGGCGGCCTCCTCTGCGGGCTTTGTTCTACTTCCTCACCGAGCAATGGGAGAAGTATGAAACACTCGACCTCGATCGCAGTCTGTTGCGGGCGATCTATCAGACGGCCGACCATGCGTTGCGTCAGCGGATCATGGAGCAGGCCCGGCGGGCCGGA
>RFGF01000119.1 GCA_003695915.1 Nitrospirota bacterium
AGGTCGGGGAGACGGAAGGGGCATCTGTCCGCGTGTTGCTGCATTCGTTGGCCTTTGGAACGCTGAAACCGTTCATTGCCAAAAATCCTAGCGAGGCGATCACCAAGGCCCAAATGGATATGACGTTGGATGTCATGGCGAATTCTCTCGTCTATTGGACGCAAGAACTCATCGCAAGGGGTTTGATGAGATCTGGAGGGCGAATTTTTTCCATGACGAGTGCTGGAGGTGCTCGAGTGTGGCGCACATACGGGGCGGTTTCAGCAGCCAAAGCGGCCTTGGAGTCCCATACTCGGCAATTGGCGTTGGAACTCGCTCCGATGGGAATCACCGTGAATGCGATCATGGCTGGAGTCACCGACACGCCGGCCTTGCGAAAAATTCCTGGTTCGGACGATATGATTGCTCTGGCTACCAAAAAAAATCCATCGGGGCGCCTGACCACGACGCGCGATGTAGCCGAAGCGATCGGAGTCTTGTGTCATCCCAAAACGCACTGGATGACCGGCAATGTGATTTGCGTGGATGGTGGGGAATTTATTGTTGAT
This sequence comes from Nitrospirota bacterium, assembly GCA_003695915.1. Lineage (GTDB taxonomy): Bacteria > Nitrospirota > Nitrospiria > Nitrospirales > UBA8639 > J017. Next base: position 549 of record RFGF01000119.1, read on the forward strand.
TGATGGACCTGCAATGCACGCGACCGCTTTAGGGGGAAAGCAAAAGATTCGTTGGAATCCATAACGCTTTTGGCGGTTCAGGTCTGATAATGAAACTTGCTTTTGTGTTTCCAGGCCAGGGTTCGCAACATGTCGGGATGGGTCGTGATATTTATCATCATTATCCCGTTGTTCGCGAGCTGTACGAAGAAGCGTCGGAATTATTGGGCTATGACCTTGCGGCGCTCTGTTTTACTGGCCCAGCAGAAAGGCTTGACTTAACAGAGTTTACCCAACCGGCGTTGCTGGTTACGAGTCTCGCTGCGTTCCGTTTGGTCGAATCCCTGCATCTTCAGCCTATGGCCGTTGCCGGCCATAGCTTGGGTGAATATTCTGCTATTGTTGCTGCAGGTGGTCTGTCGTTTGTGCAGGCGGTGCAGTTGGTTCATAAACGGGGGGCGTACATGGCCGAAGCTGTACCGGCTGGCAGTGGACTTGTTGCGGCGGTGTTGGGATTACCGGCCGAGGTCGTCGCCGAAGTCTGCGAGCAGGCTCGTTCCTCCGGTGTAGTTGCACCGGCCAATTTTAATTGTCCCGGGCAAATCGTGATTGCTGGAGAAAAGGCGGCCGTCGAGCATGCGCTTGCTCTGTTGAAACAGCGAGGAGCGCGACGGATCGTGCCGTTGGCGGTCAGCGTGCCGGTCCATACGGTGCTGATGCAGCGCGCGGCTGAGCGGTTGGCGCAGGATATCCAGGTGGCCGAATGGTCTGATTTGAAGGTGCCGGTGATCAACAATGTGGAAGCGAGACCACTCCGTGCTGTTCATGATGTTCGTGCTTCGTTGGTGGCACAATTAGCCTCACCGGTCTTATGGGAGCAATCGGTTCGAATGATGGCGGAGCTGGGGGCTTCCGTGTTCATCGAGGTGGGACCGGGGAAAGTGTTGACCGGGCTGGTTAAGCGCATTGTACCGAAAGCGGTGACGTTGAACGTATCGGATATGGCATCATGGGAGGCCACGCGGCAGGCGCTCGAGCCGCTGTTGGATGAGGCCTGAAGGTGGGGGTGGTCCGAACATGCGGTTTCTTGGTAGGCCATGAAACGGGTGCAACTCAGAGGTGATTGATGAGATTACAGGGAAAGGTTGCCGTCGTGACAGGGGCGGCCCAAGGGATCGGTCAGGCGATTGCGGAAACACTCGCAAGAGACGGGGCGGACGTCGTGGTGGCCGATCTTGATGAAAGCCGTTGCACGTCGACTGTCGAGAACGTTACCGAACAGGGACGGCGGGCATGGGCCATGAAAGTAAATGTGGCGGAATGGTCCGAGGTGAAAGCTATGGTCGATCGGGTGCTTGCCGAGTGGGGGCATCTCGACATTCTGGTCAACAATGCCGGCATTACGAGAGATAATTTATTGCTTCGCATGAAAGACGACGATTGGAATCTTGTGCTCCAGGTCAATTTGAGCGGAACGTTTCATTGCATCAAGGCAGCGATCCCGTCGATGAGCAAACAACGATATGGTCGGATCATCAATGTGTCTTCTATTGTGGGCGTCATTGGAAACGCAGGACAAGCCAACTATGCCGCATCGAAGGCAGCAGTGATCGGGTTAACCAGGACTGTGGCTCGGGAATATGCCAGTCGAATGATTACCGTGAATGCGGTGGCGCCGGGTTTCATCGATACGGCCATGACGCAAGGCCTCCCCGCTGATATCAAAGATCAATTGTTGAAACAAATCCCCTTAGGGCGTTTCGGCCAACCTGCGGATGTCGCTGAAACCGTGGCGTTTTTAGGATCGGAAGCGGCTGGGTATATTACAGGTCAAGTGATCCATGTCAATGGTGGAATGTATATGGGGTGAGAGAATGGACACGGAAAAATACCTTGAAGCAAGTGGTCCAATGATGGGTTCTTTGCCATAGCCCCTCGACTATTTCACGGCGTTCGTTTTATGTTGCGGAACATGCGATTACGGCACATGCCTTCCGAGGAAGAAACGGTCGACTCGATCTACCATTGCGAGAGGATGGCGATGATTCGGAATCCTGTATCTATCAGGCCGATCATTCATGCCATGGGCTCATCAAAGTGTCCAATGCAGGACTGCGTGTGATTTCATACGCGCCGGTGATTTCGATAACCTGTGAGAGGAGGAGTTAGTTATGGGTATTGAAGAGCGGATTAAAAAAATTATTTCCGAACAATTAGGCGTCGACGAAGATGATGTCGTGCCAGATGCCAAATTTGTCGAAGATCTGGGAGCTGACTCTTTGGATACGGTCGAATTGGTCATGGCCTTAGAGGAGGAATTCAACATTGAAATTCCCGATGAGGAGGCGGAGAAAATCCAAACAGTGGGTGCTGCGATCGACTTCATCAAAGAAAAAGTGTAAAGAAAAAGTGTAAGGGCGTTCTTCGCATTGCCGATGGATCATAGAACCGACCGACGTGTAGTCATTACAGGGTTGGGGCTCGTCACCCCTTTAGGGGTGGGTGTGCCTACCACCTGGGACGCCTTGTGTCGTGGTGAATCGGGTGTCGGGCCGATCACTCGATTCGATGCATCAGGTTTTCCTGTTCGAATTGCCGCTGAAGTCAAAGAGTTCGATCCCGCAGCGTATATTGAAAAAAAAGACATCAAGAAAATGGATACTTTTATTCATTACGCCATCGCGGCAAGTCAGGAGGCCGTTGACGATGCAGGACTGCGCATCAGCAAAGAGAATGCTGAACGTATCGGCGTGTATATCGGAGCTGGGATCGGTGGATTACCGGCGATTGAACATTATCATCGTGTATTGATGGAGCGCGGGCCAGATCGTGTATCCCCGTTTTTTATCCCGATGGTAATCATCAATCTGGCGTCCGGGCAAGTCGCCATTCGGTTTGGAGCGAAAGGTCCGAATTCCTGCGCCGTGACCGCCTGCGCCACAGGCAATCATTGTATCGGAGACGGCTTTCGCATTATTCAGCGCGGCGAAGCCGATGTCATGATTGTCGGGGGGACCGAGTCGGTGATTTCGCCGTTGACCATTGCCGGATTTGGTGCAGCCAAAGCGTTGTCACGCCGCAACGAGGAGCCTCAACGAGCGAGCCGACCTTTCGACAAAGATCGAGACGGATTTGTAGTCGGAGAAGGGGCCGGTGTGATGGTCTTGGAAGAGTTAACGCATGCGCGCGATCGAGGGGCTCGCATTTATGCCGAAGTGGCGGGGTATGGCATGAACAGCGATGCATTTCATATCACGGCTCCACCGGAAGATGGGGAAGGAGCCGTGCGGTGTCTGGAACGCGCCTTGGAGGATGCCAGGGTATCAAAGGATGAAATCGGGTATATCAACGCGCATGCGACATCGACCTTCGCAGACAAGATAGAAACCTTTGTCATCAAACGGGTCTTTGGCCAACGAGCATACTCGATTCCGGTCAGTTCCACCAAATCCATGACCGGCCATTTACTAGGAGCAGCCGGAGGCGTGGAGTCCATTTTTACCGTGCTGGCGCTTCACCATGGCGTGATTCCTCCCACCATCAATCTCGAACAAAATGATCCCGAGTGTGATTTAGATTATGTTCCGTGGAAGGCGCGTGCCACTCGAGCGACGGCTGCGGTTTCCAATGCCTTTGGATTCGGCGGGGTCAATGCCTGTTTGGTATTCAAGCGTCTTTCGGCATGATAAGATACAAAACGATGTTGAAGACTCGAGAACTTACTCGTCCGAAACCTGTTCGGACCGCCCAAGCTTCGATTCCCACCGAGGCCGAGCTTCAGTCTATGCTCGGCTACGTGTTCCACCGTGCTGAACTTTTGCAAGAAGCACTGACGCATCGCTCTCATTGGCAGGGAAAACACTGGGATCGGCTTCCGGACAACGAACGCTTGGAGTTTTTAGGCGACGCAGTCCTTTCGCTCGTTGTCAGCGAGTACCTTCTCGGTACCTATCCGGCGTTGCGAGAAGGCGAGCTCTCCAAAATCAAGGCGCATGTCGTCAGTCGGGCTTCCCTTGCCGGCGTCGCTCGCCGGTTGGGGCTCGGACGATTTCTCCGATTGGGACGGGGAGAAGAAGTCAATTGTGGCCGCGAAAAAGATTCGTTGCTTGCGAATGCATTAGAAGCCGTGATTGCGGCTATTTATCTGGATGGAGGGCTTGCCTCGGCTCGTGAGTGCATTCTTCGTCTCTTTCGGAAAGAGTTGATCCGATCGGATCATGGACAAGAGGGATTGAGGGATTATAAAAGTCGTTTGCAGGAATGGTCGCAGAAGCATTGCGGAGATGTCCCACAATACCGAACGATTCATGAATCGGGTCCCGATCATCGAAAAGCCTTTCAGGTCGAGGTTATCGTCACGAATGAACTCCGCGGTGTTGGCATAGGTCGGACGAAAAAAGAAGCCGAGCAAATGGCGGCGAAACACGTCTTGCGCCACGTGTTGCACGATTCGATTTCATAGAGAGAGGAAACATATGAGCAGGAACACTCATCTCGCATTCATGGTCTTCATCATCATCGGACTTGCTTTGGGCCTTGTGGTCTGGGCGGGAGGCGTTGCCATGGCCGACTGTCCTAAAAAACCGCCGGTTCCTCCGCCGTCTTATGAAAAACCGCCTCGAGCGATTATCAAGACAAAGTTCGGAGAAATAGAAATCGTGCTGTTTCCGGATATTGCTCCGCGGCATGTGGCGAGCTTTATCGCTTTGGCTAAGTGCGGGTTTTACAATGGTACCATTTTTCATCGGATCATTCCTCGATTTATGATTCAAGGAGGAGATCCCCTGACGAAAGATCCTGCCATGCGTCATCGCTATGGAACAGGTGGCCCAGGCTATACCCTTCCCGCGGAGTTCAGCAATATTCGACATACACGCGGCATTGTGTCGGCAGCGCGCACAGCGGATCCCAACAGTGCGGGTTCGCAATTTTTCATCATGGTGGACCAAGCCCCTCATCTTGATGGGCAATATACAGTCTTTGGCGAGGTGGTTCGCGGAATGGAGGTCGTCGATCGAATCGTGAATCAACCGCGCGATGCACGCGATAGCCCGCTCGAACGGATCGAAATGACGATCGAAATCGTGGAGTAAATTTTTAAGCAGAGGGGAGCGAGATGTTTAGCGACCGATCTTCGCTTGACCGGAATCTTCCAATGTCGTGCTCGTTGGAATGATAATCCGATCGCCAACTCCTGTTTGCTTGATCAGTTGCTCGGCGACATCGGCGTGTTGATGCGTCACATAGCCAATTAAGCCTTGCAGGTATCGATTCGATCCAAGCGCTCCTCCTGAAAATGTTTGAATGAACGAGATCATGCGATCCAGTGCTGCGGTTATCAGGTTAGGATCCAGCGGTTGGCGGTCGGCCAGGGCCTTGAATTCTTTTTTAAGTTCTTCGCCAAATGCTGGAGTTATGGATTCGGGAATGTGGATCGGGCTAAAGGACTGCCGAAGCGACCGAATTCCCGCAAGCACATCGGCATCTTGTGCATCGCGCCGTGCATGAAAATATCGGAAAATAAGGGCCTCCAACACATACACGATCTCTAGCGCCCGCTCGCCGAGTTGGGTCGCAATTTCCTGATACCAGCGTCGGCGTTCTTGAGCTAGACGATCTCCAATGCGCTTGTGCTGATACTCGACATTTGTACCGAGAAACGGGCAATCGGCGGGACACGCAATGCGCACGGTTCGGTATGTCCCGCAGCACTGCGTACAAATGAACCCACCTAACGCCGGACAGGCGCGTTTACCCTTTCGTCGTGAGCAGTAAAGACATTTTGTCATGCCGCACTCAATCTCGGCCTAACCATCCTAAGCCATAATCGGAAAGCGTGCGTCGCTTTCGTTCGTCGCCAACGTTGGTGGGTCGTTCCAAGCCATTGATTTCTGCTCCGTTGGCATAGAGGTACGGCACGAGAATCAAATGTTTTTCCCGATCGATGCCAATGCTAGCCGGTGAGATCAAAAACTCGGCAATGACTTCTTTTTTAGTGAAATTAGCGTAAATGCGCCAAACCTTTCCTGCCGTAAAATCAGAAATGTACATGGTGCCATAGCGATCGAAGGCCACCCCATCCAAATTGGAAAAAGGACGAGAAAAAAACGTATTGGCCATCAATTCCGTAATCGTGCCTTGTTCGTTAATTTCAAAGATTTTTCCGTTTTCCCAACTGACGCCGATCAAATGCCCCGTTCGGGGATGAATCGCCAGACCTCGGGGTTTAGACAAGGCGGAATCCCTCGCAAAAATAGAAACCAGATGATTGCGGGCTGTATCGATACGAAAGATCGTATTGGTTTCCGGATCGGACACGAACAAAGTCCCCTGCCCATCCGCCACCATTCCCGTCAACCCTTCTGCTTGATATCGGGCAAAAGAAAGAGCGAAAAGAGGATGCCCAGTGGTTTTGTCGAATGCTCGAACGAAATCAAGGTCCGCGATGTACAAGCGATCGCCGATAATCGCCATGCCCGCAGGCGCACGAAGGACAACCTCGTTCTGCCCGCCTTGGATAAAATGAAGATCGACGAGTTGCCCGTCGTCATCGAGTTTCGTGATGAATCCGTTGTTCTCATGATTGCCGGGGTCGCCATTGGCATTCGCAATGAAATATCCATAACCAGGGTCGGCGATGATGGCCTGAGGCGAATGGAGCTGAGTGATCGTATGCGCAAACGTTGAGAAAGGCAGGGCGAATCCCAAGGACATCACCAACATGAACATGAATGCTAATCGCGCAGACAGATGGGAATTGCACACGCTCAATCGTGGGTTCAAACGCAGGTTCATAGGGTGCCACCACCGGCTAGAGTCAAGACATCCATGCTTCTCTAGGCTTCGCGTATTTGACGTGGCATCGTAGGGGACCGTCGAGAATGGTGTCAAGGAACGAACGTCTCGAGCGTGTGTGTTGTGGAGCGTTGACGGGCTTTGTGTACCCTGATATCGTGATTGTTCATTAGGCTTTCGTACGCCGGGATTGATTATTGTACCTGGAATGAGGAATGAGTCGACACATGTTTTCTTCGCATTTTATTCGTAATTCTCAAGCCTAGGGGAGGTCGGGTGGCAGCTCACATTTTCGATGGAAAGGCGCTCGCTCAACGTATCCGAGTAGACATTGAGAAGGATGTGGCGATCCTCTACGAAAAAACTGGTGTGAGGCCCGGTCTTGCCGCCATTCTCGTGGGGGACGATCCGGCCTCGGCGATCTATGTCCGGAACAAAAAAATGGCTTGTGACAAAGCCGGTCTGGTCGCTCACGAACACCGGTTGAGTGCTAACACGACTCAAGAGGAACTATTGGCGCTGATACAAAAAATCAATGCTGATCCGGCCATTCACGGGATACTCGTGCAGTTACCTCTTCCGCCCCATATTGACAATCGCGTTGTTCTTGAAGCCATCGCTCCACACAAAGATGTCGACGGGTTTCATCCTTATAACATGGGACGACTAGTCGAGGGTGATCCTGTGTTTGTCCCGTGCACCCCCAAAGGCATCATGGCCATGCTCGATGCCATCGAGTCGTCGATTGAAGGAGCGCAAGCCGTCGTGCTTGGGCGAAGTACCATTGTCGGAAAGCCGATGGCACTGCTGTTGTTGCATCGACACGCGACGGTGACAATATGTCATTCGCGTACGCGTGATCTCTCATCGGTCTGTCGTCAGGCGGATATCGTGATTGCAGCTATCGGCAAGCCCCATTTCATCACTGCTGAGATGATTAAAAAAGGGGCCATTGTGATCGATGTGGGGATCAATCGTCTCGATGACGGAGCATTGGTGGGAGATGTCGATTTTGAGTCTGTGAAGACCCAAGCTGGATGGCTTTCCCCGGTTCCGGGTGGTGTCGGTCCGATGACGATCGCTATGCTTCTCCAGAACACGCTCGAATCGGCGCAGCGTGCAGTGGGCTGGCGGTAGGGCTGTCAGGGGATTTCGATAATGATCGTATTTTTACTTATCTGATTATCTTGTAGTCATGGTCATGACGGTTCCCGAATTCAAACATGCCAAACGGGCTGGCCGAAAAATCGCGATGGTGACGGCCTATGACGCACTCTTTGCAAGGATTGTCGATCAGGCGGGGATCGAGGCCATACTCGTTGGCGATTCTTTGGGAATCGTGGTTCAAGGAAAGGACACGACCCTTTCGGTGACGATGGAGGAAATGCTGTATCATACCGAGATGGTCGCCCGGACTGCTCGACGGGCGCTCGTGATCAGCGATATGCCATTCCTGTCCTATCAAGTGAGCATTGAAGAAGCCTTGCGCAATGCTGGACGATTACTTCAGGCTGGTGCGGCAGCGGTCAAGCTCGAAGGTGGCCGGCCAATTGCCAATCGGGTCCGGACTCTGGTGGAGTGCGGGATCCCCGTGATGGGCCATATCGGCATGACACCCCAAGCCGTCCATCAGTATGGAGGATACAAAGTACAAGGAAAGGCGCCGATGCACGCAGATAACTTGCGAGCAGACGCGAAGCTGCTCGAGGAAGCAGGGGCATTTTCTTTGGTTCTCGAAGCCGTGCCTTCTGATCTGGCCAGGGACATTACCGAGTCGGTGTCCATCCCGACAATTGGCATCGGAGCTGGCCCGTATTGCGATGGCCAAATTCTGGTCCTCTACGACCTGTTGGGGTTGTTCGATGAGTTTGTGCCAAAGTTCGTGAAGCCTTATGCCCATCTCAAAGCCGATGCGCTGCAGGCATTGCGACGGTTCAAAGAAGAAGTGGAATGCGTCAAATTTCCCACGGAAACTGAAAGCTATCATTAAAGAAAAATGTAGTTGAGCAACGGGGAGATGAGCTGGTTGCGAGGGTCGAACGGTTGCGGAGTGGTCGTGCCAGCGAGCGGTGCGTGTCGTGCGTGATACGTGGGTCTCTTGAGTTCAATCGTGGGTCTTTGTATTCTGGCGAGCTGTTTTGCTGACGAGAGCAGGGTATGAGTCTACACGACGAAATTTTGGCATGTCGCAAGCAAATCGATCGTATTGATGATGAAATCCTCCGTCTGCTCAATGAACGATCCCATTATGTCATCCGGATCGGACATCTGAAGAAACAAGCGGATCGTGACGCGCACCTCCATACGCCAGGGCGGGAAGCCGAGATCGTGGAACGGTTGATGCGCAACAATCCTGGGCCATTCCCCAGCGCTGCCATTCGTCCTGTCTACCGGGAAATCATGTCGGCATCGCTTTCGCTGGAAGGCTCGCAGACCGTGGCCTATCTTGGGCCGCCAGCGACGTTTACCCATCTTGCAGCACTTCAGAAGTTTGGGGAATCCGCGGAATTTATTCCTGTTAACAGCATCAAAGACGTCTTTGACGAGGTGGAACGAGGGCGAGCCAAGTTCGGTGTGGTGCCGATTGAGAATTCCACAGAGGGTGTCGTTAGCCATACCTTAGATTTGTTTGTCGATTCGCCGTTGCTCATCTATGGAGAAGTGATGCTGGAGATTGCCCATCATTTGTTATCCAAGGCTGATCGGATTGAAGATATCAAGGTAGTGTATTCGCATCCTCATGCCATCGCCCAATGTCGGAACTGGTTGGAGGCCAATGTGCCGTGTGTCCGTGTGGCCGAAGAACCGAGCACGGCTCGTGCAGCAGAACGATGTGTCGAAGATCCGACAGCCGGAGCTATCGCATCAGAATTGGCAGCTGAACTGTACGGTTTGAAGGTTCTTCGGTCTCGAATCGAAGATCATGTCCATAATTTCACGCGGTTTTTGGTTTTGTCCCAGCGACCGGCTGAACGCACCGGCCAAGATAAAACGTCGATCATTGTCTCGGCTAAAGATCGTGTGGGAGCCTTGTATGATCTTATCCGGCCTTTTTCTTCTCATGGTATCAATATGACAAAAATCGAATCGCGCCCCACGCGAAAAAAGGTTTGGGAATATCTCTTTTTTATGGATCTGGAAGGACATCAAGAGGATGATCGGCTCAAGAAGGCACTAGAAGAGGTCAAAAGTCGATGTCTGTTTTTGAAAATTCTCGGGTCCTATCCTGTCCATCGGTGACGAGACGAGTTGAATTATTGGCTGACTCAATTGTTGAGGAGCGATCATTGTGCAGTCAAAACGATAAGGCAGACAGCCCCTGCCTATAAGCAGGGTGACGTCACCGCGTTGCATGATCACCATTATGAACGTTCATCCCACGATCGCGTCGTTGATTCCCTACTCTCCAGGAAAACCGCTGGAAGAGCTCGAACGGGAATTCGGCATTCAAAATGCCGTCAAGCTGGCTTCCAACGAAAACCCGCTAGGACCATCGCCGAAAGCACAACGTGCGTTGGCGCAAGCCGCAGGCTCGCTGCATCGCTATCCCGAGGGAAGTGCCTACGCCCTTCGACGCGCGCTAGCGCAGCGGTGGGGTGTGGAAGCCGATCACATTATTGTGGGCAACGGGTCGGACGAAATCATCAGCCTTCTGGTCCGTGCGTTCCTATCTCCAGGCGATGAAGCGGTCATGGCAGATCAGACATTTGTCATGTATAAGCTCGCCGTGCTCATGGCACATGCACGGCCGATCGAGGTTCCGCTTAAGGATTGGCGACATGACTTACCGGCAATGGCCAAAGCGATCACCGACCGAACGCGGTTGGTGTTCCTCTGTAACCCCAATAACCCTACTGGCACTATGGTGCCAGCTCAGGAGGTCGAGGCATTGCTCGCGCAACTTCCCGAGCACGTGCTTCTCGTGTGTGACGAAGCCTATTACGAGTACGTGTGTGACCCCCGCTATCCCGAAAGCGTTCACTATGTGAAGCAGCAACGGCCTGTGGTGGTCTTGCGGACGTTTTCCAAAATTTACGGTCTGGCTGGGCTGCGTGTGGGTTATGGTATCGCAGCTCCGGAGATTATCGATTACCTCAATCGAGTTCGTCCGCCGTTTAACGTCAATACTCTGGCCCAGCAGGCGGCGTTGGCTGCGCTGCAGGACGAAGAGCATGTGCGCGTGAGTAGGGCGCTGAATGAGTCGGAACGTTCCCGGGTCGATCGAGCACTCAGGGATCTGGGACTCAGCCCTGTTCCGAGTCAAGCCAATTTCCTCTATTTTGACATGCATGGCGATGGAGCTCGGTTCTATGACGCGTTGTTACGCGAAGGCGTCATTATCCGTCATCTTCGCGGGTCTCTGCTCCGAGTGACTATTGGGCAGCCCCACGAAAACCAACGCTTTCTCAATGCTGTTCGCTCGGTGTTAGATCGCGAACGCGTCATGGAATCCAAGTTGTCATGATCATTGTCCTGAAGCCTGACGCCACAGAGGAACATATCGATCATATCGTCGAACGCCTCCGGGAATTGGGTCTCCGTGCTCAGGTCTCTCGGGGTGAAGAACGCACAATCATCGGCGTTATCGGCGATGAACGGTTGTTGCATCATCAACCGATCAGTGTATTCCCTGGCGTCGAAAGCGTGACACCGGTTTTGGCTCCCTGGAAATTGGTCAGCCGGGAATTTCAGCAGCACAACACGATCATCGAGGTGGGTAATATCAAAATCGGAGGCCGCAAGTTGGTAGTCATGGCGGGCCCCTGTGCGGTGGAGCAACGGGATTTGACCGTGGGGATCGCGAAAGAAGTCGCTGCGGCGGGAGCCGCGATCTTGAGGGGTGGGGCCTATAAACCACGCACCTCACCGTATTCGTTTCAAGGATTGGGACAGGAAGGGTTGGACTATCTGGTTGAAGCTCGCCGTCAAACCGGGCTGCCGGTCATCAGCGAGATTTTGGATGTCCGGGATATCGGCGCCTTTTTGGAAAAGGCGGACATCATTCAAATCGGAGCCCGGAACATGCAAAATTTCGAATTGCTCAAGGAAGTGGGGGCATATGATAAACCGGTGCTGCTGAAGCGTGGGATGGCCGCGACGATCAAAGAGTTTCTTCTGTCTGCGGAATACATCATGTCCCGTGGAAATCGCAATGTCATCCTTTGTGAGCGCGGCATCCGGACCTTCGAAACGCATTATCGCAATACTCTGGATCTGACGGCAGTGCCAGCCCTGAAAGAACTGAGTCACTTGCCGGTGATCGTCGATCCCAGTCATGCCACAGGCAAATGGAATCTGGTGGCTCCTATGGCCAAGGCGGCCATTGCCGCCGGGGCCGATGGATTGTTGATCGAAGTGCATTCCAACCCCGAGTGCGCGCTTTGCGACGGTGAAGAATCGTTAAAACCGGCGAAGTTCAAAGATCTCATGCAAGAGCTTCGGCTCGTGGCTGAAGCGGTGGGCCGAGATCTTTGACCGTTCCCAGAGCAGCATCGGTCGGTGACCGGATCCAACAAACCTGATCGTCATATTGCAGAAATGGGGATCCAGTTTCGACGAGTAGTCATCATTGGGGTAGGACTGATCGGGGGGTCGCTGGGTCTGTTGCTCAAACGGAAAGCGCTGGCGCAGTCCGTCGTCGGGGTTGGACGTCGTTTTGACAATCTCGAACTTGCGGTCAAAATGGGCGCGATCGATTCGTATGAATTGGTGCCTCAACAGGCTGTAACGCAAGCTGACCTAGTAATCCTCGCGACCCCCGTCGAGACATATGCTGCGCACTTGCAAGCGTGGGGACAGTCTTTGCCAGCCCGTTCAATCGTCAGCGATGTCGGCAGCGTCAAGGGTGCGCTCGTCGAGCAAGCGGAAGCACTGCTGCCCGATGAGGTCTACTTCGTGGGAGCCCATCCTATTGCTGGGCGAGAAAAATCTGGTGTGGCATATGCCTCGTCCGACTTGTTCCACGGGGCGCGATGTATCATCACGCCCACTTCCAAGACGAATCCGCATGCCCTCATGAGGGTGCGGCAATTGTGGGAAGCCGCTGGGTCAGTGGTGACAATGATGGATCCGTTTGATCATGACTGGATCCTCGGAGCTGTCAGTCATCTGCCCCATCTTGCCGCATTTGCGTTGATGTCCACCCTTCAGGATCTTCAAGAGAGCATGCCGCCGCGAGCCTTGAATCTGTTCGAATATTCCGGTGGCGGGTTGCGGGATACGACAAGAATTGCTGCGAGTTCGCCAGAGATGTGGCGGGACATCTGTTTGGCCAATCGGGAACGGTTGGTACCCATGATCGATGCGTATGTACATCGATTGGAACAATTGAAAGAATGTTTGCAGCACGTCGATGGAGACACCCTGCACGATTTGATCCATCGAGCCAAAGTGTTGAGAGAGCAATTGCCATGACGGCGCTTGTGACGACGCCGGCTAGGAAGCCTCTGCGAGGAACGGTTACGGTTCCCGGCGATAAGTCTATTACTCATCGAGCGTTGATTCTCGGAGCGCTTGCCGAGGGCATAACCCAGATTTCGGGTTATAGCCGAGGCACCGATTGTCTCCATACACTGGAAGCCATTCGTGCTTGTGGCATTGTGATCGAAGAAAAAAATCACCAGTGCGTGGAGATCCAAGGAAAGGGTCTTCAAGGATGGACGGAACCTTGCGGTGTCATTGATTGCGGAAATTCTGGAACTGGTATCCGTTTGTTGTCCGGCGTGCTGGCTGGCCAAAATTTCTTCTCGGTGTTGACGGGCGATGCCTCGTTGCGAAGTCGTCCGATGGGGCGTGTGGTCGCTCCCTTGCGAGAGATGGGAGCCACAATTTTCGGACGGAAGGGAGGCGCATTCGCCCCGTTGGCAATTCAGGGCGCACAGCTTCGAGGGCGAGCCCATGTCTCGCCTGTGGCCAGTGCACAGGTCAAGTCGGCGATTTTACTCGCTGGCTTATTGGCCCAAGGCACAACCCGAGTGACGGAGCCAGCGAAATCGCGCGATCATACAGAGCGGATGATGAAATTTTTCGGGATCACACTGGACATCATGGACTGTACAGTGGCACTCGTTGGGCAACAATCCTTTACGGGCACCGCGATCACCGTTCCCGGAGATTTGTCTGCGGCTGCCTTTTTTTTGGTTGCGGCGTCGATCGTTCCCGAGTCCGAGCTATCTCTCCCTGGAGTCGGCATCAACCCTCATCGCATAGGCATAGTAGAGATCCTTCAGGAGATGGGGGCGAAGATCGAGCTGCACCGTGTGCGCGAAGAATCCGGAGAACCTGTCGCCGATTTAGTCGTTCGGTCTGCGCCCCTTCATGGCGTTCGAATTGGCGGCCAGCAAATTCCCAAAACTATCGATGAGTTGCCTATTTTGTGTGTCGCTGCTGCCGCAGCCGAAGGAGAGACAGAAATCAGTGGCGCGGAGGAACTGCGGGTCAAGGAGACCGATCGAATCCGAGCAATGGTCAGTGAGCTTAAAAAAATGGGCGCATCGATCGAAGAAAAGCCGGACGGGCTCAGGATTCAAGGCGGAAATCCGTTACAGGGAGCACGATGTGATAGTTACGGCGATCATCGAGTGGCGATGTCGTTGGCTGTAGCGGGGTTAGTCGCTCAGGCGCCTGTGATGATTACCGATGTCGAATGTATTGAAACTTCGTTTCCGGAATTCTCCGACAAGTTATTGGAATTATTGACAATTTCCCAGTGAGGGCTATAATACTCATTCGGTTGAACAGTGAATAGACGACAACTGCTGAACGTGCAACCATTGTGTGGCAGTCGACGACAATTGATCGTTACGATCGATGGACCGGCTGGAGCCGGCAAGAGTACGACAGCAAAAGCGTTGGCCGCGCGGTTAGGATATACCTATTTGGATAGTGGTGCGTTGTATCGGGCCGTGGCTTGGAAAATGGCTCTTCGGGGGATCGATCCCATTGATGAACGAGAGGTTCGGGACTTGCTTGCCACCACCACCATCCGATTGAGCAAAACTAACGATCATTTGTCCGTGATGGTCGATGCTCAGGATGTCACAGACAACCTTCGAGCCCCCGATGTCGGGCGGTTAGCTTCTGTGGTCGCGACGAATCCTTTGATCCGTGAATGGTTGTTGCCTCTTCAACAGGAATGGGGAAGAAGAGGTGGACTTGTCGCTGAAGGACGAGATATGGGGACACGAGTGTTTCCATTGGCCGATGTCAAATTTTTCCTCGATGCCGATGTGGAGATACGTGCCCAACGGCGACTCAAAGATGAAACACAAGGTGCGGGGTCTCAAAGTCTCGATGCCGTTCGCGCTGATCTTGTCGAGCGCGATGTACGAGATTCGTCCCGTGATATTGCCCCCCTGTATCCTGCCTCCGATGCCATCATGATTGACACATCGACCCGCTCGCTTGAACAAGTTGTAGAGGAGATGGTTGCGGCGATTGCGGCTCGGCAGTGAGTGGGCTTATCTATGGTGCCTTATGGATTTGTTGCCGAGTTATTGCCAAATTGTGTTTTCGGTACCATGTTTTTGGTGCTGAACATATTCCTCGCAAAGGCGGGGTCCTGTTTGCGGCCAATCATGCCAGTTATGTGGATATCCCGTTGTTGGGGTGTGCGATTCCTCAGCGGGTCTATTTTTTAGGGCGGTCGAATCTGTTCCCTCATCCGCTCGTGAGAAAAGCGTTGCAGGCGTTGGGGTGGATTCCGCTTCGCACGGATCGTTTTGATCGACACGCGTTTGCTGAAGCCATTGCCAAAATTCAGGCAGGGAAATCCGTGGTGATTTTTCCCGAAGGCACGCGTTCTCCAGATGGTCGACTGCAACCGGGAAAGCCGGGAATCGGGCACATAGTGGCCGCAACGCGCTGTCCAGTCGTCCCCGTGTATCTCAAAGGGACGTATCAAGTTTGGCCTGCCGGAACAATGCGGGTTCGCTGCCATCCTGTGGCCGTCCATTTTGGGGAACCGCTGGAGTTTGCTTCGCATGACACAATAGATGAGCGGGCTAGAAAGGAAAGATATAGAGCGATCGGCACGATCGTAATGAACCGAATCGCTGAGTTGGGACAGGTTCCTCCACCGGAAAAGAGGAAATCCACCACGCACGGTTCTTCAAGTCCCGAACCTTCTCGAATGCAGTAACGACTTGTTATTTCAATCAATCATTAGAGCGGAGGTATAAAACCGGAATGAACACAATGACAGATTCTCCTGAACACATTGATCGTGGAACACTGGCAGCCTTATATGAGGAAACCTTCAAGAATATTGAAGAAGGGACCATTACTGAGGGCCGGATCATCGACATCTTGCGCGATCGGGTTGTGGTGGATATCGGATATAAATCGGAAGGAATTATCCCGATCGAACAATTTTCCCAGCAGGAGTTGGAGACGCTATCGGTCAATGATACGATTCAAGTCTACATTGAACAGCGAGAAGACGCCGAAGGAAACCTCCTGCTGTCCAAAGAAAAAGCGGATAAGATGAAAGTGTGGGAAGAGCTGGAGGTGGCTCACCGAGAAGGGCGCGAGATCCAAGGAAAAATCATCTCGCGTATCAAAGGGGGCATGATGGTTGATATCGGCGTCAAGGCCTTTTTGCCGGGTTCTCAAATCGACTTGACCCCTGTTCGGGATATGGATGCGCTCGTCGGGAAAACCTATTCCTTTAAAATTATCAAGGTGAATCATCGTCGCGGAAACGTGGTGATCTCCCGGCGTGCGCTGCTCGAAGAGACACGCGACAGGAAACGGCAAACCACGTTAGCGACGCTGGCCGAAGGGCAACTTATCGAAGGCACAGTCAAGAATATTACGGACTATGGAGCCTTTTTGGATTTGGGCGGGATCGATGGGCTCTTGCACATCACCGATATTTCGTGGGGCCGCGTTGGCCATCCTTCTGATATGTTTTCCATTGGAGACACGGTCGAAGTTTTGGTATTGAAATATGATCGAGAGACGGGTCGTATTTCGCTTGGATTGAAACAAAAAACACCGGATCCGTGGACAAAAGTGGAAGAGAAATATCCCAAAGGCAGTCGTGTGCGCGGAAAAGTGGTCAGCCTCACCGATTATGGCGCATTTGTAGAGTTGGAACCAGGGGTAGAGGGGCTCGTGCATGTCTCGGAAATGTCATGGACGCATGAGGTTCGTCATCCATCCAAAGTCGTGTCAGTGGGCGATGTCATCGAAACTCAAGTTCTTCATGTGGATCAGCAAAGCCGAAAAATCTCATTGGGCATGAAGCAAACGGCCCCCAATCCCTGGGATGTGATCGAGGCTCGTTACCCTGTGGGAACGAGGATCGAAGGCAAGGTTAAAAGCGTTACCGATTTTGGGGCATTCGTAGGTCTGGAAGAAGGAATTGATGGGCTCATTCACATCTCGGATATGTCTTGGACCAAGCATATCAAACATCCGTCGGAGCTCTTTAAAAAGGGACAGACGGTCCAAGCGGTGATTCTTCGCATCGATAGAGAAAAAGAACGATTATCTTTGGGGTATAAACAGCTCACGGCTGATCCCTGGGAAAGTACGATTCCGGCTCGATATCACGTTGGTGATGTCGCGACTGGAAAAGTGACGAAGATCGCAGACTTCGGCATCTTTATCGAACTCGAGGATGGGGTTGAAGGGTTGATCCATGTGAGCGAGCTTGGGATGGATTCTGACGTTCGCCTGGAGGAGACATTTTCGGTAGGACAAGACGTCACAGCCAAGATTGTCAAAGTCGATTGCGAAGAACGAAAAATTGCGCTGAGCTTGTGGGAATATCTCAAAGATGTGGAACAGGCTCAGGTCCATGAATTTAATGCCGCGCAAGGCAACGTGGATCAGAGTTTGGGTCGAGCCGTCCCTCAACAGGAAGAACCATCTGAGACGGAATAATGGTTCAGGGGATGCGCGGTTTGTGGCTTCATAGGATCGATGGCTGACCAATCCAGTTCCAGACGTTCTCGATGGCGACGAGTTGCGTGGATTTTCTTCGGAGCATTACTGCTCACATGGTTGGGCAAAGCTTTTATTCCTGAATTGGCTTCGTTGGGGCAAGATCGTATCGCGATCGTGCGCATTGAAGGACCCATCTTCGATTCGACTCAAGCCGTCTCCGAGTTGAAATCATTTGGCGAGGATCCACTGGTCAAAGCTATTGTAGTAAGGATCGATAGTCCTGGTGGAGCCGTTGCGCCGTCTCAAGAGATTTACAATGCCGTTCTTCGCGTGCGGCGAGAGCATGAGAAAAAAGTAGTGGCATCGATGGGAACAGTCGCCGCATCAGGGGGCTATTATATCGCCGTGGCTTCTGATCGGATTTTGGCCAATCCCGGAACATTGACGGGAAGCATTGGCGTGATCATGCAATTGGCGAATTTCCAAAAATTATTGGAAAAACTCGGTGTGAAAAGTGTGGCCGTCAAAAGCGGGCGATATAAAGACCTGGGATCGCCGTTTCGGCCGATGACAGACGAGGATCGTCAGTTGATCCAGGCAGTGATGGATGATGTCCATCGTCAATTTATTGAAGCAGTGGCTGATGGGCGTTCGTTGGATGTCGCCGATGTCATCCCCTTGGCTGATGGGCGTGTATTTACGGGCAAGCAGGCGAAAGAACTATTGCTCGTTGATGATCTGGGCGATCTTCACGATGCCATTCAATTGGCCAGTCAATTGGGCGGTGTCAGAGGGAAGCCGAAAATCGTCGAACCCGAGCGACGATTTTCCTTGCGTGATTTAGTGACCGGTGTGTTCGGTCGTAAGCTATCGTCGATGATAGGCCGTGCGTCGTGGTCCCCATTGATGTATCTGCTGGCATTCTAGCATAGGACCGAACTGCAACGCTTATAGGTACGGGACATATGGCTGGCTATGGAGTGCTTCAGCGGTCGACAGAGAAAACAAAGAACATTGTGAAACGCATCTTCGATTGAGCATGGAGAAGGAGGGTCGAATGACAAAAGCACACCTGATTGACCGGCTAGCGGAACGGGTCGCAGAACGGACACCTGAGCTAAGCCGGAAACAGGTTGAACAAGTCGTCAATACCATCTTCACGGCGATTCGCGATTCCCTGAAGAAAGGAGAGAAAACGGAGATCCGAGGCTTCGGGAGTTTCAGGCTTCGGACCCGGCAGACCAAAGAAGGTCGCAATCCCAAAACCGGAGCGACGGTATGCGTACCCGAAAAGCGGATGCCGTTTTTCAAAGCTGGCAAGGAAATCAAGGAACTATTAAACCAATGCTCGAACAAGGAAGGGACTTCTCATGAGTCTGCTTGACTCGCACTCGGCTCCAAGCGACATCGTTTGGACGCCGGAAGCGTTGCAACGCTTGGAAAAAGCTCCAGTGTTTTTGCGAGGGATGGTCAAACGTCTCGCCACGAAAAAAGCCAAGGAACTTGGATATACGCACATCACTGCGGAGCTGCTGGATCGGTTCAAGCAGCAGATGATGGGGAAAATGGGAGGCGAGTCTGGATTAGAACAAGCGGCCAAAGACATGGAAGCAGGACAGCTTCCCTGGACTGCAGAAGCCCGGAAACGGTTGGAGGCTGTGCCCGAGTTCATGCGGGCGATGATCGCCAGGATTGCCGAGGATGTGGCCCGCGAGCGAGGTCATTTAGAAATCAATGTCGAACTGTTCGAAAAAGTCGAGGCATTGGGTGAGCTTCCCGAGTCAGCCATTCCGGACTGCCAGTGGACAGAAGATGCTCTGCAACTGCTGCAGGACAAGGTCAAAGATTCGCCAGCGATTGCCATGGATTTTGTATTGGATATGGTCAAGCGTGATGCTGAAGAACTGGCTCACGAACAAGGGATCATGCGAATCGATGCCGAAACCCTGCGACGGTTGTGGGCCGAGCCAAAAGCCGCGGTTGCCTGGTCCGATGAAGCATGGAAACGACTCCAGACCGCTCCGGACTTTGTCCGAAGCGGCATTCGAAAGGCGGCAGAACGCCGGGCGAGGAAATTGGGCCTCAAAGAAATCGACTCGGAGCATTTGACAAAATTTCGCAATGAAGCCATGATGCGGGCCGTGAAGCGAATTCGTAGTTTTGGATACCGGGAACTGACTTTCGATGCCTTTGACGATGCTTTAGTGAAGGTTCGGCGCCTTAAAGGAAATGAACAGGCTGAACAACGACTTGCAGAAATTCGAGAGTATATGAAACGTAAACCGGATGTGGGCGTTCTAGGAGAAGAACTCATGGAACGATTTCGTAAATATCTGAGAGGCGAAGGGACATTGTAGGAAAGATGCTTCATCCGTTTCTTCGTTCCCGTCATGTATGGAAAAGAGAGCGTTAGTCGCTGAGCACGCTTTTCAATCGCACTTCTCATCTTTGCCCTTTCCCCGCGCGGCGTTCCGTGCGAGCCGATCCACCAGATCGTTGTAAAAATCCCCACTGTGCGCTGCAACTTTGTCCCAGTGAACGGTCACTCCAGAGTCCTGAATGGTCTGCGCGTACATTTTGGTGAGCGGAGTTGTCGCTTTCCATGCCCCGGTTGCCCAACTTGCCAATCCTTGGTAATCGTGGTGAATCGTAACCGTGGTGATGCCATGTGCTCGGCACCAGGTCAGCGCCTTTAAAACAGCCATTATCTCACCCGCTACATTGCGATGACGGGCCGAATCAACCGGAATATCCTGTCCGCTTTCGCGATGAAGTTCGGTGCCATTGTGAACGATCACATAGGCCCATCCGATTCGACGCTTTCCTGTCGGTTCCTGAATGCAGGCGCCGTCGACCCATATATGAACAGCCCCGAGGGGTTTCGATTTGCGCGGCTTGGTCCGTACAGGAGCCGATTTGAGGTGTGCTGCAGGCGCCGTTGACGCTGCGAGAAACGCTTTGGCGTCCTCTAGCGAAGAAAACGCTTTGTACTCCGCCCCCGGATAGCGATCGACTTGGGCTTTACATTGTTCCCAGGAAGAATAGATCCCCGGTCGTCGTCCTTGACGCACAGCATAATATTTTTTCATCGAGTTGACGGATCTGGCGAAAAGAGGACGTTATCGTTTGAGCCGACGAAGACGTTCTCGGGCCTCGCGAGCACGCGGGATCTCCTTTTCACGGCCTTCCACAAGACTCAGATAGGTTTCATATTCTTCTATGGCCCGTTGCGGATTGATCGATTCCAAGATCTCGGCCAAATTGTATCGTGCCTGAGCGTAATTGGGCTTGAGGGCGATCGCGCGTTCAAATTCCTCGATGGCGCGATCGCGTTCGCCAAGGTGGAGGAGAAGCGTGCCTCTGGCATTGTGAAATGCTGGGATAATGGGGCTGATATGGATGGCGTAATCGAGCTCTTTCAGCGCATCGAGATACTGGCCGGTATTGCGAAGAGCAAGCCCCAGCCGATAATGCGCATGAGCCAAACGCAGGGGATCGTCGAGCCCGATCTCGATAGCCCGTCGATAGGCGGAGATGGCGAGGTCGTTGTCGACCGCCCCACACGAGCCAAACAGCGCTGCCTCGCCTCTGGCGAACTGTTGGATCGCTAAAAACGGTTGCTTGTGTAATCCCTCGCTTGACCCGTCGCCAGGCTGAGCGGTGATGGTTCCATCGGAAGAGTAGACGGCACGTAAGAATTCCGGACGCATTCCGTCGAGCAAAGGTTCGTATGGATCCAAAACAAACACTGCGATCAAGAGCAACGGTGCGTCTTGTTGGGAGTGAAAAACAAGGTATTGCGTTGTCGTGGTTTTGTCACCCGTACGGTAGAGTACAGCTGTAGGCGGGGAACGATCGTGAAGCAGCGAACCCGAATTCAAAAAAAATTCGCGGGCAGGTGACAACTGAGAGAGTGTGTGTCTGAGGGTTGGATACGGGGCGAGGGACAATCCGTCGACAAACCCAAAGACAGCTCCAATGAGAATGCGATCTTCGGAAAAGAACAGCCAACGGTATCGAGGCTGGGCACCTTGTCCGGCATCATAAAGCCATTGTTCACCGGCTCCCCAGGGCGACCGAGTGAAAGAGAATGCTTGCCAATGGATCAGCACTTCTGCTTTCGGTTGACAAAGATCCAATGGAGGCAATAAGGCCAGGTCGCTAGCTGTCGGCGGATAGGAAGATGCGGGTTGCATGGTTCCTAGACATCCCGCCGATAGTCCGCCCGCGAATCCCAGCAGGAGAAAGCAGATCAAGCCTGACCGCCAGAACGAAAACGGTTGCATGGCAAGAATCATGAGCGACGGCTTGGCTCAGGCAACGTAAGCGCTGTACGTAGTGCTTTCATTCGGTTGATTGATCGCGTGGAAAAGAACGAGCGAGCGGCGAATACGATGGAATGCAACGAGAGAGAACAGGGTCTGGCTGTCATGATATCGATTGAAATTGATTCTTGGCAAGCGAAAAACAAGTCGTAAAGCGACCATCGCATCGATCTCCTACTGCGATGCCTCTCGTACGACAGAAACCCTGCATGGGTCTACCATTTGAGGAGTGACATGGTGGGCGATACTGGTATCGAACCAGTGACCTCTTCCGTGTGAAGGAAGCGCTCTCCCACTGAGCTAATCGCCCACGCGGACGCAGTCTACCATAGCCCTGCTCATGGAGCAATGAAGCCAAGGATGGCAAGGATTCCGGGTCTCTCGACCTTGACGGCTTTGAGAATACTGGAGTAGGCTGACTTCATGTGTATCAGGGCTAATCGCGGTCATCGGGAGGCTGTTCGGTCCTGATGGGCGCGATAAGGCGGTTCCCATGGTTTGAGGAGGTGTTCGACAATGGAAAAGCATGAACGAAAGACCGATTCGCGAAAAACCTCTGCTCCCAAGGATACAGAAGAAGTCAAAGCTAACCCTGAAGTAGTAGAAGCGGGGAAAAAACTCAAAGAGGATATCGACAATTTGGTGGACGAAATCGATCAAGTCTTAGAAGAAAACGCTGCGGAATTTGTTAAAAATTATGTTCAAAAGGGCGGACAATAATCGGTCGAGGGTTGTGAGGAACTCGTTGATGTGTGAACGACCTGAGGATTGAAACCAGGTTCCTAGCATCGCTGCGCGTTGAAGGTCAGCAAGCTTTCTCCTTCCTGCGCTATGCTGTTAGTGCATGGGGTATGCGGATGGTTTTTCGCCCCATCTGTTTCCCGTACAATCAAGTCTTGCTTTTCTGCAGATCTTCTCCTGAAATTCGAAATAGCGCGTATCTAGAAAGTCCCAAGCCTGTGGGGGGACTGGATCTCCTAGAATAACTGCAGAGTCGCCAATAGTGCCGAGGATGCCACGAACCGTTCGTCACCGTGTGACCGAGATCCACTCGCCGAGACCTCGGCCCACATAGCAAGATTCATCTTCATTTTCTCTAGGTTTGTATTCATGCACGGCAATCGCTGGAATTGGTGCATCAAGCCCTCCAATGAGCTCGAGGCTCGCGCGATTGCGGAAGCGCTCGGGATTTCGATGCTGACAGCGACGGTCCTTTCTGCTCGAGGCATTGATCGGGTCGAGGAAGCTCGACGATGGGTCTCTTCGAGCTATATCCTCGATCATAATCCGTTTGAAATACCGGATATGGACCGAGCGATCGAGCGGCTGTGCCGAGCGATCCAG
Organism: Nitrospirota bacterium; assembly: GCA_003695915.1. GTDB lineage: Bacteria > Nitrospirota > Nitrospiria > Nitrospirales > UBA8639 > J017. Next base: position 23,885 of record RFGF01000119.1, read on the forward strand.
AACAAGGAAGCCGTATGTTGTTATGGCGACTACGACGTTGATGGAATCACGGCGACGAGCCTCTATTGTTTGTTTTTGCGACAACAAGGTGTCAATGTCTCGGTCTATATCCCTGATCGGCAACGCGAAGGGTATGGACTCAATGAGCGAGCGATCCGAAGATTAGCCGACCAAGGAATAAGCGTGATACTGACAGCAGATTGCGGCACAACCTCGTTTCGCGAAACGTCGATCGCGCAACAGCTCGGCATAGACGTCATTGTTACCGATCACCATCAAGTGCGAGAACCCTGGCCTGTGGCAAGCGCATTTTTGAATCCCCATCGCCCCGATAATCGTTATCCTTTTCCTTTTTTATGTTCCGGAGGCATCGCGTACAAACTTGTGAAGGCGTTGATTCGATCGCTTCCGGATTGTGGGTCCGACTGTGAAGACTATAGCGATCTGGCTGCCTTGGCCACCATTGCTGACGTGGTGCCGTTGTGTGACGAGAACCGTTCATTGGTGCGTCGAGGGCTCCTGCAGCTGCACGCCCATCTCCGTCCCGGGCTGAAAGCCGTAACTGAACGATTGGGTGTGCATGAGCCCTGGACAGCTGAAAGTATGGCATTTCAGTTGGCTCCGGTGATCAATGCGGCAGGTCGCTTAGCCCATGCCAAATTGGGTGTCGAGTTGTTGACGTGCGAGTCGATGGAAGCCGGGCGCCAAATCGCTGACATCTTAGTCCGCTTGAATCAGCAACGGAAGGTGATTGAACAACAGGTTGTAGAGGAAGCGCTGCAGCAAGTTGGTTCCCCCGAACCTGGTGCTGGGATTGTCGTGGGTGCGAGGGGCTGGCATGTTGGGGTGGTGGGGATCGTGGCATCCAGATTGGTTGAACGGTGCCATGGCCCCGTCGCCGTTGTCGCTTTCGATCAGAACGGTCATGGCCGCGGATCGGTTCGCAGCATCGAGGGCGTAGATGTCTGTCAGGTATTGCAGGAGTGTTCCGACCTATTGGACGGGTTTGGCGGACATTCTGCAGCAGCTGGCTTCCAATTGCACGAAGCGCGATTTACTGAATTTCGGGAACGGTTTTCATGGGCGGTGGCAGAACGAGTGTCTCCCGAAAATCGAGTACCAGTTTTAGCTGTCGATGCCAAAACGCATTTGCGATTCATCCAACCTCGGCTGATTCGCGAACTCGATGCGCTTTCGCCGTTCGGTGTCGGGAATCCCGAGCCGGTCTTCATGGCCAGCGGGCTCGAGGTGCTGGAGCATCGCACCGTAGGCGATGCGCATCTCAAAGTGGTTCTTCGACAGCCGCGGTCGGTACCGGTATCGGGCATCGGGTTTCGATTAAGTTGGATGGCGGAAGCTGGCTTGTTGGAAACTCGACGTGTGGATGTGGCCTTCGTTCCGGAACTACGGCGGTGGAATGGATTGGATCATGTTCAACTACGGATCCGCGACTTGCGTCCCTATCAGCCGAGCGGAGTGCAGGAATGCCATTGACGCTAGTGACCGAAGTCGATCAACTCATTGAACAAACCACCGCATATTATCCCGATGCGGATGTCGAGCTCATTCGACGGGCCTTCGAGCGATGCAAGGCTGCGCATGACGGTCAGGTTCGAGAGGATGGGAAGACACCCTATTACTATCACCCGCTGGCGGTGGCTGGAATTCTGACGTTCTTAAAACTCGATGTGACGGCCATCGTTGCGGGCCTGTTACACGATACGCTGGAAGATACCTCTGTGACCGAAGCCGAATTGCGACGGGAGTTTGGGGACGATGTTGTGCGGTTAGTCGAAGCTGTCACCAAAATTGGACAAATTCCTTTTAAGTCCCGGGCCGAAAAACAGGCGGAAAATTTTCGGAAAATGCTGCTTTCTATGGCCGACGATATTCGGGTGGTGTTTATCAAGCTGGCTGATCGGCTTCATAACATGAAAACCCTCGAGCATCTTCCACCAAATCGCCAGAAGCATATTGCGCAGGAAACGTTGGACATCTATGCGCCTTTGGCGAATCGATTGGGGATTAGTTGGATGAAGCAAGAGCTCGAGGATTTATGCTTCCAATACTTAAAGCCAGACATCTATGCCATGTTGAAGGTGCGGGTAGCCAAGCGTGATGAAGAACGGCATGAATTTTTGCAAGCCGTGATCGAGACGGTGAAGGAGCGGCTTCGGGCGGAAGGGCTTCCGGGAGAGGTGCAGGGGCGTCCCAAACATCTCTACAGCATCTATCAAAAAATGCAACGGCAATCGATCACATTTGATGAAGTGTACGATCTGACGGCCATCCGGATTATCACCGATACCAAAATGAATTGTTACGCCGCGCTCGGGCTCATCCATGCGCTCTGGCCACCTGTGCCTGGGCGTTTCAAAGATTACATTGCTACGCCCCGGTCGAATCTTTATCAATCCCTGCATACCACGGTAGTGGGCCCTGAAGGAGAATACATCGAGTTTCAGATTCGAACCGAGGAAATGCATCGTATCAACGAATATGGCGTGGCAGCGCATTGGCGGTATAAAGAACCTGGAAAAGTCATCGGGCGCCACGAACGGGTCTTCAATTGGCTTCGTCAATTTGTCGAATGGCAGCGCGATCTTACCGACAACCGTCAATTTATGGAATCCGTGAAACTGGATTTGTTTCATGACGTGGTCTTTGTGTTTACTCCGAAAGGAGAAGTGAAAGAGATGCCGGTCGGATCGACGCCGATTGACTTTGCGTATGCGATCCATACGGAAATTGGAGAGCACTGCGTGGGCGCTAAGGTGAATGGAAAATTGGTCCCGTTGCGACAGCGTTTAAGCAGCGGCGATATGGTCGAGATTTTGACCTCTCCGTCACAAACTCCGCATAAAAGCTGGCTGAAATTTGTTCGAACGTCTCGGGCACGGGCCAAGATCAAGCACTGGTTTAAGGTAGAAGAACACAAACGCTCCTTGGAGTTGGGGTCCCGTTTGTTGGAGCGGGAATTTCGCCGGCAACATCTACCGATCAGTCAAACGATGAAATCTGATCGTTTAGCCGAAGTGTCCCGGGAAATGGGATTCGATTCGATTGACGATATGCTCAGAATGATCGGTGTGGGGCGATTGGCAACTGCCCAAGTGGTGATGAGGCTTCAACCGCAGACTCAGAGAGAGCAGGCGAAACCGGATTTCCAGGTTGATTCTTCGCAGCTGGTCCGTCCGACCGGCAAGAAACCGGAAGAAAAGTCCGTCCGGGTGCGGGGAGGGAAGGATGTGTTGATGCAGTTATCCAAGTGCTGTCATCCGCTCCCTGGCGATCCGATCATGGGATACATTACCCGGGGGCGTGGGTTGACCATCCATGCCATTGGCTGTCCGAATCTTCGGGCTTTGGAGTGGGATCGCAATCGGTTGGTGGATGTTGAATGGGATCCAAACATTGAAGGGACGCATTCTGTCAAGCTTGCGGTAATCACGCTGGATCGGACAGGCGTCTTAGCCGACATCTCTTCGGCTATTTCCAATGCACGGGCCAATATCGCACGGGCTGAAATCTCAACACGGGAAGATCGAAAGGCAGTCTTGGATTTCGTTGTTGAGGTTCGAGATCTCGAGCACGTCGAGCGCCTGCTCAATGCAATTCAACAGGTTGACGGTGTCATCACCGCTAAACGAGTCAAAGGGTGGTAAGAGGCCTATAGTGCATCTTCTTGTCGTCGCGCAGATGGACGACCTCATTAAAACGGTAAGAGCGCGGGCTCCTTTGGGAAGGTGATGGAGAGCAGAGTGTTGGGAGCAATCTGATATTGTTCAGCCATGCCGGCCGGAATTTCCAAAACATAGACGGATGCTTTGGCAGGACGGTAGCGAGGACATCCTTCGTCCTGGCGTGTGCAAATAGGAACACGGGGTTCGATGTGAACCACGCGACCATCCTGATCAAGCCACACCATATCCAACGACACATGGGTGTTTTTCATCCAAAATGTCCAGAATCCTGGCTGAGAAAAGATGAAAAGCATGCCGTGGTCAGGGGCTAATGCGGCTCGATGCATGAGCCCTCGTGCTCGCTTAGCCGGTGTGTCGGCTATTTCAGCCAAAATCATGGCGCCGCTGGGAGTTATAATTGTGGCCTGGATCGGCTCGGTCGCCTCTAATCCCCAGGGATCCTGTCCTGCCACGATGGTGGGGAGACTAAGGAAAAAGAAAATGCCCAGCGATAGAAAGAAAAGCAATCGGCGGATAAGAAGGGAAAAGAGATACCCCACAGCGCTTGAAGCTATTTAGTCTTGAGATTGTTTATCTTTGCATAGGGATCATAAGAAAACGTGTAGGATTTCGCAAGATGGACATCCGTGGCACTGTTGATTGAAAGATATAACATCTCTATCCTAACCTAACTAACTTGACGAATCAGATAAAGAAACGTATAATCGCATGTTTCGAAGCGGAGCTATACCCTCGCCTTTTCACCGATTCGCAATATACTTGAGGACTTTTGTTGTTGGTCCTACAAAATGGAATGTTCATTCAAAAAGCTTTCCATTTGGTGAGGGCAACCCCCGCCCCTCTGGCGCTGTGATGTGCCGTAAATATCCATGAACCATCAAGGATACATCTAGCAAGTGTGATCCTGACAAGGTGTTGGACGGGCAGGTACCCAAGTGGACAACGGGGGCAGACTGTAAATCTGCTGCTATGTAGCTTCCAAGGTTCGAATCCTTGCCTGCCCACCAAATCATATGTCCAATTGCGGTAGTCTCTAGGAGCGAGTAATGTTGAGGTTTGGATGTGCCTTTTGAAGCGGTAAAAAAAGGAAATGCAAGCGGGCGTAGCTCAGTGGTAGAGTCCCAGCCTTCCAAGCTGGCTGTCGCGGGTTCAAATCCCGTCGCCCGCTCCATTTCATCGAATGCCATATGGTGGAAATGTTGCAGAGAAACTCAGGGCGATCCTGATTGATTCAAGGCCCACGTAGCTCAGTCGGTAGAGCACGTCCTTGGTAAGGACGAGGTCACGCGTTCAATCCGCGTCGTGGGCTCCATAAATCATCTACAAAGGCGGCTAAGACGTAAGATTGAAAATCAAAGGCGGCTAAGACGTAAGATTGAAAATAGTCAGTCGAGTAAACGGGGAAAAAGGAACAGTCTTAGCTCTGGGTCATTTCAAATACAAATATAAGGAGTCAGCATGGCGAAGGCGAAATTTGAGCGCAAGAAGCCGCATGTGAACGTGGGGACGATTGGGCATGTGGACCATGGG
>RFGF01000120.1 GCA_003695915.1 Nitrospirota bacterium
CGAGCAGACCGGCCGCCATCAAGACGCTGGGATTGGAGGTATTCGTGCAAGACGTTATGGCCGCGATCACCACCGATCCGTGGTCCAGCACAACTGTTTGTCCGTCCAATTCAACCGGCACTGGTTTTCGAGGACGGCGGCGGATCAGCGACGGATGTGGGTGCCCAGCTCTAGGATCGGCCAGACCACGATGTTCCGTCCCGGCGGCAGTGGGAGGATCGCTGGCCGGAAACGACTCGACAACCTGTTCATCGTACGGATGCTCCGCGGGTCCGACCAGCGATTCGAGCTCGGTGCACAAATCGGCGGCGGCATCCTTCAGCGCAACACGGTCCTGCGGACGCCGTGGCCCGGCCAGCGACGGTTCGATCGCGCCCAGATCGATCTCCAGGAGAGACGAATAGCGCAGTGCCGGTCCGGAAAGATCGTGCCATAATCCTTGTGCCTTGGCGTAGGCCTCCACGAGCGCCACATGTGCCGGCGCGCGGCCGGTGAGTCGCAGATAGGCGATCGTCTCTTCGTCGACAGGGAAGAAGCTACAGGTCGCTCCGTATTCGGGGGCCATGTTGGCCACAGTCGCCCGATCGGCCAAGGTGAGATGGCCGATGCCTTCACCGAAAAATTCGACGAAATGCCCCACCACACCGTGCTGCCGGAGGCGTTGTGTGATGGTCAGGACCAGATCGGTGGCCGTCGTCCCTTCGGGGAGAGTGCCGGTCAGCCGCACCCCGGTCACCTCGGGGATGAGCATCGAGACGGGTTGGCCCAACATGGCGGCTTCTGCTTCGATGCCGCCGACTCCCCAGCCGAGCACCCCCAAGCCGTTCACCATGGTGGTATGGGAATCGGTGCCGAGCAAGGTATCGGGAAACGCCACCGTTCGTCCATCGCGGGTTTCCTGCATCACCACGCGGGCCAAATATTCCAGATTGACTTGATGCACGATGCCGGTGTCCGGCGGAATGATCACCAAATTGCGAAAGGCTTGTTGGGCCCAGCGGAGAAACGCATAACGCTCGCGGTTTCTGGCAAACTCCAATTCCGTGTTGCGTTCCAGCGCATCCGGCTGACCGAAGACATCGACCTGCACGGAATGATCGATGACCAGTTCGGCCGGTTGCAGGGGATTGATGCGATCCCCGGGGCGGTGCCATTGCTCGACGATGGCATCCCGCATGGCCGCCAGATCGCATATCGCCGGCACGCCCGTGAAATCCTGCATCAGGATGCGCGCCGGTCGAAACGCGATCTCGTGCGAGACCGGCTTATCAGGATCCCAGGTGGCCAGGGCTCGCACATCCTCTGCTGTGACCGTGACGCCGTCTTCATGGCGCAGCAAATTTTCCAGGAGCACTTTCAAGGATCGCGGCAGACCGTCGACCTGCGGGTAAGTCCGCGACAACGATTCGAGGGCATGAATGTCATACGTTTCTCCGTTCACGGTGAGCTGTGTCAGGGCATTCGGATCCATGGCATCGATCTCCAGGGTGAAAAGGACAATGAACGATCGATCATCGTGATCGTATCATTATGGTAGCGAAGGAGAGGTGGGCGCGGCCACAGTCCGCGATCGTCACGTCTGTGCAGAACGATCCACCCGACTGACTCCGACATCCCGGATCCGAGCGGATTCCCTCCTATGACATCGAAACGAGCGCGTGACACAACGCGCGATCGAATCCATCCGTTCGGCTTTGTTCCTTTTGTTGTGCGTTCTGCCTTCGATGTCTATCAGGATGCGCGAAGACTACCGTATCATTCCGGTAATCCGAGCCGTTGGGCAAGATCGGCACGGTCCATTCGAAGGAGCGCTTGTCGAATGCGTTGAAAGACTGGAGGCTTGTCGGCATACGGTTGGACACGGACGTCCGGAACCTGTTCGAGCCGTGCGAGAAGATCGGCCACTTCGGCTGTCGACAACTGAGCGGTCAGGGCATAGACTCCTTCGGCTCCCTCTTCTACGGCATTGTGCGCGCGCAATAGTTCGTGAAGCACATCGAGGAGCGCCGGCGACGGTGTTGGAACGAGCAAACCCGCAATAGCGCTATGCTCGAGCCGCAATCGTTCCAACTGTGACGCGACCCGATCCCCGAAGCGCGCTTTGAGGAACGGAAACAAGACCTTCTCTTCCATGGCGATATGCCGAAGCAGGCCGCGTCGTACATGAGCATACGTGTCATGATCGACGGCCGGGCCTTCGATACATGCCTGGCGCAGATACCGATCCAAGCGCAGATGGTCGTCGCGCAGGTACATATGATCAGGAGACAGTGAGGCATTCATGGCTGGACGATTATTCGATGATCGAAAAAGACGGCAACCGTTTGTACGTAGCGTTTCAGCGTAGCAAAGCTCTTGCTCGAGCGACAATGTTTTCTTGCATCGACTCGACGACGATGGCGATGGAATGATTTATACGATATGCAGCTTTTTAACTTGACATTTTGGTACTTTAACATTACATTTTCGCCATAATCGATGGCTCAGAAGCACGTCTTCTGCTTTCCCCTTATCTCCGATGATCGAACTTCGATGCCGCAGGCCCATGCTTTTCCCGCCGCCGTGCCGTAACTTCTTCGGCCCGTTCATGGCTTGGCTCGTCATGTGTTCCTGGCTCCTCTCCTTGCAGGCGGCTTTCGCCGGATCGGCCGAGCAAAAAGAAGAACGCCGCGTGACCGTTCCGAAAGCGCCTCGGTCGTCTCGATTGATGAACACATGGCTCCGTCTACCCGATTGGATCGATCTCAGCGCAGAGCAGCGCACGCGGCTTGAGTGGATGGATCGGCCATTCCGCGTCGGCGAATTCGGCACCGACACACAAATACCGCTTCGATCTCGCTTGCACCTTCGGTTGAATGTCCATCCCTTCCGCCTCGTCTTCGAAGGACAGGACGCCCGCACCCATCTCAACGATGCCGGAGACTTCGCCACGACCGCGGTGATCGATCGCGCAGACATCCTCCAACTGTTTGCGGCGGTTATGGTGGACGATATTCTGAAAACCGGGCTGCGTAGCGAAGTGCGCGTCGGCCGGTTCACTATGGATATCGGTTCCCGGAGATATGTCGCGCGCAATCGATTCCGCAATACGACCAATGCGTTCGATGGGTTCCATTGGCACGTGCACCGCGACACGGTTTGGCATCTTCAAGCATTCCTGGTCGAGCCCGTACAACGCCGTGCTGCATCCCTCGATACACAGTCAGCCCGCAACCTGTTCTGGGGGATGGCGTTCGAGTACACCGCCGTTCCTCGACGGCAGCTCGATCTGTATTACTTCGGACTGAACGATCAGCGGCACGGGAGCGTCGCAAGACCGCGCACGCTTTCGACGTTCGGCGTCCGCCTCCTCAAACATCCTGCGCCAGGTGAGATCGATTACGAACTGGAAGGCGCGCTGCAAACCGGACGGCGCGGGCACATCGATCATTTCGCGTACAATCCCCACGTCCAAGTGGGGTACACGCTTGCCTTTCCCTGGCATCCGCGCTTTTTGGTGCAATACGATTATGCCAGCGGCACGCGCGCACCCGACGGTACCCCATCGCAGACCTTCGATCCGTTGTTCGGCGCGCGCCGATTCGAGTTGATGCCGACCGGCATCTTCGGTCCTTTCCAGCGATCGAACATCAGCTCGCCCGGCTGGCGGGTGATCGTGCATCCCCATTCATCTTGGACGGTCGAGCTCAAACACCGTGCCTGGTTTCTCGTCCAAGCCCGCGATGCCTACGCGGGAACGGGGCTTCAGGATCCCACTGGTGGATCGGGTAACTACCTCGGGCAGGATCTCGAAATGCGCATCCGATGGAAAGCGAACGACAGCCTCCTGATCGACGCCGGATACGACCATTGGTTCAAAGGCAGTTATTTCGATCGGCTCCCGCCATCGGCGGGTCTGCCGGATGGCGGCGAACGGGATACCGACTACCTGTATGTTTCGACCACGGTGAGACTATGAATCGAACCATCCTTGTCCGGCTTCTTCTCTGCTTTTTGTGGATCGCGTCAGCGACGCCAGTGTGGGGCGGCGAGGTCCGGATCGCCGTCAGCGCCAATTTCGCCAAACCCCTCCGTGAGATCGCCGAATTCTTCCATGCCCAAACCGGCCATCGCACGATTGTCAGCCACGGATCGAGCGGGAAGCTGTACGCACAGATTCGCCACGGCGCACCGTTCGATGTCTTCCTGTCTGCCGACACGACCCACCCTCGAAAACTGGAAGCGGACGGATTGGCTGTGCCCGACACCCGTGTGACTTATGCCATCGGGCGCCTCGTCCTTTGGAGCTCCGATCCGAGTCTTCTCGCAGCCGATGGCCCGCGCATTTTGTCGAGCGAGACGTTCACGTATCTCGCGATCGCCAATCCCAAGACCGCCCCCTATGGCCAAGCCGCACAACACGTGCTCGAAGCCCTGGGCCTATGGGAGCGCCTGCAACGTCGGATCGTGCGAGGCGAAAACATCGGGCAGGCTTTTCAATTCGTCGTTTCGCGGAATGCGCAATTGGGATTCGTGGCTCGTTCCCAGATCCTGGATCCCGACATTGCCGGCCTCGGCAGTCGCTGGGACGTTCCGCCCGAGCTGCATGCACCGCTGCTCCAACAGGCCATCCTTCTGAAGCGGGGGCGCAACAACGAGGCCGCCATCGCCTTCCTGCAATTTCTCACGGGAGCGGAGGCCCGTGCCGTCATTCGGCGCTTTGGCTACGATCTCCCTCAGATGGACCCCATCCCATGAGCTTGCTCGCAACGATCGATTGGACGCCCGTCTGGCTGACCTTGCGATTGGCCGGTGTGACGGCAGGCGTGTTGCTGCTCATCGGCACGCCCATCGCGTGGTGGTTGGCCTATACCACGTCGGCCTGGAAAACGGTGGTGGAGGCGGTAGTCGCCCTGCCGCTCGTCCTTCCGCCGACGGTGCTGGGATTTTATCTTTTGATCGCGCTCGGGCCCGAGGGACCGATCGGGCGCCTGTGGGTCGGGCTGACGGGCTCCAGCTTGGCGTTCAGTTTTACCGGCTTGGTCATCGCCTCGATGCTCTATTCGCTACCCTTTGTCGTCCAACCGCTTCAAGGGGCCTTCGAGGCTGTGGGCAGAAAACCGCTGGAAGCTGCCTGGTCGCTGGGCGCATCCAAACTCAAGGCGTTCGTCACGGTCGCCTCGCCGATGGCCTTGCGCGGCTATGTCAGCGCGGTCGTTCTGGGCTTTGCCCATACGTTGGGGGAGTTCGGCGTCGTCCTCATGGTCGGTGGCAATATTCCCGGTGTCACCAAAGTGCTCTCCATCGCCATTTACGACCATGTCGAGGCGCTGGAATACACACAAGCCCATGTTCTTTCGGCGAGTCTTTTGATCGCAAGCTTTCTCATCTTGGCCGTAGTTTATACCGTGAATCGGCGGCTTCCTGTTCATGTCTCATGAAGACGTTGGGCATTCAGCTCGATGTGCGCTATCCGCAATTTCGCCTCGCCGTCGAGCTCGACCTTCCCTTACAAGGCGTCACGGCGCTCTTCGGTCCATCGGGATCCGGCAAGACGACGCTCCTCCGCTGCATCGCAGGACTCGAACGAGCATCCACCGGGGTCATTCGTTTCGGCGAGACACTGTGGCAGGATGAAGCGCAGCGGGTGTTTCTGCCTGTTTCCAAGCGAGCGATCGGCTATGTGTTTCAAGAACCGCGCCTGTTCCCACACTTATCGGTCCGCGGCAATCTCCGATACGGATACACGGCCGTTGCCGCCTCCGCTCGCAACGTCACCTTCGATCAGGTCGTCGATATTTTAGATATTCACGACCTGCTGGACCGGCGCCCACACCAATTATCGGGTGGCGAACAACAACGCGTGGCCATCGGGCGGGCGTTGTTGCGCAGTCCCGATCTGCTCCTGATGGACGAACCGTTGAGTTCACTGGACGCTGCCCGCAAACGCGACATTTTGCCGTTCATCCAACGCCTGGATACCGACCTGCACATTCCCATCGTCTACGTCAGTCATTCCATCCAAGAAATTTTGCAGCTCGCCTCCACGCTCGTCGTCTTGCAGAACGGCCGTGTCGTGCGCATGGGCTCGCTCTCCGACGTCTTGGCCCATCCCGACTCCCGCCAATTCATCGAAGAAAGTCATCTCGGCGCCGTGATCGAAACGACGATCGAGGCGCACGACCGCGAGTTCGGGCTCACACAACTAGCCTTTCCCGGAGGCAAGCTGTTCGTCCCGTATCAGGCCCGGCCTGTCGGCGCCCGATTGCGCGTGCATATCCTGGCGCGCGACGTGAGCCTCGTCACCAGTCCGCCGACCTTTCACAGCAGCGTGCTCAATATCTTGGACGCCACCGTCAAGGCCATCGGCCCCGTAGATCCTGCACATCCGTTCGTAGATATTCGGCTTGATATCGGCTGCCCGTTGCTGGCGACGATCACCCGCAAATCGCTCGTCGCCCTCGGCCTTGCGCCCGGACAGCGCGTCTTCGCTCAGATCAAAGCTGTCGCTCTCTGCCAAGACATCGTGGAGTAGGACGCCGCACAGCGCGTGCTCACCGCAACCCTTCACTTCTCAGGATTCAAGTCACATCAAATAGGAAGCATCGCCCATCGCACGCCTCCCATACCTTCGATAAGGCTCCGGTCAACCGGGCATTGCTTATCGTGTCGGGCAAAAAATCCCAGGTCCATGCAGCACCGTACCTCATTTCCATACAAGCCATTGGAACGCTTTCTGTTTGCTTGATGGCATGGGGGGAAAATTTATACTATTTTTGGAAGCTCCGCGCGCTTATCCCGAGCGTCTCGCAGAGCATTCCATGCAATGGGCCATGATCGTTCGCGCGCAGAACTGACAAAAGACGGCCCGGTGAATTATCTGCATTATGGTGACAATCACACGGCGACCGCCGTATACCTTGACCCCTC
>RFGF01000121.1 GCA_003695915.1 Nitrospirota bacterium
AAGTATGCTTGCCTATAAAGAACCCGGTCACATCGACGCCATTCCCCTCCACGCCATCGCTCCCAAACCGTTCGACTGGGAACTCTTTGCTAGGATGCACGGCACGGACTTGCTGCAGTGACCTACGCAAATGGACTGCCAAAGAACAGACTCAGCTCTTTTACTGGCAGTTCCGTTGGCACCAAGATCATCGGGCAGTACGAACCCAGTATTTTTCTTGTCCCGAATGGGCTCTGTTTCCTCTCTGGCTGTGCAGACCCAACGCAAAAAGCGTGTACGATCTGTGTGGTGCCTGCAAGGCACCCGATCGCCTCGTTTAGGTCCAACAGAAATGCACTGACTGGCTAGGATCACCCCCTGCAACAGCAGCGCAGCCGTTTGCGACTTCCACCGTATGATCGAGCTTTATCTATCGAAGTAGTTATTTGCCTATCCATCTTTCCTTGCACTTTTCAGGTATCCACCTGCCGGTGTCGATAGGACATGGGCCCCGGTTCCGGTAGCCTAATAGAGACGCTCGGTGTTGCAACGGACCATTCATGCATTCACATCCTTCTGTAGATGCTGCACGCTCTCGTAAAGCGTCAACCGGAAGGCAGGCCAACCCCCTTGTCCAGCACCGTGAGATTGAAGCGCGCCACGAATCCATAGTCTTCAGGGAATACTCCCTGGTGGTTCGGCGCTCAATATCGTTCAGGGCCAGATACCGCTCATAAGCCTCATGGTTTTCCGGCCGCAATCTTGTGGGAAGGCTGATCGAGCTATTGTACTTCAAGAGCCGATGTGGTGGCATGCGCATCAGCCGGTTCAACGAGCTACAGGACCTGAACCTGCATGCGGTGCGATCACGTCCACTAAGAAAAGATTAATCGGAAGGCTCGTATCTGCATCTGCCGACGGAACGGGGTTGCCTATCCGCGGGACTGGCATGCCTGTTTGAACTTTCTAAAACAATTCGAACCAGTACAGTGGCGATGCCTTGTGGGAACCTTCCCTCTCGCATAATGCGAACGTGGCGCTTGTGCCATTCTCGCTCAACCATTAAGCCAGTCAGGTGCTGGCTGCATCCTGACCATATGATGCCTCGCTTTTCCAAAGCCGGGGAGAAGGCACAACCGCTGTTTGCGGAAAATCTCTTCTAAGCGCAGGACTAAAGTTCGTCAAATGATTCCGGCGGCGAGCAACACGGCCACGCAGTAGAGCAAAATTGCGACCAGCAGGCGTACACCGCTCATGGTAACTTTTGTCAGCAGTCGGTTACCGATGAAGGCTCCGGTGAAAGCAGAAGCTGTAGCGACGATAAGCAATCCCAGGTTTTGCCCCAAGCTAGCGGCTTCGAAACGATCGGCGTACACTATCAGGCGAGAAACATCCACCAAGCAGGCGATGACCACACCAGTCGCGATGAAAGCCTCTTTACGCAGCCCACAACAGAGCAAAAAGATGGTACGCAAGGCACCTTGATGCCCGGAGAGCCCTCCGAAGAATCCGCTGAGCACACCACCTAGAGGAAGATACTTGCGTGGCAAGGAGAAGCTTCGCGCGGCGGGCAGCAATTCCAATGTGGCAAAGCCAATCATCAGCAAGCCGATCACTAGATTTACGGGCAAAACAGCAAATGAATGATCCAACCAGTGGTAATGCCAAATAGGCTGCTGATCAGCCAACATAAGTAACACTTGTGCGCCAAAAAACGCGCTGATCAACGCGGGGAGGCCGAACCGCAGCACAACCGCTAGCTCAGCATGATGAGCCAGCAAGGCCAGTTTGAACAAATTGTTCAAGAAGTGCACTATGGCGGTCAGGCTTACTGCCACCTCGGCAGGGAAAAAGAGGGCAAAGGCCGGCAGCAGGATAGTACCCAGTCCGAAGCCGGAAAAAAGGTCAGTGCGGAGGCAAGCAGGGCGGTGGCACACACAATCAGGTAGGTCATGAGGACTTAATCCAAGGCTGGATGTTGACCGTTACGACATATGACAAGCACCATTGTCAAGCCATCCGGCAGCTTGGGATCCTCATCTAGCCGAGCGCTTTCGGATAACCTGTTCGCTAAACATGACTCTGCCCTTGACCATTTCTCCGCATGGGACCCTTAATCACTTTCCCTGAAGAAAAAGGTGAGATCTAAAGTTGGGCTCTATCTAAATAAATAGCATAATGAAGTAAGCCTATAAACGTATATAACATAATGCAGCCGTAGCGACGCACCAAAATTCACGAATCTACTAAGCACAACATTCCGCTGCACAGTTTGCACCACTTCGTTTAGACCACACCTCACTGGCATTCATCGTTCCCAACATGGCCTCAAAGAAGTTAGGCAAAAATTCAACCATGGACATTCCGCGAATGGAATCCTCGAACGGTGTGTCCTGAGCAAGAATACCTTGTTGACAGGCTGTCAGCACTGCACACTGAGATGCCCAAGGAAATACCGAATGCCTTTGGTAGATATTTCTGTCTGAGTCAGTTTTTCTCTGATCCAGCCTCTCCTGTTCAACCTGTTTCTGACCAACTGCTCGACACTGAATTCATGATGATAGCCGTCGTTAGCCTGACCGAACCCGTTCAGGGAATCCGCGATCGTTACGAAAGACAAAGCCCCTCTTTATACGAACCAGCTTCGCAGTGAGCGAGTCAGGACTCTGGGAAAGGAGGAGGCATGGGACGCATACGCTCGGTACCAGAAGACATCATCGGACATTGACGGACGGATGGGAGCGAAACGGGTACGGGCGCCTTGGTGCCCGATACCTGTCGAACGCTGAGCATTTCAAAGCACACCTCCTACCGGTGGAACCTGGAATACGGTGGGCTGCGAGTGGATCAAGCCACATACCTGACGAGCTTGGAGCACGAGAAGAGTCGCCTGAAGGAACTGGTCGCCGATCTGTCGTTGGACAAAACGACCTTGCAGGAACTTGCCGAGGGACACTGCTAAGCCCGGCACGACGACGGGAAGCGGTGGTCCGTGTTCAACAGAGATTGGCGGTGTCGGAACGCTGGGTGTGTCTCGTCTTGAAGCATTGTCGAGCCCATAGCGTCATGGACATCAGCTGTCGAGCGGAAGAGCACAGCTCCGCACCCGCCTTCGTGAAGCAGCACGGCCTCCGGGCAGTGGCGTTCTCGCTGGATTCCCGCGCGTTTACTTTGAGAAGGCTGGGCCGTCAATCATACATAAACGCGTGGCGTGAATGCGGCGCCGGAAGGGTGAAAAGTGCCTCAGAAGCAATCCCACTGGGCCAGTGCTGGTTAACTGCTCGCTCTTGCATTCGGCCCTATCCGGAGTATCCGCATCATGTCTGATCGTAGGAGTTTATGATGGATCGGACGCAGGATGAACGATCACTCCAATGTTGGTTGGCGTGGGCATGGGGTACCCAGCGAATCTTCGCTGCGAGAATGGGCCAGCGTGTATTGCTCCGCCATTACGGAAGTGGGACCAGCAGTTGGACGTGGCCGGTATTTCTTGAACCAGGGAGTCCCTGGGAAAATGGTTAGTGGGGAATCGTTCAGGAGACAGTTTCGGGATGAGTTCCTGAACGGAGAAACCTTGTACAGGGTGCAAGACGCTCAAATCATCGAAGGCTGGCAATGCCAAAACGGTGGTATCACCAATGGGAGTTGGTCACTCAAGGCAAGGGAAGAATAGGCGATCCAGCCACACAATTTCTGGCTCAGCTGCTGTTTACTGAAAGGTGTACCACAAGAGACTCACAATCGCTATCAAACTGAACGAGGCTATGAGGCTCACAAGATCTCGTTCAGGAGACCGCGTTTGTGAGGATGCATCAGCATAGCCTACAGAACCTTCCACTGGGACTTGCTTTTTTCCAGGTGGCTGGCGCTCCAGACCATCCTCCTTTCTGAGGCTCATCCCTATCAAGATTAACGAGCAGATGCCAAACATGACCGCGGCATAATGCAAAAAATGCGGATCAATCAACAGACGAACCAGTGGAGCCTGGATAGGCGTCAGCCCATCAATAATCTCCAGCATGAGGCGAAGTCCTCCAAAGAAAAATCCCACGACTAAGGCGAGAAGGGCCCCGCGGGCGCGAGCCCGATGCCACATCAATCCTATGAGAAAGCATGCCGCAATTGGCGGGCTCAGGTAGGCCTGGATACTCTGGAGATAAAGGAATAACTGATGCGAGACCAGGGGAATGAATGGGACCCAAAGAATGCTCAGAAGAATCACAACACCGGTGGTCAACCGCCCGACATGGACCAGTCGCCGTTCACTCACCGTCGGAAAGAGGCGCTGATAGAGGTCAACCGTGATCAAGGTCGAAGAGGAATTCAGCACGGCACTGAGGCTTGACATGAGCGCGGCTAGCAGTGCGGCCACGAGAAGCCCCATCAGGCCCGGCGGCAAAAGATGCATGGCTAACGTCACAAGTGCCTCATCACCGTGGATATTGGGATACAGCGCTTTGGCAATAAGACCCGGCAAGACTAGGAGAAACACCGGCAAGATTTTCAAATAACCGGCGAAAATCGCTCCGCGGCGTGCTTCGACCACGGACCGTTCGCTCAAGGCCTTCTGTACAATCACTTGGTCCGTACACCAATACCAGAGTCCCAGCAAGGGTGCGCCCAGGAAGATCCCCGTCCAGGGAAAGTTTGGATCCGAGGCGGGCCGGATCATGTCGAAATATTCTGGAGGGAGCCGAGCGCGCAGTCCCGCCCACCCATCCACAGCTTGCAAGCCTTGCCAGGCCAATACACCCGCCCCGGCAATGAGAATGAATGCCTGAATAACATCCGTGTAAATGACCGCGCGGAGTCCGCCGACTACGGTATAGAGGCCTGTGAGTATCACCATCGCTAGCGCCGAAGTCACATAATCCCAGCCAAACAAAGCTTCCAGCAGGAGACTTCCTGCATAGAGCGCCACGGCAATTTTGGTGAGAATATACGCGATCAATGAGATGCCGGTTACCATGAGGCGACACGCTAGACTGTACCGGTACTCCAAAAACTCCGGCATGGTGAACACGCCCGTCCGGTGATAGAGCGGGACAAACACCCATGCCAGCACCAAGAGCACCAAGCATGCCAACCATTCGAAGTGTCCAATGGCTAATCCCGTGCTGGCACCGGAACCGGACAATCCAATAAAATGCTCGCTGGAAATATTGGTGGCGAAAAGAGAAGCGCCCACAGCAAACCATCCCATCTGTCGGCTAGCCAGGAAATAGTCCGTGCTCGTGCGGTTGTACCGAGCGCACATGAATCCAATGCCGAGAATGCCGGCGAAATAACAGCCGATGATCAGCAAATCGAGTGTGGCCATATCTGATCCGAAGAATTATGAGAATTATGCCATGCCGGTCATGAATGACACTGGTGCGTTATTCAGCCCTCTGAGAAATGTGTTTCTGCTGCCGTACCTGAGGCTCACCTGGCAGCAACGTCTTGTGAGTGTCTTTATCAGTGTTTTGGCGATCGGAGGGATCTCGCCTCTCGCTTTGGGCTTCGCCCCCATTCCGGCTGTTGATCTTCCTGTTCCCGAACTCCACGTTACCCAACCGGCCATAGCGAATGAACCGTTTACCGTAACCGGCCGACAGGCGGGAATATTCGGCCTGCAGAATGGGTCATGGGAAGCTTGGATCTATCCCTATAAGATCCTTCGAGACGTTCAACTCTCAGCTACGCTTGAACAGTATGGACCTCCTTTGGATTTGCACCAATTGGCCAGCACAATTGTCGTGACCCCGAGCTGGACCGTGATCACCCATTCGCATATTGCCTTTCGCATTCAACAGGTTCTGTTCGTCCCATCTAACATCCCTGCGGCCATTGTGTTATTCAAGATCACCAGTTCACGTCCCCTCACCCTTTCTCTACAGTTTGTTCCAGAAATGCAACCCATGTGGCCTGGGGCTGCCCCACTGCCCTCACCAGAATGGGTACCCGATCACTCAGCCATCCTCTTACACACCGAAGGGGCAGCACACGTGGGGCTGGTCGGTTGGACCACCTCCCAAGCAGCTCCCTTTCAGCCGTTTCAAGAAATCACCACCGCCTCCCCGCAACTCGAGCTCTCTCTTGTCTACGACCCGACACAACATGCGGACTTCATATTTCCGCTCATTATCCTTATGAACCAGGACGGCAAAGATCAGGCGCTCCATCTCCTGGAGACCTTGCGAAACGCCATTCCCCAAGAGTTACAACGTCGTTACCAGGCGTATCAGGATCTCTTGGCGACGCGCCTCCGTATCGAGACTCCTGATCCGCGTATGAACGAGGCTCTCCAATGGGCTATGATCGCCCTGGAGCAAAGCCGCGTTCGGTATCAGGACGAAGAAGCCTTGATTGCTGGTTATCACCTCTCCGGGCGGACTACACGACCAGGCTTTGCCTGGTTCTTTGGCCGGGACATGCTGTGGAGCGTTCCTGCACTTTTAGACATCGGTGATTTGAAGACAGCTCGACAGGTCCTGAAATTTCTCATGCATCGCCAACGGCACGATGGCAAGATGATGCATGAATGGTCTCAATCCTCACACTTGGTGCGTTGGGCCAAGGACTATCCCTATTTCTATGCAGCTGCCGATGCCACGCCCCTGTTCCTGATTGCCATGGATGAGTACTTGCGTGCTAGCGGGGATCTCCAATTTCTCACTGACTCTTGGCAAGCCGTTGCTGCCGCCTACGCGTATGCTCGAACTCATGATGCCGATGGTGATGGATTATATGAGAACACAGGATCCGGCCATGGATGGGTAGAATCCGGTCCCTTGAGTCATGCTCATCAAGAATTCTATTTGGCTTCACTGTGGACGGCCGCACTTCAAGCTGTCATCCACATGGCGAACGCCATTGGACAGGTGGAGATGGTCTCCGAGGCTGAACAAGCCTTGACCAAAGCACGATCTGCTCTCTCCATGTACTGGGGAGGGCCTTCTCGCTGCTGGGCCTTTGCTAAAACCCGATCTGGCCAGTTCAATTGGGTGCCCACCATCTTTCCAGCCGTCGCCCTGTGGCATGATCTCCTTCCACGCGATCGCACCGCTTGTTTGCTGGATCAATGGGCCTCTGCCGAGTTTTCCACAGATTGGGGGCTCAGACCCATCAGGCGGTCTCACCCTCTGTACGATCCCATCAGCTATCATCATGGATCGGTATGGCCCTTGTTTACTGGTTGGGTAGCCCTTGCAGAATATCGGGCTCATCGGCCAGTCAACGGGTTTATGCATCTTTGGCAAAACGCCGAACTCACGTTTCATCACAATCCAGGAAAGATCACGGAATTGCTTTCCGGCGAATTTTTCCGGCCATTTCCGCGGAGCAGCTCCCACCAACTCTGGTCTTCGGCGATGGTGGTGACCCCCATGATTCGCGGCCTCCTAGGACTATCCGGTGACGCCCTCCGGCACCAGCTCACGCTCGCTCCTGCTCTGCCAGCGCACTGGGATACGGTTACCGTTCGACACTATCGATTCGGCACCCATCAGGTTGCCTTTACGCTGCACAAGGATGCACATCGGTATCGAATCACGGTCCACCATAAAGGAGACACTCCACTTGCACTCCGCTTTCTTCCTGTCCTTCCCTTTGGGTCTCAATCCCTAGCTGCCCAACTTGATCATCTCCCTGTCGATTTGAATTCCTCTCTCACGATTCCTCCAGAGGGAAGCATCTCTCTTACCTATACCTTCTCCCCGGGAGTGGAAATACGCCCCCCTCTCTTATCATCCTTTGTCACGGGACAACGCAGCACGGGATTGCGTTTCATCCGAGCCCAATTTCATAAGTCAACGCTTCGCCTTGCGCTCGAGGGCCATAGTGGGCGTGCCTATGAGGTATCCTTGCTAACATCGCTTCCCCTTGTTTCATGGACGGGTGTCCAAAACGTGCGTGATCAGGGGGGGGAATGGAAAACATTTGTCATTGATTTTCCTCAAGATCCTCGTCGAGGTTATGTCCGAAAAGACGTCGTTCTGGGTTTTGAGGCGACTCCACATCAGTAAGGACCCCAGACATGAGGAGACGCTATTTTCCCGGCAATGACCAATCCTTCCCCGTTTCCAAAAATTATGTCTTTTCCCCACAAAGGTATTCCCACCGAGTCCCATGGTTCCCTAGATTCATGAATCGTGGACGGCACAGCAGTCTTTCGCTCGAGAACCTGAAAAGCTAGATTACATCGACCACCGAACTGAGGACGGCTCAATCCTTCATGTTCTTCGCAAAACATGGTTGATTTCCGATCACGCGGTGCGAATACTGGAACATCCAAGCCTTCGGCCAGCTCGCTCGATCGAGCACCACATTGGTCGTTCCCCACAGTGTCTCCGATCTGGCTGGAATGGCAACCCTGGCTATGACGATTCTCAACCGTCCAAAGCGAGGTGGTCTATTGCAATAAGGCCAAGGCGGGAACCACGGCCGATACCTTGTTGGCCGCCGGATGGGGCGACACGATCGGTGCCGTTGCCGGCACCGGCGCCTTCCTCGGCGGAGGAAGCCCGGCATGGATTCCCGGACTCGGAATCGGCGGGGCACTGGCGGGAGCCGCCGCCTCCAAGCTCACCGAAGATACGACCTATGTTTGCGCCGTGGATGTGCAGATTACCGAACGGACCAAAGACGCGGTCCAGCAGACCATCACCCAACAGGCCGCTCCAACCCCGAGCTCACGCGCATCGAGCGTCATCTCCGCCCTCATCGGCGGCACGAGTGTGGCACCCCCGACAGCCGGAAGCACCCAGCAACAGATCACCGAAACGCGAACCGGGCATACCCTGATCCATCAGGTGCGATTCGTCGCCTCGACCACTAAAATGTGGCTAGACATGGAGGAAACAACCCCGGCACTGGAACAACGACTCGTACAGGGAATTAGCGGCGTTTTCCCATAGAAACACAAAGGAGAAAATCATCATGCAGGAATACTTGCCGACTCAAACCAAAAAGACCTATACTCGCCAGCCACATCCAGAGCCTGAGGTCATGGATGTCGCAGCCTGTGCAGCCTTTCTCGGCACAACAGCATACGCAATTCGTGCAAGAATCCGGCGCCGTCAAATACCTTACCGACGCTTTATGGGTCGCATTGCCTTTTTAAAAGAAGAAATCGTCCAATTTCTCAAATCATTACCAACAGACGATCCTCTCTGATTCCTCTGATTCACTGATTGACCCATGCCACGACAAGGAGACAGACTAGCCAAAAGGGGCCGGTCGCGGTGGTTGGATTTTCGAAACCAAGGAAAGCGTCACACCGTTCGCATAGGATCCAATAGTTCACGCACAATCGCGCGGGAAATTGCTCGCGTTCGCCGCGCCGAAATTCTCAAGTGCGAATCTGGACTGACTTCAACACCTCAGACGCATCTTTCATTTGCCAAGGCCGCGACAGAATTCCTCAAATGGGCTCAAACCAATAAACGGCCTCAACCGTTCGAACCTATCAGCAAAACATTAAGCAACGCAGCGCATTTTTTAACGACAAGCCTCTACACCACATTAACCCTTTTCTCATTGAACAATATAATAAACGCAAACGCATTCAAGATGGCGCACCAGTACGCCTCAACCGAGAACTTCTCTGCCTGAAAAATCTCTACAATCGTTGTAAAGAGTGGAACCTCTATGACGGAGACAATCCTGTTTCCCAGGTAAAATTTTGAAAGAACCTCGCAACCGAACCCGCTTTTTATACTCAGATGAAGAGGCTCGCTTGCTCCAGGCTACTCGAGAGCCAATCAGAACATTGAT
This sequence comes from Nitrospirota bacterium, assembly GCA_003695915.1. Taxonomy (GTDB): domain Bacteria; phylum Nitrospirota; class Nitrospiria; order Nitrospirales; family UBA8639; genus J017. The sequence continues at coordinate 9,736 of RFGF01000121.1, forward strand.
CCTCGTGGGTATTTATGCAGGTCTTCGCATCGAATCCGAAGCCTTAACCTTGCAATGGGATGACGTAGACTTTAAAAATAATACCTTGACAGTCCAAGCCGCATATGCCAAAAGAGGAGAATGCCGAACGATCCCTATCAATCATCTCTTGCGTGAAGCCTGATGCGTCTCCAACAGTCCTCGCACTCCAAATGGGTATTCGTCAATCAGCATGGTCGGCCATATCGATCGATTCAGAAACTCTTTCAAGCAGCCTGCCGAAACGCAGGTCTTTCGAATCTGACACCACATACATTGCAGCATACCTTCGCCTCGCGACTGGCCATGGCTGGTGTCGATCTCCGTACCATTCAAGAACTCGGCGGGTGGAAATCGCTCAGAATGGTCAAGCGGTACGCACATCTCAACGCTAAACACAAACAAGAAGCCGTCGAAAAAATTGCCACGTTATTCGGACACAATTCTTGCTCTGTTTCACAACGCTATTCACAACACCCTTTCAACATCGCATCGATATCATGAACGCAAGCTATTGATAATAAAGGACGCGGAGAGGTGGCCGAGTGGCCGAAGGCAACGGTTTGCTAAACCGTCGTAGGGTAACCCCCTACCGCGGGTTCAAATCCCGCCCTCTCCGCCATCTTCTTTATTGGTCCATTCCGATCGAGCACAGCCATGGCCGCCAGCACTCCATCCCTCCAATTCGCTTTTCCTAAATGCAGCGCTTTGTCTTATGCGTGAGCACCGGTGGGAATCATGTCAGACGTATAGCTTTCAAGAGGTATCGGCCCTGACTGACCGTCTGATGCAGGCTGGATTTTCCGTTCCCGGACTCGAGAAAGAGCTTATCGGTTACATCGAGGATTGGCAGGTGTCGCATCCGTCAGAGATCCACCGACTCGATCACTGGACAACGGAAGATGTGACGCTCACCCATATTCTCGAGGGATGGAGCGGCGATTTTTTTCTCTTGGCAGGCAAATATCATACGGCGTTTGAGGACCATCAGGCGCTCGACACTTACTGCTCGGTCTGTCATCCTTTTCTTCTCGAGGGTCGTTTCACGACCCTGCTTCCGAAAGCTATGTTTTGGATTGGCTTCCGCCATAGCCATTCGTTTATCCGCGTGCGCATTCACACAAACGAAATTATCGCTCCCGGCGAGCCCTGTTCCGATGCGCAACGAGCCCTGTGGATCGAGGAACGCTTGGCAGCGTTTGACAGCGTGATCGCAATGTTGGATATTCCGGTTACAGCGAGAGAAGAAAACGGGAAGGTCACGCTGACGTCTTCAAGACGCGAGGCAGCGCTATTCTGCTCATGGCCCGATGCCTTCGGCCCCTGTCAATTTGAATACAACAGCGCTGATGCGTATGAGTTTTTAGTGCCTGCCAGTCGATTGGCCGCCACCATGGGCACGCAGCCTGTGACCGTCCGTAGTTATTTGACCGGCTTTTCCGAGGAACAGCTTCAGGATTTTCAGACATCCGTTCCATGGACGCATATGGCCTATCGGTGTTCCCTTCACACCACATTCGGTGAACTACCAACGGTGCAAAAAATGTTGGGAGAGTCCGGCCGGCTCTATACCACGCTCTACGAGTTTGGAACCCGGACTCACCTCCAACGAGGCCCCGAGGCTTCAGCTGTTTTTGGCATCGTCGGGCACGCGGGCGCCTTTCAATTCGAAATTCGCCTCAATCAATTGCCGTTGACACAGTCGGAAACAACCGAATGGTTGACCTCAATGCTGCACGTTCCGCTCGTCTACGCCCCACTTTCAGCCTTTCCATGATGCCCGCGGTCAAGCGCCTTTTACTCTTCTCGAATCATTCGCCCGGGCAGGACCCTTCGTTTATTGACGATATCCGTCAAGGCTTCCATGCTGATCAACAGGTAGGCATTGTCGCTTTTGTGCATGACGGTGTACGTCCGTCCGTCGAATTGAACCGTGGGAGGGCCTGAATCCGATTTGGCGACCGCGAGTCGATACTTCTCCGGAAATAATGCTGTATCGCGAGCGAACGTCAAATAGGTGCCTTCTTCGAAGCTAACGTCGAGGGCCTCATCCCTCACATCGACAGCGATACCGGGCGTCCCCTTTTTGACGAGCACTTCTTCGACGGTTTTCCCTGAACTCAGAATCAGCTTTCCTCGCAAAATCTGCTTCTCATCCGCGGTGACGATTCGATGCAAGGTGATGGTATCCGACACGTAGAATTGCAGGTGTTTGATTTCTTCAGAAGTCAAATTATGCTTAAGTCGCAATTGATGAGTGAATGGAACTCTGTCAACCAGCGCTTTCCCTTTGGACTGATAGGTTTGACAGCCAAGCATCACGCACGCCACACCGATCAGAACCATGACAGCCAGCACTCGATATGGATTCACAACACACCTCCCTCCGTTGAACATTTCCAATCATGGACAGGGAACTTCCTTCGATAGGCTCATCATGCCTCACGACATGTGCCACAATCACTCTGCAGCAATTCCTGTATCAAAAGACGCCGATTCGCCGGCCGACGACGATCGATCATGGGCCAAGCAATATCCCTAATGAGCGCTGATGTTCTCCCGTCGGAGAAAGGCGACTCGCATCATGGTCATTCTCGGCTCCGTTGTGGACAACGATGTGCTGTCTTCTCTCGACATCCCAGATCTCGCCGAGCTCTTGTATCGAGCAAGCGATCGCTCTTGGAACACACCTTTCGGGCACAGAGGAGACGGAGCATCGGCTAAGGTGATCAGAAAACAGGAATGCTCCAGCAGCAGGAGTGAACAGGAAGAAACAAGGGCGCCGGAGCGTCGAGTCCTCGGCGGTTGTGCAGATCACGCCACCTTGGGATTCCCTTTGGAACGTCGAATCGATGTCGGGCGGGCTAACACTGGCCGTCCACGTTTTTCCCGATCCTGTTGCCCAACTGGCGTCAAGCGATTTTGTAAAATCGTTCGATCGAGCACTTCACCGCAATTGAAACATCGCCAATTGGCCACAACCAACTCGGCATCGTTGAGGCCAACCGTTTGATCGGGAATCAGTAATCCTCCGCAACGTTGACATTTCATCATTAGAACCTCAACCTAAAATAAAGAACGAATAAATCCCGGCTGCAATGATGTAGCGACCGTTCCCGCAGATGACCTGCGCATCGATCGTAAAACGAGTGGCCTATTGTAATCATAGATTCAGCCTTATGCCAACTAGGGAAATTGCGCACAAGCTGGAGAACGAGTCGCCCCTACGTGCTGCGTTCTTCTTCCTGAACCGTCGCACCGTCTATCTATTCCCCAAATCCTGCCGATGCTTGAGGATGCGGGCGAAATGCGCGAGGCATGAACGCTTCCAACCGGCGAAGCTTCTTTCAGGGCATTTACGCAATGCCTGAATAATAGCGAATGATGTCCGAGACGGAAATGACGCCTACGACTTCGTTGCTTTCGACGACGGCTAAATGTCTGGTGGCTTTTTCCTTCATCAATCGCACCGCTTCGATGATGGGATCGCTGGTTTCCACGGTGACCAACGGTTCGCGCATACAGGTCTTCACCGTCGTGCTCAGGGGATCCAATCCATGGGCCACCACCTCTCGTGTCAATTCCGTCTCGGTAATGCTTCCCACGTACTCATCCCCGCCTTGGACTAAGAGTGAACCGATTTTCCATTGCTCTAAGAGCGTCCCTGCTTCTCGAAGGGTGGCATCCATGGGTACGGCACGAATGGTCCTCGTCATGTAATCCGCAACTCGTGGCCCCGTCAGTTTGACGTGCTTGATCCCCTTGCTGGCGGCAGCTCGACGCGTTTCCAATTCGGCCAAGCAACTTTCCAAAACGCGAAGCCGTTGCCGGACCGTTTCCTGAAACGAAGATTGCGTTCCACTCTCCGGCGCCTCTTCCGGCAGATTCATCATCCCTGCTGCATCACCGAGCTGAGCATATTCATAGGCTTCGAGCATGGGCGATGCACTGCCAAAAATCTTTGCAATCAGTTCTTCTGTTTTCGTGTCGAAGTCGATGATGGATTCCGGCGGCGCCTCCAAATGAATCCAATCTTTGACCGTCAGGATTCGCGCTCGGATGTCTTCAATGTCCCGATCGAGATCGACTTTTCTCCCTTTGTGTCCAGCGGATTCAGCCATAATGCCCCCTCATTCAAAAAAACCATTCGGCTAATGCGGCCAATACTATCCTAGGCATTCGTAGACCTGCAACCAGTCATTGAGGGGTCCTACGCACATCTTCGGGAACACGGTTTCCGAGGTTAGCCCGTCAATAAGCCGGAAAACAACGTGGCCAAGCCGAGAAAGCTGAAAAAGCCCGCGACATCCGTGATGGTGGTGAGCACAATCGAGGACGACTGCGCAGGATCCTGTTTCAAGGCTTTGAGCGCCATGGGAATGATGGCCCCGGACAACCCCGCAATGACCATAGAAAGCACCATGGAAATGCCAATAATCAGCGCCAACCCGGACGAGTGACTCCATACAAAGACGGCGCACGCCGCCACCAGCGCCACGGCGAGACCATTCCAAAACGCCACGGTCACTTCTTTGAGGCAAACCCGCCACCACTCCGATAGACGGACATCGCGCAGTGCGAGTCCACGAAGCACGACCGCGAGCGATTGCGCACCGGTATTCCCGGATTGCCCTGCCACGATGGGAAGTAGGACGGCGAGTGCCGTAAATTGTGCAATGGTTTCTTCAAACAGCCCGACGACAAAGGCGGCCAGAAAAGCCGTGAGCAGATTGATCTGCAACCATGGGAGGCGCTTTCTGACCGAAAACCATACTGGAGACAATGCCCGTTCATCTTTATTAGCACCGACCATCGTTTGAAGGTCGGCCGTCGCATCCTCTTGACTCGCTTTGATGATATCCTCGTTGCGGATTACCCCGAGCAAATGGCCATCCAAATCCGTCACGGGAATGGTAAAGAGATGCCGTTCGCTGAAAAGTTCGACGATTTGCTCGCGAGACTCCAAAGGATGGATGGCGGACACATCCCGGTGCATCACCGCCTGGAGCCGCTCGTGTGGATCCACTAAGAGCAGATCTCGGACCGATAATTTCCCGACCAAGACCTGACGGCGATCGATGACGTAGAGATCATGGATTTCTTTGGGCGCCCGCAATCTAACCTGAACCATGGCGTCGCGAACGGTCAGATCTTCCGGTAGCGCGAAAACCCGAGGATCCATCAGACTTCCCACACTGTCAGGGGGATACTCCATGAAAAGACGAATATCATTGGCGTCCCGTTCCGGGAGACGACTCAAGATTGCCTGACGCAAGCCCTCGTCCAATCGGAGCAGCAACGAGGCCGACGTCGTGGGAGAAAGCTTGGGGACCAGGCGGACCAATAGGTCGGTCGGCATGGCGGCGATTACGTCTGCCGCCACCGGCGGGCTCATGGCCGCCAGCAGGTTGACGGCATTCTGCGCGGGCGTATTCTGGAGAATCCGGATGATATCCGGAATGTCAAAGGTTTCCAAGATCTGGGCCGCTTCTTCTGGAAAATCCGTGAAGAACGCTTCATACAGAACTTGGCTGGACATGGATATCATGTCGGTTGACCTCCTGAGTCTCGTGAACGAAACGCATCCTGCATTTGAGCCATATCGGTTAAGATGCTGATGCCTGCCAATGAATAGGCCTCCCACAACTGGATCAAGGCTTGGCTGAAGGAGCCGGGGCTTTGGGTCACCATCTTTTCGCGTTCCAACGCGCGAAGCGTTCGATAGCGCAAGGCGCCCAAAAAGGTCCCCCATCGATCAATCACGGGCAGTGTATGGAAGCGAGCCCATTGCGGATGCTGGAGAATTTCTTCGACGGTCAAATCTGCAGCCAACGTCACCGGCTGCCGCGTCATGAAGCTAGCCAGCAATTCATCGTCGTCGGCCACGATCAGTTGCTTGAGGGTCACCAAGCCTTCCAATTTGGTATCTCGATCGATCACATACACATAGTACATCGTATGCTTCGCATCCTGTCGAATACGCCTCAAGGCCTCTTCGACAGCAATGTCCGGTGGAAGGGTGAGCACGCGAGCGTCGGCCAAGGACCCCGCGGTTTGAGGGGGATAGCGCAGGGCACGACGGAGGCTGGCACTGACCGCTTTCGCCATCCGATCGAGCATATCGTTCCGAATGGACTCATCCAATTGCCGCAAAATTCCGATGGCCGAAGAGGCCGACAGATATTCAAGGACGCCTGCTGCCGTCTCCGGCGGCAGTCCCGTCACGATCTTGGCGGCTGGTCCCGGCAAGCAGTGTTCGAGTACCATGGCAATGACTTCGGGAGGAAAGGGTGCGAGTATGGCCGCCACTTCTTGGGCGTTCAGGGCTTCTACTCGCCGAGCCGCTTCCAAAGGATGCGATTGAAAAAACGCTAAGGTCAATCGATCTTCAGGAAGCATGGGAATCCTCCGGATCAGCGGCATTGGTAATCATCGCTGTCGTGTCATCGAATTGCGAAGCCGGAATGATGACGCGTCCTTCTCGCGTATCCACCACGACGGAAACCGGCGTCATCGCCACGATCGTACCTTGCACGTTGCCGATTTTCACATTCATTCCCACATGGAGCACGCTCCGCAGGTAATGCGCAGCAATCAGATTGGCCACTGCTTTCCTGGACCCAAGGCCAAACGACAACGCGGCTCCTCCGATTAACCCAGCTACCAGCAGGATGATCGTGTTATCCAATAGGGCCGTGTTGATTCCCAATTGATTGATGGCCGTTACGATGACCAACAGCATCGCCGCCACGTAGAACGCCTGGGCAATAATCGTTCCCTGTGCCAGCCCTGCGGATCGACATGCCATAATGATCAGTTCTCGCACGAAGTTGGAAGCGGCCAGACCGATCACCAAAATGAGGATGGCAATGGCGACTCTGGGCAGATAATAGACGACCGTCGTCAAAGCTTCGGAGAGAATGGTGAGCCCCGCTGATTCCGCTGCCGAGATGAGAAACAACAAAAACACCAACCAAAAACCGATCAGACCGACCAATTCGGACATCCGTCGCTTGGTGCCAACCCGTTCCAGCAAGACTTGCACAGTGGTCCGGCTCAGCAGACGATCGAATCCGATGAACTGCAAGACGCGACTTGTCACCACGGCGAGCAGCTTGGCCAAGATCCACCCCACTACCAGCAAAGCCACGCCGAGAAGCAGCCCAGGAAGATATGACACGAATGTCGCGAAGTTTTTGGCGAGCGAATCGGTAAAGGCTTGAGTCCAAGAGTTCATAGAACCTCCGCAAGGGAACCCGCGACTTCAGTCGCGGGAGGCATTGCGGCTTGCTTGACATGCCAGTTGTTGCTACCACGTGAGACATGGTAGATCTCGTCACCAATAGGAATTGCGTCTATCAAACAGCCTACCATGTGATTTGGTGTCCGCAGTATCGGCGTGGTGTGTTGACGGGATCGGTGGCAGAGGAAGTGGGCCGCATGCTGGACGCGATCTGCGCGGAGCGGGGATGGCCGGTGATCTCCAAAGAGATTCAGCCAGATCACATCCATCTCTTTGTTCGCATCCCGCCTGCCATTGCTGTAGCCGATGCCGTCAAGGTGCTCAAGGGCGTGACGGCCCGCCGCCTGTTTCAGCGGTTCCCGGAGCTGAAAACACAACTCTGGGGTGGGAATCTGTGGTCGCCGTCCTACTACGTCGGCACGGCTGGCAACGTCAGCGCCGAGACCATTCGGCGCTCCATCGAACGGTCTGCGCACGTCACCAAGAGGCGCTAGACCATGCTGCGTACCGCATCGATCAGGCTGGAGGCGACCCCGCAACAGTCTGCCGCGTTGCATGCGCTGCGCTCGGCGTATGCCGATGCTTGCAATCTCCTTGTGTCCGTTGTGCGCGCGCATCGGGTGGCGCTGCACCAACGCGCCTACACGATGCTGCGCCAGAACACGCCGCTTGGCGCCCAGATGTGCTGCAACGCCATTTTCTCGGTGTGCAAGGCATACCGGGCGCAGAAGGCGCTGGGGCGGATCAAAAGCGACGCGCCGGTCCCCAACATCCGCTTCGACCGCGCATCGGTGCACTTCGATCAGCGCACCTACACCCTCAAGGGCGAGACCGTCTCGCTCAACACCCTTTGCAGCCGCATCGCGGTTCCGATGCGCCTGGGTGAGCACCAGCGCCAAATCCTCAAATCCGGCCAGGCAAAAGAAGCCGAACTCCTCGTTCGCAAAAAGCGCTGGGACTTCAACCTCGTCGTTGAGTCCAGCGACAAGGAACCGGTGGCATCCGGCCCCGGAGTGGGGGTGGATGTCGGAGAAAACACCCTCGCCGCCCCAAGCACGGGCAAGGTCTTTGGCGGCGGGAAGTTGCGCGACAAACGCGACCGCTACCTTGCCCTGCGCCGCCGTCTTCAGTCCAACGGCAGCCAAAGCGCCAAACAAAAGCTCCGGCAGGTCTCTGGCAAAGAAGCGCGGCGTAGCCATCACATCAACCACGAAACGAGCAAGGCGATTGTCGAAGAAGCGAAGCGACTTGGCGTTGCCAAGATCGTAATGGAAGACTTGACGCATATCCGTGAGCGGATCAAGGCAGGCAAGCGCGTACGTGCAAGACTCCACCGCTGGGCCTTCCGGCAGCTTCAGACCTTCGTCGAGGACAAAGCAAAAGCCGCTGGCATCGCAGTCGAGGATGTCGAGCCGGCCTACACGAGCCAGACCTGTTCTTGCTGCGGCGGACTCGGCCAACGTGTCAAGCATCGTTTCGTGTGCGGACACTGTGGTTTCCGGGCGCACAGCGACGTGAATGCGAGTCGAAATCTTGCCCGGATAGGCGGGACTGCCGTCCCGTCTAGGGCGGTCGTACATACGCCTGATGTGGGGAGTGCGGATAACCATGTCTGCGCTTCACAATAAAGCCTGCGACTGCAGTCGCGGGTTATTTACGTTCTATCTCTCAAAAAGAGTATGGCGCGACGAACCATCGGCCGCGCATGGGTACCGTGATCCAGCCCCTTCTTCTGTTGTCACACACGAGGGCGATCGACACGATACATCGGGTGGTTTCCACCCAAGACTTCTCCATTGGTGAGCCGTTTAATTGGCGACGCTGGATAACCGGTGAGCGCGAGAAGCTCCGTGGAAGGCCCATGTGAGCTCTGCTCCCACTATAAACACCGGGGACCGATAAAACAACTAGAGGAAAAAGAAGAGCGTGCCGCCCAAGGCGCCGCAGCATGTCGTAAGGGATCGCGCAAAATATCCGCGAACACCAGCTTGGAGATCGCAAACAGCGTCGCCTCAAGCAGGAAGCCGACCAGCACAGGCCGCGTCTCCATCGCTTTGGCGGGAAAGAGTGGATAGAACACCATAACCAGCGTCGCGGGAAGAGGAGCCAACCGCGCTGAACTCATGCATTTAATTGAGAAGCCGGTGCATGGCAAGGCTTTGGACGGCAGCACCGAGCCATTCAATACCCACCACCCACCGTCATGATGATCAACCGCGATAAGGAAAACATGCGCACAACATCCAGACGTTTTCCATGAAGGCGGGAACGCGACCGATTGACACCAAACACACCTGTGAAGACATACCGAACGGAACCGAACCGCAGGCTGCGGAGATGAAAAAACCAAACCATCCATTACCCCTCACGGACGCCGATTGGCGACAAGCTGGGATAACGCGTCAAAGAAGCCTGAGGTGTTCCCGGCAAAAGATGCTCGAGGATTTCTTGCACTCAAGCGAGCGCCCGCTCTGAATCACAAGGTGCGCCTGAGCCCTGACACGGCCAGCCGCGCAAGCAGCATAGAAGACAACAAATCTCATGACAATCCCGACGCCAGAAAACTGCCGTTGTCGGCAAAAATTTGGCGACGGCCCACGCGATCAGTCGCAGGATCTGTTGTTGAGTTCGATCCGATTCATCACCGGTTCTCGAATCCAACCAGCAAGAACAACCGTCATGATCCCATGTTCGGCTCGGCGCGAGGGACGCCCTGTTCGGCTCAATCGGTCAGAGGGCTGCGATGATTGTTCCGCAACGACATGGCGCGCCGTTCCCGGTGCACAGCACGAAGCAATCGAGCGACGACGGGATCCTTCATCCATTGCTCCAGCGGTCGCTCGAGCTTGAGCTGCCACGACGGATACGCCGCAACGGGAATTCCCGGAAAATTTGGGGCCTCACGTTCACCGACGAGATCTTCGAGAGTCACAATGACCAACCGAGAAGGTGTCCGAGCCACATAACGATAGAGAGCTTCGCACAAGTCATCCGGACATATCGACGGAACCGCATCGAGAGCATAACCGGGCGGCAGCAGACCTGTTCGATGGAGCGCCTCGAGCAGCGCGCGACGTTCGCGAGCTCGCTGCGCACGAGCGTCTCGAAGTGCACGGGCAGTGGGATACAGGCCCAATCGCGCTTTAATCTCGATGTCTCGTCCGTCCCAGAACCCGCGAATCGTGGGAAGATCATGGGTCGTCACCGCCACGAGTGCCTGATCAGGAAAACGAGATGGCCGTCGAACCCTTCCGCTGGGCGTGTGTTCGAAGAGCAGCACGCGGTAGGAGAGCATACCTCTTTGCCTCAACCGTCTTCGTATCTCAGACGTTACCGTTCCCAAGTCCTCCCCGACGACCATGACCCGAGCCCGCATGCTTTCCAGTGCCACGATGGCCAACAATTCTTCGGCCGGATATCGAACGTAGACACCATCGGCATTCGAAGCCTGATCGGGAATCCAAAACAATCGAAACAGGCCCATGACATGATCCAGACGAAGCACCCCGCCATATCGCATGGTGCGTCGAATCGTTTCGATAAACAACTCGTACCCATGGGCACGCAGTTGTCGAGGATTGAAAGGAACGAGACCCCAGTTTTGGCCCTGGAGGTTGAAGGCATCGGGAGGGGCGCCGATCGACATGCCGTGAGCCAGCTGGCTTTGAAACATCCAGGCATCTGCACCGCCAGGATGAATGCCGATCGGCAAATCGTGATAGAGCTTCAATCCGACTCCGGCTCGCTGGGCCGCCTGATCCGCAACACCAAGCTGTGTGTCGCACAGCCATTGCAGGTATTGGTGAAATTGAACCTCTTTGGCGTATGCAGCACAGAACGCATCCAACATGGGCGCATTCGGCGTCCGGTACTCGGGTGGCCAGCAAGACCAGGGAGTACCATCAAAACGGTCCATCAGCGCTTGAAAAACCGCGAAGCGCTGCAATACGGGGCCGCCATGCTTCACGAATCGTCGAAAGGCGCGTGCACGCGCCGTGCGCTGATCGAGATGCCGGATACAAAACTCGTTGTAGAGCGGTTCCAAGACTTGCCGCTTGATCGACCGGACGGCGGCATAATCGACGGTGTCGCGTTCGCGCAAGGACGCCAAGGCATGACGAAGCGGAGACCGAATGACACGACGACGGATTCGTTCTGAGCGCTGAAACTCCGGAATAGCCGTGATGTCTAAATACATCGGATCGAGAAACAAGCGACTGGATGGAGAATAAGGACTGATCACGCCCGGCATCCCGGCACACAACGGATTTACCCCGACCGTATCCGCGCGATGCTCTCCCGCCCACTGGATGACGCGTCGCAGATCGGAAAAATCACCGCATCCCCAATTGGTCGCGGATCGCAGCGTAGCCAGTTGTAATGTCATCCCCCACATACGCCGAGTGCTTCGAGGAAGATAGCACTTCGGCGGAGGCGCAATGACGAGTGCGCGTCCATCGATTGTGCGGTCGCTCGTGGAGGCACGGATATGCAGTTGATAGTAGCCTGGCGGAGCACAAGCAGGAAACGGCAGCACCACACGTCCGTAACGCTGACCGTTGACCATCTTGACATCCTGGATGCGACACGAGCGCCCACGATGGTGAAACTGGCGAATGTCACCGGCATCGTTTTGCACCGTTCCTTCAATGACCAGGCGATCCAGCCCTATCTCGTCAAGAGGAAGCGACAGCGTAAGAGACTGTATCGAGGAGGAATAGACGATCACGGGCTCGACGACTCTTCGCCACTCTTGGACCAGCACTTCGGCCAGCGCCTTGCGCACGTCATTGACCGTCGCACTTGTTACGCCGAGAGATTCCAACACCGCACGCAGCGTATGGGCGGGGACCGCTCGTTTACGATGGAGCCCGTCACGATACTCGATCAGAAGACCGAAACGTCGGGCCAACGCTCGGAGAAGCATTTCAAAGGCTGGATCGGTCACGAGATGATTTGGACTCGAACGTATGGAGGCCGGTCTGCCATGCTGCCAGGACTCACAGATCGTCGACGATGTGGCTTAGTCAACGTGCGTTAAAAGCCGATCGGCGTCGAACGCGATAGGCATCGAACCACACATCGGAGTCGTTTGCCTTTCGAGTTCGTTCCTTGCCTTGAGCATAGCATACCTGAGAGTTCTGCCAAGTGACGGCATTCAGGTTCTCATTGCCGCTCCTATCGGCCATGCTCGGGATTCGTCATTTCCTTATCAATAGTTTCGTCATGAGCGAGACGCGATAACCCTCTCGAGGACCCTATAATTGGACTCTTGCCTCTTGCGCTCGTTACAATGAGCTTGGTAAAGTTCTGCAGCAAAAGACGTTCGCAGCCCAAGCTCGGGTGAGTGCCGGAACAGCATGTTGAATGGATCGTTGTGCTGATTGCGCCGTGACAATCGGCGCGTATGAGGTTTCTTGATCTCTCGCATACGAAAGGAGTCGACTTATGGACAATGATTCTCGTTTGATCGTCTTTGCTGGCATTTCATTTCTTGTAGGAATTATGGTCGGAACAGGATTGGGCTTGCTTCTTGCCCCCCAATCCGGAAGCCGAACCCGTCGCCAAATCCGAAATATGGTCGAGGATGCAGGAGAGCGTGTCAGCGAATTGGCAGAAGATGCGAAAGAAACCGTATCGGAAATGGTCGAACGCGGCAAAAAACTCGTCAGCGAGCGGATGTCTTGATCAGGCATCGTCTCTGAACTCACAGCATAATCTGGCTATGTCATGCTTTTAAGAACAAAGAGGCGACCTCACATAATCGAGGAGGTGACGTATGTTCGGATCATTCGGATTTATGGAATTGCTACTGATTTTAATCATCGTGCTGATTATTTTCGGAGCAGGCAAATTGCCTCAACTCGGCGAGGGGTTAGGGAAAGCGATCAAAGGGTTTAAAAAGAGCGTCAATGAACCCGATGCTGTCGACGTCACGGCCTCATCGGCAACACCGGAGCCGACCCCGGCGCAATTGCCTCCAGCAGAATCTTCTCCGGATTCGACGGTCGGCGCCGGTCAGCCTAGAACGGAATCTCCCCAACCGTCTGCCTAAACGAAAGACAGCGATGAAGCGCCTTGGCCCGGTGTTTATCCGGACGACCCTTTGTGTGCTTCCCGAAGTTCAAGCAAAACGACTGAGCGAGGTCCCAACGCGTATTTTTGACCGCCTCGATACGTTCGTTTCTTGTCCGCCAGCTCAAAGGTATCCACGATCACCTCCCAACGCACTTCGCGCTTATGCGCCGGAAGCACAAATGGCACTTCCTCGTGATGAGCATTGAGCAGCCATAAAAACGTCTCGTCGCGGATGGGTTTGCCATTCGTGTCTTTTTCCTCGATCGCATCACCGGCAAGGCGGATGCCGATGGTGCGAAACCCTTGGTTCCATTCTTCATCGCTCATTTCCTTCCCAAGGGCATTGAACCAGGCGAGGTCTTTCACTTCCGATCCGCGGATATGCCGGCCCTGGAAAAAGCGGCGACGCCGAAATACCGGATGCCGTTTCCTCGTGGCGATCATCTCGCGAGTGAATTCGAGCAGTTGCAATTGGGGTTTGGTGAGATTCCAGTCATACCAACTGATCTCGTTGTCTTGGCAATAGGCGTTGTTGTTGCCATTTTGCGTCCGACTGATTTCATCGCCCCCGCAGAGCATCGGCACTCCTTGCGAGAGCAAGAGCGTAGCCAGGAAATTCCGTTTTTGGCGTTCGCGGAGCCGATTGATTTCCGGATCATCTGTCGGACCCTCTACCCCACAATTCCAACTGAGATTGTCGTCGGTGCCATCGCGGTTGTCTTCCAAATTCGCCTCGTTGTGCTTGTGGTTATAGGAGACGAGATCGTTGAGCGTAAACCCATCGTGCGCAGTGATAAAATTGATACTGGCAAATGGTTGTCGCCCGCTGGCCCCGTACAAATCGCTGCTCCCCGTCAAACGGTAGGCCACTTCCCCGAGCACCCCGCCGTCTCCTCGCCAAAATCGACGGATGGCATCTCGATACTTTCCGTTCCACTCGGCCCACCCTGGTGGAAAATTTCCGACTTGATATCCGCCCTCCCCCAAATCCCAGGGCTCAGCGATTAACTTGACCTGCGAGAGCACTGGGTCTTGATGAATGATGTCGAAAAAGGCGCTGAGTCGATCGACATCGTGCAGTTCCCGCGCCAGGGCTGAAGCCAAATCGAAGCGAAAGCCGTCAACATGCATCTCACAGACCCAATAGCGCAAACTATCCATGATCAATTGCAGCGCACGGGGATGTCTGACATTGAGCGTATTGCCGCATCCGGTATAGTCCATGTAATACCGAGGCTGATCGGGAACCAATCGATAATAGGAAGCATTATCGATCCCCCGGAATGACAACGTTGGCCCCAAATGATTCCCTTCCGCGGTGTGGTTATACACGACATCCAAAATCACCTCGATGCCGGCGCTATGGAGGGTTTTTACCATCGTCTTGAATTCTTGGACCATTCGTCCGGGTTCCTGATAGGCCGAGAACCGGACATCGGGGGCGAAGAAGCCGATCGTGTTATACCCCCAATAATTGGTCAACCCCTTATCGGCCAAAAACTTATCCGTCACTGAGTGATGCACCGGCAACAACTCGACGGCCGTCACTCCCAGTTCTTGCAAATACTCGATCATCGGTGGACTGGCAAAACCGGCGTAGGTTCCGCGCAGCGGCTCCGGCACATCAGGGTGGCGTTTCGTAAAGCCTTTCACATGGACTTCATAAATCACCGTTTGCGACCACGGTGTCTGAAGCGGTCGATCGGCTCCCCATGAAAAGGCCTGCTCGATGACCACCGATTTGGGCACATTGCCGGCATTGTTACGGTCATCGTAAGAAAGATCTTCTGCCGGATCACCGATCCGGTAGCCAAACATGGCGTCCGACCACTGCACGAGACCCGACAACGCCTTGGCGTAGGGATCGATCAAGAGCTTCGAGGGATTGAAGCGATGGCCAGCATTGGGATCATACGGCCCATGCACACGGTATCCGTACAACTGGCCAGGCCGTACGTCGGAAATGTAGACATGCCAAACTTGATCGGTCCGCTCTTCCAGGCGAATGCGCACGGTTTCTTTATCCTGAAGAGGATGATCGAAAAGGCACAGGTCGACAGCCGTAGCATTTTCAGAAAAAATCGCAAAATTGACGCCTTCGCCATCCCAGGTCGCCCCGAGCGGATACGGCCACCCCGGTCGAAGCCTCAAGGCCATGACGTTCGCCTTTGTGCATGGTGTCCAGTCATCGTCATGTTCATCTCGCTCCTCTCAATCACGATACGAATCTCATCGTCCGCAAGGGAACATTAACTGCGCGGCTTGGCGGGCATCGGCATGTCTGCAATCGCTTCATCCAAGTAGTGGTGCAGCAATGCGTCCTGATCGACGGGAACGATCACGAGTTGACGCTGATCGAACGTATTGGCCCAATACAGGTAAGCCCACTCGAGGCTCGCTCCCGTTTCGACATGTAATTGACGCCCATCGTGCTCTTGAAACGTGTGTTCTCGGTGCACAATTTTGTCGGGAAGAGCTTCCCAAATCCATTGCGCAACGGGGGTGTGATTTTCATACCACGGGAGAGGCTCTTCTGCCGTCGCTGGAACCGTACGCTGGCTCAACCATGCAATCAATTCCGCGCGATCGGAGGCTGTGCGTCTCTCCCACTGCGAGAGCAGTCGGGCAAACAAGGGGGCATCGATGGCGGCGCCGATGACGACACTTTCCACATCGTGCACATTGCTGACATAACAAAAGTGCAAAGCATTTTCCCATGTGCCGACAGTCAACCGACAACGACCAAAACGCTGGGCATCGGCATCGACTGTCCGATGGGGAAAGAGGCGACACAAGCGCTGGCCGATCTGTCGTGCCTGCGCACCGGACACACAATATAAGCTGTCCCCTTCGCGAGGCTCCCATTGTTCGTCCCATTCCCAACGGGACGTTGGCGCATAGCTCACTTCATACAGCGGGCCATCGTCGATCAATTCGCCGAGGCTGTGGTACCGGATTAGAAAGGGTTTGGTATATAGCGACAAACCGCGAGCGCTCAGCGCCCGTTGAAGCAACACACGTCGCCCCAGATGCGTGGCTTTTTCGCAAAGCAACAGTCTTCCCTTGGCATCGAGAAGCCGACATAGGGCATCCAGACGAGTCTTGAGCCCCGTCCGCTCCTCGAGCACGTGTTGATGATCGCAATCGGCAGCTCGATCAAAGGTCCGCCACGATCGACTTGGCATCCCTGGATCATGCTCGGCTTGGAACACGGCGTGTGTCGACAAAACGAGATCGAAGCGCAATGAATCCGGTCTCCATTCAGACAGGTCGGTCAACTCGAATCGCACATTGCGCACATGTCGTTTGCGGGCTTCTGCTGAGGCTGTAGCAATGGAAACTGGGGATCGATCGATTCCCACAAATTCGGTCTCCGGGAAGAGCGACGCATAATAAATGGTCAAGATTCCGACGCCGCATCCAACATCCAATACGCGACATGCTGGCGCGATCCGGTCAGCCATCGTCGAACCAACCGTCATATAATAATCGTAATGCTGGCTGTGCAACGCTGGAAGAATCTGTGGGTGTGCGGCAAGGTCGTAAAAGGCTCGTTCGGCCTGAATGGATTCGCCTCGCTCTTGGCGCAATCGATCCAGTCTCTGCCGCTCATGCGCAGGAATCTGTTCGCGCTGCCATTGTTCGTACGCCGCGGCATCCGGGAATTGGCGGAGTCCCCACGACGCTAAATACTGTGCGAGCCTTGCCTGGTCGTTATGATGGGTTGGCATGGTTGATCATACCGGGCTTTCTTGCTTTCCCATCATCGAATGTTTCTCTTCTCAATCGATGCCTAACGGCCGGCGCGATGGATGAATCTGAGCGATCAACATGTGTCAAAACTTCGGAGATAACATCATGGCATCGTGGTATGTTTGAGGGATGGGATGAGGTTGCCGAAGTTGACCGGTTCCAAGAGCGACGATCTTTTGACAGGTGAGCGCGTGCAGCGTCAAGGGACCACGGGCGTGAAAGCGGGAACTGTTTATGCCGACTTGCGGGCCCAACTCGAGCGATTCGCCGCCATGAAGCCTGGTGGACGCATTGACAAACACCGCGCCAGCGTCCACCTCGTGAATAAATCGCATAGCGGTCTCATAATCTCTCGTGACGATGGCGTCCGTATGGCCGGGTCCGTATTGGGCAATATGATCGAGCGCTTCATCGAGATCGCGGACGATTTTGATGCACAACGTCAGTGACTGAAATTTTTGCTCCCAATCCTGATCGGAAGCTGGCTTCACCCCGAGATGGCCCGTCATTTCCATGACTCCCATCATCGAAACCGTTTTAGGGCAGCCGCGAACGTCGACCTTGAACTCTTCCAATAGGCGCCGAACAAGGCCGGGCAGAACATGTCGCGCCACGGCTTGATGAACCAGTAACGTGTCGATGGCATTGGAGGCAGCCGGATCCTGCACTTTGGCATTGACTACCAGCGTTTGGGCCAGAGGAATTTCGATATCGCGGTCGATATACATGTGGGACACACCCCCGTCATCGCCGATAATCGGCACTCTGGCCTGTTCTCGCACGCCGCGCCGAAGGGCAGGCTTCCCTTTGGCAATCGCCGCATCGATATATTTCGTGAGACGGACCGCTTCGAGCGCGGCCTCTGGCTCCTGACGATCTAACAAGATCGTCGCGTCCTCGGGATATCCGATGCGTTGCAACGCCTCCCGTATACACTGCGCCACCTTAGCATTCGTGTTCATCCATTCCGATCCACCTCGAAAGAGGCATAGATTTCCCGTTTTGATGCAGGTCGAAAATGCCTGGACGGCCATGTGGGGTCCCAGGTCCGTAATCACGGCAATGACTCCCAAGGGACAGCGCATCCACCCGACTTGCAAACCATCGGGTGTCGTCCAAGACTGCGTGATGGCTCCGATTGGATCAGGCGATTCGATCAAACGTTGGATGTCATCGTTCATCTCGTCGATCATGTCTTCGGTCAGGCGGACACGTTCGAGCGCCAGCCGATAATCTTGGGGATCGAGATCTTTGGGAATGTTGCCGACGTCGCGTTGATTGGCTTCCACGATCGCATCACGTTGTTCCTGCAGTTGCTTTTGGATTTGAAGAAGCGCCTCGATCCGTTTTTGCCCTGGCAGACGTATCGCGACCCGCGCAGCCTGTTTGAGTCGTTTTCCCAGTTGTTCGACATAGAGTTTAGGTGGCAATGCGACCATCGCTTCAGGACTCCTTTAACGCTTGCAGTTGCATGGACAATCCACCGAGTATCCGGATTGACGAATCATAACAATCCTGTTGCTAAATTTCATTTCTCAATGCAAACGCGGCGCACTATATCCGCTAGCATACCACGAGTCAAAATTTTTTGATGCGATCGACACATCGTAGGGGCAACACTCTTGTGAAAAGTCTTGCGCGATAGTTTCGACGCTTCTCGAGGAGGTTTTTAGCGCCGTTTCGTGCCACTCATTATGCACGTGTCTTCCTCTATCTCCTGATCAATCCAGGCATTTTACTTGCTAAAATTTTATGATTATGCTAGCTTTCCAGGGTTCTGATTCTAGAGAAATCAGATCGGCAATAAGGCGTACAATGTGTGTGGCAAAAACGAAGCGTATGGATTTATGCAAAGAGCAACAACATGGAGACGACTCGATTATGCAACAGATGACTTTGAAAGTTGGTTTACTTGAATTTCCGAGAACGAAGGGAGGTGAGGGAGGACGGTATGATCACGATTAAGTCCCTGTTGGAAGCTGGAGTCCACTTCGGGCATCAAACCAATCGGTGGAACCCCAAAATGAAACCCTATATTTTTGGGGAACGGAACGGTATATATATTATCGACCTCGAAAAGACGCTCGAGTGCTTTCACGCCGCATACAACTTTGTTCGTGATACGGTAGCGGCTGGAGAATCCGTGTGGTTCGTGGGCACCAAGCGCCAAGCGATGGACATTGTGGAAGAAGAAGCCAAACGCTGCAATATGCCTTATGTCAATCAGCGATGGCTCGGTGGCATGTTGACCAATTTTCAAACTTTGAAAAAAAGTATCGCTCTATTAAAGAAACTGGAAGCTGCGCAAACTGATGGGACGTATGAACGGCTCAAAAAGAAAGAAATCGTGCGATTGGAGAAGAAGCGAGCGCGTTTGGAAAAGTATCTGAGCGGAATCAAAGGGGTTACCGATTTGCCCGGCTGCGTGTATATCGTCGATACGCGGGTCCAACACATCGCGGTCCAAGAAGCCAACCGAATGGGCATTCCCATTGTGGCCATTGTGGATACTAACTGCGATCCAACGGGGATTGACTATCCCATCCCCGGGAACGACGATGCCATCCGCTCTATCAAACTGTTTACCTCCCATATCGCCGATGCATGTTTGGAAGGATTGGAACTTCGACACAAGCGCGAACACGCTGAGGATTCGGAAGAAAGATTGATGGCGGAGATGTTATCGGCGCGCGCCACCACCGAAGAAGCCGCGAGCGTAGAAAGCCTACCATCCCCGCAACCATCCTGATTGTCGTACGACGATCAGTTTCAACAGCCTCATCGTCTTGACGTTCGTTTGAAAATAAAAAGGGAGAATGATTCGCATGGCCAGCACAAGCGCCTTAGTGAAAGAACTTCGCATGAAAACCGGGGCCGGCATTTTAGATTGTCAAAAAGCGCTCCAGGAAACCGGAAATGACGTGGAAAAAGCGATCGACTTGTTGCGGCAGAAGGGATTAGCCGCGGCGCAAAAACGATCCGGACGCGAAACCAAAGAGGGCGTCATCGGCGCCTATGTTCATGCCGGAAACAAAATCGGCGTGCTCATCGAAGTGAACTGCGAAACCGACTTCGTCGCACGCAATGAAGAATTTCAAGCCTTGGTCAAAGAGTTGACCCTCCAAATCGCCGCGGCGAATCCAACCTATGTTAAACGCGAAGATGTCCCCCCTGAGGTCATCGAGCGGGAAAAAGCGATTTATTTAGCCCAGGTCAAGGAGATGGGAAAGCCCGAAGCGGCATGGGAGAAGATCGTTGAAGGAAAGTTGGAAAAGTTCTTCCAAGAGCATTGCCTGCTTGAACAAACCTACATTAAAGATCCAAATATGACCATCAAGGATCTGTTAACCCGATACATTGCCAAACTCGGAGAAAATATTACCATTAGCCGATTTACTCGTTATCAATTGGGACAAGAATGAGCGCTCCGGTTTACCGGCGTATTCTTCTCAAAATCAGCGGGGAAATGCTTGCTGGCGAACAAGGATACGGCATCCACCCGACTGTCTTGGACAACTTGGCGAACGAAATTTGCGATGTTGTCGCGATGAACGTTCAGATTGCCATCGTGATCGGTGGTGGGAACATTTTCCGTGGCTTGGCTGCCAGTGCTTCGGGGATGGAACGCGCATCGGCCGATTACATGGGGATGTTGGCAACAATGTTGAACGCGCTCGCCCTTCAAAATATCTTGGAGGCCAAAAATATTGCCACCCGCGTCCTGTCGGCTATCGAAATGCGTCAATTGGCGGAAAGCTATATTCGTCGACGAGCGATCCGGCATTTGGAAAAAGGTCGCGTGGTCATCTTCGGGGCCGGCACTGGCAATCCTTACTTTACCACTGATACCGCAGCTGCTTTGCGGGCCATGGAAATCGGCGCCGAAGTCATCTTAAAGGGGACCAAAGTCGATGGAATTTACGACGCCGATCCTCGCCTCCATCCCACGGCCAAACGCTATGATGAATTATCATTCTTAACCGTCATCAACAAACAATTGAAAGTCATGGATGCGACAGCGGTCACGTTATGCATGGACAATCAGCTGCCATTGATTGTCTTTAACCTCACGATTCCCGGAAATATCGTTCGTATTCTTCATGGGGAACGTGTGGGAACCATCGTTACGCCAGACGTTCCCGTGCAAGCAGGAGCGACATCGAATGGCTGATCCGACCTTACAAAAAGTTGAGCAGCGTATGCAGGGAGCCCTGGAACATCTTCGACGAGAAGTGGCAAGTCTGCGAACGGGCCGGGCATCGCTTTCGTTGCTGGACCATATCATGGTGCCGTATTACGATACGCCGACCCCGTTAAAGCAATTAGCAACCCTGTCGATTCCTGAAAGCCGATTGATCACTATCCAACCTTGGGATCCCTCGTTGATCAAAGCCATCGAAAAAGCCATTGCCTCGTCCGACCTCGGGCTCACTCCATCCAACGACGGGAAGGTGATTCGTTTGCCTATTCCGCCCTTGAGCGAAGAACGCCGAAAAGAACTGGTCAAAGTGTGCAAAAAATACGGTGAAGAAGCGAAAATCCAGATTCGCGGATTTCGGCGAGAAGGTAACGAAGAACTCAAACGGCGTCAAAAAGAGGGGTCGTTAACAGAGGACGAACTTAAACGCTTGGAACAAGAAAATCAAAAACTGACCGATAAATATATCCAGAAAGTCGACGAGTTGATCAAGAAAAAGGAGGAAGAAATTCTCGCTATCTAAAGGATCATTCGTGACCGACTCTTGCACTCCCTGCTCAGCCTCCCCTCACTTTCCTCTTGTCGCCACCATCAGTCTATCGGCCCTGGCCCATAATGTCGCGGTGGTTCGACAGCTTCTTTCTCCTTCCTGCAAAATTCTCGCGGTCATCAAGGCCGATGCGTACGGTCATGGCGCACAGAACATCGCCGAGGCGCTTGTCCGACAATCGATTCCCTATTTCGGCGTGGCGACGGTTTACGAGGGAGTGGCTCTCCGACAACACGGCATTCGACAGCCCATCCTGATCATGGGAGGCCTGCTGCCAGAGTTGATCCCTGATCTTCTCCGTTTTCAACTGATTCCGGTCATTGGCAATTGGGAAACCGCACTCGCCCTCTCCCATGACCTCAAGCAACGCGCTGGAACCGCTTACCCGGTACATTTGAAAATCGACACCGGCATGAGACGGCTCGGTTTTTCTCCCGATGACGTCCTGGCATTGCTGGATCATCCGGACTTGTCTCGTATCTTCCAATTTCAAGGACTGATGACTCATCTGGCTGATGCAGATAATCTCGACCCGACGTTTACTCAACAGCAACTGCAATCTTTTGAGAACCTGATCCAGCGCATCCGGAAACGCGGTGTCTCGATTCCTCTGATCCATGCGGCGAACAGTACAGCCATCTTTCGATACCCCGAGGCTCACCTCGACCTCGTCCGCCCTGGTCTTGCCTTATACGGATACCATCTCGCCCCCCTTCACGACCATCAGGTTTCGCTGAAGCCGATCATGACGGTTTCGACAAGGATCGTGCATCTTCGAACCGTTTCGCCTGGTGAATCTCTTGGATACAACGGCGCATTTCGCACCATGCGTCGTTCGCGCATTGCTGTTTTGCCTATCGGCTATTATCATGGGCTTGCTCGGCGGCTTTCTAACCGTGGCCAAGTGCTTGTGCGGGGACAGCGGGTGCCTATTGTAGGAAAAATTTGCATGGACATGACGATGATCGACGTGACGGATGTCCCAAGCGTCACACTTGGCGATCCGGTCGTGCTCATCGGTCAGCAGAGCCAGGGACACATCACGGCGATGGACATTGCCGAATGGCAAGAAACGGTTCCCTATGAAGTGCTCTGTGCGATCGGAAGCAAGGCCTCGCGTGTCTATGAGTCTACTCCGACTCTTGAGCTGCATCCTCGTGAAGCCCACGCACCGGCGATGGCGATTCCGCTTTCTTCTGGTTGAGAAATAGATTACGTTTTTAATTTACGTTTCAGTCGTTTTTCCACGCTCGCAATTTTGCTCGTCAATCGCCCTTTGTGCCCGCGACGATAATCAACCTTGATGATGCAGGATATGCGCGGGCAATCTTTTCGCATCCGCTCGAAGCATTGTTTCACCACATCGAACACCTCATCCCATTCCCCTTCTAACACCGTTCCCATAGGGTTGAGACGATACTCCAGTCCGCTTTGTTCAATAATCTCTAGCGAACGGGCGACATATTTCCCCACACTTTCGCCTTTTCCCAACGGGGTCATACTGAATTCTAATAAGACCACGCACTGCCTCCTTTCATCGAAAACATCCTTTATTGTTTTGATAACCAAATCTAAAAAGACTTTATCTAAAAATACTTTTTAGCACACGGCTCGATCACTTCGAATACCTCAAGGCTTCTATGCTTGATTTCAGGGCAGACAGTTCGCGAGCGACTCCCGACTATAATGCTCACGCAATGCCTCGACGTGCGAGTTCAGCCTGGAGCCATGCCGCCTGGGCTTCCTGGTAAAATTCTGGGACGAGGATAGCCATAAATGCATCGCGTTGAAAAGGTTGTTGCTGCATTGCTTGTTGTTCTGCCATCAGCAGATCGCAAACAGCATCGAGCATCCCAGACTGCTCCACTGCCTGATAGGCATGATGTTGTAATAATAAAGAGCAGACTTGCCTGAAGAGGGTTTTCGTTTCTTGGGAACAAGGCGGGATCCACCCTTCTCGACAGCCCACTTCATAATAGACACGTCGAGCGAGTTGTTCCCGTGAGCCGTCAGCTGGAATTCCTAATTCTTGACAAATAGTGCGCAAAATGTCCGCATCATAGTGTAAGAGATGGAACAGAGCTTGGCGGGCAGGCGGTTCGGCTGGAAGCACCAAAGTAGGCTTATGACGACGAATTCGCGCCAATTGTTCATCGATGGTACCATGCGGCGATTCCCCCAATTCTTGGAGCCATGTGCTCAATTCCTGGGAAATGCATAGATTAATATACGCTGAGCGTAGCAATTCGGTGAGTTCATTGAGACTGGGAATTTCCCCAGAGGCCGATGATTCGCTTATGGACATGATCGTGCCGATAAGAAAAAGCTATTAGGATTTTTCGCCTTTACAAGCTCTTCATGGATGCATTTATCCTATCGCTCAATTCGGATCTCTACGACATCACTTCTGGCAAGATAGTATCTGAAATGGTTGCATGCTCTTATGATGATGGATCATTAGGCAATACGGTTCCCTATCTTGTCAGGAGATCTTATTTTATCTTTTTTAGCTTCTGAATCCCAACCGTTTTTGCCTCATGGCATTACATTTCTTGAAAAGATTGAAAGACACGGTGAAGAAATAGAGTCAGCATGGCTAAGCCATCAATCAGATTTAGGCCACGGCCCCGGAGCAATCTTTGGTATCATTGGGCTCACCACGGCTGCCACCGCGGATCGGGGCGGAATGAGGAATGATGAGTGCCAGTTGCAACGTTCACCCATCAGAGCTATGTGCTGAGCATCCTCAGCTGTCCAGGGTGGCAAGCGCTGATCAAGGGCGAAGCCTCCGAGGCCCGACGGGCATGGGCTAAAACTTGGACGCGCCATCGCTTATCGTAGTGCGCGTGGCTCACCTGAGGGGCCGTACGCAGGTCGGCCATAGCTTGGCCCTTCAGGCCTTCCAGGACAATCATGGCCTTGGTGTCGGCCTTCCATTGCCGTCGTTTCAGGGCTGCCCCCTCTCTGTTGCAGCCACAAAATACTCAGTTCCCCGGCTCGATCAAAACGGAGAGCGCTAGACTCTTTGTACTCCGCAGTGATCCGCTGGCCGTTCGCATCCCACACCTCTGTGAGGGCGGAATCCCCACAGACAGAGCCCAGGATCATTCGATCGTTCATATCCGTTGCTCGGTCTCTGCGTTTCCCTTGGGATGGTCGTAGCAGGTAGAAGACTGCAGATCTTCACGAGGATCATACCGGACAGGAACTTGATCGTGGCGGGGTGTCCCGTAGTCGTTTGCGAACTTTGGCTGGTCCACTTGCATCCTTCGGGGCTGTGGGACTTGCGAACCCGCGTACTCGTGTAAGCTTCCCATCTCGCCTGCGAGGAGCTGGTCCCTTGGGTCCATGATCGACCTTATGGAGCAGCGTAGCGAAGTCGCATGACGCCCCGATCAGGATTTTCTCCTTGACATATGGCTTCATCGATGACGCTGATATATATATATGTATCGATTGGCGCTTCGAAGATTTCTCTGATAGCTAACCGATCAAGAAAGACGGGCCATTGCCCATTCCTTTTTGCATACCCGCACGGACCTTGATCCATGCGCATCTACACCATCGGCCACTCCTCCCGCACGAGAGACGAATTGCTGCAATGGCTCAACCAGCAGGCGATCACAGACCTCGTCGATGTCCGGCGGTTTCCAGGCTCTCGCAAGTGGCCGCAGTACCATCGTACTGCCTTGGCGGAATGGTTGCCTCAGCACGGGATCGACTATCACTGGATGGAAGGCCTGGGCGGCCGACGCTCGCTCAAGAATCCCGATGTCGCGCTGTTTTTCGATGAGGCCATCATAGGGGGATTGTGACACGAGGTATTTCGAACGGAGGTATAGTCAAAAAATGTGGAAATAGAAAACAGGCGGTGGCAACCTTTCGGGTAAGCAACCCCACCGGGCTGCCGCCCGGCACAGAAAGGAGGCACCGCCATGAGAAAGAGCGCACAGCGACGGGAGGCGAGTCAAGGCATCTCTGGGACCATCTGGAGGCGTTTGTGCGCGGCCACATCCAGCAGTTCGGCCAGCGGCGGTGAGTTGAAGAGGGCACGACGCGGCTGGGCCGGGG
>RFGF01000122.1 GCA_003695915.1 Nitrospirota bacterium
CTCTTGGAGTGCGGCGTCGGGCGAGACGATCAGCGGCGGCTGCAACGAAAGTACGCTGACCGGTTCCCGCAGCAACTGCCATTCAATCGGTGAACGCTCGGGCGACCGGTGCACATCGGTCAAGTCATAGGTGCAGGATTCGCACGTCGCTGCTCCTTGCAGGTTGTGCCATCCGCATGCTGGGCAGATGCTCATGGTCGGTCGACCTCCCAGGGTTCCGGGCCAGAAAGCAGAGCCGTGAGATCGGGGGCCATCTGCCGTCTGGCCTCCTCGACCTGCTCGATCAAGGCACGCTCATACGTGGGCTTTTGGATAGCGCGGAATATACCTAAGGGAATGGGAAATTCAGGATAGGTCATACGGCTGAGCAGAAAGGCCAGCGTCGGTTCGGATGCCTGCTCGTCGTGGATGAGCACTCGATCTCGATTGTCAGGGGTGATCGTGACGATCTTGGGTGCGAGCCCCTCTAACACAATCCCTAGATCCTGGTGTTTCCCGAACACCAGCGGTTCGCCGTGACGAAGATACAAACCATGTTCGAGCCGCTGAGCGCGATCCCGGACGGAGGCAAAAGCGCCATTGTTAAAGACCGGACAATTTTGCAAAATGTGGACAAAGGCCGTACCCCTATGGCGGGCGGCACGGAGCAAGACCTCTCCGAGGTGAGGCATGTCGGTATCGACGGCCCGGGCCACAAACGTGGCTTCAGCTCCCAGCGCTACTTCCACAGGATGCACAGGCGGCTCGATCGTGCCCATCGGTGAGGACTTGGTCCGTTTCCCCAGCTCCGAGGTCGGAGAATATTGCCCCTTGGTCAATCCGTAAATGCGATTGTCGAAGAGGAGAATCTTCACGTCCACGTTCCGTCGGAGGCTATGTATCAAATGATTGCCTCCGATGGAGAGGCCATCGCCGTCTCCGGTGATGACCCACACGGAAAGCTCGGGCTGTGCGGCTTTGACACCTGTGGCCACGGCGGGAGCCCGGCCGTGGATCGTGTGAAATCCATAGGTATTGACATAATACGGAAAACGGCTGGAACAGCCGATTCCCGAAATCATGACAAACCGTTCCCGGGGAATGCCGAGCGTGGGAAGGAGCTTTTGCATTTGCGCGAGAATGGCATAATCCCCGCACCCCGGACACCAACGAACTTCTTGGTCGGAGATGAAATCTTTTCTCGAGAGCCCTACCGAGGCGGCGGACGGACGGTCTTCTGGGAGATGCTCAATCATGGTTGATCCTGTGCTGCATGTACAAGCTATTAAACTATTCGGGCAGAGCCGCGAGAGTCATGTGCATGCTACAGCCCGACAGTCGTCTTCATCGCATCCGAACCAATACTCCCTCAGGTCAGTCGAGCAATCGCCTCGTAAATCTCGGATTGCAAGAACGGTTGGCCTTGTATTTTGTGCAGACCATGAATCTTGCGTAACAATCGGGTTTGGAGAAGCCCTTGCAAATGGCCGGTATTCAGTTCAGGAACCATAATGGTCTCGAACCGCCGGGCGATCTCGAGCAGGTCGCAAGGCAAAGGATGGAGATGTCGCACATGAAGCGACGAGACAGCACGCCCTTCCTGCTGCGCTTGTTCCACCGCTGCAGTGATGGCGCCCCAGGTGCTGCCCCATCCGATGACCAAGACCGCTCCTTCCGGTGAGCCATGAATGGTCAACGGGGGGATATCTGCAGTCACCCGCTGGATCTTTTCCGCTCGATACGCGACCATCGTCTCGTGGTTCACCGGATCGTACGAGACGTTACCGGTCACGTGTTCCTTTTCCAAGCCCCCGATTCGGTGTTCGAGCCCCGGAGTTCCGGGAGGCACCCACGGCCGGGCTAGGGTCATGGCATCCCTGGCGTAGGGATGAAATCCTGTCGAGGACGTCTGCTCGGAAACCTGAGGGATCTCGAATTCGGGCAAGGCCGCGACGTCGGGAATCCGCCATGGCTCGGCGCCGTTGGCCAAGAACGCATCCGATAACACAATGACGGGTGTCATGTATTTGATCGCCAGACGACATGCTTCATACACGGTAAAAAAACAATCGCCTGGCGTGCTGGCTGCCAAGACCACCACGGGGCATTCGCCATGACGGCCATGCAAGGCTTGCAAGAGATCGGCCTGCTCGGTTTTGGTCGGAAGGCCGGTGCTCGGTCCGCCTCGTTGGACATCGATCACCACCAAGGGCAATTCGGCCATCACGGCGAGCCCGATCGCTTCGGTTTTGAGATCCAATCCCGGTCCGCTCGTGGCCGTCACACCGACCGATCCAGCATAGGAGGCCCCAATGGCTGCACAGGCTGCAGCGATTTCATCTTCCGCCTGAATCGTGCGCATATCGAACTGCTTATGGCGGGCCAGTTCGTGCAAAATGTCGGAGGCCGGCGTAATGGGATAGCTCGCGAAGACAACTGGCTTTCCGGCTCGTTGTCCAGCCGCCACACAAGCCAGAGCGGCGGCTTCGTTGCCGGTAATCTTGCGGTATCGGCCAGGCTGAATCGGGGCCTTGGGAATGACATATCGGATGGGAAAGAGGTCGCTGGTCTCGGCCAGCCGATACCCGGCCTCGAAGGCCAGTGCATTGGCGCGGGCCAGTTCCGGGGATCGTGAGAACTTCTTCTCGATCCATGCCTGCGTCGGCTCAATTGGACGAGTATACAACCAGGAGACAAGCCCCAGGACAAAAAAGTTCTTGCATCGGTCTTTTTCTTTGGGACTCAGCGGAAGGGCGGCAAGCGCTTCTTCCGTCAGCCGGTTCATCGGCAGACGACGGATATCGAAGGTATCGAGGCTCCCATCGTCCAAGGGATTGGATTCATAGCTCGCCTTTTTCAGATCAGCCTCGGTAAACGTATTATCATTGAGGATCAGCATGGCTCCGGATTTCAAGGCCGGCCATGCAGTCTTCAAGGCAGCGGGATTCATGGCGACGAGCACATCGATGCGATCGCCGGGGGTTGTAATCCGATGGGAGCCCAGATGAATTTGAAAACCGCTCACGCCCGAAAGCGTGCCGGCCGGCGCACGGATTTCCGCAGGAAAATCCGGAAGTGTTTGAAAATCGTTGCCTGCGAGCGCGGTGACGGCCGCGAATCGTTCGCCGGTCAATTGCATCCCGTCACCGGAATCGCCGGCAAAGCGGATGGTCACGGCGGCCAATTCCTGGGTCGGTTTTGACGATGTGATGGCGTCGGGCATTGGCATTACGGACCTTCGGGGGTGCTCGGAAACCGATGAGGATCGGGCGGCAACGTATAAATCGTGTCAGGAAATTGGTCCGCCAGGTAGATCACGAGACTACGAATGGAAATATAGCCTTGTGGCGCACCCTGGGCATCGACGACCGGCAAGTGTCGGAACCCTCCCTCGTTCATTTTTTCTGCGGCCTCCCAAATCGACGCGTCCTGTGCAATACAAACAGGATTTCGGGTCATAATGGACGAGACGGGATCTTCTACCGAGTCTCCACCGCTTTCCACTTTTCGCAAGACATCCATCTCCGTCACGATGCCTGTCAAACGATCCTGTGCGCAGACTAACACGCACCCGATCCGGTATGTCTGCATCTGGGCGATGACATCTCGAATGGGCTGATCCTCGTGCACCGTTACGAGGGGTGAAAGGTGCAAGTGCCGGACCTGATAGTCGCGCAAGAGCGAGGGCATCATCGGTATGTGAGGTCCTCCGAATCTGGCTACGATTCAAGTATAGCGTGTCGGCCGTGCGCGGTCATGTGTTGTCAAGGATTGCTGGCCAGTTTGATTGGCCAGTGCACTGCTGTGTCACAAAAATTAGCCGGAAAACGAGGGAGGCGAACGAGAGCTTGTTCTGTCAGCGTTTTAAAGATTTTATAGCCTTATTTTTTATTTAAGGCTACCTCTGGCTACTCGAAGACCGTGCGGCCTCGGTCTCCCGGTTGCGGGCGCCAGTTCTGTCGCCAGACGGCAAGCGGAAGGATCGCCGGCTGCCGGCCATTGGCATAGAAATAGGAATCGATGGCATAGCGTTCGCCTGTGTCCTTTTCGACGATCACGGCAGTGTTGGTAATAAAATCACTCGACCTAAAGAGCGGCGCCAGCAGCCAACCGCGACGCTCGGCGCGCCCGATTCGGTGCCAGCGGAGCAGGCCGTCCTGCTCGAGCAGCCGGAGATAGGTCGTCGTGTTGACCGTTTCGTCGATGCAGTCGAGTTGGTCGGGTCCGCTGCTGAACGTTTCGGCTTCCGCTTCATCGGTAGCGGTGCCCGCGGCAGCCCCGACCTTGAGTTCCATCAAGGCAATGGCACGACCGAGTCGGATGCGTTCCTCCGCTGCGCTGCGAGGTGCGGGCCGAAAAAGCGCTCGCACCTCTTCCCATGCCGAAGGGTCCATGTTTACCATGGTCCGCCAGCGGCAGCCATATCCATGACAGACGGGAAATGCCGAAAGACGAGGCAGTTGTCCCGTTTGCCGATCGAGATAATCTTGGGCCGAGGCACAGCCCACTAAGAACGCTATGATCGAGACTACGGCTGAGCGGCCGAAGACTCGGAAACCCGGTTTTCGTCGGTTCCCCAGAGCCATGCGATCACCATGCCCTGCAAAAATCACGAATGCCATTCATGAATGCCGAAGTACGCTTGGATCGGCCCATCTTCGCGGTCAGCATGGACCCCTACCAATCGAAGACGCTTCAGCTTCGCGGCAGTGAGTTTCTTGGGACAGCTGCGTTTGGTGAAAGTCCACAAACCGTCGATGCCTCGGCTCAAAACCGTAAGCCGATTCCCCCTCGCACCGTGCCGAGCCAGGTACCTTGTGTTCTTCCGATATAGTCGATGTTGAACGTGGACGTCCTGACCTGGATATCGTTCCCTGGCACATATTCGCCCCACATTCCGAGTTGGAGATGACCATCCACCCCTGGAGGGAGGTTTCCAATCCCCGAGAAAGGCAGATTGTATTCGAGGCCGAAGGCACCGCCGACCGTGGTGAAGTCTTCGGACTTGTATTCGAGATTCCCTCCGCCCTGGCTTTCATCGGTCACGAAGTTCTGTTCGACCCACCAGAAACGCGGACCGCCCTGGAGATTGAAGTAACCAAAATTATTTGGCAGTTGAAAAATTTGGCATCCCACATAAAGGAGTGAGCCCTCCGGAATATTTGACGGACAGCTTGGTGTCGGGCTGATTGTCTGCCCCGTGCTGATCGGTATTGAGCCCGGAATCGGCGCCGCTCAGTCCGATAGCCCCTTGAATGCCGGCATAACAGTTCGTCAGCCCGAACCCCAGGTTGCCTACATTGCCGATATTGGGAATATTGGCGAGTGGGCCCAGATAAAACCGAACGTCGGGGCGAAGGGACGCTTGGGTAATGCGGATATCGTCGCCTCGCGTTTCGTTTCCGTTTTGAATGACCGACGTTTCTTGACCGCCGAACAGATAGCCGACAGCGAGATTGAATTCGAGTATTTGAGCGATGTTTCCTATCAAAACTCGAGAAATCACGGTGACCCCGTGTGCAGCTGGTGGAGGTGGGGCAAAACC
>RFGF01000123.1 GCA_003695915.1 Nitrospirota bacterium
CGGATCTATTTTGCACATGAACAACCCGCGTGTAACCAACGCTCCCGTTTGGGGATAGAGATAGATCCCGCCTTCGGTCAAAAGCTTGGTCATGGTCTCCATGGGAATATCATAGCTTTCCGCCAACACTTTGGCATGCAGCGCGATATTCTCCGGCTCGGTCATGGCACAGACCATGACATTGCCGGGAGGATCGAAGTCCGTATAATTTTCTACGATATTATAAAGGACCGGCGGTTTTTCCCGTTTGAGCGGTCGTTTTCTGAGCTTGTACATCTTGGCCTATTCCCTCCATCTCGAATAGTGTTCTGCCTTCGCGAACTCACAGTCCTTGCGTTTGCGTTTCGCAGAGTCTAATGGTACAACCCATTCACAAGGTGCCGGATGATAACAGCACAACTGATTCAGGCATTTCACTCGACTCGGGCTTATCAGGAAGATCATGATCGTGGATTTCGTCTCGCCTCCGGCCGGATCAGCCCCTATTACATCGACTGTCGCATTGTACTGTCTCACCCTCGACCGCGTCAGCTTGTCGCCGCGCTCGCATATGAGCGGATCAAACATTTGGAAGTGCAAGCAATCGGAGGACTGGAAATCGGTGCCATTCCCTTAGCGACGACTATATCGGATTTTGGCTATCGTGCGCTCCCCCAGTGCGAATGGTCGACCTTTGTCGTTCGCAAGCAGTCGAAAGACCATGGATTGGGCAAGCTCATTGAAGGAGACATTCCTCGGGGAGCCCGGGCCTTGATCGTCGACGATGTGATGACCACAGGAGGTTCGCTGTTGAAGGCGACCCACGCCGCCCGAACGGCCGGCTTGGTCGTCACTCACGCGCTGGTCATCGTCGATCGACAAGAGGCATCGGGACACGATGCGCTGCGCCGCGAAGGGATCGAACTCATCTCCCTCCTCACGCTTGCCGATCTTCGCGCTGGTTCATCTTGTAAGCCCATTGATCGATGACGTTGTTGAATTCACGGGGGCTCACCTGTCGAGGTACACTGGAATCGAATCCCCCACCACTGCTCCGTCACGATTTCAGAGCCGCCGACCCCCTCCACAATGCGTTCCCGCACGCGGGTCTTTCCTTCACGGACAATGCGATACGCCCCGTAGCACATCCGATCGATCTCCGCTAACGCTTCGGCTCGCAGCGGCACTAACAGTGGATTCTGAAACGATTGATAACGATATTGCACGACTCCTTGCCCCATTCCTTCTTGGATAAGTTCGACTCCCGACCCACACCCCGTTAACACCGTCATAGCCGTAACCGACAGATATTTGCTTGACCAATTCAGGAATCGAGCCATAAGATTTTGCATGCTCTCGTTTCGATTCGTTCTGTACGACCGATGGAATTCTGCCGCCACTTTAGCAAGGAGGCTACGCCATGATCCCCCACATATATCCCCCAACCTATCGAGTCTGGGCTATCCTGGCAATAGCCGTGATGCTGGGATGGACAACGACAGCCTGGGGAGACGCTCCCTATGTCCTCAGCGTCGAGCAGCTCAAACGCGCATTAGATAAAGCTCGGTCTCCAAAAGACAAAGGGTTCATTTTGGTCGATGTTCGAACACCCGAAGAACACCAGAGCGGGTATATTCCAGGTACGGACTTCAATATCGATTTTCGAGAAATCCAAGAACGCCATAGAGAACTTGGAGCCAAACCGGACGATCACATCGTGGTGTATTGCCAATCAGGACATCGCAGCAATATCGCTGCGAATATTTTGGTGGATCTGGGATACAAATACGTCTATAACGTTGCCGGGAGCATGAATGCGTGGCAAGCCGCTGGCTATCCCGTGGAATACCCTAAGCGGTAATCGGTCGCAGGCTTCCTGCTCGGCGGTAGAAGTCTCAACATGGCTCGGGGCGTGGATCGATGAAACAGGTGATTGATGAACGGAGCGAAAGGAGCGCATCCAGGGAAGAGAATGGAACGTTGTTCTCGTCTTCTTGCGTGACGCGATCGTAAATCGCGGCAAATTGGTGATGGATCTGCGTGAAAGCTTCCAAGAGTTCCGGATCGAAATGCGAGGGTTTGGTCCGCTCATTGCCGTTGATGAGCGTATCCGTTGCCTGTTCATGCGACAGCGCTCGCTTATAGGGGCGACAACTCCGTAATGCATCATATTGATCGGCGAGCATCACGATTCGGCCCGCCAAGGGAATCGCTGCTCCTTTGAGCCCTCGAGGATACCCACTCCCATCCCATCGTTCATGGTGTGTCAACGCAATTTCCCTCCCCGTCTCCAACAACGGGGAGGGGGATCCCGCAAGCAGGTTTGCGCCCAGCATAGGATGTTGTTTGATGATAGCCCATTCATCCTCGGTGAGCGGGCCTCGCTTTCCGAGAATCGCATCGGGAATCCCGATCTTCCCGATATCGTGCATGGGCGCAGCCAGGAAAAGGAGTTCTGCTCGCTCAGACCCTAACCCGATATACAGTGCCAATGCCCGCGTGTAATGGCTCAGACGAGCGATATGGCTTCCTGTTTCTTCGTCTTTGTATCGAGACGCCAGAGCGAGACGAAATAATGTATCCGCATAGGCCTGTTCCAATTCGCGATGTTTGGCACAAGCCGTCGCATAGGCTGTTCGTAAGTCCCGTGCATAACTTCGTAATTGACGATTCGTGCGGCGGAGCTGTTGCGTCGTCTGCTCTTCCTGAGCCAACAGGCGCTTCAAATCTCTCGCATAATTGAGCAATTGCAAGCGTGTTGCCCGGAGGTCGTTTTGTGCAGACGTCCCCGAGCCGCATTGAGCAGTGGAACGAGGGGAAGGTCTCTTCGATTGATTCTTTTTCATAAACGATTGATCGTCAGCGGCGGAGCAAGGCGTCTTGGACCCGCTCCAAAAGTTCCAATGGACTGAACGGCTTGGTCAAATACGCAAAAGCTCCGAGCAATCGCGCTTCTTCCATGTCTTCCGGTTGATCCCGAGCTGTCAACACGACGACGGGAATTGCCGCCGTTTCCGGCTTGGCTCGGAGCCGTTTGAGCACCTCGATCCCGCTGAGCCCCGGCATCATCCAATCTAAAACGATCACATCCGGATGCTCTTCCCGAACGCGCTCCAAGACGCGATACCCGTTTTCGACCGTAACCACGCGAAGCGACGGATCTTCCAAGGTAATCTGGACTAGGAGACGAAGATCTTCTTCGTCATCCGCGATCAAAATGGTTTTGCCACGATGTTTCACAGCCAGACTCCCACAGCCTGAGGATGCAGGATCGTCGATACCGTCAGGAGCTTTCGACATCGCTCGGCGTAGATTTTTCCTCGCCGCCTTCAGTTTCTGAAGTTGCGATCGAGAAGTCCTCATCCATCCCCGTCCCGCTTGTAGTTTCGGCACCTCGCAACTCCCACTCCGCTTTCTCGACTTTTCTCGCAACGGTGATAAAGCCGGAATGTGCCACCATCCGATGATCGGGACGCACACTCCGCCCGCGAATGTTCCAGGTTCGAAGCAACGTTTCGAATGTATGGATCAAGCCGAACGTTTTCGCTTGATGCAGGGCCTCTACTGTTTGCATGACTTGCGGAACGGTGGGAACAAAGCTGAGATAGATCCCACCCCATCGCAGGACATGGGCAGCAATAGGCACAACCTGCCACGGCTCGGATAAATCAAGGACGACACGATCAAAGCGCTGGTGTTGAGCCTCGTCCCGAAGGCTCGCCGCTTCGCAAACATTCTCGAGGCAAAGCTGTAAATTCGGGACAGGGCCTCCCAGGTACCGTTCAATATTTTTCATGGCTGTGCGGGCGAATTCTTCTCGACACTCATAGCTGACGACTTGCCCGCGCTCGCCTACCGCACGCAATAATGCGATCGTGAGCGCACCGGACCCGATTCCCGCCTCGAGCACGCGCGCTCCAGGATACACATCCGCCCAGAGTGGAATCAGCGCGAGATCTTTTGGATAGATCACTTGCGCTCCTCTCGGCATTTTGACCGTATATTCCGCGAGCGTGGGATAGAGGGCCAACATCGCTTTTCCATTCGAAAGCTTCACAACGCTTCCGTCCTTTTTTCCGATGATGTCATCATGACGAATAAAGCCCCCGCTGTGCTGATAGACCTCCCCGACCTTCAAGGTGAGCGCATAGTGCCTCGCCTTGTGATCGATGAGATGGATTCGGTGACCTGCCTGAAACTGTTTCATGGAGAGGGAATTTTATCAGGGGAGCAGGAGAGTTTTATACCCAGCCATTCGGGGGAGCAGGTCGGTCTCGCGGAAAACCTCCGTCGCTATGCCTTGGCATGGTGATTGCGCCAGGAAAGCAGAATCTTTCTTGACACCGTGTAGGTCGCATCTTAAGATCATCCTATGGAGGATGGTGTGTTTCACCCATGCCAATATGCCTCATTGTTTCCCACGTAACTCAGGATCCGCTTCCTTTTCCGATCGTTCTCTGCGATTCGCCCTGCTTGTTGCCGGACTGATCCTATTTCTCCTCTATGTTCATGGATTTGCGGCGACTGCCCCTTCCCAACCATTGATTGTCGTCGCCACCTACGAAGGCGTGATCAATCCCGTTTCAGCAGAATATCTGCACGATGCCATCACGTTTGCAGAAGAAAACCAAGCCCATCTTTTGATCTTTCAGCTCGATACGCCGGGCGGATTGGATACATCCATGCGATCGATGGTGAAAGACATGATCGCCTCCCAGGTTCCTGTTGTCGTCTATATTGCGCCTTCCGGCGCACGCGCGGCTTCAGCCGGCGTGTTTCTGACACTCGCTGCTCATATTGCAGCTATGGCCCCTGGAACCAATATCGGTGCGGCTCATCCGGTCGCCATGGGCGGAGGCGAGATGGACAAGGTGATGAAGAAAAAAGTGGAAAACGATGCGATTGCCTATATTCGCTCCCTTGCTGAACGAAGAGGACGCAATGCCGACTGGGCTGAAGACGCCGTGCGCAATAGCGTGTCGGTCTCTGCCCAAGAAGCGCTCAAACTCGGCGTGATCGATTTGGTGGCCAACAATTTTGATGACCTGCTGAACCGCTTAGAGGGATATACGGTCAACATGGACGGCCAAAGCCTGACGCTCCGCACCCGAAATGCGAAGATCGAACAGTTTCCTATGTCCTGGCGCTTGGAAGCCTTGAAAGCTCTCAGCGATCCCAATATTGCCTATGTGCTGATGACCATTGGCATGGTCGGTCTGATAGCTGAATTGTATAATCCGGGCGCCATTCTTCCAGGTGTGGTTGGAGCCATCAGTTTGATTTTGGCGTTCTATTCCCTCCAGTCGCTTCCCGTCAATTACGCCGGAGTGCTGTTGTTGATCTTGGGGTTGGTTTTTTTGATTTTGGAAGCAACGGTCACGAGTTTTGGGCTCCTTGCCATCGGAGGAGTGATTTCCTTAGTGTTGGGCTCCCTCATGCTCATGCGAGAAGAATTTCCCTTTTACCAACTCTCCTGGACCGTGATCCTGCCCGTTGTTCTTATCACGGCTGGTTTTACGTTGTTGGTGGCCACGTTTGGTGTCAAATCGTTTCGGGCCCGCACGATGACCGGACAAGAAGGCATGATTGGATTGATCGGAACAGCCAAAACCGATCTTGCCCCACGAGGAAAAGTGTTCGTCCATGGTGAGTTATGGGAGGCGTACAGCGATGAACCGATTCCTGCTGGGACGCCTGTGCAAGTGACCGGCATCGAAGGGTTGATGCTCTACGTGAAACCTGTAACGGCTTCCCACCCTATTCCCAAAGAGGCGTAACGATGGAAACCGCTTTCAGTCCGACCGTCCTCTTGATACTGCTGGCCATCGGGGCTCTCATTTCCAAAGGCTTTTACATCTTGCGGGAGTATGAACGGGCAGTGATCTTTCGATTCGGACGGCTTGCGCGCGGCTTGGTTGGGGGACTAGGCCCTGGCGTAGTCATCATTATCCCTTTTATCGACAAGCTCGTTCGCGTCAGCCTCCGAACCGTAACCATGGATGTCCCGCCGCAAGACATCATCACAAAGGACAACGTCTCCGTGAGCGTCAATGCTGTTGTGTATTTTCGAGTCGTCGATGCTCAACGAGCCATTGTGGAGGTGGAGGATTATCTCTATGCAACATCGATGATTGCACAAACCACGCTTCGCAGTGTGTTGGGCCAAAGCCAACTCGACGACCTTTTGGCAAAACGTGAAGAGATCAACGCCGAGTTGCAGCGCATCATCGATCAAGCGACTGAACCGTGGGGGGTCAAAGTCACGGCGGTCGAGGTCAAAAACGTGGATTTGCCTCAGGAAATGCAGCGGGCTATTGCCCGGCAAGCGGAAGCCGAGCGAGAACGGCGATCAAAAGTGATTCACGCCGAAGGCGAATATCAGGCGGCACAGCGCTTGGCCGATGCCGCCGAAATTCTCAGTCGGAATCCAGCCTCCCTGCAATTACGATACCTGGAAACCGTCACAGGCATGGCTGGCGAAAAAAATTCCACGGTTGTCTTTCCTCTGCCAATCGACCTTTTGACTCCACTCATCAAAGGACTCCAACACACCCGTGACGAGTCTTCGCAGTCCTAATCACAATATATTTTTTGATGTACCTTCTTTCCTTGGATTTCAATTATGGCGTTAGGCCGATATTTTGACACATGAAGCGTCTCTTTGCCGTCATTGGACTCGGCCGATTTGGCTACAGCGTTGCGGAAACTCTCGTGAAAAAAGGTTGCGAGGTACTTGCCATCGATCGCGACGATGAAAAGGTTCAAGCCATCAGTGATATCGCCACGTTCGCTGTACAATGCGATGCAACGGATGAGCGGGCTTTAAAAGCGGTGAGTGCGCAAAATGTCGACGTCGCCGTAGTGAGCATCGGCGAAAATATCGAAGCGAGCATCTTGATTGTCCAAACATTAAAGGAAATGGGGGTCAAGTCCATCGTGGCCAAAGCTGTGGCGCCTATCCAAGGCAAAATTCTCCAAAATCTTGGTGTTGACGAAGTCATCTATCCCGAACGCGATACAGCGATCCGACTAGCCCACCGCTTGGTATCCCCCAATGTCTTAGAGTATCTCGAACTCGCTCCGGGGTATAGCATTGAAGAAATTACCGTTCCGGATCGCTATTCGGGTATGACCCTGGCAGAAACGAAAATTCGCGAGGACTACAATCTCAATGTCATCGGGATCAAAAAACAGGTCACCCGAATGGTGAAAGGCCGGATGATGAAAGGCGAAACGTTTAACTTTACTCCTTCGCCTGACGATGTCGTTGAAAAAGGAGATGTCCTCGTGATAATTGGAAAAGAGGAGGACTTAGATCGGTTCAGCCAAACCATCGATTGACGGTGCCATCCGGCATCACACATTTCTCCCTTCGTAATTTCTCTTCTTTCCGGACCTGTTAGCTCCCTTATTTTAGCCATTTAACAGCCATGCCGATAAAGCACTCCAGAGGCCAAAAGCCCGCGCATACGATTCAAATACAAGTCAATGCAAAACAGATATCACATCCAGGCTGGGCTCGCTCAAATAGTTGCAATACATACAATTTGCGAACTTGATCTGCTTGGCAAGGACGCTATCATTGGTCCAATTTTTGCTTCAATCTAAGAAGCGGTGAACGAAGAGCCCATGCCTAAAACGACCTTTTCCTCCCGGCAACCAAAGCCTCCTTCGAGAAATCCAGGAGCTGAACAAACCCTTGAATCTCGGTACTTTCGCTCGTTTGGTTCTCAGACATTGCTGAATCGTGCTCAGGAGATTCGCCTGGCCAAACAGATTGACCTTGCAAGTCGAGTCGTTCGCGTTCTGCTAACCAAAGCTCTACAATTGACCCTAAAGCTCCCCTCCACGCCCACTCAACGGCGTAATGCCATCATGTTTCGGGACATCTTGAAGTTATCCGGAATCAGCGCTCCGGCTGTACGTCGTGCCTGTGCAGCTCTTCTTGAAAGCGAGGCACCATCCCCAGCCTATCGAGCCACGCTCACTGATCTGGTACGTCGATTACGCAGAGCCGGAATCCATCTTGAGCGAGCAAAAGGCCTCCTGGTCAAGCGCAATCTCCGATTAGTGATCGATATCGCTAAACGTTATAGAGGACATGGGTTATCGTTCCTCGATCTTGTTCAAGAAGGCAATATCGGTTTGATTAAAGCCGCAGAACGCTTTCAGTATCAGAAAGGCTTTAAATTTAGCACGTATGCGACCTGGTGGGTCCGACAGGGGATCACCAGAGCTTTGGCTGATCAATCACGGACGATTCGTGTTCCCGTGCACGTCAATGAAATCTCCAATAAAATTGCGCGGGTGTCCAAACGCCTCACCCAACAACAGGCAAGCATTCCTTGCCCGGAAGCACTCGGTCGCGTCATGAACATAAGTCCGAATAAAATCTGTGAAACGATTCAGATTTTTCAAGATCCTATATCCTTAGAAACACCGGTTGGCGAAGGCGAGACTACATTGAGCGACTTCCTTACAGACAAAGACTGCACATCACCGGAGATACCATTGATCCGCCATGACACCAATCAGCATATTGCTAAAATTCTGAAGACACTGAGCCCGAGAGAACAAATGGTGATTCGTCTTCGATTCGGCATAGGTCAGGATGAACCCTGGACACTGGAAGAAATTGGCCGAGTGTTGTCGGTCACCCGTGAACGCGTTCGACAAATCGAAGCCAAAGCCCTCCAAAAGCTGAAACAACCTCAGATAATGGCCATGTTCGCTGCCGTTAAATAACCTTATTTAAAACAAAACACGGCTTTCTTTCATACATCGTCATCCACATCTCTCGTTGATTTATGTAAAAGTCAGAGTAAAATCAATCCCAACTTGCTTAATTTCTTGTTGTTCAAATTCAGCCTCTTCTCCTATTATTAATGAAAATATTACCTTATGGTTTTTACACCTATGCTTTTTCAATCATCTTCTGACATTCTTGCCCATCTCGCTCAAGATTTTCGTACGCAACTCAACCAGTTTTATTCATGGATGAATCTCGCTCCCCCTTATAACAGCATTGAGTTGGCAGTCAAAGCACTCATGACTGAACTCAACTCGAAATCTGTTGACGAACAAAAGATGATCGCTTCGATCCCCGAGAAAAGATGGGTGCTTTATCACCAGGCCTTTCTTGCTGGAGGGCTGGACCGCAAGCATCGGGGGATTCTTACAATAAAGGCCAAGGCTTGCACTCCTTCAACCGGCACGCCAGATTACCGAACGTTTCTCAAGGCCTTTAGGGAACGTTGACCTTCATAGCAGTTACATCTTCTTCCTAAAAAAAATTGATCGTTTTTGAATGTATAAACCACACATATGTGTTATTTTCACAACAGCGATAATGTGATATTGCCAATCATTATCAGAAATTGTCATTAGTTTTTATCTACTTATGGTCAACGCATTTAAGGCATTGAATTTGCATAAGGCTGCACCAGAAATTGTATGAGCAATGGCTAATGCCACTAAACTTCAGTTCTGGAGGGTCAATGAACAAACAACAAACTATTGCGCAAACAGTAAGTTTGTCCGGCGTCGGTCTTCATTCTGGACAACCAGTGACATTAGCCATTCATCCTGCCCCTGCAGGAACCGGAATTATTTTTGTTCGGAACACTCAAGGCGGCCAAGAACACTGTCCAGCTACTATTCATCATCTCCGCCCCATTAACCTTTGCACTACTTTGGGAGTGAATGGCTTTAAAATTCAAACAGTCGAGCATGTGTTGTCTGCGTTGGCTGGCCTTGAAATTGACAATGCTTTCATTGA
Organism: Nitrospirota bacterium; assembly: GCA_003695915.1. Lineage (GTDB taxonomy): Bacteria > Nitrospirota > Nitrospiria > Nitrospirales > UBA8639 > J017. The sequence continues at coordinate 9,758 of RFGF01000123.1, forward strand.
ATTGGATGCCGAAGAAGTTCCAGCCGTCGATGGGAGCGCAGCACCATTCGTCGAATTGATTCATCGAGCGGGTATCGTTTCTCAAGAGGCTCCTCGCACATATCTCAAGATTATTCATCCGATCAAAATCCAAAAAGAAGATCGTACATTGACGGTACTCCCGTCAGTCTTGCCCAAAGTTTCCTATTCCATAGAATATGCTCATCCTCTCATTCAGCGGCAAACATATGAATTTGAATGGACTCCTGCCGAATTTCAACGGAGCATTGCATCTGCCCGGACATTTGCCTTCTCCAAAGAAGTAGAATGGCTCTGGTCGGTGGGGCTCGGCAGAGGAGGGACATTAGACAATACGCTAGTGTTTTCTGATACCGATCTTTTGAATGAAGATGGATTTCGATTCCCCGATGAATGCGTTCGCCATAAGATCTTAGACCTCATTGGAGATTTGTCGCTGCTTGGCATCCCTGTCATCGGGCATTTTATTGCAGACAGGACAGGCCATAGTGCTCACGCCGAGATGGTCAAAGCCATTTTAGACCAGCCCAGCGCTTGGATTTTGCTCAATGCAGAAGATGAAGAACATCCGATACATTGTCATAAGATTTCATCTTCTTCCTTGCAACATTACAAAAAACAGTCTCAGCCAGCCTGTCCATCAGCCTAAGCGATACGTGCTGTCGTTTGGGCTTCCGAAATTAATAATTGCAAAAGTTTATTGTCCTTTTTAGTTCTGGTTGAGTATTGTAGCTTTTTCATAGATTTATCGTATGTAAATTATCTCTTTACATCATGAGCAATTTTTGTTTATACTGGTTAGTCGTGTGCCTTTATAATTACAATTTCCCACAATTGCAGCAATATTGCTAAAATTCCTTCATTGTTAATGTTCAGTTAAACTTGCATGATAAATGCTTCCCTGTGAGGAAACACGGCTTTTACGAACCTCGCACGATATATCCCCATATATTTCCCATTAGGAAAAACTCATGGCATCGAACCACAGCATCTTTCATGTTGACGGCATAGCGAAAAAAATTACATAGCTTTGCACAGGCAACTTTTACTTTCATTTCCATTTCCAATCAAGGGGTTGGAGCGAATGATTAAAGAAGCGATCACGACTGAAGTGCAACGGTTAATTGCCCTGGGACGGCAACGAGGCCACCTCACCTTTCAGGACCTCAACGAGGCATTGCCAGCTGAACTTCTGTCTTCAGACCAATTGAACAATATCCTAACGATTTTTTCTGAATTGAATATCGATGTGCTGAACATTCCTGCTCGCGAAAACAAAGGGCGACCACACAGCACCGATCTAGCCGTAGAAAATGCCCATGATGAAATCGAAGAAGAATTGGACACGTTAGGAAACGATATTGACTTAACGCCGGGGGAACCGAGTCGCATTGATGATCCTGTTCGGCTCTACCTGAAAGAAATGGGGCGAGTACCGTTGTTAACCCGTGAAGGAGAAATCGAACTTGCCAAGCGTATCGAAGACGGAAAGCGCGAGTTAGCCTGTTCTGTGTATGGCCTTCCACTCTCTCTGCAATATTTCGATATGCTCATCGTCCAATTGAAGGAAAAGCAAATACGGGCTAAAGACTTGGTGTTGCTTCAAGACTCGCTGGACGACGACCTTGAAGAGGATCCAATCGCCTCTGAAGACGCAAACGATTCCGAAGAAGATGAGGAACTGCGACTTCGTGTCCTTGAACATCTGAATGGGATCAAAAGGCGAGGAAAAACCTTGCTGAGCCTCTATGCCAAACAGCGAAAAGGCATAAAAACGAAAACGCAACAAGTTCAGCTCGAAAAAAAGATCAAATCGATGCTGGATCAATTAGTCGATCAGGTCGAATCGCTGAATCTGCATCAAAAAGTTCGCGATCACATGCTCCAGCGCATTAAAGCAATTGGAGAAAAAATTTCCGAGGCGGAAGCTGCGTTGCAATCCAATGCTAAGCAACTTGGCTATGCTACTCAGGACGGCATGAAGGTTCTTCCCAAAGGCCGCACCGCATCCAGACAGCAAGCACGAAAAAGCCTTGATCCTGCAGTGTTGGCCCAAGCTAAAGAACGCATGAACGAAGCCAAACGGCAACTTCGAGCAATCGAAAAAGAAGTATTGATGCCGTTACATGAATTCAAAGCCGTGTTGAATACCATTCACCAAGCGGAAGAAAAAGTCAAACGCGGCAAGGCTCAATTGATCGAAGCCAATTTACGGTTGGTGGTCAGTATCGCAAGAAAGTACACCAATCGCGGCCTGCAATTCATCGATCTGATTCAAGAAGGAAACATCGGTCTCATGAGGGCCGTCGACAAGTTCGAATACCAACGAGGCTATAAGTTCAGCACGTACGCCACCTGGTGGATTCGTCAAGGCGTCACTCGTGCCATTGCGGATCAAGCACGAACCATCCGTATCCCCGTCCATATGATCGAGGCTAATACAAAATTAGCTCGAACTGCGAGACAATTGGTGCAACAGCTTGGCCGAGAGCCGACTCCAGAAGAAATAGCTGCTCGCATGGGATTGCCTGCTGACAAAGTACGCATGATGCTGGATATCTCAAAAGGTACGATTTCCCTGGAAACGCCAATCGGCGAAAAAGAAGACAGTCAACTCGGCGACTTCATCGAGGATAAAAACGCCGTATCACCGATGGATGCCGCCAATCGATATGATCTGCAGCGTCAAATCGCCAATGCTCTCGGAGTGCTGACGCCGCGTGAAGCTATCGTCATTCGGAAACGGTTCGGTATCGGTGACACCACTGATCATACTCTTGAGGAAATTGGGCAAGATTTCGATGTGACCCGTGAGCGCATCCGGCAGATTGAAGCCAAAGCGCTGAAGAAACTTCGCCATCCGAGTTGCAGCCAAAAATTGCGAAGTCTCGTCGAACACATCTAACCTCCCTCACGCATTCGCCCTCGTTCCTATCGAAAAGCCCTCCTACAAATGTGGGAGGGCTTGTTTTTTAAATGCGAATTCGACACACGTCCACCCTTCAACCGTCAATTCTCCGAATGATAAGATGATAAAACAATGAGAATTTTGGTCATCGATGATGAACCGAAAGTCGCTTCCTTTATCCGGCGCGCACTTGAAGAGGAAAATTACGCGGTTGATGTGGCATCAGATGGACAAAGCGGCCTCGATTTCGCCAAAAGCGTGAACTACGATTTGATCGTGCTCGATCTCATGCTTCCCCAGCTTCCTGGAATGGCTGTTCTGCAACAACTTCGAGCCGCTCGAATCCATACGCCTCTTCTGATTTTGACCGCTCGCGCCGAATTGGACCAGCGCGTCCGCGGGCTCGATGCCGGAGCCGACGATTACCTTACCAAACCCTTTGCCATCGAAGAATTGCTCGCGCGGGCCAGAGCGTTACTCCGCCGCGGCAGCGGGTCTTCGACAGAGATCCTGCAAGTCGAGGATTTAGTGATCAATACGGCCACGCACGAAGTGACGCGCGGCGGACAACGCATCGAACTCACCAGCAAGGAATACGCATTGTTGGAATATCTTATGAGGAACGCTGGTCGAGTCCTCACCCGTCCCATGATTATCGAACACGTGTGGGACCTAGACTTTGATACGTTCACGAATGTGATCGATGTATATATTAGTTATCTCCGAAACAAAATCGATCGGGGACGCGATCGAAGTCTCATTCAAACCGTTCGCGGCAGCGGATATATGATCCGAGCTGAAGAATAAGCCATATGTCGATTCGCGTTCGCTTGACTCTCTGGTACGGTACTGCCTTAGCCATAATTTTAGTCATATTCGCTGGCATCATCTATTTCGTCATGGCTCAAGCTCTTCACGACCGCGTCGATGCGGCGCTGCAGGACGCTGCTCAGGTTGCGATTCGGAGCTTAGAAGACCGATTCGGCCCGTTCTTGATTTTTGAAGATCTGTCACGGGATTTTCCCGAACTCGCTTTGGTGGATAAATTTTTTCAAATCTTCGGACCAACGGGGCAAGTGACAATTCAATCCGCCAATATCAAAAGTCGCGAGATTCCTCTGAGTCAAACCGCATTTCAGGCCGCGCTCAAAGGGCAAGCCACCTTTGAATCAATCCGATTGCGAGAAAGCATTCCATTTCGACTGCTCTCGGTACCCATCCGCTACAGAGGCCGATTAGTCAACATCTTACGCGTCGGGACATCTCTGCAACCCATCGAAGACACGCTGCATCGCTTGCTGTTGACATTGGTAATTGCTTCTCCCATTGCCGTGATCGTTTCCTTGCTGGGAGGTTGGTTTTTAGCCGGCCGAGCCTTGTGCCCCGTCGATGCCATTACTCTAGCTGCTCAGCGCATCGCGACGGGCGACCTTACGCAACGCATCACCGCTCCGACCTCTTCTGATGAAATCGGCCGTCTTGCCTCGACGTTTAACGACATGATCGCAAGACTGGAAACACTTTTTCGCCAAATTCGACAATTTAGCGCCGATGCGTCCCATGAATTGCGCACTCCGTTAACGATCACCAAAGGAGAAACGGAACTTGCTCTTCGTCGTCCTCGCCAAGTCGAAGACTATCGAAGCGTGCTGGAAAGCAATCTGGAAGAAATCGATCGGATGAGTCGAATCGTGGACGAATTGCTGTTCCTTTCTCGCGCCGACTTAGGTGAAATCAAGCTTCACTGGGGACCTGTCCAATTAGATGAAGTACTCGCCCATATTCAACAACAGGTGACAGTCTTGGGACAGGATCGTGGGATACAAGCGACCCTTACCGACGTGACGCCGACCACCGTCTATGGAGACGAGTTGCGTTTGCGCGAATTATTGTTGAACCTCGTCGACAATGCCGTCAAATACTCTCATCCAGGCGACACCATCGAACTCTCGTTGAATCACATGGGAGCCTATGCGCGGCTCCAAGTCATCGACCACGGCATCGGAATCGCTCCTGAAGAGCAACCGCGGATTTTCGATCGCTTTTATCGCGCTGACGCTGCTCGTGCGCACGCCAACAAAGGAACAGGATTAGGCCTCGCGATATGCAAATGGATCGTTGAAGCGCATCGAGGCGCTATTCATGTACACAGCACGCTGAATGCAGGATCCTGCTTCACCGTTCTGCTCCCTCTATCCTCACCGTCATAAACCTTCATCTCCGATAGTGCATCATTAAAAATTTTTAATCTTCCACTAATTTTCTTTTCATGTCTGTGTGATAGGTGTGTCTAGACAGAGGCAGATCGTCATCGTCCACTTCTCAAAAGGAGCGATCCTATGGGACACACACTTTCGACAGACCGCCATTCTTCTCGTGCTCGTGCGCGCCTCCATGCTTCAAGCCCCCCTGGTCAAACTGGTCTCTCACATGGAAGAGCTATATCACGACGCTCGCGAGACACCCCAAACGTCTCCTCAAGAGAATCTTCGAGCTCCGGCGGATTGGAAGGATTGTATTTTCTCAACTTTCGAACACGTCCATTATTGGACCCTGATACCGAGCAACGACTCGCCCGGACGCTGTTTGAAGCCGCTCACTGCATCCGCTGCCAAGTGAAAACGACGATTCAGCTGACCTCCAGCCTTGCTCCTTCCGGGGCTGTAACCGCGGCCGTCGCACGCCTGCGAGGAATCCTCGCGCTCAAGGGCTTTTCTGCGCCCGCACTTCATCAAGCCCGGACTGCCATTGCTACCATCCAAGACGCCGCTGAGCGCCAAGGCCATGCTCTCGCGTCAATGGCCCGACGCCTCAGACAGATCGGCACGCTCGTTGAACAAGCCCAACTCGCACTCGAACACGCCAAAGACGAATTGGTCCAACGAAATCTCCGGTTGGTCGTGGACATCGCGAAGCGATATATGGGAAGAGGATTGGGATTCTTGGATTTGGTTCAGGAAGGCAATATCGGACTCATGAAGGCAGCCGAACGCTTTGACTATACCCGCGGGTTCAAATTCAGCACGTACGCCACCTGGTGGATCCGCCAAGGGATCACCAGAGCTTTGGCCGATCAATCACGAACCATTCGCATTCCCGTCCACACTTCAGAAGCTGCAAACCGTATCGCCAAAGCATCTCAACAGCTTGCCCAGCGCTTCGACCGAGAACCATCCATCGAGGAAATCGGAAACGCGCTGGGCATGGAACCCGTTCGCGTACACGAAACACTGCAAGCCTTTCAAGAATTGGTCTCGTTGGATGTTCCCCCAGATGAGGATGATGCCTGTATCGGTGATCATTTGGCCGATTCCACTATGACGTTACCTGATCACGAAATTACACAACAACATATCGAACGTCAGCTCGATACAATCTTGGAACAGTTGACACCACGAGAGCAGGAGGTCATCCGGCTTCGCTTTGGTATCGGCGAAGACGAACCATGGACTCTCGAGCAAGTCGGGCAACGGATGTCTGTGACGAGAGAACGGATTCGACAAATTGAAGTGGCGGCGCTCAATAAATTAAAATCCCCGCGGATCAAAGCGCTCTTAGAAGAATTGCAATAATGACACAGTCGCCATCTCCCAGAACACAGGCTCACAGTCAAGAGCCGCAAGCGACAGTAACCGTCCGACACCGATGAGGGACAAGATCCGATAAACGGCCCTCTCTCACCTCGTAAGCGGAACACGGAAGGCTCTCCGGCTTTCCGTGTTCCGCTATGCATTTTCAACTTTCACATTGCAGGATCGACAATGGAAGAAGCCATCTCCGTTTCTTGGTTTTTTCTGTAAAACGTTCTCCATCGTTTTGGTACTGAACCGCGACGGCGCCTTCGAGCCCCTTCTTCACCCTGTGTTTCGCTCCTATCTGACCACTTCACCTGTTTAGGCTTTTCTTCATGATTTCCGACACGAGCGTGTGCCCTGGGTCAACCTCCCTCAACCGCCGCGATCGCAAGCATGATCTGTTCTTACCACAAACTCACGGTCGAGAGCGGTTGTCGTGGCTTGATCGTGCGCACAGCTTCAATCTCTTTCCATCGATGGCACCGCAGTTTTTGCCTTTGCCACTCTGGTACAATGTTCCCTTGCTTGTTCCGATAACGATCCGATTGCCATGTCGCAGTCCCCGACATTTCGACGAACCCCGCTCGCGACGGACACCATGCCTCCCGGCATTTTCCATCTGGTCGCCAACGAAGGTGCGGAGCGGTTCAGCTTCTATGGCATGCGCGCCATCCTCGTTGTCTTTATGACCGAAATGCTGTTGAACCGGGACGGCCAATTAGATGTCATGACGGACGCCGAGGCACGTGCGTACTTTCATCTATTTGCCTCGGCTGTCTATTTCTTTCCGTTCGTCGGCGCGATCGTTGCCGATGCGTTCTGGGGAAAATACACGACGATCATCAGGCTCTCAATTGTCTACTGCTTAGGACACTTGACGTTGGCCTTGGATCACACTCGTCTGGGATTAGCGATCGGCTTGACATTGATTGCGATCGGGTCTGGCGGGATCAAACCGTGTGTCTCGGCAAATCTCGGAGACCAATTCGGCCCGACCAATCGCGGACTCATGTCCAAGGCTTTTTCGTGGTTTTACTTTGCCATCAATGCCGGCGCCTTCGTGTCCATGCTGCTGACACCATGGTTGCTCAATCATTATGGTCCAGATTGGGCCTTCGGAGTTCCCGGCCTCCTCATGTTCTTGGCCACAGTAATTTTCTGGCTGGGACGAGATCGCTATGTCCATATTCCCCCCGATCCCATCGGATTTTGGCGCGCGCTGACGGATCCCGAGACCTGGCGCACGCTGCTCAAGCTCTGCGGGATTTTTGTTTTTGTGGCCGTGTTTTGGTCGCTGTACGACCAAACATCGTCAGCCTGGGTTCTGCAAGCCAAATCGATGGACCGAACCTGGCTGGGCATCGAATGGCTTCCCTCGCAAATCCAAGCCGTCAATCCGATCCTTATCATGCTGTTCATTCCGCTGTTCGCCTATGTCGTGTATCCGACACTGGGTCGGATAGTGTCCCTGACACCATTGCGCAAAATGTCCATAGGATTTTTTCTCGCCGTGATCGCGTTTCTCGTATCGGCGATCATCGAAGCTCGCATTGTCCAAGGGGAACACCCTTCGATCGTATGGCAACTCCTCGCTTATGCCATCATAACGGCTGCCGAAGTGCTGGTGTCCATCACCTGCCTCGAATTTTCGTATACCCAAGCCCCGTTGAAATTAAAATCCATCGTCATGGCATTGTTCTTGTTGTCTGTGTCGCTGGGCAATGCGTTGACATCCTTGGTGAATTACGTCATCCAGCAAGAGGATGGCACCACTCTTTTGTCCGGCCCAAGCTATTATGGGTTTTTTGCCGGAATCATGTTCCTGGCAGCCGTTGTCTTTTTGGCGGTGGGGAGGCAATACCGCGAACGCGTGTACCTACACGGTGCAACAGGAGCTGGCACACACGGCAACGAGACTCTCAACTTCCCAGCGTGAACCATGGAGACATGTGCTGAAGGTCGACCAGCGTCACGACGGACCACTGAAGCGGCTCATTCACGATCCGAATTCGCGCTGAGATACACAATCTGATTGATGCGAAACCCCGTTTGATAATGCTCCGGACGGATGTACTGGGAGTGAAAACAGCGCCCGTCGAAGATGATGAGCCGATTGGGCTTCATATCGATCAACTTGATCAATTCCCAGAATTCGTTGCCGTCGTTAATATACGTATTTTCTCGACAGGAAAACAGCGGGTTGAAAATCATGCTCTTCTGAAAATTCTCATACCCCTCTTCGCTCTCCAAGAATTCATCGCTCAGTTCGAGGCGATCGGCAAGTTCTCGGATCGTCTGATCGGGCCTAATGGGCAGGCGCTCTAATCCGGTCAAGCGATGCCGGTACAAGCCGGTACCTCCTGCACATGATTCCGCCGGATTCAGATACACCATCGCTGTAATGTCCGGATCGATATGTGGCTGCCGTTGACCGATATTGAGCCTGAAGTTCTGATTGATAATGCCTTGAAAGACCGCCGGCTGGGGTTGGAAAAAAGGGCGAAGCCGTGCGCCCCACAGTTCACCGATCGTATCGATCACGCGCGTGGTATCCAGATTGACCGAGGCACGCACACCTGGAAAATTTCCAATGACCTCGAACCGGTTGGTATAGGGCAACTCGAGCGCCAACGCCAACACCCGATCAGGATGAGCATAAAAATCATCCACCACCACCACCTTATGACGGCCGTGCCCAACATAGTCCGTCTCCACGGTAAATCGAGCGTTTATCGCCAAGATATCTCGGTCTACCGACATCAACACCCCCAAAACCGGCACACACAAATTCGTGTGATCTAATGGTGAGCGGTTGTGCGGCCAGAGTCAAGACCATAAGATATGTGTTCCGACCCTTCTTCATCTCCCGAGGACGAGTCGATCGATGAAGCATCACGAAACGACTGTCTAGTCGAACGAAATCGCCGATGCTATGCTCTACCTTATCGACGTAGGGCTTCCTGGTCTTGGGGAGCCTCAACACGATGATGGACCATCGTTCCCGCCGCTCATCAAGGAGGGATACGCCATGACGGCAACGTACCGCCAAATACTGGATCGGATTCGATTGGCATTCCCTAAGCCGGTATCAGATCGCGTGCACGACTCCTACTTCGTGCACAGTATCATGAGGGCACTCGATGCCGTCGATGCACTCAAAAGCGAGCGGCCGATCCTCGGGGAACGCACCCCGCTGGATTATGCCGTCGCCCGCCGTGCCTGCGTCCCGGAAACCGGGACCAGCATAGAGGACGTCACGGAAGCCTTGGTGAACTATTGCTCCGGATTGACGATTTGGGGTCATCCACGGACACAACAAAACGTCGTGGCTCCACCGACCATTTCTTCCTTGATCGGGGTCCTGTTGGCTTCCATGTACAACCCCAACCTCGCATGGGACGAATACAGCCATCGCGTCGCATTGGCGGAAGTGGAAATGACCGCGATGACAGCTCGCCTGTTAGGATTAGATGCGGAGAAGGCGTCAGGCGTCTTTACCTTCGGCGGGACAGGCACCACGTTGTATGGCGTCAAGGTCGGTATCGAAAAGGCCATTCCAGGAGCGATCGAGCGAGGAATCCGCGAAGATGCTGTCGTATTCGCAAGCGATTGCAGTCACTATTGTCGGTACAACATTGCGGGATGGTTGGGACTCGGGTCAAAAAATCTGATCACTATTCCCACGGACCTGCGAAACGCGATGAACATCCGTGCCTTTCGAGACCGTGCATGGTCCGTGGTGGATAGCGGGAAAAAGATCGCCGCCATCATCGCGACGCTGGGCACGACCGATGCTTTCGGACTGGACGATGTCCAAGCGATCGCAGCGGTGCGCGATGAGCTGGTCGCAACCTTCAACCTTCCTTATAGCCCCCACATTCATGCCGACGCAGTGATTGGTTGGGCCTGGTCTGTCTTTAACGATTATGATTTTGCGGCCAATCCCTTGGGGTTTCGACCGCGCACGGTCCGTGCCTTGGCCGGGGCTTGCCGGTACATTCAACATCTTCCCCTGGCCGATTCCATTGGCGTAGATTTTCACAAACCGGGATTTACGCCCTATATTTCGAGTCTCGTCTTGATGCGAAACGGCGAAGACTTTCGGTTACTCCAACGACCGCAAGAACAAATGCCGTACCTATATCAATTTGGGGAACATCGACCTGGCACGTTCACCATTGAAACCTCTCGACCCGGTACCGGAGTTCTCGCGGCCCTCGCGAATATGCGCCTGTTCGGCAAGGAAGGATGGCGCGTCATTCTCGGACATATCGTGGAGATGGCGCAACTCCTCAGAGAGCATCTGGAAGGTCGGGCATGTACGACGGTGCTCAATCGCGAAAATTTTGGCACGGTCACTGTCTTTCGCGTCTATCCGAACGATGTCGATACATTTTACATTCAAGAAAAGGAGATGAAAGATCCGTCGTATCGAGACGCCTTGCGACGCTACAATGAATACAACCGAAAAATTTTCGACTACATTCACACAGAAGGAATGGCCGGCCGCGGAGTGGTGCTTTCGCTCACAGATTGTTATCGGCACACGGATTATGGCGAGCCGATTGTGGCCCTCAAATCGTTCATCCTCTCGCCATTCGTCGACGAAGAAAATGTGGAGGCTGTCGTACAGAAAGTGCTCGAAGCTCAAGAGAAAATCGGCCAGCACGCTTAGCTAGTTGTTCGATCGATTTACACCAGGCCTGCCAGGAGATTCAACGTTGGAGTTCCGCCCAGGCTTTCTGGTAGTCCTCGAACGAATCGACATCCATCCACCCTTTGTAGATGGGCACGGCCTGCACCTCATGGCCCCTATCGATCAATTCTTGGAAAAGATCGGTCAACGATGCGTGCTCAAATCGCGCGACATCGTGAAACCCACTGTGCGCATACCGTTGCCGTGCCTCATGATACACGTGCTTGAACAGCTCGATACCCCTCGAGGACAACATAGCGAGACCGATAAATTCGCCATGCGCCTGGTCATGATCGAGATGTTGCCCAATTCGGACAATCCGATTGGCTTCATCCGGCGTCACATACCGATAGCCTTTCTCAGGCGGAACATCCAATAGTACCAAATCAGGACGGCTCTGAATCGTCGGGGGCTCGGAACCCGAACGATCCTGCCAGGCAAGATCCACGACGAGCGCGATATCGGCCGGACTTTTTAAGAGTTTTTGGAGAACGGTTACATCGAAAATAATGTCGCCATACAGCAGCACACACCGTCCCCTCATCTCCGTCTCGGCGCAGAAGAACGAATAGAGTTCTCCTGTGTCTTCGTAGCGATCGTTATCGTAATACCGAAGATTGGGCATCGTGATCGCCTCTTTTTGATAACCGCGAATCACCGTAATGTCCTTGATTTGACATTCGTTCAAGGCCGCAACCTGGCGCTCCAAAATCGTTTTGCCTTTGATATCCAGCAGGCATTTGGGGCGATGCGCGATCAGCGGCAAGAGTGGTTTTTCGAACCCAGCCGCAGCGATCAGAGCCGTAACCGGCTCACCGCCTGGCGGGAGAAACCGCCGTTCGTCCTCTTTCATCTTGGACACACCTACGAGATCATATACCTCTTGAAGCGAGACGATGCGATCCTCGACGGCATCGGCTTTCCCGACCTGGACCAAGATTCCGAGCGTCTCTCGCATGGCCCGGATGGCCGCACGGATCGCTTGATTGGCAAAGATGACCAATTTGAAGCCTGCCGCTTCGAGTTCATCGAGCGACACCCCCGCATAGGTCGTCGGCACCGCCACCAAGGGAATCCGTCCTGCACATTCCTTGGCAACATCGCGCAACTCATCGAACGTCTGGGACTTGGAATGGATCAAGACCGCATCGGCTCCGGCCTCGGCATATGCAAAAACTCGCTTCAACGCCTCTTCCTTTCCCCAACCGGCAATCAGCGCTTCGGTTCGTGCAATGACAAAAAAGTCCGGAATCGTTTGCGCTGCCTTCGCCGCCTGGATTTTCCCGCAATGCTCTTCGATAGAGACGAGTTCCCGTCTCACTCCGGCATAAAAACTGCAGCGTTTGGGGAAGACATTGTCTTCGATACAGATTCCGGCAATGCCAGCCCGTTCATGATCGTTGACCGTGCGCATGACGTTCAACGCATTGCCATAGCCGGTGTCGCAATCAGCGACAATGGGAATGGAGACCGTCTCCGCCATGTTCCGCTCAATCATGACTTGTTCGGTCAGGGTAATGAAACTCGCATCGGGAATGCATTTGAACGATGCCGAAATGCCGAACCCTCCGGCCCAGACAGCATCGAATCCTGCTTCCTCCACCAGTTTGGCGCTCAGGGCATCATGAGCCCCGGCCGCTTTGACGATACCCGGACGAGCAAAAAGCGTTCGCAATTGCGTGGCAGGATGTTGTCCCGGCATGTGTTGATACCCCCGAGGTCAGTGTTTTCCGATAAGCGAACCGCACGACATGCGTGTCCTGCGCCAGAAAGACGCGTTGACAAGAATGCGTGCACGAGAAAGGAAAGGTGAGCCCTTTGACGGATGCCCGCCTTCGGGTGAATGCGTTAAAACGAATGTTCGGAAATCGAATCTAAAAACCTGGGCGCAAGAATGCGGCTTTCGACGAAGACATACCCTTGCTGGCGGAATTCCCTGTAGGTCACGGAAATGACCGTCTCTGTGCCCCGCCACGAGTAATGCTGGCTCAAGCCGCGCATCATGGAACCGGGCGGCAATTCGATGTCTCCATATTTGGACTCCAGATATTTCAAGAGCGATTGATGCGTGGAGTCTCCATGATAGCGAATAGCCACTTGCGCCAGTTTCCCATTGATGGTCGTCAATTTGATCGAATCGACCGGAATCCCTTCAATCGCCGGTGACGGACTTTGGACCATATAGGTTTCGACATTCCTGTCCGTATCGACCTTCACCAATCCCGGCAGATCCGTAACGTCGCTCCCCCATTTGATTCCATAAAACCCAGCCGGATCGTTCTCCATCGTCCGCGCCAATGCCGGGGAGGCGACCCCTAGCGCCATCGCCACGAGCAGTACCTGATAGAAATAGAAACCGAGTGGACGAAGCGTCATGAGCACATCCCCCTCTGACGATACGCAGCGAAAGAAACCTATCAGGTTGATTTGGAGAATGCAACATTCAGAAAGGTCGCGTGCGCCTCGCGACACTCAGACCATAGGGAGAGATCAACCGTCGCGCCGTCTTTGCCTATGCCGATGACGGCTTAGACCGTCCGTCACAGTCACACAGGCCAGTTGTGCCCCATCTCCGATGACCAAGCGCCCCCCGATATGGATGGCCTCCATTCTCAAGGCGCCTTGAAAACAGCATCCCGCTATCCTCACTTCTCCATGATAGCGGCCTTCGCTCAAGATGACATCATTGAATCTACTTCCTGCATGCAGCTCCAGCGCACCATCCACTTCAATGCCCTTCATGTTTACCAGTGTGTCAATCGAAACGTCCATCATAATGAGATCGGCGCCGATCTTCGCATGCGAGAGGTCCAGCGATTCGAGCTGTACATGCCCGCCAAGGCTGAATCTTTCCCCGACGGTCATGCCGCGAAAATTGGCTCCCGCCCGAATGCGTGTTCCCCAAAGCGCGACGCTCCCTCGAACCAGCGCCCAAGCCAATCGAAATTCTTGGCAACGCAACTCTGCACCGCACAGCACCGACCCCTCGATACATAAACCCGTGCCGTCGAGACATCCCACGACCGTTCCGCTCGCAAGAACCAGATGCCCATGGATTCGAGTCCGACGCCATGTCATCGCTGCGCATTCGACACCTTTCCGTATCAGACAACTTCCACCAATATCGACGCCATGGAATTCGATACGTCCGAGCATGCGACATCCCGTCAAGGCCAATCGTCCACCGATATGAGTCTGGCACATCGTCAGTCCCGCTAATCCCTCTATGCGCGTCATATAGGCATCGCCGTCGATGGTCAGCTTGTGGACAGTCAAGGCGCCGAGCAGGTGAACATCCGACACGACCAGGCTCTGCTTGATCCGACTTTCTCGAAACTCAATCTCGGCCCATTGCCCACCCTGGCGCATCGACAGCGTTCCATCGATCCGGATGGCCAACATTGCTAACGGCCGCGTCATCCGACACCCATCGAGCACGAGATCGCCGCCCACTTGTGCATGCGAAAGCACCAAGGGTCCACGAAACGCCGAGCCCTCGAACGATAAGCTTCTTGGCGACCGCATGCCCATCAAACAGACTTCTTCTTCAAATACGCAACGATGTAATGCCAATCCATGAGTCAACGTCATTCCCGTCCAATCGAGTCGATCAATGAACGTCGCACCCTCGATCACGATCGCGTTCGTCGGAATCTGCTGGCGATAGGGTTCCTCGAGCAGGATCTCTCGCAGAAATTGCGGGCGTACCGTGCACGGCTGCAGAGGCTCCACATCGGCATCCCGGTCAGGCCTCCAGAGCGACACATCCGCAACAAAACCACGAGCAATGCGATGCCAGATCCACCGTTCGACGTCGGTCCACTCATCGCACGATTCGGTATCACTGATGGGAGAGCGAGCGAGCGCTTCGTTCATCGCAAGCTGACGAGAGCAAGGCAACGGCATGGAGCGTCATCGGCCATGACAAATTCCGAGAGCGCACGAGATCGGTCCATGCACTGCCTTACTTTCGGTCGGATCGATCCAACGATAAAGCAGCATCGATACGGCCTTTTGTCATGCGGCAAGATGGCCGCATTTGAGGCGGCAGAACGACCGCACCCATAAGGCCTTCGTGTTCCAATCATTTTGGCGGTTTTCCAGAAAGAGCGCTGCGGCTTACCACCCGCAGCCAGCGAAATCCTTGGCCTCGAGCCTTGTAAATTCAAGCCGTTCGGACGCTGGCTTTGTGGCAATATCTTTGCTTACCCAGTCACAGGCTCCCGTTCACGGAGAACCTCGACGAAACCGACGGGCTCTATGACATTGCCCGAATACGCGATATGGCAGATTCTTCTGTATCTCCAGGCTCATCCTGAGGCAAAAGATACCGTGGACGGCATCCGAACATGGTGGATTTCCCAAAGCGAGGATTTGCCCAACGAGGCCCTCGTTGAGGCGATCGATGAGTTGGTGCGCAAAGGCTGGCTCCATGAACGGGAAGGCCTCTCTTCCCCGAAAGTCTATGGCTTGAATCCTCATGCGCGGCCAGCAATCGAGATGTTTTTACGGGCCAGAACATTGCAATTCCAGGAGCGAATCACACCACCCACCCAGGATTGAGTGACACACGATGGCCAACCTGCATGCAATTCATTCTGTCGGCGCTTCGATCGTCACGTACCTCCGCAACGTCTACCCCGAACCTTTGCGAACCGATCATGCCTGCGATTTTCGATTGATCTCGAGCGGCGAACTGGCTGGCAACGAAGAATTTGGAACCATGCTGTCCTTCTTTCTCTATCGCATCACCATCAACGAATATCTGCGCAATCGCCAACGAACCGGGAGTTTTGCCGATCACATTCCACCCTTGAGCCTGGATCTTCATTATCTCGTGTCGATCTGGGCCACGAGCCCCCTCACCGAGCAGGTCGTGCTTGCTTGGGCGATGAACCATTTGCACCAGCATCCCATTCTGGATGCGTCTTCCCTGTCACCCGAAGGAGGATGGCAAGCTGGAGATTTTATTCACATTATTCCAGCCGAGCTGAGCAACGAAGACATTATGCGCATTTGGGACGCCCTCGACCCAGCTTATCGGTTGAGCGTGTCGTACATCGCCCGGGCGGTTCGCATCGATCCCGATGACGCCACCACCCTCATGCCAGTCGTCGCCACGCGATTCGGATGGGAGGAACATTCCTCATGACCACACTGGAACGCATCGATCGACGTGTGCTGGGAGCCATCCGTTTCCTTGATGCCACGACATACACCCCGCTCGTGAGAGACCTTATCCTCTCGTCACCGGTGGCCACGTTCCTCCGCAATCGTCGTTCATTGTATGTCCTTTCGGCAGTTCACACACTCGAGTCGCACGGGAACGCGTTTCCCGCCCCTCCTGCATCGCCACCTATCGGAAGCGTCAGCGTCGAATTGGCCGTTCGGGATCCGCAGGAGATGTATCTCCCGCGCCGGTGCAGACTTCACCTTCCGCGCAATCCAGATCCAGCAGCGGCCGGTCAACCCGGCTCTTTCTTTCACGCAATCGATATTCCGCTTTATCCAGCTCCCACAGCCAAGACCTCACACAATTGGGTCTCGCTCTATGCCAGTGTGATGCAGGCTGGGACGGGAAATCCTCTTGTCGGCGCGCTGCTTCGCGTGATTCGCCGTCACGATTCGCAGATACTCGCAAGAGGATTGACGGATACCCGTGGGGAAGCCCTGGTTGCCGTCTCAGGGATTCCGGTGACGACCTGGGACGAAGGGACCGCCACGGTTCTCACCAGCGAAGTTCCCGTTACCGTCGAGGCTATTGTCGATCCCCATGCCGGCCCCGTCGCTGACCCCGATGACATAGAAACAAGGCGAGACACGCTGCCGTTGAATGCCATAGACGTGACCGTGGCTGCTCGACGGCGACTGGCCATACAAATTCCCGTGACCGTGCCATGAACGATCTCCATCAACCACGCTTTGCACCGCTCATCGATTCGTTCGACCCATCACAGGAGGACCATCATGCCTGAATATTTAGCCCCGGGAGTGTACGTAGAGGAAACGAGTTTTCGCGCCAAATCGATCGAGGGCGTGGGCACCAGTACCACAGGCTTTGTGGGGCCCACCCGAAAAGGTCCCATCGGCGGGACTCCGGAATTGATCACCAGCTTCGGCGATTTCGAACGTATCTACGGCGGATTTCGGAACCTATCCTTCAGCGATGCCCCCGATCGACCCTTGAACTATCTCGCGCACGCTGTCCGACACTACTTCGACAACGGCGGATCGCGCCTGTATGTGTCGCGTACCTTTCAACCAACCGGGGATGACGGGATCGCACGACAGCCCTCACCCTTTGTCGTGGGTACCGACACCGATGATCCTGCCAACCGAGCACGCTTTGTCGCGCGGTTTCCAGGGAGTGCCGGCAACGGACGCATCACAGTCCGGCTGTTCGCCCTTCCGGCCATGGTGAAGACGCTGGATTCGGCACCGCAGGGAAGCATGCTCCGTGTGATCTCTGGCGGGACAACCACGCACTACATCAAACGAGCCTCCGGCTGGCAGGATGATGCCACTCCTACGCCAGGCACGCTCGATTTGAGCGGCTTGAGTCCCACTGACACGCCGGGCGACTCTGCAGAGTTATTGACGATGACGGTTCAGGCCGAAGATGGTGATGGGCAGGTCATGCTGTATGAAGAGTTAGGATTTGATCCCGACCATCCCAAGGCCATCAGCGATGTGCTCGGCCTCACGCCCAGCCGTCGCCGGGATGCGCTGGAAAATTTGTTCGCTCTGGAGATCGGCACGAACATCACCGCGTTTACCTTACGGGCGGGCCTATTCGGATCCGGAGATACCTATATCGCTCGACTCGCCGGAGGAAACGACGGCAACGCGCCCCAACGCGGAAGCCGCACCACACCGGGAACGTATGAAGCCGCACTCGCAGAACTCGAAACACTGGAAGACATCTCCATCGTGGCTGCTCCCGGTCATTCGGCGTATGCGCAATTCCAAGGGATCCA
>RFGF01000124.1 GCA_003695915.1 Nitrospirota bacterium
CTCAAGCAGTATACTGAGGCCCTGCCCTTAGCTCAAAATGCCTTAGATATCGCCAAACAAACTTATGGAACCAGCCATCCGATTGTAGCCAACTATCTTAATACCCTTGCGGCTATATTTTACGGACTCAAGCAGTATGCTGAGGCCCTCCATGTTGCCCAAAGAGCTGTACACATCGCGAAACAAACTTATGGATATGAACATGCTTCAACCGCAAGCTACCTCTTTAATTTAGCTACTATCTACTCAAAGCTCGGCTATCAGGCAAAGGCACAAATGCTCCTCAAGGAAGCATACTTAATATCCAAACTCTCGCAAGGCCTTAAACATCCATTTACTAAAAGGGTGTTAAAAGATTACGCCTCTCTTTTAATCCAAAGGAATCAGCAGAAAAAGCTCCAGGAGCTTGCTGTAGACCGTAAAGCAGCATTTCCTGAACTCCATGAACAAGACTTCAGCAGAAGCACGCCATAATGTTTGTTCGTTTCTGGATAGGATTCCTTCTAGGTTGCGTCGCTACAATTGGTCTCATTGCCTGCAACCCAGAAGATGACCTTCATCAGTATTTTTCCGAGCTTGGTCTGAACCCCTTGGCTATTTTGCGGACGGACATAGAGCCCGGAGCGCTGATCTTCGTAGGGTCCAATGGCCCAGTCTATGCCGGAAAACTCCAAGACTACACCAGAGCGCCAAACAGTCTATTAAGTGATGCATTCGATGAATACGAAGCAATCATTCGCCAGTACCGTGGTGATCGTTCCCTCTCTGTTAATAATGCCCTTAAATTGCTAAAGGAACTATTTCAAATTTCTGGGGAGACACCATTATCCCTGACCAATCGAGTTCACATCGATATGGTTGAAGCTCAAGTGCAAAAGATGAAGATTTCCGAAATCCAACGGTTTCTTGGTACTAAAGAGGCCAGGCCATTGATCCGTGAGATTCTTGGAGCATTTGATGCAGGCGAGAAAGTATTCGTTGCTTATGAGGTGTATCATGCATCTCGACTAAAAATTACCTCAGTCCATGAGACGCAGATCGCACCTTCACTTCAAATCGGAGCTATTGGCAGAATTCCTCTCAAAGACAAGACAAGCCTGATTTTCAAAAAAGTTTCGGAACAAGAGTTGCTCCTTGAAAGTGAGAAACCTTATGCCTTTGCTATACGCGCGGGAGAATTAGTTCGCCATCCTAAGCTCCCTAAAGCTGTTCGGTTCAAAGTCACCAATTTTCTTAAGCCCGGCTACGTAAAGGCTGTAGGCACTGATGACCGCTATTCCGCCCCTATTTTGAATGGGTTTATAGCCTTAACTCTGCGATAAGAATTATTTTCCAACTTGGATTCAACTCGTTAGTGCAACACCCTTGTGATTGTAAAGGACGTCATAAGGAGATCGAAACCCCAAACACTTGCGCGGACGATGATTCAGTTTATCCATGACGGCCTCCACTTCCTGTTGGTGATCGTAGCCAACCGATAGGCCTGAGGGAAGTATTGCCGTACCAAGCCATTGGTATTTTCATTTAACCCGTGCTCCCAAGACGCATAGGGATGGGCAAAGAAAATAAATCAGCCGTGAGCTCTGCGGCAATTGCGCATGACCGCACATTCTTTCCCATTATCCGAGGTCAGCGTCTGCACTCGGGTGGTGAGGGGGCAAAAGAGTCTGTACGGCAACACGGATGTCCTCGGCTGTCTTCCGGGAGACCTTCTGGAGTGCTGAACGAGAGTCAGCTTGCACTGCCGCTCGAGCCGCTCCCCTACTCACTGAGCGCCTCTGCACACTCCAGAGGGCTCTCTACTCCAGGTTCGCATAGATAGCGCGCTCGTGGTCCTCCACCGTGATCCCGTAGCGGATCGCCACCCGCGCCCTCTTTCAACCTCATGAACTCTCGCAACCATAGCCCTGCCTCCTTGATCATACGCATCGGGTGTTCTGTCTCGTCATTGCCCTCTGGGTTGTCAGAGCTAGTGACGATCGGCCTGATACCCAAGGCGCCCATTGCGACCGACCAAGCGACCTCGTGCAACAGGTCCACCAGAATTACCGCCTTCTGACCAGTTCATCCATTTATATTTGACCGGCTCGAAAACCGCGACCCGCTTCTCGCCTTCCATGAAGCGATCCCGCCACCGGTCGCACGGGGTCTGCACAATCCGATGCTCCCGACAGATCTTGGTGACCGGCTTGGTTCTCTTGATCCTCTCCAGCACGATGGCCAGTTTTTCCTTGGACGGCAATGTGACGCCCCTTCAGCTGGACACAGCCTTCGTTGAGTGTGGCGAGTCCGACCGCCCATTGTCGAAGATCTCTACTCTTTCAAGGGGTAGGATCCTACTAGATCATATTGAAAATCCGACCTCATTATGAGTATCCAGACCTCGTTCAAACTTCGCACGGTAGGTTGTAAATCATCTGAAAGATTAGGATATCGAGTTTTTTGACTTTGTACGAACTTTGTCCAGCGTTCGCTATGCCTATCACTAAATTGAGGATTAGCCCACTCGATCCAGCCTTCAGTCACTTGGGTCTCAAAGTTGGCCCACGCCACGTCCTCCACAACTACAACGGCGATTCGATCGCAATTGATTCTCTGCAACTGTTTCGCGGCTTCATAAACCCTGAACATTAAGTAGTTTTTTGCATCATACGGCGAAACAGATGTCGCTGCAGATTGGCCAGCATTGCTTTGAAGGAAAGCAGCAAAGTCGGTATTCTGTCTGCCAATGAACTTGACCTCAAAGGCTACCCTGCGTCCCTCTTTGTTAGCATCAATATCCGGTCCCACTCGAAATGCTTCAAGGCCTAAATCGCTCCAGCCATTTGACTCCAGCCACTCCGCGAATTGGAGTTCGACTAGCCGCCCTATAAATCTCCGAGATTTCTGATGTCGATCTTCTGGGCTCTGACAGAGCATCCATTTTTCGCGAAGATCACTCAGGTACTGTTGGCTTATATCTGGCCTAGGACCTCCTTCGGTCATCAAGTACCGATGCACGGCAGAGGTGACACGCCCCAAGTGCCCCCGCTTCATTGCAAGAATCAAGATAGATCGATGCTGGGCAACGAGGTCCGGTTGGCGATGCCATTGCTGAAAGTCGTTCCATATCTGGTCGGGGACAAAGATCTGATGCAGGGCGGGACAACGAGAGCGGACAGCAGCGAATATCTCTAATGATCCTGCGCAGTCAACGCGCTCTTGCTGTTCACAGCAGGCACAATTCACCATGTCATGCTTTCCGTTTGCCCAGCCATTTTTGCTCGTGCAGAGCGTGAGCCATCCCCCGCAGTCGCTTGCGCCGCCTCACGATGTCTGATCGCCGCTTCGAACTCGAGTGGGCTCTTGCGGCCGAGTGCCGAGTAGACATCGCGCTGGTTGTGCTCCACCGTGATCCAGTGGCGGATCGCCTCCCGCCTGCCTGTGCAATGCACGCAGACAGGCGCCTGCTCCACTGGTGAAAATGTATTGCTTGTTGTCGCACGCGCCATTGGTCGAGGAGGTCTGATGACAATCTTTTATCCCATAAGCCGCTTTAAGCTTACTCTCCTATCAAATATTTTCAAGTCACACTATCGTCATCTACACGGTTGCTCGTCTCTGCTCGCTGCACTCCGTTTTGAGAAACGTCCCACTCTTTAGCGTTGTACCAACATATCCCTAATGCAGCGCATTGCGTCGGCACGGCCGATGAAGGGATGCCCCGATGGTCGCTCACCCAAACCACCTGCAGCAGGTGCATGCGAAGATTGGTAACCGCGCCAGGGAACAGGATGTTTGAGCCCCTGCACTCGGACACGGCCAATGAACAAGTGCAACGGGCAGCTGACAGCCAGCCACCGTCATTCCATCACGCGCCAGTGTCAGTTACTGTGGTGCCACGCCCAATAGCGTCCATCCGTTCGTCGCCTCCCGTGGATGAAGCGCTTCCCCTGATGCGGTTGATCGATGCGTGCCATCTGCGATGGCCCCTCGAAGGGCGTCGGCGCTTGGGTAGTGAATGCCACCAGCGTGGACATCGGGCAATCGCACACGGATCCAACGCCTAAGGCGGCAGATGAGGCTCCGCGCGCGCTCTCCGACGCCGCGGCCCAGTGTCAGCCTAACCCGGGCACACGCTTGATCGCTACGTGCTGAGAGGTCGGCGCATTGAGCGCTCTCAGCAGGCTGGGCGAGTGACCGCTATTCTATTCCAATGGCGAAGGGGTGCAGGTATCTGACGGGGATCCTGGACTGATATTCACGGCGCATGTTGACCTAGCGTGTCTCGCATACGCTGGCCATCGGTGACCTGTGTGGCGCCCTGGCAAGAAGCTTTCAGGTGTTATGTAGCCCCTGAGCTTTTTAAGACCGACCAGGAGGCCCCAATACATCAGTGAGGCCTGCACGGCAGGACTCACAGCTCATAGAGCTCATAGAGCCCAGATCAGCAGGGATGGCAAAAGGCCGGTGGGTGGCTAACGGTTGAATATCATCACGCAGGTGCAGCACCGACTTAACAAGGCAGCAGTGAAGGGCTCAACTCGAACATCCAAATAATCAAGAAGTGGGCGTTTGGTTTCAGAATAGGCATCACTTCAAGGTCGCCATCTTCTTCCATTATGGAGGCCTGAATCTTTGCCCACGTCAATTCCGGAAGAGGCCCAACTTTTATTGAAAAATACACAAGTTATTAAAAACTTGGCCTTTTTCAATATATATCGCACAGAGGACGTTCAGCACATTGCTTCATGATCTCCTTCTCCTGCGCCTCCTGCATTTTCCTCTTTTTCTGCTTTGTTTTCCATGTTTCCCAAATTTCGGAAAAGTCAGGTAATTTCGAATTTTTCAAAACGGTTAAGATGTATACTCGTTTAGCCTCAGCTTGTTTTCGCGCAGCCTCAGCCTCAGCTTGTTTTTGCGCAGCCTCAGCCTCAGCTTGTTTTCGTGCAGCCTCAGCCTGTATCTCGATAATCGCTCTAGTAAGTTCGATAGCTGCAGTAAATGCTGCTAAGACCAAATTGGGATTAAGCAGCAGAAGGCTAGGGATAAAAATAGTTTTCCTCTGTTCAGTTTTTGGGGATGAAGGGTAGACATAATTTAGAAAAGCTTTCGTTTTATCGTTGGCCTGAAGTAGATAATCTAGGTGCTGCTCAAGCTCTTCTACTTTCTTACCAGTTTCTAATTGAAGAACAATCGAGTCAATCCATGAATTCCATGAGGCTTGTGCGAGAGAATAATATTTTTTCCCAAGAGAAAATAAGCGTCAGTTGGTTTATCCCCGGCTTGCTCGAACAGATGCACCACGGCGTTTTCAAGAGTAGTTTTTTGGTCCATGAAGACTTTATATGCCCCCACAAAAGGTTCTTCTGCAAGAACGTGACAATTATTCATGGCGCCGCTCAAAACAAATACACTAAGGACAATAAACAACCAAGAATTTAATTGGAAAAATGGTTTTCTCCACATAGAATGGTCCCCCTATTTTTTAAAAGGTGGATTCCACCTTTCCGTGGAAATTTAAAAGGCGTATCCTCCCAGCGTCACCACAACCGGCCATGGGAGAGCCGAAACTAGAGGAAGAATACGCCGACGAGCGAGCCGTCGACGCCAATTGAACGAGAAATGGAAGCCCACTGGGGTCCGGATCAGCTGACCGCTGCCTTCCGGGATCGCATCCGGGAGGTCATCCTCACCTTCGCGGAGGGGGAACTGGCTGAAACCCTCGCGGCCCAACGGTAGGAGCGCACGCCCGGGCGGTGCGGGTACCGGCATGGCCGTGAGGCGCGCACGATTACGACCGGCTTGGGGGTCGGCACCGTCGAGCTACCTTGAGGTCGGCTTCGGCAGGGGAAACAGCAGGTGGAATGGCGGAGTCGGCTCTTGCCGCGCTATGAGCACCGGACGCGGGCCGTGGACGAGGCGGTGCTGGGAGCCGATCTGACCGGCGCGAACCAGCGGCTGTTCAAAGGCGCGCTGGCGCCCTTGCTGCGCGGGGCGCCCCTGTCGAAGAGCGCCATCTCGCCGCTGGTGGGTCGGGTGAAGAGCCTGTTTGAGCCGTGTCGCCAGCGACCACTGGTGGAGGAGCGGTGCGTCTATCTGGATCTGGACGCCCTGGTGCTGCGGGTGCGACTGGCCCAGAAGGTCGCGCCGGCGTGGGTCGCGCTGGGCGTCCTGGCCGATGGGCAGAAGGTCGTCCTCGATCTGGTGCTGCTCACGAACGCATCGACCACCGCCTGCCAGGGCCTGCTGAAGGGGCTGAGTGCCCGGAGGCTACGCCGGACGCGACTGCGTGTGATCGACGGGAACCCCGGCTTGCGCGCGGCAGTGGAGGCGGCCTAGCCAGGCATGGCGGTGCCACGCTGCACGGTGCACAAACTGCGGGACCTAGAGCGCCATGCCCCGACGCATGTCCTCAAGGCGATCCGCACGGTCTCCCACGCGATCATGAACGCCGAGACGCTCAGTGCCGCGCGCCAGGCATACCGGGCCTTTGTGAGGACGTGGCGAGCCCGCGTGCCGAAGGTGGGCGAGAGCTTGCAGGAAGCGTGCGAGGCACTGCTGACCTGCTCTCGCTTCCCCGCGAGCCAGTGGAAGTGTTTGCGGAGCACCAACGCGATCAAGCGGCTCAATGGAGAGTTCCGCTGACGGGTCAAGATGCAAGGCTCGCTGCCCACGGCCCATGCAGTGGCACTCTTGCTGTGTGGCCTGATCCTGGTCGGGCATATCCGGATGCGCCGGATCGATGGCTGGCAGGATCTGACAGCGACGGAGGAAACTCTGCAGGATGCCTGAGGGGGAATACCCAGATATGGACCGAGGCGAGATCGTTGAGCCTAGGGCAAATGCGTGAGTCATGTTTCAAGCCGGATGCCGGGAGAAGCCAATTTCTACAACAATCGGGGCACAATCACGTGGTTTGGCCAGTAAACCACTCCGTGACCGAAGTCGCAGGCTTGAGGTATTCTCGATAGAGGATTTCCCATCCATCGGAACATCAGGCGAGATTCCAGCCGCCTTGGGCGAGACGGCCGTCTCGCCAATCTGGGCAAGGTGCCGAGGGACCTTCACGTCGCCGTGCCCCCGGAGAGCACCGTGTTTGCTTAAAAGGGAGGTTCTCTAATGAATCTAAAGAAAATGACAATTAATGGCGCAATTCTCAAGTCCGTACCTCGTGATGAACTCATTTTCTGTATTCTTGTGCAAATTCTACTTACCGAGGTGCAGATTCTTCAAAAGCTACTCATCGCC
>RFGF01000125.1 GCA_003695915.1 Nitrospirota bacterium
ATGAACCCTGGAAGAGGCATGACGATTCAAAGAAATTGACCGACGATCATGACCAGCCCGGCAAAGACCGACCATTCTTGCGAGGCACTCGTCAATCCCGCGGCTACGCCAGTATCGACGATCAACCAGGGCTGGACCGCATAGCTCGTCGATGTGAGCCATTGGGAAAATGGCTTGACGCCGCTCCTGGAGGTTCCCGCCCATTCCCCGGCTATGGACCATCGATCCGTGAGTGCGAAGGACGTGGCGAGCGCCCAACTGAGCTGGTTCTTCCCTTCTGCGTTGTCGGTAAGACCGAGCCTGGTATAGCCGATATTGATATCGAAACCCAAACGATCAAATCCGGCACTCCAGATGGCATTGGTCACATAATCTGTTCCTCCTGAGCCGAGAGATGTGCGGGCGGTAGGGAATGTGATTCCCGCTTCAAATCCTATCAGCGAATGGGGGAGAAGCGGTGAAGGGGCTGCGAGTTTGAGTAGGGTTGTGAGACCTCCGAATCCGGCCACGGTGGCCCCCTGCGCGACAACCCGTGCTTGTGTGCATAGCAGCTTCGCCCAACAGTAGCCCCACGCGTTCCGTAAACGCATATTTCAGCAAGAAGGGCACACTGTGCCGATGGGCATCGGCGGTTTGCTCTTCGAGGAATTGCCATCCTGCCTCGAGTTCAAGGATACCCGGGATCGGCAAGGCTGCCGGATTGGAGATCGTCGGCCGGTAAGGCGTTGCTTGCAACTCTTCCGCCGGTGCTAGAACAGGCAGCCCGAAGAGGAGAAGGAGCAGCACAGCTCCGAAGAGCGGGTGCCGGCTCACGAGGATTTGAATTTGGATGCGGCCTGTTCTGCGGCTTCCTTGAGGCTTGCCCAAGCGGTTTCGGCCCCGAGCTTGATGCTTTCCCACGCCGATTCGATGCCGGATTTGAGATCCTGCAAGGCCTCTTCGGTAGTCTGGGCAATTTTTTCCAGTTCCTGTTTCCCTGCTTGAATTTTGGCTTCCACCGCTTCGATTTGCGCCTTCAGTTTTTGCAGGGTCTCTTGGTATTCAGCCTTGGCTTGGCCTTCGAGTTGTTCGGCTTTGGCTTGAAGTTCCTTGATTTTGCCTCGATAGTCCTGAAGACGTCCTTCCCATTCCGTTACTTCCGCTTGGACTTTCGATTGAAGCTCTTCTTTGAGTCCCATGGACATGCTCCTTTAAAGTTGAGAAGGTGCACATATTGGCGATGGAACGGCGCATGTTTCTTACTTTTCTTCTTCCCGTGGCGGCGAGAACGAAAAAGCATCCGTCTAGCTCAAGCGAACCTTTGTGGCGATATCGATCGGCAACCCTAACAAAGAAGTCTGGATTTGGGCAATCTCCTCAGGATCTCAATCGCGCCCCAATGATGGTCTTCAAAGACAGAACGGGCTGCTGTGATATCGAACTGGCATCGAACTCGGGATGGGTGGAATGCCGAGCGATCCGTAACACTGACTATGCATTCCCGATGTCCGGATGCGCACGGTATGGAGGAGATGCGGATCATTTGCATGTCCAAGAGAAGAGCAACTGCTCCGGCGTCCTATCCTGGATCTCGGTTGTGCCGAGATTCCGATGCGGCGTTGGCCAACCCTTCCGGCAACAGCTTGCCGCTTCCGTCGTCCGGCCCTTGTTGAAGCGGAAAGGTTTCAGGTTTTCCGAAAGGAAGTTTTTCCACATAGATGGAACTCGAGGGGAAGGCAAAGCTGGCACCATGGCCTTCGACGATGCCTTTGATCGCGAGGGCCAAGGATTGTTTGACCGCGAGCCATTCTCCCCAATCCGTCGTTTTGGTGAAGCAGTAGAGCATAATGTCGATGCTGGATGGGCCAAAGGCGTCGATGAAGACAAAGGTTTTGACCTTCGCGGGGTCCGTTTCAAAGTCGGGGGTGTTGTGGAGATAGTCCCAAATGTCTTTGACGATCGCCCGTAACTGCTCGTGCGTGGTTCGGTATTCCACACCGATCGTCCAATAGATGCGACGGTGGGTCATGCGCGAAAAATTGACGAGGGCCTCCCCGGCCAGTTTGCTGTTGGGAATCGTCACCAGCGCCTTGTCGAAGCGACGAATGGTGGTCGAACGAAAGCCGATATCTTCCACGGTACCCTCGACATCCGGTGTTTTGATCCAATTGCCTTTTTCGAACATCCGGTCGATGAAAATGGTCAATCCAGCGAACATGTTTTTGATGAATTCCTGGGCCCCCAAAGCGACAGCCATGCCCACGAGACCGAGGCTCCCAAGGACGGCGACGACGTTGAAGCCCCATTCCTGAAAAATGGCTGCGGCCCCCAAACAGACAATCACGACTTTGAAGACCCGAATGACAAAACCCTTGATTGTCGCATGCATGCTCGCACTGCCAATAAGGCCGACGGCCCGGTCGAAAAGATGCGAAAAGGGATCGAGAAGTCGGTAAAAGGTCCAAAAAATCGTAAAGGCGATGAACGATCGGATCAGATGATCGAAGACTTCGCGCACCGGCTCCGAAAGCGGGGCGAATTGACCGGCAATGAAGAGGCCTAAGACCACAATGCCGAACTCCAGCGGCTTTTCGATCGCGGTCAATATCAGCTCGTCGAACTGCGTTTCGGTGCGACGGGCCAATGCCAGAAGCAGGTTCATCAACGTACGGAACAACATTCGTCGTGCTAACAGGAACAAGACAAAGATGCCGATGGCCAGAAAAATGTCTCCGTACGTAGCACCGAACAAGCCGGTGCGCCACACGGCCACGATTTCTTTCCAAAAATCGATCAACACGTTCATAAATCCGTAGCTCCTCTGTAACGTCCTTCCGAAATCCTCGATCGCTGAAACGAGATCATACCATTAAGCGATGATCGTTGCCTGCTCACGAGCGAGGGACCTCCTGGGATTCGGCACATTGGATCTGTCTGCGTGGATCTTATTTATGAGGCATCGTTCGTGGATTGATAGAGAACACGGGCAGGTGACGAGGAGAACGCAAGGACTTGCAACGATTCGCGATTCAAAACGGCTAATTTTTCTGAATCGTCTCTGTCACAGATGCCCAACGAACTAGGGTATCCGCATGGTCTGATCTTTCATTTTCCGCCACTTATACCAGATGATTTCGTTGCTTCCGTGGGGATAGACGAGTCGCTTGACTCGCAGATAGGGTCGCCCCAGAAATTGTGCATACCAGCGATTGAGTGTCGAGCGGGTGGCGAGTGTCAGTTCTTCCGCGGTCATGTGCTCGGGCTGGAATGCGCGTTTGTGTTTATAGAGATGATAGAAATCTTCTCGGATCAACCGACGAAAAAGCGGCATCCATAGTCGCGCGAGCCAACCGCCGTTTAGTTGGAAAAGCGACAGAGATCTGGAAATCGATCAGAGAGGGGTGCCCGTCAGTCGAACAAATAATGTTCCCGCGCTTGTTCATATCGACGTACCACACATTTCGGGCGTGGACAGCTGAGAGGATGCTTGCGAGTTCGTCGAAAAACCGGTCGGGTAAGGTCCCGTCGGGCGTGATTTCATGCAGGGTCTGTCCTTCGATATAACGATGTAGGTAGCCGCGCCATCCCCATCGAGGCCCGAGAGCGGGAATGCTGTTGATGCCATCGAGGCGTTGATAGACACGATATTCATGGCGGGACATCAGAGAGGCTAGAGGGCGGAGGAGAAGACCAAAAATCATGCGAAAATCGCTCAGCTTTAACACATAGCCGTCTCCTGTCTTGTTGCGATACAAGACATTGACCGAAAAAAATCTGTTTTTAACACCCGAGCATATCGATAGAAGTCATCCTCGATAAGTATTTCAGATGGATACGAAAAGGCCGAGCCATAAAATTGGAAAAATCGAAAACAATGATATGTCGTCCCTTGAATAGCGTACCCGCGCTCTTTTATTCAATGGTGCCTGACTTGTCAATTCTTGACGTCTTCACGATCGCTGCGCATGGTTGATTGCGCGGCATCTTCGCGAACAAGCTAACGGGCAAACGCTGTGCCTGTCGAAGATCGCCTTTAAGCGATTCATCTTCGAGAATCGGGTTTGTCGGTTGCGCCGTCGTGCCTTGTATTGGGAACCTGATTATTCAGCTGGCCTGCGGATAGTGTAGAATGGGCCTCCGCAGACCCATTGGTCGAGACGAGGCCCATATGGCATGATTGGTCCGCGTTCGAGTCGGTGGTCATGATCGATGCATCGAATGAGTTGCGATAGAGATGTCGCTCTCGTCAAAGGTAAAAAAGGAGGAACCGTATGCTCTCTACTCATGGATATGCGGCGATGCAAGCCGGGGCACCCTTGAGGCCGTTCTCGTTTGAACGCCGTGATCCCGGGCCTGACGATGTCTTGATTGCTATCCGCTATTGCGGGATTTGCCATTCCGATATTCATCAGGCACGCGATGAATGGGGCGGATCGATCTTTCCCATGGTGCCTGGTCATGAAATCGTCGGGACCGTCACACAGGTCGGATCAGCGGTCAAGACATTTCGCGAAGGCGAGACGGTGGGCGTCGGATGTTTTGTGGATTCCTGTCGAACTTGCGAATCATGCCAGCGCGGACTGGAACAATATTGCGAAACGGGTATGATCTTGACCTATAACGGTCTCGATAAAAAAGGGCAGCCGACGTATGGCGGGTATTCGAATCAGATCGTCGTCGATCATCGGTATGTACTGCGAATTCCTCCGGGATTGCCACTCGCAGGCGCGGCCCCGCTCTTGTGTGCCGGCATTACGACTTATTCGCCGTTGCGGCATTGGGGCGTGGGATCGGGGCATCGCCTCGCCGTCGTCGGCTTGGGTGGTCTCGGGCATATGGCGGTGAAAATAGGGCGTGCGCTCGGCGCCGAGGTGACGGTGCTGAGTCATTCCGAGGCAAAAAGAAAGGATGCAGAACGTTTGGGAGCTTCGGATTTTGTCGCCACATCACAGCCGGCTGTGCTGACAGCGTTGGCTCGGCGTTTCCATTTCGTTATGGACACCGTTTCCGCGCCTCATGATGCGAATGTATATCTGGATACGCTCAAGACGGATGGAACGATGATCCTCGTCGGTGCGCCGACGGAACCTATGCCGGTTGCGCCGTTTTCTTTGATCCTCAAACGACGTCGATTCGTCGGCTCACTGATCGGAGGCATTCGCGAGACCCAAGACATGCTCGAGTTCTGTGCACAACATGGAATCACATCGGATGTGGAAGTGATCCCCATTCAACAAGTCAACGAAGCCTATGAACGGGTGATTCGCGGGGATGTGCGATTTCGCTTCGTGATCGATCTCGCCTCATTGTAATGGGCAGTCAGTGAACACGACGTCAATCGAAGCGAGAACTCATCGCTTGCGGCTAGGAATGAGAAAGAATCCGTATATTAAATTTTGAAAAGTCGAGGCTATGAAACGGGGCAAGCGAGTGGAATGCGAGAAGAAACACGTTCAGCCCACATGCGCGTGTCAAACGGTTCCTACGGCCTTCGGCAGGCGCGTCGAGATACACGAATGTATCGAGCGGCAAGAGTCCAACTGCTTTGGGTGACATTGACGTGTCGCGAATTCTGCTGTAGGGTAGGGCATCGATGCCGAATCGGTCCGGCGGCGTCGATGTCGATAACATCCCGGGCCTCGCGATCGTACCGCGATCGGTTCCGTGCTCGGAGCGGATGCGTTCCTGCCTCCCTCGATGTTCTGACCCCGTGTTCCTACGATCCCTCTACAAATTGAAAGGATAGTCCACCATGTCAAATAATCCTTCGACGTTCAACGCTCTTGGTGTGCCGTTGTCGCTCGCGGCTGTGTTGGCAGAAGCTGGGTTTCGTGAACCGACGCCGATTCAAGCGGCGGCCATCCCTGCTGGTCTGCAAGGCCGCGATGTCTTGGGCTGCGCTCAAACCGGTACTGGCAAAACCGCCGCCTTTGTTGTCCCCATGATCCACCGGCTAGCGGGGCTTCATCACGAACATCCCAAGGGGCTGATTTTAGTCCCAACCAGAGAATTGGCTTTTCAAATCCAACGAACGCTGGATCAATTGGGCCGCAAGCACAATGTTTCTTCAACCACCATCGTGGGAGGAAGCGATATGCATGCCCAAATACGGGCATTGCGGCAGCGGCCGACTATTCTCGTTTCTACACCAGGGCGGCTTCTCGATCATCTCTGGCAAGGGACCGTGCACTTGTCGAGCCTGTGCATGGTTGTCTTGGACGAAGCCGATCGGATGTTGGATATGGGTTTCGCGCCTCAGCTCAGCCAAATCCTAGAGGCGCTTCCCGAAGAACGCCAAACCATGCTGTTCTCTGCGACGATGCCGACCGATTTGGGAGACTTGGCGCGGATTTCCGTCAAACACCCGATGCGGGCAATGATGACGACCCGCGTGAAACCTGCCGAGGGCATTACCCACACGCTGCATCGGACCACCGCTTTGGAGAAAACGCCGCTCTTGTTGTCCTTGTTGAAGACCGGCGGGGAATCGGTGCTGGTCTTCACCAAAACCAAGCATCGGGCCAACCGCCTCGGTGATACGCTCGGTCGGGTAGGGTATCGTGTGGCCGTGTTGCACGGTGGACACCGATTGCCGCAGCGACGACGGGCACTCGAAGGATTTCGCTGTGGGCGGTATCGGATACTTGTGGCGACCGATGTCGCAGCACGTGGTCTTGACATTGCCCATATTGGACAGGTGATCAATTATGATCTTCCCATGGTGCCTGAAGATTATGTACATCGAATCGGCCGAACTGGGAGGATGAAGAAAGCGGGAACGGCAACCAGTTTTGTCACACGAGACGATGGACATCTGCTTCGCGCGATCGAGCGCTACCTAGGACAATCGATCCCCAGCGCGGACGCGTCCCAACCTGCTGCATCTTGCCAGGCTCGAACGCATCATGTAGAAGGGCGGGCCTCATCCGGCGAGCGATCCAACGACCGTGCACAGTGCCGGCGATTTCGTCAGCAACGAACACCACGCTCGCAGTCAAGTTCCGTAAGGGGTTAACGGATGGCGCAGGCTCGCTTCCTTTGAAAAGGATCCGTCGGTGAGGCAACGCACTCGATCCCTGAACCGATGATCGCTAGCCTGGAGGACGAGATCCCGTGCAATGGCTCATACCTCGTCTGTGCTGGAGTGGAAGGATCGGTCGGTCTCGGAACCGTTCGCATGGCTTGGTGAACGACAGGGAGAATATCGGAGTCTCCTTAATTCTAAAAACGGCTTGACGCGCATCACGCCATGTCCATCCTCATCGGTGTCATTGCCGATACCCATGGATTGGTTCGTCCCGAAATGTTGGAGAAGTTGCGGGGTGTGTCGCTGATTCTCCATGCCGGCGATGTGGGGAGTCCGAGCGTGCTCGAGCGACTCGAAAAGGTGGCGCCGGTTATCGCCGTCCGCGGCAACAACGATCGTGGACCTTGGGCCGAAACGTTGCCGATTACCGAGCTCGTGCAAGTGGACCATCATTGGATCTATGTCCTGCACGAATTGGATCGGCTCGATCTCGATCCTGCCGCGGCCCAATTTTCGGCTGTGATCTATGGGCATTCGCATCGGCCCATGGCGGAGTATCGAAAAGGGGTCTTATTCCTCAATCCCGGCAGCGCAGGCCCGCGACGTTTCCGTCTTCCCATTACCGTGGCTCGGTTGATCGTGGATGGCGATCGACTTGCGCACGAGATCCATGAGCTTCCAGGCTGATTTTCCCCTTTTCCGGTTGTATGCTCGAAGTGGGCGCTGTGGAGGGGAATATTCGCCATGAATGGTGAAGACGGCTTATAGTCGATCGGCGATCGAAGTGCGAGCATCAAACATTCCGAGCATCGAACAAGCGACCCGAGCAGTGAGGGGCTTTTTAGCAGCCGGGCGGCTGATATTGTCATGTAGTCCGATTGTCGCGACGCTCACATCGTCACGATACTCCAACTGTTAGCCTGCTTCAGGATCCATTCATCGCGAGCGATGAGCCGCAATGCGTGACAAAACCCGGTTCTTTTCTTTAAGGTAGCTGCACGTATCCGGAGCGCATTGATAGAACAGTTTCTGTATGCCGGCTCGGAATTCATCTGCGTTGCAGCTCTTGTGCTTGACGAACGAATATCCTCCTTATGTGCGGACTGGGGCAGGCGTGCATGTGGAGTATCTCACTCGAGAACTGGCGCAATCGATTGCTGTGGATGTGCGATGTTTCGGCGATCAACATTTTACTCAAGGGAATTTACGGGTCCAGGGATTACCGTTCGACGAACAGGCCGTCCGAGCGCCGACCCCGTTGCATCCTGTCTTTGGTGCGACCCGACGGTGTTGGGATGTCGCGGCAGCGGGAGTGGATGCCGATCTCGTCCACTGTCACACCTGGCATACGCTTTGGGGGGGAATTCTGGCCAAATGGTTGTATGGCGTGCCGTTCGTGATGACGGTGCATTCCTTGGAACGGATGTCCCCATGGAATCGGGAACGGTTTGGCGGAGGGTATGATTTTGCGTGTTGGGTGGAACGTTCGGCTTTGGAAATGGCCGACGCCGTCATCGCAGTGTCTCAGAGCACCAAGCACGATGTCCAACGATTGTTTCGAGTCCCAGAAGATCGCGTGCAAGTGATTTATAATGGCGTGGATCCAACAGAATTTCGAAAGCAAGTTTCCATGGAAGCGTTGCGGCGCTATGGAATTGATTGCTCGGTCCCTTATCTTTTATATGTCGGGCGACTTGCACGACAAAAAGGCTTACCGTACCTGCTCCAAGCAATGGCGTATCTGGATCCAGAATATCAAGTCGTGTTATGCGCCGGGCAACCGGATACGCCGGCCTTGGCGGCCGAAATCCGCCGTGCTGTCGAACAAGTCGCGGCGCACCGCGAAGGCGTGATTTGGATCCAGCAGAGGGTCGAGAAAGCGGAACTGATTGAATTGTACTCCCATGCCGCGGCTCTGTGTTGCCCCTCGCTGTATGAACCCTTCGGATTGGTGATCGTCGAAGCGATGGCCTGCGAGACGCCGGTTGTCGCGACAGCCGTCGGCGGCATTCCGGAAATCGTTGTGGATGGCGAAACCGGGATGCTCGTGGCAGTGGAACAAATGTCCGAAGCGCCGTATGCACCGCGCGATCAGGATCGATTCGCGCAAGATTTGGCCGAAGCGATCAATCATCTTATGGCCGACGCGGTGTTGCGCGAGCGGATGGGTCAGGCTGGACGCCGTCGGATCGAAGAGCTGTTCACCTGGTCCCGCATTGCGGACGAGACCATCGGCCTGTATGAACATGTACTTGAACATGCGTAACAGCGGCTGAGCGATGGTCATGACGGCGTACTCAGCAGGCTTCGCCATGTTCGCTCGAGGAGAATGCACGGAGCCGAAGAGCGCATGGCGATGGAGAATCGGAAGAGCGCGGCCAATCCCGCCGTGCCTCAGGATCGCGCCCTGTCCGATACATCGCTTCCAGGCGCCGAATCTCGGCAGACCGTCTCTGTCGTTCTTCGATACACAGGGCAACGATGGTGTTCCAAAACGCGGCTTCCCCTGATGCGCCTTCGGCCAACCGTTGATCCCGCCATTCGGCGGCCAATCGGGTGTAGGCTCGGATTGTTCGATCTTCGAATGTTTTGAGCGATTCGATGAGCGCAAGGACGGGTTTCATCGGGAACCTCCTCTGGGCATTCCAATGCGCGATAGTCGTGTGTAAGCTGTATCGGTTGCCATCTCTTGAGGCTAATGGGAAGCTGCGAAAAGCTCCAGCGAGAAAGGAGAACGATCATGGGGCGATTTCGTCCTAACCTCCGATGGGGGCAGTGGGCCAGGGCGCTCCTGATTTTTCTGGCGATGTGCTTGCCGGCCTGTGGAGAAGATCCGCAACACCTGTATGACACAGCGCAATTCGAAGAACGGCAACGGAACCTGCCTCATGCGCGAGAATTGTACGAACGAATTGTTCGCGAGCACCCCGACTCCCCCTATGCTCAACACGCTCGGGAGCGATTAGCGGCATTGTCCGAGGCGGGCGAGTAAGGCGGTTGGGGTCAACATCTTGATTCCTCATGGATGTTCGATATCCCGTCCGGTGCGGTACATGTATTCCAGGCGGCGAATTTCGGCATCGCGGCGTCGGCGTTCTTCGACGCAAAGATTCACGATGGCATTCCAAAAGGCGGCTTCGGCCGGGGATTCTGCCTGGGCACGTTGATCCCGAAATTCTCCAGCAAATGAGAGATATTCTCGAAGGAGATAATCCGTGAATTCGCGAAGGGCCTCTTTGAGTTCCAACGATGTCGGCGTCATAGAACCTCTTTGCTCTGAAGCCAGCTTACTGCGGTCGTGATCGTGTAAAGAGTGTATCGGCTATCGGTATGGACAATCTAAAGGCCGTTTTGGCCAAATCGTTGGCGGTGTTGGGAACCGGATCCGATGTGGGCAAGAGCCTGATGGCGACGGCCTTTTGTCGGATGTTCGCCCGGGCTGGAGTGCGCGTTGCTCCGTTTAAGGCTCAGAATATGTCTCTGAATTCCTTCGTGACGATCGAGGGAGGCGAAATGGGACGGGCGCAAGTCCTTCAGGCACAAGCCTGTGGACTCGTTCCACACGTGGACATGAATCCCATACTCCTGAAGCCGGAAACGGACGGTCGCTCGCAAGTGATCGTGCGGGGGAAGGTATGGGCGAGCCATCGTGCGCGTGAGTATTTTGATTGGAAGCACGAGCTGTTCGAGCATGTCACACGCAGTTTTCGTCGGTTGGCACAGCAGTTCGATATGGTGGTCATCGAAGGCGCAGGAAGCGCGGCCGAAGTCAATCTCCGGGATCGCGACATTGTGAACTGGCCGGTCGTAGAACTCGCCGATGCGGCGGTGGTCCTCGTGGCCGATATCGATCGCGGCGGAGTGTTTGCTCAGGTGATCGGCACGCTGGACCTCCTGGCGCCGGAAGAACGTCAGCGGGTGATCGGCATTGTCATCAACAAATTCCGTGGAGATGTGACGTTGTTTGACGACGGAATCCGGTTTTTAGAAGAGCGGACCCGAGTGCCGGTTCTAGGAGTTATTCCGTTTCTGCGTCATCTTGATCTGGATCAAGAAGATAGTCTCGGCATCGACCGCATCGCCCAACCGCCTTTTCAGCCGGACAAGGTCAATATCGCCGTCGTGTTGGTTCCGCATCTGAGCAATTTTACGGATTTCAACGCGTTGGCTGCAGAAGAGGATGTGATTGTGCGATACGTCGACAACCCGGACCAGTTGCAAGGGGCCGATGTGGTCATTCTGCCGGGTAGCAAAACGACGATCGCCGACCTTCGCGATCTGGCGAATCGCGGATTTGTCGCAGCGATACAAGCATGTCCTCGGCGTGGGATCGAGGTCGTGGGGATTTGTGGAGGCTATCAAATGCTGGGTGAAGAGGTCTCCGATCCACAGGATGTCGAGTCGGGTGGAACCGTGCCCGGCTTGGGACTGCTTGGAATCGTGACGGAATTGAAACCGGCGAAACGCACGGTACAGGTCCAGGGGATCCCGTTGTTTAGCGAGGCATTCTCCGGAACGGTGGTAACGGGATATGAAATCCATATGGGTGCGACCACTCGAAAATTTGGGCGCCCATGTTTTCGGCTGATCGAAGGGCCCACAGCTCTGATCGAAGAAGGGACTTGTCGCGAGGACGGGATGGTCTGGGGGACCTATCTCCATGGCGTGTTCGATGCTCCGGCCTTTCGTCGTCGATGGCTCAACGCCGTTCGCGCTCGGAAAAGGCTTCCTCTTGTGAACGAGCAGGTTTCGGAATCGGTCTCCAAGCGATTGGCCGGTGCACTGGATAGCTGGACCGATCATGTGCAATCTCATCTCGACCTTACTCCCGTTTGGTCTGCGCTCAAGCTATGACGTCAGGGCATTTGAGCGGTCTCGGCGCTGCGCTTGAAAAAGGTCTAAGCGCATCGAGCCAGAGCAATATGCGCAGGAAGGTTGTTTATTAGGATGCGAGCTGCTGATCTGCTCGTTCGGTGCTTGGAAAACGAAGGCGTGCGGTTTGTCTTTGCGCTTCCTGGCGAGGAAACGTTGCAAATCGTCGATTCATTAGGGTCGTCATCCATCCGGATTATCGAAACGCGTCATGAACAGGGAGCTGCCTTCATGGCGGATGTCTATGGCCGGCTGAGTGGACAAGCCGGCGTATGCTTATCCACCCTGGGGCCAGGAGCGACGAACTTGCTCACCGGAGTCGTCGATGCGTTCCTCGATCGTGCGCCGTTGGTCGCCATTACCGGACAAGCCTCGACCACCCGACGGCATAAAGAATCGCATCAATATATCGATGTCATGTCGCTCTTCAAACCGGTCACCAAATGGAATACGTCCGTGGTGCGGCCGCAGGTGATTCCGGAGTCCATTCGAAAGGCGTTCAAAGTGGCTCAGACGGAAAAACCTGGTGCGACCCATATCGAAGTGCCGGAAGATGTGGCAGAGGAGCCGATCGAGGCAGATCGATATGTTCCGCTTCGCGTGCAGGCACCGGTGAGGCCAGAACCTGCGCCGATTCAGGTTGACCGGGCCGTATCCGTGATACAACGGGCGCGTCGTCCGGTCATCTTAGCAGGAAACGGTGTGATTCGAGGGCGGGCGCACCAGGCGGTGCGGAATTTCGCCCGCCGGCTCCACATTCCGGTGGTTCATACGTTTATGGGAAAAGGGGTGATGCCCGATAGCGATCCGCTGTCGCTGTATACGATCGGATTGCCGTTGCCCGATTACTCGGTGCGCGTCGTGGAGCGGGCCGATGTCGTGATCACCGTCGGGTATGATTTCGTCGAGTATGCTCCATGCTTATGGAACCCACAACGAGACAAAGCCATTGTGCACGTTGATGCGTCTCCAGCGGAAGTGGACGAGCATTATATCGTGGATGTCGGCGTGTTAGGAGATATTCACTTGTCGCTCGACCTTCTCGGGGCGCGATTGAGCCCGTTCGATGTTACATGGGCTGAAGAGAGTCGACGGACTGTCTTGGACGGGTTTCGAGCGGAGTGGAACGCTGCGCCCACCTGGCCGCTGCGGCCGCAGCAGCTCATCAGGGATTTGCGTGCAGCGCTGAACGACGACGATTTAGTGATTTGCGATGTCGGCGCGCACAAGCTCTGGATGGCTCGCATGTTTCCCTGCGAGATGCCCAACACCTGTATTATCTCCAACGGATTTGCTGCGATGGGCATCGCCGTGCCTGGCGCTATTGCCGCAAAATTGTTGTATCCGTACCGACGGGCCATTGCGGTGACTGGGGATGGGGGATTTCTCATGAATTCCCAAGAGCTCGAGACCGCTGTCCGATTGCAAACTCCGATCGTTATTGTGGTGTGGCGCGATGACGGGTATGGGGTCATCCGTTGGAAACAGATGCTTCGGTTCGGTCGGGCAATCTCAGTCGATTTCGGGAACCCCGATCTGGTGCGTTATGCGGAGAGTTTTGGAGCCAAAGGATTTCGTGTTGCCGGGCCGGCCGATCTTGCGCCGGTGCTTCGAGAAGCCCTTCAATGTCAGGTCCCAGCGATCATCGATTGTCCTGTCGATTATACGGAGAATCTCAGACTCACCGAACGACTGCGTGCAGTGTAAACGAGATGGACGTTCCGTCAAATGCGGAGTGATAGCGAAAGGTGATCGAGCACGGCGGCCGAACCGTGCCTGCTCCCTGCGCTGGCTTGACCGGCCCTAGTTGGCCGAGGATTCTCAATGACGAGGGCGATGCGTTTTTCTTCCTCGAGTGAGCAAACAATTCCGCCTCATATGCGAATTCGCGAGAACTATGATAGAGTGATTCCGCGTCAAGGGCGTGCAGCTGTGGAAGATGTTGCTGGATCTTACGAGGCAACCAGAACTTCGGAGTCGAAATGTTTGAGCAGGTAATGATGGTCGGTGCCGGCGGTGTGGGCGGCTTCTTCGGGGCTCACCTTGCGCGGGCCCACCCTGAACGCGTGTCGTTTCTGTTGCGCCCGCAGACACTGGAGGCGATCAAGGCGAAGGGGCTGACGATCCGAAGTCCTCATGAGGTCTTTACTGTTCATCCTCGTGCAGCGGCCGATCCCAGGGAACTCCCAAATCCCGATCTTATCGTCTTAGGTGTCAAGGCCTATGATCTGCCCGAGGCCATGCGTGAACTCGCTCCGATCATTCGCGAGGAAGTCTGCTTGCTGACCTTGCAAAACGGCGTCACGATCGAAGACCAACTGTGCGAGGCGGTCGGGCGGGAACGGGTCGTTGGCGGGGTCGCCTTTATTTACGCCAAGATTGCGTCTCCCGGTGTCATCGAACATTACAAACGAGGCGTCGTCACGATAGGCGAATTGATGGGGCAAGAGACGCCGCGCGTGGTAGCCATCGCCGATCTGTTCCGGGAGGCCGGCATTGCCTGCCATATCTCTCGGGATATCCGGAAGGCCAAATGGGAAAAAATGTGTTGGAATTGCGTGTTCAATCCATTGACGGTGGTGCTGAACGATAAGGTGGCTGCGGCATTGGATCATCCTGAGATGTCGGAACTGATTGAAGGAATCGTGCGCGAGGTGACCGCGGTAGCTATGGCTCATCGGATCCCATTGCCGGACGATATGCCCCGCAAGGTTGTGGAGTGGTCGCAAGAGCTGCGGGACATCCATACTTCTATGTACGATGATTGGAAGCGAGGGCGTCGAACGGAAATCGAATTTTTGAACGGCTACATCGCCGCTCAGGGCAAAGCAAAGGGTATTCCGACTCCGCTCAATCACGCGCTCACGGCGCTGATCAAGGCGATCACCGGTTCGGAGGATTCCCGTACACCGGTCCTGAAAGTGGAAGGTGCTGTGCTGCAGCCTCTCTCGTTCGATTGCACGGCGCTCGAGCAACTCGCATCCTGTTGGCAGATCCCTGACGTGGGAGCGCTCGATGCGCGCGCGAAAGGTCGGGGAGTTCGCGTCGAAGGCCTTCTCGATTGCGCTGCGATTCAGAACGGGGCCGATCATGTGACGTTTTATTCAGCAGACGATCGATACGCTGTCAGCTTGACCATCGAGCAGGCGCGTCGTTACGGCGTCATTTTGTATCAGATCGACGGACAGCCGTTGCCTATTCAGCAGGGCGGACCGTTCCGGCTGCTCGCACCTGGGTTGGGCGATCTGTGCGCCAATGTCAAACAGCTCAGCCGAATCGTGCTGACTCGAGGACCAGGCCCGGATACCCGTCCATCGCGGGCGGGTTCGGCGGAGACATGAAGCGATGATCGCAGCCCATCTGAGGACCCCGATCATTTATAATCTGTTCCCCAAGATCGTCGGCCCTGTGGATCGCTGGCCTGTGCATGCCGAGCGTGCAGCTGGCATGTCCTTTAATTGGTTGTACATCAATCCGATCCACGAACCGGGGATGAGCGGCAGCTTGTACGCTATTAAACATTATGATCGGGTGAATCCGGAGTTTCTCCCGGAGGGAACACGTCAACAGGAATTGACGCTCCTCGTCCCGGTTGTTCAGGCGATCGAGGCATGCGGCCTTCATGTCATGATCGATCTGGTCGTCAATCATACAGCCATCGATTCTCCATTGGTGACCGAGCATCCAGAGTGGTTCCGACGTGACGAAGCCGGGCAGATTCTGCATCCGTACGCCATCGATCCGGACGATCCACACAAGAAGGAGGTGTGGGGGGATCTCGCGGAGGTCGATAACGAAGCCTCTCCCGATCGCGAGGGGTTGTGGGAATTTTGGGGGCGTCTCGTTGACACCTATTTGGACCTCGGATTCACAGGGTTTCGGTGCGATGCCGCATATAAAGTTCCGGTTGCTCTGTGGCAAATGTTGATCGCTCGGGCGCGAAGACGAAATCCGGAGGCCTTGTTTTGGGCTGAGAATTTGGGATGCACCATCGAGCAAACACGTGCCTTGCGAGCGGCGGGATTTCAGTTTTTTTGCAATAGCTCGAAATGGTGGAATTTTTCTGATCGCTGGTGCCTCGATCAGCACCGCGAGTTCGAAGACGTTCCATCCGTTTCCTTTCCGGAAACGCACGATACCGAACGGTTGGCGGCGGAATCCGGCGGAAGCGAAGCAGTGCAGCGACAACGCTATGCGTTCGCGGCGACGTTTTCGGCCGGTCTCATGATCCCGATCGGATACGAATATGGCTTTCGTCGCCGGCTCCATGTCGTCCATACCCGTCCGTCGGATTGGGAATCCGCGAGCTTCGATTTGACGGCATTTATTACGAGCGTGAATCGTCTGAAATTGAGTATGCCGCTGCTCCAGGATGAGGGGCGTCTCGATCTGCACGACCACGCACATCCCATTATGATCCTGAAACGTCAGTCATCACTTGCGCCCAATGAACAGGGAGGCATTCTCGTCAACCGTCAGGCCAGGGAGTCGCAATCGTTGACCCGCTCAGCGTTGCCTGCCGAACTCCGAGGCGGGTCACAATATCGCTTGAGTCTTCTCGATCGATATCCCGAGCCGAACGAGATGCCCGTTGAAGTAGTGTTAGAGCCTGCCGAAGTGGATGTGATTGTAGCCGGTTGATCCGGAACGCTTCGACAGTCTTTGTCGTTGCATCCGTTCGGGTGCGTTTCGACAATGCGCGGGTTCCAGTAGTTGACTGCCGAATCGAGGAGGTTGCGTTTTCATTTCATCAGAAAGGAAGGATCACCTATGTCTGAACGAACGCTCGCCATCATCAAACCCGATGCTGTGCGCAAGCAAGTAATCGGGGATATTATTCATCGGTACGAACAAGCCGGGCTTCGTCCTATCGCTATGAAGATGTTGCGAATGACCAAAGCCGTTGCAGAGGGATTTTACGCTGTCCATCGGGAACGCCCGTTTTTCGACAGCCTGACGACGTTCATGGCCTCAGGACCTGTCGTCGTGTTGGTGCTGGAGGGTGACGACGCCATCAAGCGGAATCGAGATCTGATGGGTGCCACCGATCCGGCCAAGGCTGCACCGGGAACGATTCGCGCTGTGTACGGTGCTTCGATCGAAGCCAATGCCGTTCATGGCTCGGACTCCCCGGAGACTGCGCAGTTCGAGATCCAATACTTTTTCGCCTCGATGGAATTCGCCGGCGGTTGAGCTCCGAAAGCCGAGGAACGAGGCGAGTTCCATCGGTTCCTCAATTAT
Organism: Nitrospirota bacterium; assembly: GCA_003695915.1. Classification (GTDB taxonomy): domain Bacteria; phylum Nitrospirota; class Nitrospiria; order Nitrospirales; family UBA8639; genus J017. Next base: position 17,120 of record RFGF01000125.1, read on the forward strand.
CCCTCGCTTGTCGGTGATGGGCTGTGAGTCATTGCGTCATTGGGATCGTATGCTGTTCCGTATGGGTGGTAAGAAAAGCAGGCAACCGGCTGCTGGCTTGATGACGCGGTGCCTGATCCTCATGCTTGCGGTCTCCGCCTGTGCCGGCCCATCCTACCGCCAACACGTCTTGGACGAGATCCGGCTTCGGGCGCAGGAACGCATTCTGCACCAGGCACGACGAGAATTCGAGCAAGGCGCGTATCAAGCCGTTGTGCAACGTTTGACCCGCATGTTGCGTCTCTATCCTACCACTCCCCTGCAGGAGGAAGCGCTCTGGTGGTTGGCCCGCTCTTTCGAAGAGCAGGGCGCTTGGCGCGAGGCCCTGACCCAGTATCAGACGCTCATCGAGGGTGCTCCGACAGGACGATATCGCGTATCGGCGGAACGGCGACTGGCCGATATCGAGCAGCGGCTACACCACGTCGATGAACGGCAGGGTTCGGTACGGGCTCTGCGACTTGCAGTGGCCGCGATCGTCGAAAATGCCGATCGCCGCGAGGAATCGGTTGGTCGCATTGCACGAAATGGATTCAACACAGTACTCATCGATCTCGGCTGTTCAATATCCGATCATACGGTTGATCAGGCCCCGACACTCACGTCGTTCTCTTTTCAGGTATCGCAGTTGGATGATCGTTTGCCTTTATGGATTCGCACGGCACGCGCACGAGGATTGCGCGTGTATGTCGGCGTCCCTCTCCGATGTCTGGGGGCGTTACACAACGCCCCACCAAAAGACTGGCGCGATCGTCGTTATCGTCCTGCACAGCGTGCGCTCGAACCTTCGCCATGGTTCGATCTGTTCCATCCCCAGTATCAAGCCTTTATGTTTCACGTGCTCCGTGGAATCGTTCAGCTCGATCCCGACGGGCTTGTGTTTCTTGCCGATCCTCCGCTCGGACTCTATGAGGGATTTTCTCCGGAAGCGTGGCAAGCGTTCGAGAGAGCGTTTGAGATTTCGTTTACTCCGCATACACTCTTTGAACTAAATGGCGCGTTACCCTCCTCGCAGCAACAGGGAGCACGGCTCGAAGGAGCGACCATGGCGGTTGTGCCGGAATTTTGGCGATGGGCCGGATGGAAAATGCGGCAACGGTTGCGTCTGCTTCATACATTGAGGCAACAACTCAAACGCGTGAAGCCAGCGCTGGACATCGGTGCAAGTGTGCATCTATTGAGTGTGCAAAAGCCGCATGTGGCTCTGGGATGTTTGGGCGAGGATGCACTCGAAACGGCGCGATGGCATTGGGATTTTATGATGGTCATCCTAGTAGATCATTCGCATGAGGACTGTCGTATCCTCGATGCGAGCGGCGAGTCGGTGTCTGTCTCAGAGTTTTTCCATGGAAACGCCGTCGAGCCGTTTTTCATCGCTCTCGGCGACACCAGAGATGTGTGGTTTTCGCTGTCGCGCAGGGCGTCCGCCTCGCTTCTGGAACGTGTATTATCCAGTGTCCGCGTTCCAAGGCACAGCCATGGGGTGTCGTCGCCACGAATCGGGATCGTCTACGAGTGACCGCCGAGTTTCTTGACAAACGATCGTGCCTTCTTTAGAACCGTGATACTGAGGTCAGCATTCATCGCTTATCGATCTGACGAAGGAGGCATGCATGGTGCCCGGTGATCTTCGGTATCACAAAGAACACGAATGGGTTCGCGTCGAAGGAACCCGCGCGACGATTGGCATCAGCCATTTTGCTCAGGAAGCCTTGGGTGACATCGTGTTTATCGAACTTCCCAAGGTTGGAGCCACCGTGACCGCCGGGCAAGAAATCGGCGAAATCGAATCCACCAAGGCCACAAGTCTGCTCTATACGCCGGTTAGCGGGACGATTCTTTGTGTGAATGACGAACTGCACGATCATCCTGAACTGCTCAACCAGGACCCATATGGACGCGGATGGATCGCGGAGATCGAACTCGCCAACCCATCTGAGGTGGACCGCTTAATGACCAACACGCAATACGAAGAATATCTGCAAACGCAAACCTGACCATGCCGACGGACATCCATATTGCCATTCTGGGTGCAGGACCGGGGGGCTACGTGGCGGCCATCCGGGCGGCGCAGTACGGGGCCCGCGTCACGGTCATCGAGCGCGAGGCGTTGGGCGGCATGTGCTTGAATTGGGGCTGTATTCCTAGCAAAGCCTTATTGTCGGTGGTTGAACTGGGAGAAAAGGTGCGCAAAGCCGAAGCCATGGGCCTGCGGATCCACGGTGCGGTCACCTACGACCTTCCTCGTATGATCCAGCGCAAAAATGACGTGGTGGGGACTCTGGTCAAGGGCATCGCGACGTTGTTTCGAACCTGGGGCATTGTTCACCTTCAGGGCACGGGGCGCCTGGTGAACGAGCGGACGATTCACGTTGCCAAGCCCGATGGATCGGAAACGACCGTGCAAGCCGATGCCATTATTCTGGCGACAGGGACGAACTGGCCGAATCTTCCCATGTTTCCGATCGATGGCAAACACGTGCTGACCAGCAAAGAGGCGTTGGATCTGACTAGGGTGCCAGAGACTATATTGATCGTGGGAGGGGGGGTCGAAGGCTGTGAATTTGCCTGTTTGTTCAGTGGCCTCGGTGCACGGGTGACCGTGGTGGAAATGATGCCGACGGTGCTACCGTTCGAAGATGAAGAGGTGTCAGCCTTTCTGACCCGTGAGCTCAAGAGGCGAGGGGTAGAAGTCTTGACAGGGACGACCGTGGCCCATGTGGGTCTGGAGAAGGGACTGGTTCATGCCGAATTGAGTTCGGGGCAGCGCCTCGATGCAGAGATCGCGCTGATTTCCATCGGCCGCACATTCAATACCGCAGGGATCGGCCTCGATGCTGTGGGAGTTCAATTGGGGCCTCGCGGAGAAGTCGCTGTCGACGAACGGATGCAGACCACGGTTCCGGGTATTTATGCCATCGGAGACCTGGTCGGCAAAGCCATGTTAGCCCATGTCGCCTCAGCACAGGGAAAAGTGGCGGTGGCCAATATCCTCGGGCGACCGATAGCCTTCGACGAGCGCGTGATCCCTGCCGGAATTTTCACGCTTCCGGAAATCGGACGGGTCGGCTTGACGGAACAGCAGGCTCGCGAGCAGGGCCGTTCGGTGGTGGTGGGACGGTTTAAATATGCGGGGCTAGGGAAGGGACATGCCGTGGACGAAACGACCGGACTGTTCAAAGTGATCGCCGATGCTGGAACGAAAACAATCTTGGGAGTGCATATCGTAGGGACCCATGCCACGGATCTGGTTCATGAAGCCGCCTTAGCGATGCAAATGGGTGCCACAGCCGATACGATCGGCAGTATGATTCATGCCCATCCCACGTTTGCCGAAGGGCTCATGGAAGCGGCGGAAGATGTCGAAGGGTTCGCTATTCATCAAGCCCGAAAGCGAATATGAATCGAGACACAGCGCACGTTCGACATGTCCGACGACAACATTCTCAATGACTCGCCTGTGCTCACTTGCCCTGATGGCGCAGGCGATACTCGCTCTCCTCGTCTCTCCGCTTGTCGATTGTGGATCTCGTTCGGTTTGAAAATCGTTATCATGATCGGGGGGCTGGGCACCGCTCTCTGGTTTGGGTTGCCAGAGTCCCAAAATTCGGCGGAGCAGGCGTTGACGGGATTCTCGCCTTCCAATCAGGTCGACACTCAACGAACACAGGAAAGCGGAGCGCCCCTTGCTCGGGTCCGTCTACCGGGAATACTGGATCTCAATCACAGTACGGTGGAAGAGTTGCAACAGCTTCCCGGCATCGGGCCTGTCCTGGCCGCGCGCATCGTTCGACGGCGCATGCAACAGGGTCCGTTCGAGCGCGTGGAGGATCTCCTGGCTGTCGAAGGGATCGGGCAGAGACGCTTGGCTCAGTTGGCCGATCGGATCGCGGTCTTCCCGTCGACACACTGAATCCGGGATAGCGATGCCGCATTCACCGAACACGATCATGTTCCCTGACATTGATCGACAATTGGAGATGATCCTCCGAGGTACAGTCGAAGTCATTCAGCTCGACGACCTGAAGGATAAATTAATCCGTTCGCGCGAGGAGCATTGCCCGCTCCGCGTCAAGGCCGGATTCGATCCCACAGCTCCGGATTTACATCTCGGACATACCGTGTTGATCCAAAAGCTCAAGCATTTTCAAATGTTAGGGCACGAAGTCATTTTCCTGATTGGCGATTTCACCGGGATGATCGGGGATCCTTCCGGCGTGTCGGAAACCCGTCCCCCTTTGACGAAAGAGCAGGTGCTCGCCAACGCCAAGACGTACGAGCGGCAGATTTTTAAAATCCTCGATCCTGCTGCGACGCGCATTGAATTTAACAGTCGATGGATGAGCGACATGAAAGCCGAAGGGATGATCGAACTGTGTTCGCATTACAGCGTGGCACGGATGTTGGAACGGGACGACTTTTCGATCCGATATCGAGAACAAAAGCCCATTCGCATTCACGAGTTCCTCTATCCGCTGATTCAGGGGTACGACTCTGTCGTGTTGCGCGCGGATGTGGAGTTAGGCGGGACGGATCAAAAATTCAACCTGTTGGTCGGCCGCGATCTCCAACGCGACTACGGCCAGCGGCCTCAAACGGTCATCACGATGCCGCTGCTCGAAGGTACCGACGGGGTGCGCAAAATGAGCAAGAGTTTGGGAAATTATATTGCGCTCGAAGATCCACCGGCTGAGATGTTCGGAAAACTCATGTCGATCAGCGATACGCTGATGCTGCGGTATTATGAATTGCTCACGACCGACGATCTCGATCAGATCAAGAGCCAGCACCCGATGGAGGCCAAGCTTGCGCTGGCTGAGCGCCTCGTCTGTCAATATCACGGCGAGCAGGCGGCGCGTCAAGCGAGGTGGGATTTTCAACAACGATTTCAGACCAAAGAGTTTCCCGAGCATCCCGATGTCGTCGTTCTTCTGTGCGAAGAGGAATTCGCCGGAGAAGAAGGACCCAAGATGGGGATTGTCGATCTCATCATGCGAACCGGGCTGATTCCGAGCAAATCCGAGGCGCGTCGTTTAGTCGCGCAAGGTGCCATATGGCTCGATGGTGCAAAAGTCAGCGATCCCCATGCCGAGGTGACCCTGCGTTCTAACTGCCCGCATCAGCTTCGCATCGGGAAACGAAAGTTTGCCAGGATCGAATGGCGCTCGGGAACCGGTTGATGCAGTGAGGCCGAGCGGCTTTGAAATGCGAGCAGGGCTATGGGTATGTTCGGTTCTCCCGGTAACAAGAGTAGGAAGGTCGGTTTGCTTGACTTGGACCTTAACCATTCCTAGAATGGCGTTCTTCATACGATGGGGCGGGTGTAGCGCAGTGGTAGCGCATCGGCTTCCCAAGCCGTTGGTCGGGGGTTCGAATCCCCTCACCCGCTCCAAGTTTCTCCATGTTTCCATGGAACCCCGGATGCCACGTCGTTTCCATTTCGCTGTCCAGGCAAAGTAGTCGTAGTCCGGACTTCGGATCCAGGCACAGAATGAAGCAAAAGTGTGGAAGCAACCCCAGACGATCGGATGAGGGAAATGCATGGACCGAGAACGTTCATGACATCTTGCGCTCTGAACCATCCTCGGATGCCCGAACATTAATCGTGGATCTCCACTTGCGCGCCGGTCGCCACGGTGCGCAGTTCCGACTTCGCTTCGGTTCTTCCCTTCGACTGAGAGATGCCGGTCAGGTGAGCTTGTCAACGATATCGATCTTGAGTATGGTTATCCACCGAGCAGATTGTTTCGGGCATGGCATCGTTACCTTCCTCTCGTGAACTCGTTCATCATTTAGGGTTCATTGCCCATGACGAGGGCGGGTTTTATCGTCCCGTCTACCCATCGATCGGAGCGGATCGGCTGGGCGATATCTCTTGCGATGGACAACCCGACTCTCGTTATAGCACGATGTTTTACATGCTCACGGCAGAGAGCCCCCTTGGATATTTGCATGTGAACAAAGCCGATATCGTGCATTGCTTTCATGCCGGCTCTCCCTTGACGTATTTGTTGATCACGCCCGATGGTCGCCTCACTCGTCGCGTATTGGGTCCGGACCTCGCGCGCGGGCATGAGTTGCAAATCGTGGTCTCGGGAGGCACATGGAAGGCAACGGTGTTGGAGGCCGGGGAGTTCGGCTTGATCAGCGAAGTCGCTGTCCCGGCCTTCGATTCTCGTGATCGGGAGTTCGGAACCGGAGACCGGATTCGGCGCTTGTTCCCATCGCTATGGTCTGAGCTGGCCTCGTATTTGAAGCCGGACAGGGATCTTCGCAGCGAGAGATGATCGGTGCATCGCGATACATCTTCGGATCTTGTCATTACCGATTCCGTGGCGATCCCCCAGCGCGAATTGCGCTTTTCCTTTTCGCGAAGCGCGGGGCCGGGTGGGCAACATGTCAACAAAGCGAGCACGCGGGTCACGCTTCAGTTTGATGTCCGCCGTTCTCCGAGCCTGACCGATTCGCAAAAACAGCGCATCGCCGAGTATGTAGGCCATCGCTTGACGCGAGACGGCGTGCTGCAGCTCCATGCCCAACGCTATCGAAGCCAACAGGCGAATCGCGAGGAACTGATCCAGCGATTTGTGACCCTCCTGCGCGAGGCGCTCACCCCGCCACGCCCCCGCGTGCCCACTCGAATGTCACCCGCGGCAAAAGCACGACGATTGGCGGAAAAAAAGAGGCGCGCCCTCGTCAAACGACAGCGAGCGGCACTGCGACGGAGCGACGAGGACTAAGATCTTGGTGCTGTGCTATGTCCGATGATCGATCGACTCACGATTGTGGTTCTTCCGGAGTTGTGCCACCTCGAGCCAAAGCCATCCCGCATCGGTTGGAGATGCACGGGCATGTGCGCATCGATCCATATTATTGGCTCAGAGAGCGCGACAATCCAGAGGTGTTGGCCTACCTCCAGGCCGAAAACGCCTATACGGAAGCGGTCATGGCGCATACGCGTACTCTGCGAGAGACATTGTTTCGGGAAATGAAAGGCCGACTCAAGCCGACCGATGCCTCGGTTCCCTTCCGAATGGATGAGTATTTCTACTATGTGCGCTATGAAACGGAATGCGAATATCCGATCTATTGTCGGAAGCACCGTACGCTCGAGGCGCCTGAAGAAATCATGCTGAACGGCAACGAGTTGGCGAAAGGACATGAGTACTTTGTCATCGGGAATTGGGCGGTGAGTCCCCAGCACGATCTGTTGGCCTACGCCGTCGACACCCAAGGACGTCGGATTTACACAATGTACGTGAAGCAGCTCGCAACCGGCGAACACCTGTCCGATGTGATCCCTCAGTTCACGGGGAACATGACGTGGGCGAACGATAACCGGACCATCTTCTATAGCAAACACGATCTGGACACGTTACGGTCCCATCGAATTTATCGCCATGTGCTGGAGACCGATCCTGCCCATGACGAACTGGTGTACGAAGAGATGGACGAGAGCTTTTCTGTTCATGTATGGAAATCCAAATCCCGGCGCTACCTATTTTTGGCATCCGAGCAGTCCATCACCAGCGAATACCGGTACCTCGACGCCGATGATCCGTTCGGCACGCCTAAGATCATTCTGCCTCGCACGCGAGGCCACGAGTACGACGTGGAGCATATCGGAGATCGCTTCGTCATTCGCACCAACGATCGTGCCACCAATTTCCGTCTGGTGACGGCGCCCGTGGCGAATCCCGGAAAGGAGCACTGGCAGGAACTCGTGCCCCACCGAGAGGACGTCTTGCTCGAAGGATTCGAAGTGTTCGATCGCTATCTTGTCGTGGAGGAACGAAAGCGCGGGCTCGTGCATCTTCGAGTCAAACCATGGGACGGGGAGGGCGAACACGACATTACGTTTCCGGAGCCGGCCTATCTGGCGATGTTCGGGGACAACTACGAACTGTCGTCGAACACGCTTCGATACGAGTACACCTCCATGACAACGCCCTTATCGATTTACGATTACAATATGGAAACGCGCGAAGCGGTCCTTCTCAAACAGGATGAAGTGTTGGGGGGCTTCGACTCGCAGAACTATCAGACAGAACGATTGTCCGCACCGGCATCGGACGGTGTATCCATCCCGATTTCTTTGGTGTATCGCAAGGGGTTTGCCCGGACCGGTGAGCATCCCCTTTTGCTGTATGGGTATGGGGCATACGGCATCAGCATCGACGCCAGCTTCAGTGCTGCGCGGATCAGTCTGTTGGATCGGGGTGTCGTCTTCGCCATCGCGCACGTGCGAGGTGGAGAGGAATTGGGGCGACAGTGGTACGAAGACGGCAAATTGCTCAAGAAAAAGAACACCTTCACGGACTTTATCGCCTGCGCCGAATATTTGATTCAACAGCAATATGTCCATCCTCAGAAGCTCTTTGCCATGGGAGGAAGCGCCGGTGGACTCTTGATGGGCGCCGTGATGAATATGCGCCCGGACCTGTTCGCCGGGATTATCGCCAAGGTCCCCTTCGTCGATGTTCTGACCACGATGCTCGATCCGACCATTCCCTTGACGACCGGGGAATACGACGAATGGGGCGATCCGCACGACAAAGTGTTTTATGACTACATTTTGTCTTATTCGCCTTACGACAACGTGGAAGCCAAAGAGTATCCCCACTTGCTCGTAACAGCCGGACTCCATGATTCACAGGTGCAATACTGGGAACCCGCTAAATGGGTCGCCAAACTCCGCGCACTCAAAACCGACTGCCATCGCTTGATCCTGAAAACGAATATGGAAGCCGGTCACAGCGGGGCCTCGGGACGCTTCAAACCCTACGAGGAAATTGCGCTCGACTACGCCTTTCTCTTCGATGTGCTAGGCCAACAGTCCTCGTCATCCGACCAGGAAGCGCCTTGGTTCTCGGCGATGTGAGCTGACCCGTCGCTGACCCAGGCCCTTTCGAATGAGTCGTGCGCTGTGCCGGAACGCCCTGGACCTGTCCCCGATGTGCTTCTCGTCATGCCCGACACCCGATTGCGGGCACTGATTTCGGCACAACTCCAAGAGGAAGGCTACGATGTCCTACCGGTCTCGTCCTTGGTGCAGGCGTTCCGTCTGCTGCAACGGGGCGTCATCCCTCGCCTCGTGATCATCGATACCCACGGTCTCTCAGAGTACGGAGAGGATATTCTGGCGCTGGCACGGATGACGTTGTCGCCTGTGCTGCTGCTGACCAGTGCGATGCAGCCGAATCCCATTCCTGAAGACAAGCTGAAGGTGCATCCACATCTGGCGATCCTTGCCCGCCCCTTTGCCATCTCCGATCTCGTACAAAACGTGAACACGCTCACCAGGAAGCCGAGGCGGAGAGGTCCGCATGTCTCGACGAACGATTCGGCATAGCCGTTCGGATTAGTAGAGTCTCCGGTCGGTGTGGCGAGGAACTATCCCAGCGGCAAGGTCTTTTCCTTCATACCGGCTAACTGGCTCCAAGCCGGTGACAGCAGGGCGGAACCATAGTCAGAGCGTGAGGCGGAAAAAGATCAGATGGTCCGTGGTCACATGGTGGTCATATGGTAGAGGTCGGGCTTTGTGGAACGCATAGGCTCTGCCTTAATGTCCTCCTTTTCGTCGCCAATCGTCCCGGCTTTTTGGGATTTTCAAGCAGGGAACATGAGAAGAGGGAGTTGCGCTGCAAGGTCTGATTCCCAAATTCGTCATGAAGCCACTCATGCTTCTCCAAGGCCTGTCCCTTCCTAGCTAACCGATAGTTATCCGCTGATGCATTGTGAATTCAAACTACCGGTCGAGGAAGATCGCAAGCTTCATGACTTTTCAATACCAGAGTGATACGCTTTTTCGACAGACCAAATGGGCAGGCATCTATGACCAGTGAGAAAGTCCGTCCCCGTCTCGTTTGGCTAATCGGCATAGCTTTGTGCCTTTTTGCAGGTAGCATTCTCATCGCCTTCACTCAGGCTCCACACCCCGATGCCTGAAGGCCGACCCTGCCGTTTCCCTGGAATCTCATCGATACTTCGTGGTGGCTCTATCCACAAGAAAGCAATGCATTCAAACGTTTGCCGATCATCAATGCCGATATTCATGATGTTTTCGTAAGCGCTGATGGCCAGAACATCTGGACGGTGGGCATGGAATTTTTGATCGTCCACAGTTCCGATGGCAGCAGGACTTGGTCCCAGCAATATGGTCGAGACATGCCTGAAAGGCCACCTCAGCAGCTCTCGCAAGCAGACAAGGGTATCCGGTCGTTCGATTGGATCGACGAGGCGCATGCGGCTGTTCAAGCTCCACGTGCCGGCGAAGTTAAGGTCGTCCCCGACATCTTTCTTATGAGCTGGGGTGCATTTAATGGCATTGACTGTTGGAATGATCAGCTCTGCTGGGTTGTGGGGGAGACGGTAGGATACTCGCCACGCAGGATGGCGGGGCCACTTGGAAGGCGCAGGCCAGCGGGACCAGCAAAGTGCTATTTAGCGTGACCTTTGTTTCGCCGCGCCAGGGCTGGGCGGTAGGGGATGAGGGCACGATACTCGCCACGACGGACGGCGGGGCAACCTGGCAGGCGCAACGCAGTGGGACGAAAGCCTGGTTAAGCAGTGTCGCGTTTGTTTCGCCGTGCCAGGGATGGGCGGCGGGCGAGAACGGCACGATTCTTACCACGGCCGATGGCGGGGCGACCTGGGCATCGATTCATTACGTGCGATGGCCTGCACCATGGTTTTGGATCCTGGGATGCGGAATCCCAATGCTTCTTTTGTTTTGGGCATATCGGCTTCAGAGCGCGCTTCGACCATCGGAGATCTCTGTCTCCAGCGCCTTGGTCTCCGATAGGCCATTGGATGCAGGCGAGCCTGATCCATTGCACTTTTCCGTGATTGCCCGAGGGCTATCGCGGTTTTTACGACATGAACAGACCCAGCCACCGCTGACGATCGCCGTGACGGGAGAATGGGGGACAGGGAAAAGTTCGTTGATGAACCTGCTCAAAGCCAATTTATCACGATACGGGTTTCAGGCGCTATGGTTCAATGCCTGGCATCATCAGAAAGAAGAGCATCTGTTGGCCGCTCTTTTGGATGCTGACCGTTCGTGCTCGGGGCCACCCTGGCGGCATCCGACAAACTGGCGGTTTCGGATTCGTCTGTTGTCGTTGCGGATTGGCCGGCATCTCTTTGGCCTTTTGGCGGTCGGTATCGTCTATGCCCTGATAGTGGGCTATCTCTGGAACAACCCCGAACTCCTTCGTGCTTTTTTCCAAAGCTTTCCTCGGTACGAGCGACCAGACGACGAATGCCCTTTCGCTGGTGGCTCAGGCCCTCCCGGCTCTTGAACTTTGAGAAGAGGCATCATCGCCTTTGGGACGAAGCCCGCATCGTTGCTGGCTTCGCTTTCAACGAAACGCCGGCTGCGGGATTTGGCGGCGCAAACTGGATTTCGCCAGGCCTTTGCCCAAGAG
>RFGF01000126.1 GCA_003695915.1 Nitrospirota bacterium
GGAGGAACGAGAGCGAAGAAGCGCTTCCGCATTTCAGGAGGGATGATATGTGGCGATCGCTCAAAACCCTCTGTCTCAGTGTAATCATAGAAATATATAGTTTTTTTCAAAATGACGAAATGCCCTGGGTGGGCATTTCCATCGCAGTTGCCAGGGTGCTGAAAGCAAAAAGCGAAGCAATAAGGAACATACATGAAGCAATAGAGAATATGGGGTTATGCCAACCAATGAAGGAGCGGCTGGCCATTATTGTGCCCCGGGTGGCTGTTCCCTTTGCGCCGGCAACCGTCGTCATCTTTTCGGCGGCGTTCCAACATCCCCAGATAGTCCTGACCATTCAATACTATCTCTCGGCCATTATCGCGATTGCTTGGGTCCAATTTGTGCTTACCGCATTCCGGCGGGAAGATTGCACATGGAACCCACGCCTGATCACGCCGACTGGCAAAGCAGTCATGAGTTCCATCCTCATAATCTCCGCAGTGGGCTGGGTATTGCACCTTGTTACCCCATCAAAAGACATTGCCTTGCTCTTTCTGCAAACCGCGTTGGTCACCATGGCATTCTCCATGCTAATCATACTGCTGGCTTGGTTGGTGGTGATATTGCTGGCGGACGTGTTCTTCCCCGTGTGGGTTGAATTATCGGCATAGCGCCATGCCAAGACGTCGCCGCTCGCTGAACCCGGTAGCAGCCTTCGCCGTCCTTCTGCTCGTGAGCGGCTGCCTGGTGCTGGTCATGGCGCTGGCGTGGGCCTCTGTGGAAGGGAAAGTGCCTGCCAAATGGCGGCTGGCGCTGGTCACTACGACCCCAACCTCTGTGTGGTATCCGCAAGGCGCCCAGTGGCAGACCATCCCGATTGGCAATGGGGTGCGCTTCTACGCGCCCCGGGGCTGGCGGTTCCGGCGTCTGTCCGCCTGTCAGAATCAGGTGCTTAGCCCGGATGGGCAGACCACGATTCACATTGAGCCTTATGGGGCCTGCCAGACCATGTACGAAAGCAACCCCGGGAAGTGCCCGGGTAACACCGAGATCATTGCTCAACGAGACAACGAGGTCTTTCTGGTTCGTTATCCCTATCCAACTGGGGTTCCTGCAATCGAATACACGACAGCAAGTATCGTCACTATCGAGATGGCGGTCGGGAATTCGACCGAACTTCGATGCTTTACCCCTTCACTGGTGCCGTTGGGGAAGCCCGCGAGAGTGGTCGCGGAAGGATCGTCTCTGTCTCTATGGTTCGAACAAATCAACCATATGGTCATTCGGTCCTGGCGAGGGTGGTAAATGGATGAGCCAAGTTATCCCGTGCTGGAAGCTCTGCAGATGGTTGCCCGCTTTGTCAGCGGGGTGATGGTGTTGCTGCTGCTTGCTGCCGTATACGTGTCCATCGTCAACCTGCAGGTGCGCTGGATCGCCATCGGCGTAGGGGTAGGGTGCGCCATCTTCGCGCTCGCCCTGATGACCTACGCGGAGATTTTGGACATCTTCATGGACATCGCCCACGATTCCTGGCGCACGGCTGAGGCAATGGAAGCGACGCAGAAAAGACTGGCAAGCATCCTGTTTGCCTTGCGAGATTCGCAAACGAAATAAGGGGACTGCTATGGACAATGAAAGAGAAAGGATACTGTTTCGTCTGCGCATATCACGGGCGTTGTTTCTTGTGCCTCTGTTCTTTTTCTTCCTGAGCGTTTTCGCTTTGGTTCTGTCCTTCGTGGCGCTGACTGCCACGCCGGACAATCCACCCAATGCCGTTAGAGACCTTCTTATTCTGGGTGGAACCTTCTGCGTCACGCCATTCTTCTTCCTGACGGGCATCGTGGCATTGGCGCGCGTACTGGCGATATTCACGACCACCCATCTATATATCACCCAATATCGAATTGTCGCTAAGACGGGTTTCTTGCGAAAGCAGGTGTTGGAAATCAGATTGCCGCAACTGGAAAGCATCCAGGTGAAGCAAGGGATACTCGGAAGGCTTTTTGATTTTGGCACGTTGGAGATTGCTGGTTCTGGGGGAACTCATGGGGTGTTCTATGGGGTCAAGCGCCCGAATTGGGCGCGGAACTGGATAATCCAGGCTGCGCACAGAATGAGAGAGGGGCAGTAACGTTTCACAGGAACAGAATGGTCAACTTCGTCTCTGGCGAAAATCGGGACAGGATATGGGCAACGAGGATTTGACAAAACTCGCAAGATGGGTGGTTCCAGGTTGGGTGGCTTTGTTATCGTTCTGTGTTTTCGTAATCATTGATGTGGCCGTTTCAAGTAGCACCCCCGGCCCTTATATTTTCCCATCTCTGAGCGCTCTGATAACCAACCTTACCGCCATGGATAAAGTGATAGGCGTACTGGCAACGATCCTGATAGCAGCTTCGGGAGTCCCCATTGGCTTTATGATCTACCAGGTGTATTTTTTCCTCCGCTGGAATTCCCCCTATTCGCGGGACGGTTTACTTGCGCTGATACCAGGCCGGATGCGCGATATTGATCTTGCTTTGCTCGATCTTACGGCCGATGACATTACTCTGAAAGAGAAATGGAGGCAACGCTGGGTTGAACATCCGTTGTTTAGGACGGATCACAGATTTAAGTGGCGATACGTCGAATTGCTTTTTACCGAAGGCACTCAATATCTTGATCGAGCGGGAGCCAGTGTGGGACTATACGCAAGGCATCGCTATTTACACGAAATAGTACATACCTTGGGGGCCAGTATTGGAGCCGTCTATTTTGGATTTGCAGGTTATATGATTTTGGTGTATGATAAGAAAGAAGTATATCTTCCCGCATATGCAGCCATTACCACATTGTGCATTGGCATCCTGGTCTATTTGATGGATCGAGAAAACAGGTATCGGGAAGAACAACTTATAAACCTGTTCCAAGAAAATCGCGAAACGGAGGAGCAAACAAAAAACCAGGAAAACCAGAGGCTTCCTCTGGCTGTTGTTTTTCCAAAAAGGTTTCTGGCATTCTCATACCCCAGTGTTTTCTTTGTAATTGCGTTATATATCGTCAATATTTTCGCCAACCCGTATCTGAACCATAGAGCTTCGTCGTGGAGTCCATATGATACTTTCTTTCGAATGGCGCTTCTTGCTTTCGTTTCACTTATATGGGCGCTTTCTCCAAAATCTCCCCCTCCCAACGTACAACGAGGGCACATTGTTTTGGTAATAATCACCCTGGGTATAGCCTTATTGGCAAAATACTGGTTTTCTCACCTGCATATTGATTGGGCTTTCGCGTCATCGTTGACCGTATTCATCACGCTTAACTTGATCTTGTTTCAAAACAGGAGAAACGCAAAAGGAGATATGACAGCGCTGGAATATCATGTGCTGCGAAGATACATAGCTCACCGTGAGAAAAAAGAAATCAAGGAGGAAAAGACGTATGACTGAGTTGACACTTGCGCTGATAGTATATGCCTATCTTTCAATAGGCATCATTATATCCGTCCACAAGGCTCATGTGATAAGCGATGCGGGTGATCGGCTAATCGTAGGTACAGTGATTGCTTTGGCATGGCCAATAGTCCCTCCTATTCTGCTACTACAGAGAAAGTTTTCCAGGTTGTTGCCCATCCACCCTCAGGGCATACACCATACAACACCCCTTCATCGGACTCGGGGCCCAAAAGAAAACTCGGCTGTCCAAGTGGCAATGAGTATTGAGGCGCTAATCATGGAAGACCTCAAAAAAGAGGACAACTGTAGCTCCAGCGTTACAGAAGATACGGAAGGGGTTTTGAAAGAGACCGTAGGTCCAACGCCACGATAGCCGTCATCAAGCAGGACGCAAAAAATCCAGTGCCAGGGGTGGCCTCCCCTATATCAGGGAACAGGAACCGCATCCCGGTTATGAAACAAAGGTTATGCGCTTTGCAATCTGGGCTGCCGTCTCGACGGAAGCGCAGGCGAGCGGGGACAAGGTGTCGCTTGCGGAGCAAGAGCAGCGTTGCCGCGTCATCGCCAATGGGAAGGGCTGGCAAGAAACCGCTGGGCCGTACATCGTGCCCGGCGAATCGCGCACCCGCTGGGTGAACCTGCGCGACGCCGAGCGCGAAATCCCTCAACTGCGCCAGATGCTGGACGACGCCCATGACGGGCGCTTCAATGTGCTGGTGCTCTACGACTACAACCGCTTGCGCGAATTGCTTGACCCTGTGTCTCGCACACTGGCGCATTATGGCGTGCAGATATATTCGGTCAGTCAGCCGATCGAGCCACTGCCGCCGGAGCGCTATTCCCCCTATGCAACGGATAGCGCCTGGATGATGCAGGGGCTGGCGCAAATCATCAGTCGGGCGCAAATATCCGACCTGCGCCGCAAATATGCCTATGCCATGCCCCGCCGCGTGACCCAAAAAGGCCTGCAACACCAAATACCCTATGGCTATCGCAAGCCGCCCGGCCAGGAACACAATCGGGACGCCATTCCAGAGCCCGATCCACACACCAGTCAGGCCGTGCGTGGTATGGCAGAGCGGCTGCTGAGGGGGGCGTCCATTCGAGAGATTATCGCATGGCTGGATGAGGAAGGTTACCCGCCTCCCAGAGGGCGGCAGTGGTGGCCACAGACGGTGCGTGCTATATTGTCCAATCCGTTCTATGCGGGCTGGGTGCGTTTTGGGGTGTCGCGCGTGCGCCTGGATCCGCGCACCGGGAAGCGCATCAGAGACTACACCGGCGACAACATGGTCAAGGCGCGAGGGCGCCATCAGCCCCTGTGGGACGATGACACGCATCAGCAGTTACTCGATGAATTGACAAGGCGCGGCAGGCGTTACCGAGGTATTCGCGCCAATGCGTTCAGCCACCTTGTGCGCTGCGGAGTTTGCGGTGCATCCATGTGGCGATACCAGAATGGGCCTCGCTCCGTGCCGGATCGTCTGATATGGCGTTGTTCAAACATGGGACAATGCCGCAATTCGGTCACAGATGCTGATTTGCGTGTGCAAGTCGCAGAGGCTTTACAGATAGTGCTGGATGCGCTTCGCACGCAAGGCCCGGATGAGGTGTTGCCGATAGAAAACAGAAACGAAATCGCGCATCTGAAACGCAAACAACACGAGCTGGATATCCGACGTGAACGTCTTGAACGTGCATACCTGGCGGGGGTCATTGATCTGGAAGCCCTGCGGCGCTACCGGGCAGAAATGGACAGGGAAGAAAGACAGATTGTTGAAGAGGCAAGGCGGATTGAAGGGAAGTACAAACACCGCCAGCAGGTCATTAATGCCATGCTTGAGCTGAGCGGTGTTGATGTGGCGGTGTGGTTGTCGGAGCAACCACGGGAGGCAAATGGCGTTTTGCGCCAGATATTGGAAGCGATCACCGTAACCAAGGGTGAGGTTCGGCTGAAGTTCAATGCTTAAAAACACAAGCCGCCCAAATGGGCGGCTGTGTCGAGTCTCTTGGCAATGACCTACTCTCCCAGGGGGTCGCCCCCCAAGTACCATCGGCGCTGGCGGGCTTAACTGCCGGGTTCGGGATGTTGCCGGGTGTAC
>RFGF01000014.1 GCA_003695915.1 Nitrospirota bacterium
CGGTGAAGATGGCCAAGCGAGCGGGGTACGGCGTGATCGTCTCCCATCGTTCAGGAGAAACCGAAGATACAACGATCGCTGATTTGGCTGTCGCATGCAATGCCGGCCAAATCAAAACCGGATCGTTGTCCCGCACGGATCGAACAGCGAAATACAATCAACTGTTGCGGATCGAGGAGCAGCTGGGGCAAGCAGCCCTGTATCCTGGATGGGAAGCACTTCGCCGTTCTCCCTGAGGAGCCACGTCATGCGAAACAATCGAAAACGCTCTTACAAGAGCCCCTCCCGGTTGCGGACCGACTTGTCCCAACGGATGCCGATCTTGGCCATTGCTGCTGCGACATTGATCGTGATCGGATCGATCCTCTTCGACCATCAGAGCATCCCCCAGTACATCCAACTCCTTCGAGCCCTCGAGGAGATTCGAACCCACATTCACGAACTCGAGCAACGAAACGCTGCGCTGCGTCAAGAAATCGTTCGCGTGGAACATGATCCTCTGAAATTAGAGGAAATTGCCCGTAATCGGTTAGGAATGGTCCGTCCCGACGACATGGTCTATCAGTTCGTTGTTCCCCAGCCCTCGCTTGAAACCTCTGCGCCCTGAACATTGGTCAATGCCTTGATGCACATTCCTCTTACCCCGAGGGAGTGGAGGATGTATAATATAATGAACATGCATCTCCCCTCGTCGAATTTCCTTGTCGTCCCGCTGGTCTGGAACCCTACAATGAAATTCAGGCCGCAACCTCTGGAACGATGCTCGAACCTACCGATCGAATCATGACGGATGCGATGGCAACCCACTCCACCCCGATGAAATGGGGAACGCTCGCCATCGTGGGACGCCCTAATGTGGGAAAGTCCACGTTGCTCAATGCCCTGATCCAGCAAAAGATCGCCATCGTATCGGACAAACCTCAAACGACCCGCACACGGATTATGGGCGTAGGGCATTATCCCTCTGCACAATTAGTCGTCATCGATACGCCAGGCGTCCATAAACCCCATCATCGGTTGAACACCAAAATGGTCCAGACGGCACTGGGTACCCTGGAGGAGGCCGACGTCGTCTACGTGATGGTCGATGCCAGCCGATCACCAGGACCGGGAGACCGCTTTGTCATCGACGCCGTCGATGCAGCCAACCGTAGCCATCCCTACTACGGGGTCTTTCTCCTGCTGAACAAAGTGGACCTGGTCAAAAAATCGACCCTTCTTCCACTGATTGCCGAATACGATCGCCTCAGACCTTGGACAGCCATCATCCCTATCTCCGCTCACACAGGGTGCCAACTCGATCGATTGCTCACCGTCACCTTAGCCTGTCTCCCAGAGAGCGACATCGTCTATTTCGAAGACGACTATGTCACAGATCAACCCGTTCGCCAGTTGGCAGCGGAGCTCATCCGGGAACAGGTCCTCGAGCACACCCGCGATGAACTCCCCTATGCAGTGGCCGTTCGCTTGGACGAGTTCTTGGAAGAAGACAAGCTGGTACGGATTGCTGCCACCATTTTCGTGGATAAACCCAGCCAAAAAGCCATTGTCATCGGGAAACGCGGCCATCGGCTCAAAGAAATCGCGACCCATGCCAGGCGCGCAATCGAAGACCTGCTCCATAAGCATGTTTATCTCAAGGTATGGGTGAAAGTGCAGGCCGGATGGCGCGATAACGAACGAATCCTGACCGAGTTAGGGTATTGACGAGAAGACGAACCTCAAAATCCTCGAATCCACCGCCACGACGGTATGCCACTTCTCAATTCTAAAGCCGTTATTTTACACAGCCAGCGTTGGGGTGAAGCAGACCGCATTATTACCGGATTTTCTCAACGTGCGGGAAAAATTCGCGCAATAGCCTATGGCGCGCGAAAACTCAAAAGCCGATTCGGAGGCGTCCTCGAACCGTTCAACCTGATCCAGCTCACCCTTTTCGAGCGAACACCCACTTCCTTAGCCCGGGTCAGTCAGGCTGAACTTCTCGAAAGCTTTAGCGCGATTCGGGAACATCTCCATCTCATGGGACAAGCGGCCCGCATGGCCACCTTGGTCAAAGCGATCACGGCGGATCACGATCCCAACGAAGCGCTGTTTCAGGCACTGGTAGGCGGCTTGCGTGCGTTGACCACGACACCCGATCCTCAAGGAGTCATGCTCGTCTTTCAAATTCATGTACTCGATCATGCAGGATTTCGACCCGAGATGGGGAGTTGCACCACTTGCGGAAGTTCGCTAGGAACGGCGCGAGGCTGGTTCGCTCCATGGTCTGGAGGGATGATTTGCGCTCAATGCCGACATACCCAATCAGGGCCTTGCCTTTCCATGGCTCCTGGGAGCATCGCCTTCGTCAATCAAGCCAAGCGACTGCCCTTTCCTGTCGTCACACGATTGCGAGCAACGGGTCAAGTGCGACGCGAAGTGGAAGAAGCCCTCGACGCCTTTATCCGAACCATTCTCGGAACGCCCTTGCCCGAGATCGCCTCTTGGGCAGCAGAAGATGAGCCACGATACGCCCTCCCTGTCTCGTCGGCTCGGTCATAAATACTATGGACCGCATTTCCGCAAATCGACCACTGGATATCGCAGGAGAGCGCGATGACTGAATCCACGAGTCAAGTCGCATCCGAACCGCCGGATAACCTCGAACCCCGAGATATGTATTGGATCGATAAAGGGGTTCTCGGGATCGCCTGGAGCGATGGACACAAAGGCGTGTATCCCGTTCGCTACTTACGCCAACAATGCCCATGCGCTGCCTGCGTGGATGAATGGACCGGTCAACGACGCATTCAACCGGATTCGATTCCCCTGCTGATTATGCTGGAAGACATCGAACCCGTTGGCCGGTATGCGTTGCGACTCAAATGGAACGATGGACACGATACAGGGATCTATTCCTTCACCGCCCTACGTCGCATGTGCCAATGTGATGAATGCCGACCGAAGGAACCGCAAAAGATAGCATCGAAACGGACCTTGCTGTAATGCCTACCCGTAGCGATACGCGGGCTTCTCAACCGCTTGACCACCTGTTGCTCGTTCCCTGAAAACCCCGATCCACTGTCAAATCTGTCGGTTGCGTTATCATAGCGCACATTGGATTCAATCCTTTGAAAT
The DNA here is from genome assembly GCA_003695915.1 of Nitrospirota bacterium. Taxonomy (GTDB): domain Bacteria; phylum Nitrospirota; class Nitrospiria; order Nitrospirales; family UBA8639; genus J017. The sequence goes on from RFGF01000014.1 coordinate 3,121, forward strand.
TCAGGCCTTTTTCCCTTATCCAGCGAGTTCGCTCACAAACCCTGTCGGATTTGACATCATTTCGTTGAATCTCCCACAGCGCCTGCACAGTCGCGGGCATCGCACCGTATCATGGAACACGCTTCTACAACGGCCCGCAACAGCACAAAACCTTCAAGAATCTCCAAGAACGAGCAAAATGGTGTGATACGTTGTTCGACAAGCTTTTTCGGCATTTCTTTTGCAAAATGACAAGGAACCGTTCACTCACCACCATGGAGGTTCCTCATGCGCTCGATTCGACACCTTCGTAGTCACTGGCTGATCTTTTCACTCATCTTGGGTTGGGCAACCATTTCCTGGCACATTGCACATGCCACGAGTATCTTCGTTAACGAAATTCATTACGACAATTCCGGAGCCGACAGCGGTGAAGGCGTTGAAATTACCGGACCGGCAGGAACCGATCTTGGAGGTTGGCGCCTCATTATGTACAACGGGAGCACTGGCTCGGACTACAAAACCCGGGCGTTGAACGGAATCATCCCTGATCAGGCGAACGGATTCGGCACACTCGCCTTTTTGATTCCAGGCATTCAAAACGGCAGTCCTGACGGCCTTGCGCTCGTTGACGCCAGCAATAGCGTCATCCAATTTTTGAGCTACGAAGGTTCATTTACGGCAACCAGTGGACCAGCCAACGGCTTAATCAGCAGCGATATCGGTCTTGCGGAATCTTCTGGGACGCCGGTCGGTCATTCGCTTCAATTGACCGGAACCGGCAACCAAGCTTCCGATTTTTCTTGGACGGTTTCCGCTAACACCTTCGGAACGATCAACGCAGGTCAGACGTTTGCGGGAACGTCCGGCACTCAAACGTCGCAGCCGGTTCCAGAACCGTCAAGCCTCATTTTTCTCGGCAGCGGGTTGATCGGCTTGTATGGCTATCGTCAGTGGATCGTGCGAAACCGAGTACCGTAGACCACGATCATTGATCATCCATCTGGACCCGCCTTCCCCAATTCACCATTTCTCTTATCGACAGGAAGGCGGGCACACTGAGCTATCGCCAAGACGATCAGCCCTTTCTTCGGATTGCGCATCGACAGCAGCACCGACTCGCTCGTGTCGGTTTGCCTATTGTTTTGACGCTTCTCCGCGCAACACAACTCCGACTCCGATATCCTCATCATTCGCCCCCTGTATGTCCAATCCGATGAATTGAATCACCTTGGCATTCTTGATCAACACAAACCTAAACCGTTCAAGTCGTCGGGATTCGACCATCCCATCGGCACCAATCGTCTGCACCAAAAATTCGGCGACCCCTGTTCCATCCGACTTCACGGCATAGATGCCTCGAGCCCTCGCGTGTTCGACCTTTCCACCGATGGTCAAGGTCCGCACGAGTTCCGATACTGTCCCTTTGCCATCGGCATACTGGTTCCAGCATTGTGATCGATCAATACGCCGTCAAAGACAAATCCGAATGTTCCCTACACATCATTGTTCGAAAACTCGCGCTTGTCCTTGGACTCGACGGAAGACAGCCCGAGCACGACTATGAAGATGACAACCATCATAACGGTGATGAGAGCGCGACTCATGAGCGTTCCTCCTTTGTGAAGGATGCACAATGACAAATGAACCGACAAACACCGTCGTAGAAAAAATATGAGGCACACCAAGGACCATGTGGCGGTCGCTTGACCGTGCTTCAGATATCCCTTTCCTGACTCGGTCGCTAACTAATTGTCGCAGGCTTTGTGTTTCCTATTTGCTGGCGCGGGATCAGAGAGCATTCAGGGACTGAAAGGCATCCAGCCACTCGGGTTATCGAACATGATGAGCCAAATTCCCATAGGGAGAAGAAACCCCATCATAAGCACGATGATCCCGAGAGCGAGCATTGCCTGTCGTCGCGCAAAGGCCGAGCTATTGTTGAGCCATCCAGGCATCCGTTCCAAAATTTGAAACGAAGCCTCCGAAAAGCTTTGAATACAGCTTCCCAGATAAATCAAATAAACCCCGATGCCGATGATTGGAAGCGCCGCCAACATCGTGACTGTAATCAAGAGCACACTCCATTTCATGCGCCGAGTTTACACACAGGGCAAAGGATGCTCAAGAGTATCCAAGGCCCATTCTCTAAGGCTCATGCCGTATTGCCCCATCATCCGTATCTCCAAACAATTCGCGAATGCGAACGCGGACAAACGCTTGAATCTCAGCCAAGGTTTTTCCAATCGGTATCCTGGCGGGAAGCCCAGGAAATTCTTCCCGATGGTCACAAAATGCGACGATCGGCCGTCGATAGCGAAGAGCGAGAGCAATTTCCGACAGCGTGCCCTCGCTGCCGGGAAGTGCGACAAGCACCGTGGAAGAAAGGACAATGATATGATTGCGGGACAACGGGTGCTGGCCACGCACGCCAGTATACGGTAAATGCGTCACGATGGGTACTTCGACCCAAGGATTAGGATAGCCTTCTGGCAACCCGCCCTGTTGATCCCCTTCTCGACCGGGAAGGATCGCCAGGACCAACCCTTCCCGTGCCGTCACCTCGAAAAATGCCTGGCTGACCGAAGCCATGACACCCTTTCCACCACCGGTCAGCAGATGCACGTTCTGAGTCGCGAGCCACGTCCCAAGCGGAACAGCCCGTTCCGCCCACTCGTGCTCACCTGAACCAATGACCCCCACGATAGGCCGACGGTGTCTCATCGCCTGCACCGATCGACTCCTATCTGGGTCTCTTATACTCTCTTCGGTCCATCACCGACAGGAAACCTTCCGACAAAGGCGTCTCCCTTTTTATGATGATCTTCATACGGACTTCAAGCAGTCCGAGTATCGGACCCCCAGCGGCCATCACAGTTTGCTTGAGGAAGTATCGCTTTCGATATCCGTTGTAGAGATTTCGATACCTTGTCATCCTCCGACCGGAGAAAATCAACAGCCTGCATCCGACAGAAACGGCTTTGATTGTCGTGAAACATCTGTTACCCCTTGCTCGTTTCCAACCCATCGCCGCCTTTCGTCAGCGAAGCATGAAACTTGCGTGAGAGGCGATGGCCTCTTTTGACATCAGCGAAAGGTCTCCTCTCATGACCCATTCCAATACCCCGTCATGCCATGCACCGCATAAACGAGCGCAACAGCCAGACGCGTCTTATCCTTGCGATGATGAATCCGCGAAGATGGTCCAAAAGCCACACACCGATCGAACGTTGGATGTGCTGCACGAGCGGATGCAACGCGTGCGCGAAGCAATGGATGCCTTGGACGGCTTGATCGAACGGGCACGCGAATTGAGCCATGACAGCCACCCCACTCGGAAGGAATCACTCAGCTAAGCTGGACGATGTCAAGAACTGGCGCAATGTTCGGGCATTGTCCACGGCATACCCATACGCATCGTTGTTAAAATAGACGAAAACGGTACGACAGGCTCCAGCCGCGCGCGTGATCAACTTCGCTTCTTCACGCAACTCTGTATCGGAGTAACAGGAAGCGAAGAGTTCTGTCCGGCCATGATAACGGTAATACGCAAAATCGGTCGTGATCACATCGGCTCGTGGATAGCGCGGCGAATCGGCGATACACAAGGCGACATGATAGCGCTTCAACAATCGGTACACGGTTCGGTCGAACCACGACTCATGCCGGAATTCACAGACCACGCGCACACCGGAAGTTCTTTCGCACACAAACATCAAAAATGCTTCGAGGCGTTGCAAGTCGCATGAGAAGCTCGGCGGAAATTGGAGCAAAATCGGTCCCAGGTGAGGACCCAAGGCTCGGGCATTCTCGACGAAAATCCGCCACGACTCGTGAACATCCTGCAATCGCTTAATATGCGTGATGAATCGACTGGCCTTCACCGCAAACAGAAAATGCGCAGGCACTTGTTGGGCCCATTTGGCATAGGTTTGTGGCTTGGGCAGATGATAAAAGGAATAGTTAATCTCTGTCGTCGGAAATTCCTTGGCGTAAAATTCGAGAAATTGTTGGCTTTTCAACTCGGGGGGATAAAAACGCCCGCGCCAACTCGCATACGTCCAGCCCGAGGTCCCCACCAGAATAGCCGCCGACTCTTTCGACATGCCGCGACGCACGCGCGACGCTTTATTGACGGAAGCGCGCCTCTTCTCTACCATAGCCAAACATGCCTTGCGATCATGCTCTTTCGGTACGCTGGAGCGCACCTTCTCGCCTCGAGGATTCCCAACCATGAGTTCAGCCCAAACGTTTCGACTCGTGTTAATCAAGCCGTCTCACTACGATGATGACGGCTACGTCATCCAATGGGTTCGTTCATCGATTCCGTCCAATACGCTCGCAGTACTGTACGGATTGGCCTTAGACTGTGCCCAACGCCAGGTGCTGGGAAAGAACGTCGAGATTATCGTCGATCCTTATGATGAAACCAATACCGTCATTCCGGTCAAACGGATCATCCGCGCCATCAAACGAGCCGGACGCGGCATGGTGGGCTTGGTCGGCGTCCAATCCAATCAATTTCCCCATGCGGTCGATCTGGCCGATCGATTCATCGCCGCCGGGATCCCTGTTGTGATCGGCGGCTTTCATGTCAGCGGGTGTCTGGCCATGTTGCCGAAGATTCCACCAGATATTCAAGCCGCGATCGATAAGGGTATCACAATTTTTGCAGGCGAAGCTGAAGAGCACTTGGCGGATATCCTGCGCGATGCCTATCACGGCCGCTTGAAGCCTATCTATAATTATATGGATTACTTACCTGATCTCAGCCACGCGCCCTCGCCCTACCTTCCTGCTCCAATCATCAACAAAACACTCCGTCGTTTGTCGAGTTTCGACGCCGGTCGCGGATGTCCGTTTCAATGCAGCTTTTGCACGATCATCAACGTCCAAGGACGGAAATCGCGCTGGCGTTCCGCTGACGACATCGAAGCCTTGATTCGACGCAATCTTGCCCAAGGTGTGCGCCGCTTTTTCATCACCGACGATGACTTTGCACGCAACAAGGATTGGGAAGCCATCCTGGATCGGTGTATCGCGATGCGGGAGCAAGAGCACCTGCCTATTTCGTTTACGATTCAAGTCGACACCATGTGTCATAAGATTCCGCGCTTCATCGAAAAATGCGCTCGGGCAGGCGCACGCAACGTGTTTATCGGTCTCGAAAACATCAACCCGGATTCATTGGTCGGCGCCAAAAAGCGCCAAAACAAAATCTGGGAATATCGCAAAATGATCCAGGCCTGGAAAGATCATGGCTGTACCACGGTGGCGGGGTATATCTTGGGCTTTCCCACGGATACACCGGAAAGCATTGCGCGGGACATCGAAATCATTAAAAAGGAACTCCCGCTCGATTGCCTGGAATTTTTTTGCCTGACCCCGCTCCCTGGCTCGGAAGATCACAAAAGGCTGTATGAACAGGGCGTCTGGATGGATCCGGACATGAACAACTACGACTTGGAACACGTCACGATGGCCCATCCCCGCATGTCCAAGGAAACCTGGCAGCAGACGTACCGGCAGGCCTGGCAGCAATACTATACGTTGGATCACGTAGAGACCGTCATTCGCCGAGCGGCGGCGAAAGGGCAGAACATCAACAAAGTGACCTCCTTTTTGACGTGGTTCTACGGCTGTATGACCATCGAAGGGATTCATCCTTTGGAAGCCGGGATTTTCCGACGAAAAGTCCGCACCATGCGGCGGAGCGGTCTTCCGCTCGAGCATCCCTTGGTGTTCTATCCGAAACGGGTGTGGGAAGTGCTGGAATCCGGCGTTCGATGGGGATGGCTGATCTGGCAGCATCAACGTATCCTAAAACGCGTGAAACGCGACCCCGCCAGACGAACGTACATGGATCACGCGCTCGCACCGGTGCTCGAGCATGAAGACGAAGACTCGGACCTCATCAAAACCTATGTGGACCGCATTCCCCTCGCTCACCTCACCAAAACCAAAGCCACAATGCCCCATTAAGAAGATCCGCCCATGCGCCGCTCAAGGTATTCTTTTAAAGCGACGGCGTTATTGTGCTGTGTGTCAGATGCGGTGTACACCAGCGTGACCGTTCGGTTCTGAGCAAGCTCCACTAACTCCTGAATAATCGCCGGCCGTTGATCGAGTTCCGCCCAATACCGCGTCTTGAACGCTTCCCACTTGGCCGGGTCATGACGGAACCATTGGCGAAGTTCGGTCGACGGCGCTACCTCCTTCACCCAGCGATCGACGTGCGCCTTCTCCTTGGATAGTCCGCGCGGCCACAATCGCTCGACGAAAATTCGAACGCCATCCCGCGTGGATGGAGGCTCATAGACCCGTTTGAGGCGAATAGCCATAGCTGCCCCTATTCCCTATCTTCCGTTCATTGCGCATCGTGAAAAATGAGGCCTAACGCCCAGCGCTCGCCGGAATGCACAAGACTGACCCCGTGACGCATCGTCGCACGAACAGGGCCGCGCCTGCCGGTGACAGGACGTTCCGAGACCGGAAAGATAATGAGATCGCCGCGATCCGGTGTGACCACTGTGGCTCGCGATTGCTGCCGGGGACGCTGTTCCAGCAGGATGAACTCCCCGCCAGTGAAGTCGTGGTCCTTGCGACTGAGCAAGACCATCGCTTGCAAGGGGAAAACTATCGGTCCGTACACATCGCGATGCAAACAATTGAATCCTCCTGCCCGGTACTGGAGCAAGAGCGGAGTCGGGTTCATCTGCCCCGATGATCGGCACTGGTCTTGAAATTTCTGAAAAGATCGGGGATACCGCATCTGGCGGCCCAAATCCGCCATCATGCGGTTGGCGAGCGGAACCAATGCGGCATACAAGCGACATCGAACAAGGGCCACCCACTCGGGCAAGGGGTCGGCGAAATACGCATACTCGCCTACCCCGAACCGATAGCGCGCCATGTCTATGCGACGCCGAAAAACCTGTTCATTCGCAGAGAGATTCTTGAGCGCCGCGCACACACAAGGATCGATAGCATGGCGAATACGGGCATACCCGCGTGTGGAGAGATCGCGCCCGATCTCTCCCCAATTCCATTTTTCGAGCGCTGGAAGGGATAGCGGTGACACAGAGAACGAGTGTTGATCGTTGCAGGACAAACGATCGTACCGATGCCGTTTGGCCTCATCCCTCTTCATTCTTCCCGGTATCGTAATGTTTCAGCTAGCTCCGTTCAATGCAGAACGATCATGCTGTATCGGGGCAAGCGCACGTACATCAATCATGGCCCCCTTCTGGCAAACAATAGGAAGATTGGAGAGAAAGCAGGAGAGAAGCGTGCATCAAACGGAATTGCAGAACGCCGAAGCAAAAGGATATTACGATGTGCTAACAGGCTCGACCATCGACCCGGTCGCCTTCGGGCCGAGCGTCGTGTCCGTATCGGGCTCATAGGGTAGGATCACGCGGATCGGTTCTTGAATAGGACGCGTGCCGGCAATGTGCTGCAGACGGGAAACGATCCATTCCGTCAACTCTTGTCCCTTGGCAACTAAAAGATTGCCTTTCTGATCATAAATGTTATCGGCCAGGACCATGTGCGGTGCAAGTTCGCGCAAAGCAAGAGCGACAAGCTCGAATTTTTGTTCGGGGACAAAGACGACTTTCAATGCGTGAAGGATAGCCGGATCGTACCAAGCGGCTTGTGCTTGGAGGCGTTCATACGCTTCGCTTCGGGGAAGATCCTGCATCCGGAGCGCGTCGAAATCGAATGCCACCTTGAGAAGCCGCGCCCCCAGGGGGATCGCCTCCCCTTTTCGTTCATCGCGCGGGGTTCCCGAGCCGTCGTAATGCTTATGCTGATAGGCAATGATTTCGGCAATTTCTTCCATACGGGGAATGTTGGCCAGAATGTCTGCTCCGGTGCAGGTTTGCTGGTAGAAGGCTTGCGTTTCAGCGGACGTGAGCGGGACGCCGCTGTTGAGCTTTTTCAGAATCGACTCGGACAGGACCACACACCCGATTTGGGAGAGCGATGCGGCAATTTCGAATCGCCAAATGTCTGAAAGTCCTAGATGTTCGGCTAATCCTTTCACATACCGTTTGAGCCGTGCGGCTCGTCCGAAGGCTTCCGGGTTGACCAACGCCAGCACATCGGCCAACGCCTTCAATGAACCTGTCAGAGTCTGTTCCAACAACTCTTTTTCTGCACGGATTAGTCGGTATTGCGTCAGGCCAGCATCGAGGGCTCTGGCAAACGCGTCCGGCGGACAGGGCTTGGTCAGAAACCGGAGAATTTCGCCTTGGTTCACCGCCTCGATGGCCGTTTCCAGATCGACGTTGCCGGTCAACATCATCCGAACCGTGTCTGGGGCCATGATCCGCACCCGTTGCAAAAACTCAATACCGTCCATCCCGGGCATGCGGCAATCCGAAATCACGACGGCAAAGGGTCCGTGAGTGGCGAGGATGTCCAAGCCTTCCGCTCCACTTTGCGCTGTTCTGATGTCGTAGCGATGACGAAACTGTCGCTGGTAAGCTGACAGGACATTCGGTTCATCGTCGACCAACAAGATCGTTTCAGTCATTGATCACGCTCCTTCCTCAGACAGGAACACTGCCCAGATCGCGCCATGTGGCAATACGCTCGCTCAATCCGAGCGAGTCCAAATACGCCATATCTACCTCGTCGGAGGCGCCGGTTCGCTCCAATCCATCCGTCGTGTCGTGCAATAGCGCATTCGCGACATGGACAGCCGTGAGCGGACTCCATTGGCGAGTGGGGCAGCTGTGCGGATTATGATGAAATGCCACGGCTTCGACAACCGACGTCGACAATCCCCACAAGCCAAGGAGATACGCACCGATTTCGGCATGGGTGGCTCCCAACGTATGACGTTCCGCTTCTTCCAACGAGAGCTGCTCGCGCGCCGCAATCTGAAACGTTTCCTGGTAAGCATCGGGCAACTGGGAAGCCAACAGCAGCACACCGAGATCGTGCAACAATCCAGCCGCTAACGTTTCTTCCAGCATTCGTCGATCCCCGTTTTCCGCCAACACAATGTTCCGGGCATATTCCCCGACTGCCAAGCTGTGCGCCCAAAATCGATCATAGATGAACCCGGAGGCCATCTGGGAACCGATTTGCTCGAAAATTTTCACGGAGAGGACCAAGGTTTTGAGCGTATCTAAGCCGAGAAACAGGACCGCCTGAACGGGATCGGCAATCGGACGATGTGCTCCGAAAAACGCAGAGTTCACTAATTTCAGCAACTTGGCCGTCATGCTGATATCCTGCGCCACGATCGCAGCGGCACGGTCGACGCTGCTGTTCGACGACTTCAACTCGTTTTCCAATTCCAGATACAAGGACGGAAGCGGGGGAATCGTCTCTACTTGCGCGACCAGCTGCTTGAGACGGTCATTGCTCAAATAGTCACCGAGCATACAGGCGCGGTTGATGGTGCGTTTCAAGACATCGGCCTCGCAGGGTTTTGCCAAATATTGGTGTGCGGGTCCGATGGCGCTCATGATCATTTCTGCATCGGATTGCCCAGAGAGCAGAATCCGCACGGTGTGGGGAAACCGCCGTTTGACTTCTTCGAGAAGCTGGACCCCGTTGATGACAGGCATCCGGACATCGGACACGATGACATCGAAAGATGTGCGGCCGAGTTGGTCGAGGGCCTCCTGCCCACCCAAAGCGAACGCCATCTCCCATTCGTGACGCATTGACCGTAGCATGCGCTTCAACCCCTGAAGCAAATTGGGATCATCGTCGACGAACAAAATGCGGCGTGTCATGAGCAAGCCTTCTTGTGCACTCCATCGTGAAGAGGCAACCGAACGATGAACGTCGTTCCTTGGTTCACTTCCGTTTCGAACGTAATCTGGCCTCCATGTTTTTTGACCACGACATCATGGGCAATGGCCAAGCCTTGCCCCGTTCCTTTGCCCACTTGTTTGGTCGTAAAAAACGGATCGAATATTTTATTCCGAATCGCAGGAGGAATGCCCGGACCTGTATCGGCGACCCGAATCTCGATCCACTCACCGTCCACGCGAGTCGACACCGTAATAGTGCCTTTTTGGTCACCGTCCGGACTTACTACCTCGGCGATGGCATGAGCGGCATTGACGATGAGATTCAACAACACTTGATTGAGCTCTCCCGGCAGACACGGGACCAGGGGCAAGGCAGGATCCAAATCGGTCACGAGATCGGCCACATATTTCCATTCGTTCCTGGAAATGGTGACGGTGCTGTGAATGGCTTTATTTAAATCGGTGGGTTTTTTCTCGATGAGGCCTGGATGGGAAAAATCCTTCATCGCCCGAACGATACTCGCCACACGTTCCGCCCCTTCCAGCGATTGCTTAAGCGCGGTGGGAATCTCTTCGCGCATATAGTCCAGATCGGCGGCCTCCAGCGCAGTTTTCGCCTGTTCCATCGTAGAGGGATTCACGGTGCCCGTACACACCGTATGATACAGTTCCTCCAGCGCATCCAACGCGGTTTGAATGGCCGCGAAACTCTCTTGCAAAAATCGCAAGTTGTCGCTGACGTATTGAGTCGGAGTATTGATTTCATGGGCGATTCCTGCAGCCAGTTGACCGATGGATTCCATCTTTTGCGCAAGGGCCAGTTGCGCTTCCATCTGTTTGTGTTCCGTAATATCGGCACCGAGCAGCAGGATACCCCATCGATTGCCGGACTCGCTCACCAGGGGATTGAGGGAAATTTCCAAAAATCCCTTCTTGCCCGAGGGGCGATCATATGTCATCTCGTCGAGCCGTATATGGGTCTTCTGTGTATCGCAGCGCAACACAGCGTCCATGACCGTCGGCCAATCCCATTGAATGCCGACTTCGGCAAAGGAACAACCCACAGCTCGGGATGCCGGGATCATGAAGGTCTGTTCGGCGGCCTGATTCCATCGGCATATTTTTCCATTTTCATCGATTTCAATTAAAATTGACGAAATAGACGTGATCAGTTCCTGTGTTTCCACGAGGGCCCGTCGCAACTCGTGTTTGGAACGGATCAAGTGGTGTTGCAGTTTGAGCGTCCGCACGCCCACGCCGATGCGGGCCCGCAGTTCATCTTCGTTCACAGGTTTGCCAAGATAATCGTCAGCGCCAGCCTCCAAGGCCGCAACTTTGTCGGCTCCCTGGGCTTTCGAGGTCACGATAATCAGATAGGGTTGCTCCAGTGTCTCCTTCTGCCGAATCTCTTTGCAGACTTGGATGCCGTTCAGACCGGGCATCTCCCAATCCAGCACAGCGATCAACGGCCCTTGGGAGTCGGACATCGCGGTCAACGCCTCTCGGCCATCGGCAACCGTGCTCACCTCAAACCCCCACTCGGTGAGCATGGTCTGGAGCATCGTTCGAAAGAGCGCGCTATCATCGGCGACAACAATGCGCACCGGCTGATCTCCGTGATCGGGAACATGCCAGCTCCGCGCTGCATACCTGTTCAAGGTATTCGTGGATGGCATCAGTGACCAATCCTTCGAACGAGATCCATGGAACGAGGGGCCTCATCGATCCCTGGATACTCTTTCGTCACCTGATGGCGTGACTTGAGAAACAGGAAGACGGTCAGAAAGGCCTGCCGTTAGGCGGAGGACGACATCCGCACGAGACGAGGTTCCGCAAGAATCATGTGAAGGGCTGCGCACAGATGGTCGGCATCGGACCGTGAAAAGACCAGCGGCGGTTTGATTTTAAGAACATTGCGATGGATGCCGTCGGCACCGAGCAAAATGCCATAATCTTTCAGCCGTTCCACGACAAAGGTCGCTTCGGTGGGAGCCGGCTCTTTGGTCTCGGAATCGCGCACGAATTCCACGCCGAGGAACAAGCCGTGCCCACGCACCTCGCCGATCATCGGAAAGCGTGCTTGGACAGCCAGCAATTGTTCCTTGAGATAGTGCCCCACCTCCAGCGCCTGCTGCTGCAACCCTTCGCGGTCGATCACCTCCAAGACCGTTTGCCCCACCGCGCAGGCCACAGGATTGCCGCCGAAGGTATTGAAATACTCCATACCATCGTCGAACGCGTCGGCAATGGCCCGCGTTGTCACGACCGCTCCGATCGGATAGCCATTCCCCAGCGGCTTTCCCATCGTCACGATATCGGGGACCACATCCTGCGTTTGGAAGCCCCAGAAATGGCTTCCCATCCGGCCCAGGCCGATCTGGACCTCATCGGCGATGCATACGCCCCCGGCCTCGCGAACGATGCGATACGCTTCCTGCAAATACCCCGGCGGCGGAATGATCTGTCCCCCACAACTCGGCATCGGTTCACTGAGAAAAGCCATAAGCCTTCGTCCGGATACCGACAACTGGCTCACGATCTCCTGAATGGATTGTCCATACAAGATGCCAGCCGTTTGCCAGACTCGATACCGGCCTCGATAACAATCTGGCAAAGGCGCGACATGCACCCAAGACGGCGCCCCCTTTCCTCCTGGTCCATGGAACTTATATGGGCTCACATCGACTAACGTGGATGTATTGCCATGGTAGCCGCCCTCCACGACGATCACGTCCGTCCCGTGCGTATAGGCCCGAGCTAAGCGCAAGGCCAACTCGTTAGCTTCGCTGCCGGAGCAGACGAAATAGCAGACCCGAAGCGGTTCGGGGAGTGTCGCGCACAGCCGGTCGGCACACTCCATCAATACGTCATAGAGATACCGTGTGTTCGTCGTGAGGAGCGACAGCTGTCGCCGTGCCGCTTCCACCACGGCGGGATGCCCATGTCCGACCTGGCAGACATTATTGGCGGCATCCAAGTAGGCTCTCCCCCAGTAGTCATAGACATGCTGTCTCCAGCCTTGCACCAGTTTCAGCGGGCGTCGGTATGCCAGGCTGACGGATTTGCCTATCATACGGCGCCGATGCTCGATCAACTCCTGCGGTGTCCGATCTTGCGGGGCTGCGGACAGTCCAGGAATCCGGAGAAGGAGATTGGGGTCCGGACACAGCGATAGCCAAACGCCCCGGTCGCGGGGAGCACAGACCCCAGGAAAATTGTCCTTCCGATCCAGCAGATCGACAATGAGTTGGACGTGGACGTGAGGCGGCCAACCGCCGTTGACCGCAGGATCCCCGATGGTTCCGAGTTGCTCACCTGTCTTGACCGCCATACCGGGCCGCCATCGATCCAAGGACTCCGCACTCAAATGTCCATACAACGTAAAAAATTCGGTACCGGGTTCGGGTTCATGCCGCAGGATGATCGTCGGGCCATAATCGAGTGGCCGATCGTGATTGCCTACACTCCAGATCGTTCCTTCGAGCGGCGCAAACACCGGAGCCCCGACGTCTTGAAAAATATCCATCCCCAGATGGACCGTCCGGTATTCCTCCACTGGAGTGACAGACGCGCCGTACGCCTCGGAGGTATAGCATCGACGGGGCTCGTCGTACCGGCCGATGCCCGCTGCCGCCCCATCGGCCTGGATGCGATCGAACAATGCGCGCGTCCACGCTTCGCGGTCATGGACATCCGGCACGTGAGCCCATTCCGGATTCCCGGGACGCAAATCGAAGACGCTGACGGCGCTGTGCGACAGATCGGGCAACACGATCGACGCGAAGCGATCCCTCCGAGTTTCGAGCCACTTCACCACCGCAACCGTCTTGGGACAGGCTGGAAACCCACAGGCATCGCGAAAGATATAGTGGGCCAGGCGAGGATTGAGCGAAGCCAGTCGATCCAACGCCGCCCACGCCGATTGCTCGGATGCTCTGGCGTCATAATTGCCGGGATTCGCAACCGCACGAAACGCCGCAATGGAGACACTTAGGCATAACCGCATGGCCATCAGATCGAAGAGGAGCGCTAGTTCCTGTTCCGTCAACGGAAAGATGTCATGATACGCATGCACCACACAGGCTGCCGCATAAAGGGGATCGGATCGGTCGAGGATGGCATAGGCCGCACAAATCGCCACTTCGCAGACCGTGGCCGTCTGCACGATATCGCCGAAATCGATCACTCCGCTTACCGTTTCGGCTTCCCCTGTTCTCTCATTTGCATTGGCCAAAAGATTGTCGTCATTGCCATCGTTGTGAATGACACTGGTTCGGAGCGATGACAGCGCTGGCTCGACATGGGCGATCCACCGCTCGAGAAACGACCTCACCAACACCTGCCGTTCGCCACACCCGATAAAAGGTAGATAACGGGGAAGCACGGTCTTAGCACGACACACATCCCAATCGAGCTCTCGTGTTCCGAGCCGATGCGGAAACATCGCGAGGGCACGATCCAGGTGACCCAATACCACGCCCATGTCGGCCAGCATGTCCGAAGACAGAGGGCGGAGCCTGCCCACAGGCTCCCCTGGAACATAGGTCAGCAAGCTGACAGGGTAGGCGGTCCCATCACTATCGGTAATATCGACCAAGGTGGATCCTTCTTTCGTCCGGCAGAGACCGGGAACGGTCACAGGAAGATCATGACGGGCCAGATGCTCAAGGACCGCGTGTTGGCCGGTGAGGGCCTCGCGAGACTCCGAAGGATTGGCGATCTTCAGGACAAAACGAGAGCCATCGGCGCAAATCAACAAAAAGTTTTGATCCCGCTCACTCGGGAGGCGCTCAATCGTTCCAGTCAATCCATACAATGTGGTGAGCAGCTCCTGGGCTTCAGGAATCGAAAAACGTGGAATGGTTTTGATCAGGGTCTCGAGTATCATGGCGCAATCATGTCTTTGTGCGCGAACAGGTATCGGAGGCATAATGCACAGTGGGGCAAGGGTTCCAGCTCGTCACGGTCGCCAAGCCATCCGGTCGGGCCGAATGGATCATCATACGGTCACGCATGGCGTCTTCAGGCCTCAACCACGGTAAGGCAAGCGCGGTGTCACTCATCTCGAACGATTCATGTGTATCGATCGCCGATTCAGTCGCCATGCCTGGCGTGTGACGCCCGAGCATGCACGCCGGCTCCAAGAGGAGCTGCGTCATTTCGTCATTCCGATCGGAACGCTGTCCCAGCTCCATCTCGTGGCTGGCGCCGATGTCGCCTACGACCGCCCCTCTTGCCGGATGTTTGCCGGAATTGTGGTCTTACAGCTTCCTGATTTCCAGATCGTGGAAACGCGCATGGCTGTTCGCCAAACAACCTTCCCGTATATTCCCGGGCTTCTATCCTTTCGCGAGACACCGGCCCTGCTTGCAGCCTGGAAGCAGGTCAGCCATACTCCCGATGTTCTGTTCATCGATGGCCATGGCCTGTCTCATCCGCGCCGGTTTGGGCTGGCCTGTCACGTCGGCGTCTTGATCGACCGCCCCGTGATTGGCTGTGCGAAATCTCGGTTGATCGGCACTTACGAGGAGCCTCCCCCGACACGCGGCTCGACATCTTGGTTATACGATGAAACCGGCCACATTATCGGTGCCGTAGTGCGAACACGCGGTGGCACCCGGCCCGTTTTCGTGTCCGTTGGCCATCGCATCGATCTTCAGGAAGCGGTCCGGGTAACCTTGCTGTGCAGCAAAGGTTATCGACTCCCGGAACCAATTCGCCAGGCCGATCAGTTCGTGGAACGCATCAAGCGAGCCAGACGCCGCACGAGCTGACCTCAATCATCGTTCGTTCACGACCCTGGTACGACGAGGTAAAAACCTGTACAGCTCACGTATCTGCATGAGGCAAGCTTCGCTCCAGATTTTTCGCCCAGGCCGCCAGCCGTTTGAGTCCGCCATCTTTCACGCTCGGTTCCACTTTGGCCCGCTGCAGAGCGCGATCGAGGATGGCCACGGTCTCATCATACGTCGCACGATCCACGGGAAATGGGGTTCCGTCTTTACCGCCATGCGCAAAGGCGAAGCGGGCTGGATCCCGCGTAGAGACGGGACTGTCGTAGACCAATTCAGCGACAAGGGCCAGCGCCCGTAACGTTTTTGGCCCCACGCCTTCGATGCCGAGCAGGCTTTCGAAATCCTGCGGCGCTCGTTCGTAGGTTTTGAGGAGAATCGTTCTGAGATAGCGAGAATCGAGATCCTTGAGCATCACCTGATGCCGCTTCGGCAACCGTAACGACGGCAGCCGTTGCAATTCGGTCAACGTGATGTCGAACGGCTGTCGGATCAGTTCCGTGGCTGCTTGGCGCGCGCCGACACTCTGCTGCGCGGTAAAATCCATAACCGGACCGCGGACATCGCAGCAGATGGCCGAGTGGGGTTCGTCGACGAAGTTCGTCACCCTCTCACCGAGCCAGTGATACCGCCGTGCCAATCCGGTTTGCTCGTTCATCCCTTGTTGGACCACGCACCATCGTCCCGTCTTGGTAAAGAAAAACGCATGATGATAAATTTGATAGCCATCTTGAATCGCCGCACTATCGACTTTGGCGGACATTCGACTCGCATAGATATACGGACTGGGATCCTGGGACAACTGCTCGCATGCGCGAGCAATTTCCTGAGGTGTGCGCCTCCCGATGCCACCCTTGCCGCCAGCGACAACAATGCCTAACTCTTGTTCCAATCCTTTGAGGCCTTCCTTGACTGCGCCGCACGTTGTCGTCGTCACCCCGCTCGAATGCCAATCGAAGCCCAACACGCAACCAAACGCCTGGAACCAGAACGGATTAGACAAACGCTGGAGCATGTCTTCGGCGCCGTATTCTTCCACGACATGAGAGACCACCCCGCGAGCCAGTTTCGCCATGCGGCTGAATAACCACGCCGGCGCTCTTCCCGTATGCAGTGGCAGTTCGGTAAAACCTGTGCGCATCTCTGTTATCTCCTGCCAGTGATTCGCATCCTACCCCGCGCCCCCTGCTGCCTGCAAAAGGGTCCGGCACCCTCTCTTCACAAACGCCATGACACAGGAAGCGCAATCTTGCAGAATTCGCTGTCCGTCTATCGTTGAGCAATGCACGTATTTATAAGCATAGACAAGGTGGTGGCAAGCCCGCCCTCCAGCATCACCGGTGCCAGGATAGGCGATGGCTCGTTACTAGCGGGGTGTCCTCGTCATCCCGTGTCTTGCGTCCAGGACGTTTTCCGACCCCTTGTCGATCTCCTTCGTCCCAGGAGCGCAAGGTGTATCAACACACTGGAAGAACGGCCGCTACCGAAATGGAAACACAGCAACCATGCTCCCAATTGACGCGTCCGTTTATGGATCTGTAGGAGGTCATCGGCTTTGCGAGACCCTGCGATGGGCTGGGATGGAGGCTCGCTGGCTCACTCAGAGCCCACCATGTTCACAGGTATCGCTCATCGCGTTCGTCACCCACCCGTTCATGAGCCGGGCATCCATCGTTCGCAAGCAGCACGCGCGATCCAGCTCAGGCAATCCTGTTTCCTTCTGCCCCAAATCCCACGGCAAAATCATGAGTCGGTATCCTTTGTCCGTCTCGCCTCTTGCTGAACAACGACGGAATCCCTGCTCAGGCGATCCCGCTTCGGGGCATTCTGTGCGAGCCCTCGGCCAAAACGAAGACAGCACCCGCTTAACGGATTCTCACAGCCACATCTGCTTTCCATAAAAAAGCCCCTTGCTGGATCAAGGGGCTTTGACGATGAATGCAATGGTCTTACATTATTGTTCAGATCGAATCAGGATAGCTGCCCTTGCACTTCCACCGCCGGTCTGAATGTTTAAAAAGCGGAGCCCGGGTGCGGCTGACTTGGGGATAGTGACTTGCAATTGATGGTCATCGATGTATGTGAGGTTTTCGCCTTTCACCGATCCGATGATGATTTGATACAAGCATTCTTTTTTGCGACCAAAATATTGCCCTTTCACGGTCACCGTGTCGCCGGGTTGCACCTCGTCCGGTTCGACGGCCGTAATCTCAGGACGATGGTTCGAATCACAAACCGGATCGTTTTTCACCTTTTCCTCATCGAAGCCTTTGATCGCCTCTGGAACAGCCTTCTGAGCGACCTGCATGCCTAAGATTTCCGTTCGTTGCGCTGTCGCTTGTTTGCCTTCAGCGATCACGAACCCAGCGGTCACCAGTGCGGTTGCGATGAGCGTTTGCCAGACAGTCATTTCACACCACCTTTGAAACAAATGATCTTTTTTTAACGTTAGACGATGCCCACGATCTCGACATTGCAACTCGTGCATTGTTCAACTGATTCCGATTTCGCAACAATTTGAGCATACCTAGAGGCAGCGTGGGGGCCTTGAACCCTCCAATGCTCGTAGAGCATCGTCACACCCGCTAAGAAGGAAGTTCAACCATCACATCCGAATTTTCTACTACCACCGGATAGGTTTTGACTGAAGCCGAAGGATTGGTCAGACACGCTCCGGTTTTCACATTGTATTCCCATCCATGCCACGGACAACTGACCACCTCGCCGTTCAGCTCTCCCTCGCCGAGCGGGCCGCCTCGATGTACGCAGGTATTGTCAATCGCATAAAATTGCCCATCGACATGAAAGACCGCGATGCGATGGCCTCGGACCTCGGCTACCATACCCGTTCCTGGTGCAAGATCCTGTGTGCCGGCTACACGAACCCGTTCACCCATAAACACTCCTCGCTTTATGCATCCTCGCTGGCTTCTACTCCGTTTTGGGAGTCATCGGCTCTTTGATTTTTTTGATCATGTCGGCGATCGAGGGACTACCGGCTTGTTCTTTTTTCTTCGAAAGCTGATCCATCAGCTTGGCCGCGATCGCTTCAAAGGCCTTGGCCTGAGGGGAGTCGGGATGAGCAATGACAATGGGTGCCCCGATATCGCCGCCGATCCTGATCGCCGGATCGAGCGGAATCCGACCTAAAAAAGGAATGCCGTATTTTTCCGCAGCGCGTTCGCCCCCGCCATAGTCGAAAATCTCTGCTCGTTGTCCACAATGAGCACAAACGTAATAACTCATGTTTTCGATGATGCCCAACACAGGAACGTTGACTTTCTTGAACATCATAATCCCCTTGCGCACATCGTGAAGCGCTACTTCTTGGGGAGTGGTCACGGTGATAGCACCGGTCAACGGCACCATTTGTGACAAGCTGAGCGGGACGTCACCTGTCCCGGGTGGAAGATCCACCAACAAATAGTCCAATTTTCCCCAAACGACATCGCGAAAAAATTGCTGGATCGCCCCATGCACCATCGGGCCCCGCCACACCACGGGTGTTTCTTCGGGAACGAAAAAGCCCATGGACATGACTTTGACCCCATGACTCACGGGAGGGATAAGTGTGTCACCCTCTTTGTGAGGAGGCGTGGTGACGCCGAGCATGCCAGGGACGTTCGGTCCGTAAATGTCGGCATCCATCAATCCCACATTCGCCCCGGATTTTGCCAGGGCCACCGCTAGATTCACCGCGACGGTAGTTTTTCCTACCCCGCCTTTTCCGCTACTGATAGCAATGATGTGGTCGATGCCTTCGCCAAGATGGCTATGGTCGGCTCGAGAATCAGCATGAGGAGCGGGATTGTCCGAGCGCTCTCGAGATTCAGACATAGGATTGTCTCTCTAGATTATGTATGTGCACGTCATTCGTGCATCACGGATTCTAACAGAACGACTCCCACGACTTCACCCATTTTTTAAACCGTACAGCAATCAAGAAGTGGAATGAGAATGAAAAGGGGGCGGCCAGGCAAACCAGCTCACCCTGGCTACAAGCAGAAAAGACTTGTGCAGCCCCGGCGATCCAGAGGCAAAAGGCTTAGCCGAGTTGGGTAGCAAATTTTTTGCGTGAGCGGCCTAAAAGCGGTTCCTGATGATGCTGGCGATTGGCCGCAATCACCGGATCGATAATCTCACCGCATGCGACGCACCGCCAACCGGTAAAATGAATCGCTCCGGTATCGTCGGCTATATCCCCGAATCTATCTTGGATCATCACACCTTGGCATCGTGGGCACTTCATATCTCTGCTCCTTATTTAGCATTCTCTTTTGGATTTCAACCTAATGAAGCTATATGCAATAAATATGCTCCAATAACTTTTACGCAACTCAACAAATTTACAAGAATTTTTAAAAATTCATTCTGACTGATGGTACCAAAATGAAACATGCAAGGATTCGATCGAGGCTAAACAGAACGTGCCGAGTCAAATGTTCTTAAAAATTCGACCGATTTTCACTTTCAGCATCTTGTAACGTTTTTGTAACGTGATGGTTTCGTTTTGAAACGTTTGATGGCCAAATCATCGCTCGCTTTTAAACAGAGCTCATGTACGAGAGCAGAGAACTCTGTTCCAAACCTGCGGTTTTCGCAAGCAACAAGTCAAAGCCTTATGTGGCTTGAAAAGCAAAGACCTGTCCGTTTTAATCAACGATCTTTAGAAGCGGGTGCGCAGCGGTTATCAGAGAATACGGCTTGAAGCCCTACCGCTACCGAGGGCGAGACCGCTCAAGATGGAACTGTTTGATTTTGCGCCACAGCGTCGAACGAGCAATACCCAATCGTGCGGCTGCCTCGGTAATGCGCCAATGGGTTCTTTCCAAGGTGCGAAGAATGGCTTCTCGTTCGGCGCTGTTTAAACTCTCTGGCAATTCTGTGTGACTCGCACACCTCGCCCACCCTTGAAGATCGTTGGGAAGATGTTCTAATCGGATGAGCGGTCCATCGCAGCACACACAGGCATGTTCAATGATGTTTTGGAGTTCCCGGATATTCCCTGGGAAAGGATATCGTTCCAACACTTCGAGACAACTGGATGCGATTCGCAGTCGCTTGCCCATGACGGCATTAAATTTCTCGATAAAATGCTTCGCGAGCAAAGGGATATCTTCACGACGTTCACGCAACGGCGGAAGCTCGATCGGAATCACCCGCAGCCGATAATACAAATCTTCGCGAAAGGCCCCCGCAGCCACAGCCCGCCGCAAATCGCGATTCGTCGCGGCGATCACGCGGACATCCACTTTGATCGTCTCGCTCGATCCCACCCGTTCAAACTCTCCGCATTCGAGCACGCGCAAAAGCTTGACCTGAATCGCATGGCTCAATTCTCCGATCTCGTCAAGAAACACCGTGCCGCGATCGGCTAACTCGAAACGACCAATTTTATCGGTATCGGCACCGGTAAAGGCGCCTTTCACATGACCGAACAGTTCGCTCTCCAACACGTCTTCCGACAGGCTCGCGCAATCAATCCTCACGAAGGAGTCATCTTTGCGTGGACTGTGCGCATGCAGGGCATAGGCCAGCATATCCTTTCCGGTTCCGCTTTCACCGGTCAACAATACGGAGGCCTTGGACATTGCGATGAGGGGAAGCCGTGCAAAGAGATCCTGCATGCGCGGGCTTCGGCCAATCATATTGCCACAACGCGTCTGTTCCTCGAGCCGAAATTTCAGTTCCCCTACTTCTGCAGCCTTGGCCGTCAATTCTTTGGACAGCGACAGATCCCGAAGGACTTCGACCAATCCGATCAGCCGACCTTCGTGATCGTACAATAAGTCGGTCGTAATGCTCACAGGAATCAGCCTGCCCGTCCGATGGCGTACCCATGCTTCGTAGTTCATGACGCGCTCACCGCAGAGCGCGCGCTGCAACATACAATCCTGTCCCTGACAAATGGTTCCGCGCACCAATTTATCGCAGGACAGTTGCCGATCGGGCACCTGATGCTCATATCCCAGCAGGCGCCGCAGGGCACGATTCATAAAGGTCACCTGTCTCTGTAGATCGATGGTCATCACTCCGTCCCCGATACAATCGAGAATAATCTCGGTATGACGGGGAGCAGAATGCATGCGGAAGGCAAGATCAGGATTTGGGGATATCGCTCCCGTTTGCGCGATATGCTGCTCGGTCCTCATCGTCGCCTAATCATAAAAAGGCTTGCCGCCAATCGGCAACACAGGGGCCTATCTTCACTCGATCGGCAAGTAGGATCTTGCGTTCTTGGGTTGTTCGCCCTAGTATGCAGTCGTGATCATGAAAATTACAGCCCGCATGTCATGCGACCGTGCGCCGGGCATGACGAAGCGGAGCACTACCTGACCCCTATGCTTCTCGTCTAGATCTGCGAAGAACAATCTGCCATCCCGGCATTGCCGTAATGCATTCCATTCCCTCAGCGCTTCCATACCCTCAAATCGATCCCATTTTTTTTCAGATCGGGCCTCTGGCCTTTCGCTGGTACGGATTGATGTATGTCCTCGGGCTCGTGAGTGCCTTTTTTCTCATCCGTGCACGTGCTCGAACCAAAGGACTGGAACTTTCCCGTGAACAAGCGTCGGACCTCATCGTGTTTGCCGCGTTTGGCGTGTTCTTAGGCGGGAGACTGGGATACGTGCTGTTTTACAATTTGCCATATTACTTGGCACATCCCGAAAAAATCATCGCGGTCTGGGAAGGAGGGATGTCGTTTCATGGCGGGTTCATCGGAACCTGTGTGGCGGTCTGGCTCTTTTGTCGTAGGCGCCGGCTACCGCTTTGGCCTATTGCCGACCTGGCGGCTAGCGCCGTACCCATTGGCTTGGGACTCGGACGATTGGGGAATTTCATCAACGGCGAGTTGTATGGACGACCGACGAATGTCCCATGGTGTATGGTTTTTCCCACCGGAGGCCCGGTATGTCGTCATCCCTCGCAACTCTATGAAGCATTGATGGAAGGGGTTGTCCTTTTCGGGATCTTGACGATGGTCCTTCGTCGGCCTTTTCCCCCAGGGACCGTCTTCTGGAGTTTTATTGCCGGATACGGATGCATGCGATTCATCGTCGAATTGTTCCGAGAACCCGATCGGCATTTGGGATTCATCCTCGGTCCCTTCACGATGGGACAACTGTTAAGCATTCCCATGATTCTTTTGGGGGGGCTAATGCTCGTCCGGACCCTCCGGACCCAGCGTACCGGCCGGTTCACCGCGAAACCCTGATTCCGTCACTTCATCGTCTCCACAGTGCCTTGGACGAGAACTTCGATTGGCCCGTCGAGGTCGGAGGCGAACCACCACAGACGACGTCGTTTGTTCATCGTTATTGTCCATAGCCGCCCCCGAGGCCACCCAAAGCCGGTAACACCGGTGCTGCCGTGGGCTCCGACGATTTCACCGAAACGTTGCCAAAGCGACGCAAAGGGGGCGAATTCCAGATCACTGTATGTCCCGGAGCGAGATTCGCCGCTTCGATATAATGGGCACGGGCTTCCTCGTGCCGGCCAACTCGCTCCAACACCAACGCTAAGTTGTAATGTGCTTCGGCAAGATCGGGAGCGAGCTGAATGACGCGCTCATAATAAATTTGAGCCGCACCCCAGCGACCTTGGGCAAAGCGCTCGTTGCCTTCATGCAGCACTGCCGCAACTTCGGGCGAGGTTCCATTCGGAGCTTCGAGTGTTGGTTGAGGGTCTGCCGTATGGGTGGCACAGGCCCCGATCGCAAGACACAGGATAGCCAAAAGAAACGTCGGCACGTTGACCTTCCGTGACATTTCATCGACTCCTTTCGTTGAGATCGTCTACGATATAGGATCGTCCCGTCCGCAAAAAGAACAACCGTGTTCCGACACGATCGAGCCCCATCCCCCGCTGAACGGCTCGTCGGTACACGGCGAGTTGCGGACCATATCGTTCAAGCTTCTCCAAGACGCTTCCTTCATCAACCACGTCCGTCTTGTATTCTCCGACCCAGCAGTTTCCGTCGACGCGATACACCACATCGATCACGCCTTCGACAATCGACGGCCGCGGGTCGAGCTGAGAGTCCGGGATGCCCGACCGAGCCATACGCACCTCGCGCTCACTCCCTGTCGCCTCGCTATCGGGTCCGGTCGTCGCTCTCACATGCCGCTCGCAAACCTCGTCTCTCACTTGGGCATCGTCCGACCAGGGCATACTAAAAGGAATTTCCCTCCCCAAAATCGTGGCGCGTCGCAACAGCATATACGATTCGGAATCGACAAACATCCGAAACATGCTCGCCAACTCCTCTACGAATTCTGGAGCACTCGCTTGCCATGGGCCGGGCAGATGTTGGAAGACCGCACACTCGATCCGAGCCAGTAACGCATCCGGGTCAGCGAGAAAATCCCACGCCGCCAATACACGATGGGCAATGACGCCGATGAGACGCGCGCGTTCTCGCTCACGTGTCCGGGCAGCAGAGCCTGCACGCGATATGGCCATGCCCAGTCCTTCGTGGCCACGCCATTCGTGAACTGTCCGCTGCGCAGTAAAGGACGTGGGGGAGGTGCTCATCGGGCATGCTCCAACCGCCTGCCAGCGAGCGGTTCGATTCTTCCATGTTTCGACAAATTGATCCACATCCAGCGACACCTTCGAGACCGGATGTGCCGGCTCGTTCCGCCGCACCGGTCGCACATGGTCCTCGTCCACATTGAGCACGAAAATCGGTACACGTTCTCCCCCGACATCCAACGAACAGTCCTCAGTCAAGGTGGTCAAGTCCGTGTTCAGCCCGCGCACGATCAACGATAATAACGAATCCGACCGTACGGTTTGAGGGACGGCAGAAAACAGCGTCAAGCGACGACGCGCTCTCGTCATGGCCACGTACAATAACCGGATGCGCTCCGCGCGTTCACGCTCTTCCAATTTGTGGCCGACATAGACGCCGCCGAGCGTCTGCCATTGCTTGAACCGAAGCCCCATCACATTGGTTGACCAATCATGGTGGACGAGGATTCGATCGCTCCCACTTGCGTGTTGATGCAATCCGGCCACAATGACTAGCGGAAATTCCAATCCCTTGGCCTTGTGCATGCTGAGAATGTGGATCGCGCCATCTTCGTCTTCAGTCGATTCGGCATCGGCATATTCCGCCTCCCCTTCCTGAGGAGGGTCGACCAACCGCCGACTCATTTCATCGACGAGCCCCGCGAGCGACTGGCGATTGGCATCCATAAACGCGTGCGCTAATCTCTGGAACTTTTTCAGATTGGCGACGGCGCGTTCACCATCGATTGAAGCCGCTGCGATTTCCAACAGCGGTACCCTGTCGAACAACACATCGAACACTTCGCCAGCCGGCACTTGCGGCAATCGCGTGTGGAGGTCTCGAAGCAGTTGATAGATCGGAGTCACGCGAGCGACCGCTCGCGACCACTCTTCATCCATCCCGTGTTTCTGAATCGACAACCGGCATCGATAGTCGAGCAACTCATGACGAGCGAGGAGCTCGATTTCTCGATCGTTCATGGCTCCGAGTGGCGACCGAAGGACTCCCACCAGCGCGATGCGATCATGGGGCCTCACCACGGCACGAAGCACATTGACCAGATCGATGATTTCTTGTCGTTCATAAAAATGCCGTTCTCCTTCCACGATAAAGGGAATTTGGTATCGCCGTAACGCTTCGAGATACGGCTGAACCGAGGAAAGCTTCCGAAACAAAATGGCTATGTGACGCGGCTTGACGGGCACTACCGATTCGGAGCCATCACGGATGAGGGCTCGATCCACAATATCTTCCTGCAACCACCGTGCAAGCGCATCAGCCTCCAATCGGGTAACCGATTCCATCCGTCTGTCTTGCCCGTCCAAGGGACGGACCAATCGGAGCTCGACCCCTTCGCCATCCAGGGGAGGAGCACCGTCGTCTACCGAAGACAACGGTTCAAACGGCGGCTGGACCCCTTCGATCCCTTTGGCGGGAAATAATCGCGCAAAGATCGCATTGATAACGTTCAACAGCTTCCCGTGACTGCGAAAATTGACGCGCAACGTCTGCTGCTCGCCGGTCTCGCCAGCCCCTAAAATGCTCTGACGAACGACCCGATCGTAGGCTTCCATATCGGCGCGCCGAAAGGCATAGATCGATTGTTTGGGGTCGCCCACGATGAACAATTTACCGGGCTCGAGGTTCACACGCTCCCAAGTGCTCGCCTCGCGATCGTGCGCTTCGGACAAATATAAAATAATTTCGTATTGGACGGGATCGGTATCCTGAAATTCATCGACCAAGACCGCGCGAATCTGCTGTTTCAATTCCCGGCGAATGTGCGGATAATCCCGAAGGAGATTGCGAGCCCGCACGATCACGCCATCCAACGAGACATACCCCTCCCGCGTCAACTGCCGTCGGCAGTGCTCGATAAACGGCAACGCAAGAGTCACAATCCGATCGAGAACCGACGCCTGAAGTGCGGCTACTTGTTGCGCGAGGCGAATCGATCGTTTGGCGCGCTCGTACTCATCCACGGTCCATCCCTGCGTCCGCGGCGGGATGGACCGCGCGAGCATAGCGGTCCTCGCTCGACGGTCCGCATGGTGGAGCCCTCCATCGCCCTCGTGAGCAACATGTTCGAAGACCTGCTCTGCGGCTTCCAGGAGACGTTCGAGCGTTCGCCGCTGCGGGTGCGCAATGCGCAGTGTTCTGGCTTCCACAGCCTGCCGCATCAGCCAATCCCGAAGCACGTCGGGCATGGCACGATGGCACCTCGACTGTGCATAGTCGTGAAGCGGCACGAGTTCGCTGGACAAAGAAAAGATCAGCGCTTTCACTTCTGAAAGAGACAGGTGATCGAACACGGCTCGCCAGCACTCATGCTGCCGACCGTCCGGTCCCAATTCCTGATCCATCCACACCGACCATTCTCGATCAAAAATCGCCCTAAAAACCTCCCCTTCATCTTCCTGGAACATCGGATCGACACCGCTTTCGACGGGATACAACCGTAACACTCGCGCAGCAAAGTGATGGATCGTTCCGATCAAGGCCGTATCCAATGCCTGCAAGGCCTTGGCAATCCGTTCGCGTCGTTGGGGGCTCTCCAACCGATTCGTGGGAGAACCGAATACGCTATCTCCCGAGCTATGCCACATCGTCCAGAGCCGTTCGCGGAACCGGACCTTTAATTCGTTCGCCGCCTTGTTCGTAAAGGTCAACGCCACGACGGTATGAAGGGGCAGGGGATCAGAATCGCGGAGCACCAGATGGACCAATCGGTTCACCAGCAATGTCGTCTTTCCGGTGCCTGCCCCCGCGGTGATCACCAGATTGCAGTCATCGGCTGTGGTCGCTCGCTCACGTGCTCTATGATCCTTCAAGTGGACGGTCATCGCCGTGTCACGTGGGAATGGACGGTGACTTCTCCGAACCCTCGATTCCGCCTGGCACCGTATCGGCAGCCACCGGCACTGTCGTTTGCGAAAGGCGAGAAAGCTCGGCGCTACCTCCGGGATCGCGCCGCACACGCCACCGCGTCGGATGATGCGTCTTCCGGCACATAGTGAAATAGACGCATGAGTCGCATTGCGCTCCGGGTCGAATAAAAAATCGTCCGGAGCGAATACCATCGACGACGACAGCGACCGCCCAGCGCAAGGGTTCTCGCAACGCAGATTGCCATGCATGTCCTGGAAATTTCACACGCACGAACCGCAGCGATTCGTGCGATTCATCGGTGGCCCATCGAGGAGCAAGATAATAAAACCAGACTCCTTCGCACCGTTGGATCGTTCCATCGTGTGCGTCGAGCACGCCGGCCTGACTCTGGGCCACGGCTGCCAAATACAGCGGCGGCTGAAATCTCTGAGCTCGGACCGCACCGAGAACGAGATTCCGATCGTGCGCATCCGGAGCGCCGGACCACTTGCACTTATAATCAATGACGCGAATCGTCTTGTACCCTTCGTGGAGATCGATGCGATCAAGACGTCCTTGAATCGTCAAGGGTCCGCCCATGTCTTCGGTCAGCACCCCTCGGATCGACTGTTCGAAGGAAACAGGCCGCCATCCCGATCGGAACAATTCGGTCAGATCGTCTTCGACCACCTGCTTGAGGAACGACACGATGCGATCGCATCGCGATTCCCACAACAGCCCATAGCCAATCGGGAAGCCGGCGGCAAACCGCGCAAAGATGTCGCGAGCGGCCGTTTCCAGGACCTCGAGCGGATCGATGCCCGCTGTGCCCGGATGCATGAAATACCCGCGAGCATCGAGCGTGGCATAGGTCTCGCGGAGAATTTCATGAATCAGCGTTCCCCATTCCGAGGGACTCACTTCCTCCACCGCCCCGGGATCCACCAACGCATCGATCTGCAACACACGGCTCGCAAAATAACGGAACGGACAGCGCGCATACTCATCCAACTCTGTCGGTGAACAGCCGTTCTCGAAAAGCCGGCGGTGGACTGTCTCCAGCGCCCCCACGCATCCATCGAAGACACCCAACGCCCCCGAGGTCCGTTCATGCTCACGGAGCGCTCGCTCGGCCCGGACCAGCACGATCCAATTCGGATGAATGCGGTCGAGCACGTCATGGGGATCACGCTGTAGGACCGACCACAGCACCGCCAGTTCTTGTGGCAGCAATCGGATTTCTCGATATAGCGACAGACGTGTCGCTTTCTGGCTCAAGGGCCGCGGCACGTTCTCGACGGGGATCGGCCCTGCGCATCGTTCGAGTTCTGCGAGATAAGGAGACGGTACGGCTGGTCGATTCCGTTCATCGACCCGATGCGAGGAAAGCACGAGCAGTTCGCGAGCGGAATTGACCAAGAGATACCACAATAATTGTTCTTCGTGGATCGCCTTGAGCTTTTCAGGCAGTTTATAGCCCAGATCCAATTCGATCCATCGACGATGGCGATCTCGCAAAAAGGCGTCTTCCTGAATCACGCGAGGGAATCGACCATCGTTGACGCCGATGACATAGACCGCGCGAAACGACAGTCCACGCGCTTCCATGGCATCCAACACCTGGACTCCCACGCCCGTTGTGGAGGAAACCGGGATCGTCAATTGTCGAAGTACGCGGCGCACGCCAGCGGCAAAATCAGCGAACGTGATGGCGGTACGCAACGGCGTCAAGCGGATGAGATCCGCCAGGCCCTCGTAAAACGTCTCCACGATGGGTGAACGGTCCCGATCCACGTAGTTGCCCGACGCCTCCAGACCTCTCCCGTCAGACAAGGCGAGATACCGCTCGCACACAGCCATGAGACTGTGAACATACGTTTCCCAACTCGCCTGTTCCGGAAATCGCTGCAGGTGATCATGCAGATCCTGAACCGCATGCCACAAGCGCGCAAGGATTTCAGCCGAAACCGGGAGGACAACAGCTTCATCCTCTGATCCCGTCGCACGACCCGGCACCTGCAAATCTCGCTGCGCAAAGCGTGCCAATCGTTGCCATTGATCGAATCCTTTAGCAATGCCCAAACGCCGGGTGCTCGCATCCCAATAATCATGCATGGCCCGCAGTTCGTCCGTGTCCCATCCTGGCAATCGAATGCACGGAGACCCCAACAGTTCCAACACCGCCTCTCTTCGGAAATTGGTTTCTCGCACATCCAGAAGCAACCGAATGGCCTGGCCGAGCGGATAATCGTCAAGCGGTCGCGCCATCGAGCTCGAAAAGGGAATACGATGGTTCGCGAATACGCGAGGAATCACGCGCTCATAGCCTTCGAGCGACCGAGCCACCACGCCGATCTCCTCGAAAGCATACCCCTGCTCGTCCACCAGTTGGAGAATCGCTTTGGCAATCAGATCGATCTCATCCCAGGCATCGGGCACATCGAACCGTCTGATCGCGGGCGTCCCTTGCGAGGGGCAATGCGCTTCCGGACCGGGAGCCACGTTTTCGAAAAGATGGCGCAACGGAGAACGAGGACTCGACCGGTCAGCGTCCGTGCATGGCGGCGCATTGGAGATGACGGGCGCCTCGGCGCAGTCGATGCGAGCCGAGGGACAAAGTCCTCGGATATGGCGATCGAAAAATTGTTGGGCGAATACGAAAGCCGGATGTCCGGGGAGCCATGGGGCATACAGCGTGACCGTAGCATTGCGCACCAGCGCTCGAAAAAACTCCAGCTGCAGTTGATGGAGATCGTAAAACCCATAGCAGATAATTCGCTCGCAGGCTTGCAGCATGCGCGACGAGGACACAAATTCGGCCGCCGGCGCGAACAGATCATCGTAGTCCACGACTCCCAAGCGAGACTTGGCGGCTAAGACCCGCTGGGCAAGTTGCAGGATCCGTAGAAGAGAGGGCTCTCGCAATCGCAAGATCAGAATGGGATCGGAATCCTCAAGCAGGGCTTCGAGGTGCGGAGCATCCAAGCCGGCATTTTTCACATCCCGAATCGTGTGCCATAGCGCATCCCATGCTCTCGGCACCTGTACAATTGACTGCCAGGCGGACAAGATATCTTCCGCACTCGCAAGCACGGCTCCCACCAATTCGGCAAAGAAGGCTTCGGACGGAAACTGTTCCGGAAGCAGGCTTCCTGCTTCAGCCAGCAAATCCAAGACGAATTGATGGAAGGTGAGTATCCGGACATTCAGTAACGTCTGTCCGTGCTCGTGGCAGAGCAGCTGCACTAGTCGTCGTCTGAGAGGGTCGGAAGGAACGAGAAGAATAAGCGGCGCGAGCGGATCGTCCGCTTTGTGTCGACGAACGTTTTCGACGAGGGCTTGTTCCAGATCAGGCTGAAAGACGCCCGTGATAATGCGGAGCATCGTATGCAGCCCTACTCACCCTCCCACAACGTCCCGACACGAAGCGCGTGTATCTCCGTGTTACTTTATCCGGTTTCCGGTCCCAGAATCTCGCCATTGCAATCCTGGCATCCCCAATCGCCATCGATCATGGTCATGGCATCGCCACAGAATGGACAATCCGGTGCCGGCTCGACAGGAAGCGGCGGAAGTACGGGTAATTCGATATCGAGTTCTTCGTGCTCATCCATATGTAATGATGATCCTCTCTTTTGGTACGGGCTCCATTCAGGCCACGCTTGACAAAGGCCGACTACTCCGCTCGACGGTGCCTGTTTATCCGCGTTGTCCCGTTAGCGCTTTTTCAGCGCTTTGCCGACTCGGTACACCAACGAACGTCAACCGTCCATTGATGATCGTAGCGGGCACCGCCCGCACCGCGTGACGCTCTGCTAATTCTTGTCCGGCTGGCGTACTGATATCGATCTCCCGGTAACTAAAACTATATTTGGTTCGAAGCTGCTTCCACAAACTTTTGGCCGACGGACATGCCGGACAAGACGAAGAGACCAATAATGTCACATTGGCCATAGCCGCACCAACCTCCTTGCCTATATTGTGGATTCGTTCCCCTCATCGTACCACCGGGACCCCTCGCCCGCAAGAATACCTTGCCTTAAGAATCGGACCCTCTGGCTTGAGTCGAGTATGCATGCATGGCCTTCGCTAACAAAATCCTCCGCAATTCCACCATTCCCCACGTATCCCGACCGCAATATTCGCGCAGGGCCGTCGCCATCCTGAGGCGTTCCACCAAATCCGTCTCTTCGAATACCATCTTTTTGTACGTCGCCGAGGCCAATGCCCCGTGACCGATAACCAATCTCGAATAGCTCAAATCCGGAATCAAGGCCGGCAACACCGATTTCATCGAGAACGATCCATTGAACGCAGGATGATAATAATGTTGCTGAATCACGGAAAGGAGATCCCATAAGCGTTGCACCACTCGCTGAATGGCTCCCCGCAAGTCCGGAAACAATTCACCCAGGCTGAGCAACACATGACGCTCGTACTCGGAATACACGCAAATGCTGCCTCGATCTCCCAACGAACGTAACAATGCCTCGGTCAGCTCGCGCCGCGGATCGCTTGCCTGCTCAGCCAAATACTCGTCGTGGCGGATGCTGCCATCTTCCATTTCAATGTGGTTGGACCATTGCACCGGGATAGGACGATACGGACGGGTATTTGCGTAGATCGGAACTGCCGGCATCATGGTTTCGAAATCCAAATGATGAATGGGATGCTCCAGCGCCTGAAGGTGCGTCAACAGATCAGGCGAGATCCATTCGACGTTGTCTTTGACGCGACGTTGCGCAAGTGACAACGGCACCGTCACGGGAATCTCGTCGATCGTCTCGATCCCTCGAGCAGCCAATTGCCGAATCGATTGCCGACTGCCGGGCAAACGGTGGATCCATCGAGCCGGCTTGCCGGATGTGCAATGATCCCAAAACGGACAGGTATAGGGAGTGTGGCAATGGTCGTCAGGCTCGATGGCCGGCGGTTCGGGGCGCTGGAGCATGGTTTTCATGAGACGCACCTGTCGAATCACCTGGCTCCGACGTTGTCGAACGGCTGCCGTCACATCGACGATCGTAAACAATTGAGAAAGATCTACCTCCCCGCCTTGATAGACGTACTCCGTATTGACGTGCATGAGGCAACACTGTTCGAGCACGTATCCCGCTCCCCGAATGACCAACTCTTGAATCGCCAGATCGTCCAGATACCCGTTCTTCACTTTTGTGGCGGCTTTAACTTCGATCAGTCGCCAACGATCACCGTCGACACGTTCGAGAATATCCGCGCGGACTACAATGTGTTGCCAGAGAAACGCCCCTTCGTAAATGGCCGGCACAGAAACATCGCGCATCAGGTCGGCCGTGCGATGGAGGGCAGCCTCTGTCTGACGATGACTTTCCTTGATCAACTGCCCGCCTGGAAACCGTTCTCGCGCTTTCTCTCCCACTTCCTTGCCCATATCCAACATGATTTGTCGCTCGGCATCGACGGCAGCCGCCAATTCAGGCGCATGCACTTCCAGATACAGGCGTTTCAGGCATTGAACGCCGGCGAGAAATCGCGTTTTCGAAAGTCGAACAGGATGGAGGGTCGAAAAGTGCATCGTTACATAAAAAGACAAGCCCGCGAGACCGCCTGTCCCACACGACGACCGGTCCTCGACAGGGAAGGCCGCCATGTGCTCAATAGCCGCCCAATGTGGTATGAATGATCCATGGGCCAGTCGATTGCTTTGAGGATGCCGACAGAACTGTTCCTCTTGTCCAAGCCGATGACCTCGTGCAGACATCGATGCGCGTAACGATCCTTCCCCCGCACGCCGAAGAGCCTCCTCAACCCGAGCGGACCCGTGAGGATATCCGGATCTTTGCCGATTTTCTCGCTACGTTGCTCGATTCGTGCATCCATATTCCCGGCACCAATATTCGCATCGGGCTCGACCCTCTGTTGGGATTGATTCCTGGGATCGGCGATCTCCTGTCCAACCTTCTCGGCACCACTATCTTATTTCTCGCCACGCAACTCGGTGTCCCGCGGATCGTGATTTTCCGGATGGCCCTGAACGTATTTCTCAATACGTTCCTCGGAGCCATTCCCGGTTTCGGCGACCTCTTCTCCGTGTGGTTCAAAAGCAACGTGCGCAATGCGGCCTTGCTGCGTCGGTATTGCCGCCCTGTTCCCCCTCGCTCGACAATCGGGGACTGGATCTATGTTTCGGTGCTCATCCTCGTCATGTTTTTGGCTACGGTCGGTGCGCTTTTTCTCATCCTCTGGCTGATCGCTGCCCTTTGGCAGTTCATGACGTCTCCGAGCTAATCCAGCTTGACGATGGTGACGGCTCGGGATATTTCACAGGAGCAGGCAGTCGGGTATGATAAAAAACTCTGCCACTCGTTGTCTGCATGGAAAGGGAAGGAGCATGGATCATCAGGAAGTGCAACGCGCCATTCAATACATCACCGCTCGCACCTCCTACAGCCGCGACGCCATTTCCCAGGTAGTGACGACGGGATTGAACGAACTGGCCGCGCTCGCCGAAACACGATCCCAAGATTTTGCGCGCGAAGCGCTGCTCGAATATATCACGCATTGGACGATCCGAAAAACCGGACTCCCCGAACCCATGGTTCGTGAAATTTTAGACTGCGCCGGTCGCTGGCTCGATGACATGGTTCATGCCGTCGAGACCCATGCCCCGGAACTGCTCGATCAGAACGAATCGTCCGCATCATGAACGTGGGCTATATCCACAAGGCCACAGCAACGGAATCGGCAAATCGTCGTCCGTGTTCGGTCAAACGAAGTCTGGGCCCGACCCGTTGTAGCCATCCGTCATCGATCAGGTCTTCCACCGTCCGGTGCCAATCGTGGTCGTGTATCGCAGACTCGATGTCCGATACATCGACGCCAGCCAGCAACCGGAGCCCGAACACGACTCGCTCCCGAGCGCGTTGATCCGCGGGCAATCGCTCCACGCACTCGAGCGGAAGTCGTCCGCGTTTCAACTGTTCCCCGTAGGCATGCAAATCGGCCAAATTGCCGAAACGAATGCTGGCCACATAGGATTGCGCACTAGGCCCCAAGCCGACATATTCTCGATCGGTCCAATACCGAAGATTGTGACGGCAGCGATAGCCCGGCCGGGCATAATTCGAGAGTTCATAACGCTCGTAACCAGCCTCGGTGAGGAGCGCTTCTGCGGCCTCCTCCATCTCATTTTGAAGCGCGGCCTCGCATTCCTGAATCTCACCCCGCCGCACATCGACGCCAAACCGGCTATTGGGCTCGATCGTGCACGCATAGCAGGATACATGGGCCGGTTCCGTCTGCATGACAAACGATAGCGTAGCCATCCATCCATCGAGCGTCTGCCCGGGTATGCCATACATGAGATCGACATTGAGATTCCGAAACCCCACCTTACTCGTCAGAGCGATCACCCGCTCTATTCCCTGCATAGTATCCTTGCGTCCCAGCCGAGAGCGATCGTCTTCGCCGAGCGCTTGCACACCGATGCTGATACGGGTGACACCGTGCCGGAGCAAGGAGTCCAGATATTCCGCCGTCAGCGTATCCGGTTCGGCTTCGATCGTAATTTCGGCATCCGCACATACGGTAAATGCCGAACGAAGCCGTTCCAACACTGTGCACAATTGGGACGGAGAAAGAACGGTGGGCGTCCCTCCACCCAAATAGATCGAAGACACGGACCGTCGGTTCAGGCTCGCATGCGAGGCATACCATTGGATCTCCTTGTCGAGGTCTTGCAGAAACCGTCGCACGCGATCGTCCCGATGCACACGGATATAAAAGGAACAAAAGTGGCAGCGCGACCGACAAAAGGGCACATGGACATAGAGACCGAGATCGGTCGAAGAATCGGAGTCCCCCAAGCCTTCTTTCAAGATAGCTTCATCGCTTAAACTCTGATGCTGCGCATTGAGCACTGGCGGAGCCGACCGGATAAGTATTTCGCCGTTATTCGACATCGCCCCCTACATCCAAATTTCCATCCGCAGTCCGCGCGCATCGCGGGGCGGCGCTTCAGGAATGCGAATACCCTTTCCTTTCACCACATTGAACGCCGTCCAACTCAATGCTACGGCATCCATGATATCGTCCACCGCCACGCCGCGTCGACGATAGCGAGTCACACAAGTTTTCACCCATGCATCGAGAGGGCTATCGGGTCCTAGATCGAGCGTCGCCAAAATGGCAAGCCGTTCTCGAACGCCTTCCGGACTCCGTTTGGACCACCGAGCAGGATGCCCCAAGAGTCGGCCGAACGCCAATTCCGGATGGGCCTCGATGATCCGATCTTGCAGAGCCGGTGTCATCAGCGCATCCAGCTCTCGAATCTTGGGCAAAAGATGAAACGCCTGACGACTCATCCCCTGTCTGCGCATCGTTTCGTATGGCGTCTCTGTGAGCCATGCGCGAAGAGGCGGTGTAAAAATACTGGCAGCTCGTCGCCCCAAGAGCTGTCGTGCCATTCGGTCGCTCAGTCGCCCACCTCGTTCCCAGCTATCAAGAAGTCCGATGGGCATATCGATCGCGACCACGATCGGGCGACGAGCATGGGTCACGATCTCCTGGATGGATGAATAGACCTCGCAGAGCCGTTCACAGACGACACGGCTATCCCATGCCAGCCAAACCGCTACCCATCCGCCGCGACAGCCATCAACCCCCGCGACCCAGGTACTGCAATCAGCACGCAGGTCCGATGATGGCCTCGCGCCTTTCATACGGTCACACGTGGACGTTCCCATCATCATTTTGCTTGCACTCATGATGCACACCTTTTACCATGGCTCAGACGGAGCCCCTGTGCAACCGACATCCCTGATGACGCATCCATACAGAAGGATCTTTTCACCTCATCGAGGAGCCCTCCCATGATTTACGTTCGGTATGGCGGGAAACGAGGACCTCGTTTTCCCTTGGCCGTTAGCGATGAATTGGTCGTCGTGCGAACCCGAAGCCGTCTTCCCTTGGAGCAGACGATTTTGTCGAGGGAGGCGCGCCGTCTGGTTGAGCAACTCACCCCTGTAGCCCGATTCGATGAAGCGGGCGTGGAGGTGCTTCGGACGGTCCAACCGCGAGGCGCCAGGCGAGTGCGGGATGCCGTTCGGGCTACCCTGACCAGAGAGCCGGATACCCGATTTGCCGGTCGCGTCCTTTGTGATCCGCGGTCAAAATTTCCGGTGCTCTATACGGAAAATTTCTTCGTCAAATTCGAGGATGACTGCCGCCCAACCACCTGCCGCCGCGTGTTGCGGGAATTCGGTCTGACAATGAAACGGACATTGGAGTACGCACGCAATGCCTTCTTCGTATCCGCACCGGAAGGAACCGGGCAACGGACCTTTGACATCGCGCAGCGGCTGCTCGCACACAAACAGGTCGAATACTGCCATCCCGAACTGATCAGGCAAGTCCGCGAACGCATCGCCTTTCCGCAGCAATGGCACTTAAAAGACACCGTCATCGATGGGCATCGTATCAACGCGCATGCGCATGTGGAGGAAGCTTGGGCTCTCAGCCAGGGGGAAGGGGTCACCATTGCGGTCATCGACGACGGGGTGGACATTGAACACGAAGAGTTCCAGACTTCGGGCAAGATTGTGGCCCCCCTAGACGTGACCAGGGGAACGGACGATCCCCGACCTAGTGCGACCGGCAATCACGGAACCGCTTGCGCCGGCGTGGCCTGTGCGGACGGTCTCCATGGCGCCTCGGGCGTAGCACCCAAGTCACGGCTCATGCCTATCCGGTTGGCTTCGGGTCTCGGCTCCCAGGCCGAGGCCGATGCGTTCTTTTGGGCAGCTCAACATGGCGCGGACGTCATTTCTTGTAGTTGGGGACCACCGGATGGTCCCTGGTGGGACGAACACGATCCGCGGCACGACCAGGTCGTGCCACTCCCCGATTCGACCCGGTTGGCTATCGATTGGGCTGTGACCCAGGGCCGAAACGGAAAAGGCTGCGTGATCACCTGGGCAGCCGGAAACGGGAACGAACCCGTCGACCGAGACGGGTACGCCAGCTATCCCAAGGTCGTTGCCGTCGCGGCCTGCAGCGACAGGAGCAAGAAAAGTGTCTACAGCGATTTTGGCCAAGCGATATGGTGTGCGTTTCCGAGCAACGATTTCGAACAGCCACGGACGCCAGGGATCTGGACGACGGACCGGCGCGGCAATGCGGGCTATAATCCTGGCCAACCGACCAAAGGCGATGGCCAAGGGCATTACACCAATCGATTCGGGGGAACCTCGAGCGCCTGTCCGGGAGCAGCCGGAGTGGCCGCGCTGGTGTTAGCGCGACAGCCGGCATTGCGGTGGGATGAAGTCAAGGACATTCTCAAACGTGCGTGCGATCGTATCGACCCGCAAGGCGGAAGCTACGATGACACCGGGCACAGTCCCTTCTATGGCTATGGTCGCCTGAACGCCCAAAAAGCTGTTCTCCTTGCCCAGCCGGAACAGCCCGGGTATCTTGCCATTCATACGGCTGTGCAGGATGTTCCGATCAAGGATTTGCACACCTCACAAGTTCGCGTCGCTGTCGGCGACGTGGAACCAATCCAGTCCATCAAAGTGGAAGTGGATATCGAGCATACCTATATCGGGGATTTGACCGTCCAGCTCATTCCCCCCACCGAGAGCCATCCCGACCCCATCGTGCTTC
This sequence comes from Nitrospirota bacterium, assembly GCA_003695915.1. Classification (GTDB taxonomy): domain Bacteria; phylum Nitrospirota; class Nitrospiria; order Nitrospirales; family UBA8639; genus J017. The sequence continues at coordinate 40,692 of RFGF01000014.1, forward strand.
ATGACCGCGCAGGTGGCGGCACTCGGAATCTCCGTCAACGATACGATGTCGTCAACGTGCCCGCGCTCGCCGCTCTCACTGGCACGGTTCCGACCGGCATGTGGACGCTGACCGTCGAGGACACCGCAGCGCAGGATGAAGGGAGAATCAGAAAATTTTCGTTGGAACTGGCTTTTTAAACAGAACAATTCCGGGATTCAGGTACCACCGTTCCCGGCCAATGATCACCGGCATACAGATGACGATGACCTCGAGCCCGTAACAGCCTGCGGACTTCGGCGATCATGTGCGAATGACCGCAAAGGTACACGGCGACATCGCGGTCCTGAGCCAACGCCTCCACGTGAGCGGTGACCCGGCCGCGTAAACCGGACCATCCAGGACCGGGATTGGAGAGCGCAAGGTGATAGCGAAAATTCGGTCGGACCTTGCTCAACCGTTGAAATTCATCGTGGTAGTACAGGTCGGTTTCGCTGCGAAGTCCCCACAAGAGGGTCACGGGATCGGGAAACGAATCCTGGTGCCGCGAAAACAGCCAGGATTTGAACGGAGCAATACCGGTCCCTGTGGCGACAAACAGGATCGGCGTTCTGTGAGCGGAGGGAATGCGAAAAGTCCCCAACGGTCCCTGCCCCATGACCTCATCGCCTTCCTTCCATCGAGCGATAGAGGCTGCACTCGATCCGTGCACCTGAGTCCGAATCAGCAAACTGAACGATCGCACCTCCCCAGGCGGTGAGGCCAAGGAATAATATCGTGTGAGAGCGCCGGAGGAGTTCGTTGCAGGTATTCGAATGGCCATGACCTGTCCGGCATCGACCGTGAGGCAGGCCGGAGCCAATAGATCGAAGGTGATTTCGCGTACCTCGCGGGTCAATAGGCGAATCTGTGCAATTTTCGCTCGAAATGGGCTTCCGTGCATCGTCGTTTTACTCTACCGTTTTCGGAGATCCTCGGACAATCTTTCTTTTAGAATATGACCCGCGCGAGACCGATCAGGGAAATCGCCTATTCGGCCATGTGAAATATGAACAGCGGTATCTCAGAGGATTGAGCAGCCAATGCGAGAAGTTCTCCCACACCGATCAGCATGGTTCAGCTCGGTGCATATGAAAAAAAGGGACTCGTCTTTCGATCGAGTCCCCTTTTGCATTCGCCAAGAGCGGTTGATTTATTTGGCTTCAATTTGAATGATCCGTGCCCTGGCTTGCTCCTGTTTGGGGATCGTAATGGTCAAGACACCGCGATCATACGTTGCCTTGGCTTTATCCGGATCCACATAGCTGGGCAACGTAAAGCTCCGAGCAAAGCTTCCATACTGCGCTTCCATCACATGGTACCCATCTCGGTTTTCCTCATGCTCGAGCTTCCGTTCGCCCCGGAGTTGCAACGTATGGTCGCTGACGGAGACATGTACATCCTTTAAATCGATGCCCGGAAGCTGCGCTTCGATGTACAAATTGTCTTTATCTTCATACACATTAACCGCTGGCTTCCAGGTTACGGCCTCGACATTGCGATCGTCCCACACAGGACGCAAAGCCCAGGGCCGACGGAACAACTCGCTCAAGCTCTTTTCCATTTCAGTGAAAGGATCCCATTTCACTAGCATCATTTATCCCTCCTTTCCCTAAAATACTTTTAGTTGATCCCTTAGAAGCCATTATCGCTATAAATCGTCTTCATAAAAAGTCAAGAGCCGAGTTTCGCAAACCTCACCAGTCCGCTCCCATTCGATCGATCACGATCTGTTTGACAATCGCCTGCGGACCGAGGGTCGACAAATAGACCGCTGTCTCGGCAATATCATAGGGATCAATCTTCGGACTGCGCTGGATGAGGTCCGGAGAAGCATCGACCAGCTCATCCGCCACTCCGGCTGGACAGAGGGCACAGACCTTGACGCCGTACCGGCGGCCCTCATCCGCCATGGCATGCGTCAGGCCGATCACCGCGAACTTCGAGGCGCTGTAAACTCCGGTCCCGGCCCACGCCTCTACCCCTGCTAGGCTGGACATATTGATGATCACACCGTTTCGCTGGCGTTTCATTTGCTGCATTCCCGCTCGGCAACAGAAGAAGGTCCCCCGCACATTGGTGTTCATGACTTCATCGAACGTGGCTGTGGGGATTTCGGCAACCGGCCCACCCGCATAAATCCCAGCGTTATTAACGAGGATATCCAGCCGTCCAAAGCATCGGACCGTTTCTTGTACGAGCTGATCCACTTGCTGCTCGTCCCGAATATCGGTGGGAATGGCATGGGCCTGTCCGCCAGCCTCCACGATTTGGCGCACGGTCTGTTGGCAGAGCAGTTCACGACGGGCCGCTACGATCACCACTGCCCCTTCCTGACCGAATCGGAGCGCAATGGCCTTCCCGATCCCGCTGCTGCTACCAGTGACGATAGCGATTTTTTCATGAAGTCGTGGCATCAGAGCTCCGAGCCACCAGCCGTTTGACTATCTCATTGAGACCATCATAGCCACTCGTTAAGATAGGGCCATGAAGGCAAAAGCCTTCATGGCGGCCAGGCTTTTGACAGTAGACGAAATTGAGGAATTCCACAATGTTCTTGTCGTTTTAGCACGTTTCTCAATGGCTTAGCGAGTTTTTGTTCCTCGTGTTGGCTGATCCTTTATATGTGTCGGCATATCAACAATACTTGGCCTGTGAATTGCTTATTATAATATCAGAGCGAGTCGGTATTGGATAAGCTTCTCTCCTCACCCTGTCGGCATCGCGTCTCAAGTTTTCACCAGTTGCACCGATGCTTCCAACACATCCCAGAATTCTTCTGGACCTTTGTCATTAAAAGACAGACAGGATGATGCGTAGACCTCCTCTCGAACTCCAACCCAATTTTGAGCCTTTGTGCTTCCGATTGTTTGTAATATCGATCATCGTACTGACCGCATGCGTGTTCGAGGGACCCGCTCATGCGCAATCCATTCTCCATGCCAACCCATCGAACTATCTCTCGTTGCTCGCGACGTTACAACCTGGCGATACCTTGTTGCTCGAACCGGGCATTTACGATGCCAATGGCCTGCCGGTTTATGATCTTCATGGAACGAAAGAGCACCCTATCACGATTGCAGGCCCAGAATCCGGTCCACGTCCTGTGATTCTCGGTCACGCCAATCAGAATACGGTTCGCATCGACGATGCTAGTTATGTCGTGATCAAAAATCTGGAAATCGACTGCCGCAATCTTGGCGGCGACGGGGTAAATAATCAAGGTCCATCGCACCACATTACGTTAGAAAATCTTTATATCCATGGGTTCAGTGACAATCAGGGCACGGTGGGGATTTCCACCAATCACGCACCGGCGTGGTATTGGACTATCAGGCGGAATATCATCACGGACGGCGGAACCGGTATGTATCTCGGGAACTCACCGGGCACGGAGCCGTTCATGGCCGGATTGATCGAGTATAATCTGATCTACGACACCATCGGGTACAACACCGAAATCAAGCATCAGAACACGCGCGAAGACCTCCGCGATTTGCCGGAACTCCCACTGGCGCCGGCCAAGACCATTATTCGGCACAATGTCTTCAGCAAAGCCAACAATGCCTCGACAGGGAGCAAGGCCCGCCCCAATCTTCTGGTGGGCCATTTCCCCGATGCCGGTCTCGGGAAAGACGATATTTATGAGATTTACGGGAACGTCTTTTATCAAAATCCGACCGGGGAACCGCTTTTCCAAGGGGAAGGTAACATCGCGTTTTACAACAACCTGGTGATCAATACCGTCGATCCCGATGGCGCCCTGGCTGCTGTACTCATTCGCCCGCACAACGGCGTCCCTAAAATGATCCGCGTTTTTCACAATACGATTGTATCCCGGAATCGAGGCATCAGCATCAGTGGAGGCGATCCGGCCTATCAACAAGTAGTCGTCGGGAACGCTATTTTTTCAGGGAATCCTGTTCAAGCGCCTACGGCGATCGATAATGTGACGGATACCTTCGACCGGGCACCGGATTATTTGGTCGCGCCGTTCGCTCCCATGGGTCAGATCAATCTGATGCCGAAATTCGGGCAACTGCTCGGTCCTCCGATCGACACGCAGTCCTTCGCCGATGTATTTTCGGATTGGCATCTCGATTTCAACGGCACGCCACATCAATTTGTTCGCCGGGGAGCCTATGCCGGCGAAGGCGTCAATCCAGGTTGGCAGGTAGCGCTTGAGCGAAAAACCGACATTCCGCCAGTCATAGATACGATACCTCCGGCGGCACCCAGTCATTTACAGGTTGTCAGTTCTTTGAGAACCGATGTCCCTTGACCAGCGATGCAAGAGACTCGATGCCCATACTTCCGACGATGGCAATCCACTCATGGAATGAATCCTATGCGGAATATGTCGATATTCATGATACGCTTGACGACAGGAATGAGACTCACCGAACGATTATCATCATGACGAAGGAGCCGATATGAATCTTCACCGTTGGACAATCGAGAGAATGACTACCAGAACAGCCAATTCCATGATCGCGGCCTGGCAGTCCATCTCTGCGATGATCTTCCTCATGACTCTGGGGATCTTCCACGTTGCTGACTGTTGGGCCAACCCGATCGATCAACTGAAGCCCGGCGAATGGTATGAAGTGCCCAATTCCCATCTCCGCGATGTCGTTCCCAGTTATCCGACTTACATCGGAGATCCTGCAAATATCGTAAGAGCTTGGAATAGCGCTGCTTACGACACCACACGCGATCGTCTCATCGTAACCGGAGGCGGCCACAACGATTACGGAGGCAACGAGGTGTATGTGTTCGATATGAACACACTCACTTGGTCGCGGATCTGGGGCCCGAGCCCCAATATTCCCAAACCCAACAGCCGCACGAGCTGCGTTGAAACGGAAAGCGACGGGAACCCTGTCTCGCGCCACACGTATGACGGGCTCGAATATTTGCCCAACGTGGACAAGTTCTGGATGCACGGGGGATCCAAATATTGCAGCGGAGGAAGCTCGAGCAAGTGGACGTGGACATTCGATTTTGCTACTGGGCAATGGCAAAAAGTCGCAGATGCGCCCTACCGTTCGACACTCGAAATGGTCAGCGCCTACGATCCTTTAACCGGTGAAGTCCTCGTCGCTGGAAAGTCGAGCTGGCAAAAATTGATCGCCTATGATCCGGTTACAGATACGTGGTCCGTGCGCGGAGATTTGCCGATCGATTGGCCGCAAACCGCGACAGTCGAAACCAAACGTCATTGGTTCATTTCACTCGGCGGAGGCAAGGTCTGGAAATACGACCTGAACACATCCGGCACCGCTCAACGCGAAGAACTGGTGACGACAGGAGCGACCGACATGGTGTTCGTTCAATATCCCGGTGTGGCCTATGACCCGGTCAGCGATCGAATCGTGGCCTGGCATGGCGGTCCGTATGTCTATGCACTCGATCTCGACACATTGATATGGAGGAAGCTCCTGCCGACTAATTCCGTGACGCCTGCACCGGCACCCAAACAAGGAACCTATGGTCGATGGCAATACGTTCCTTCCAAAAACCTGTTTATCGGCGTGACCGGAGTCGACGACAATGTCTGGATCTACCGCCTCAGCGACAACGCCGAAACCGCATCTTCTCCGCCGCCCGATTCGACTCCACCATCCGTTTCGATTGTTTCTCCTTCGCAGGGAGCGACCATCTCCGGTTCCCTGACACTTCAGGCAACGGCTTCCGATAGCTCGGGAATAGCCGGCCTCACCTTTTTCATCGACGGTCAGGCTATCGCTAACGAAGATACCCAAGCTCCCTTCGAAGTCAATTGGAATTCAGCTACCATTAGTGATGGCACTTATACCCTGCAAGCCACCGCAAGGGATGCAGTAGGAAATATTGCCACTGACTCGATCACCGTGACCATTGCCAATGCGTCCGTCACCAAAAGTGCCGGACCGCCTCCCTCTCCTCCTACGGCACCAATCGATATCCCGACTGGAGTGTTTGTGGCGTTGGAATGGCCCGATGGTCCGCCCATAGGTGTCGAAAACTCCAAACATGTGACTTGGGCACACAATCCCATCGACGGTCGCCTCTATTCGATGGGTGGAGATATGTCAGGTAATAACGATAGTTACGGCAATTCCTATCGACAGGATATGTATTCCTTTTCCATCGCGGAACGCTGGGCCAACAAGGCAGACAAGAATGCCGGCTGGCGCCAGGAATTCCCGTACTGTTCTCCCGGAGGAAACAGCGTGCAACCCAAATCCCCGGATTTTGTCGGTTGGACATGGGACCCTACGCGCAATGTCTTCTGGATGGTTCCCGGCACCATGGTTCTGCCGGTCAAGCAAGCTTGCCCAGATCGAACGGTGAGCAAAGATGATGATGAACATTACAAATATAAGCATATCATGACCTATAACCCTTTCGAGCCCGATCTGACCAAGCGCTGGACTGATTGGGGGAAAGTTCCATCACTTCCTGGACGTGGCGAAACGTGGCAAAGCGTCTACGATCCGGTGACGGACACGATCATCCGTTTCGGGCATTCCAAACAAGTGGCCGATATCTACGACGTCAAAACGCAGACTTGGACTACGATCGGCTTTGGATCCAACGCCGTCGGCGGCACGGTCCGAATCGGGCGCTCTTCGCTCTCGCCCGACTTCGAAAACCGGGTCATTTATGCTGTGGATATCATCGCCGGGCGCTTGATGCGATGGCATATGGATCAACAGATCCTCGAAGATTTGGGACCAGTTCCCGATGGGCCTTACAGCGGAGCGCTAGCGGACGGCTATTCGGCATGGGATAGCGTGAATAAAGTGCTGCTCTTTTTTCATCAAGTCACTCATACCTTGCATGTGTATCATCCCGATACCGGAACATGGGAAACGCCGCCTCAACCTACAGATCCTCCGGGGCTGGTCCCCGACGTCAAGCATTCCATCGTATTCGATCCTTACCAAAATGTGTTGGCCCTGCTCGGGCATCGAGATGATAATCACGATTATCCATATCTGTACCTCTATCGCTATAAAAATGGAAATCTGAAAATAGATAGCGTTCCTCCATCTCCTCCAACAGGATTGACGATCGACTGATATAGGGTTCCCATGTGCTTAAATCAATCCTTAGCACGTTCGCGCTGACATTCTCTGCCGAAAACGCGACAGCCACAACAATTTGCCCTATTAGTTGCCTCCTCAATGCGAGGGCTCAAACCGCTAACGAGGCGTTTTGCATGCTCAGCCGGCTGAGTCGATGCCTCAACGATCATCGTTCAGCATCCAGTAAGATCTTAATAATCTATTCATCTATACATTTTCCGTTTATTCTGCCGGCCCTTCGCGGACATTTTGCGAGACAACGGGGCTGTGAGTTATCAATTGACACACGAAGCTGGTGGAACTCGCCCATCAACCTACAAAGACCAATCCGAACGGCAACGGACCTGTATTCCTAGCGCATCGTGAAATATCCGATTCCATCACTGACTGAGTCTGATAACCATCCTGCTGAATACGTAAAAGAAGAAATTGTTTTGCGAGAATTTGTGCAGATTCAGATTGGCATTCACGATGGCATCGGATCTAAGTCATCCAACCCAAATGTACGAACAAGTTCGCAAGCGCTTGATTCAGACCGAACTTGGACAAGAGGAGACAATCGATTGATACGGTTCTCATCATCATGAACTCACCAGCTCTGGCAAGTAAAAGCAATTGCGCAACGCAATTCTGCTGTCTAGCACTGAACACCAATAGCCCTGATGACGGGAAGTCACATGCTGAATGAGCAGTTCCGCTATTGGTTCATCATGATGGTCAACGCGTGAAATGGGCGTTGAAGCTCTGGAAAAACTCCTATGGGACCGACAAAAGTAACTCGCGGCCCTCTGCAAGGTACTTGATAGGCTAAAGAGCCTTGTCCCGCATCGGGGAATTCGCAGCATTGGCGCATTCGGCCTGTCGAACAGTGGAGCACTGATTCATGACCTCGGCAAGATTTCCGGTCAGCGCCATACGATCGAACTGCTTGAGCTCGCGGTAAAACCACTGAGCCTCACCCCGCTTCCACGTTTCGTACAAAGCACGCAACACAGTACACAGTCGCTCGTGATCAGACGGCTCAATACTCCAGCACCCTGCAAATTGTCGAACCAAACGTGACGTTTCTCCTTCGTCCGCAATCACGACTATCGGACGTCCGATCCGCAAATATTCGAAGATCTTGGCAGGAATCAAGACACGAGTATCATCCGATGCTTGAATACCCACCAAAACCGCAGCCTGCTGCATCCGGCGCAGCGCTTGCTCGTGGGATACTCTCGGCTCGACGAGAATCACGCCGTCCAATCCGAATCGATCGATCATGTCTTGAAATTCCTGCGACTGCATCCATCCTATCCCACTGAGGAATGTCAAACGAACGTCCTCCTTGAGCATTTGTCCAGTTTGAATAAGCCGTGCCATGGCGCACATGAGCGGTTCAGGATTGCGATATTGTTTCGTGATCAACCCAGCATGCAAAAGCTCGAATACTGGTGGCTGAGCGCAAACCATGTCTGCAGCGAAATCCGCTTCATCATATCCGTTGTAGATCACCGTCCCCTGTCGATCCCGACTTTGTGGGTAGTGGGTTAAGATTTGATGCAGCAAGGCAGGAGTTGTTGCGATGACTCGATCGGCCTGTTCTAGAATTTTTTCTTCCATTCGTGTTTCAATTTTTCGACGAAGGCTACCCATAGGAGGATGAACCGCATCGACCCACGGGTCGCGATAGTCGGCAACCCAAGGAATATGAGTCCACCGCTTGAGCCAATAGCCAATCAAATGGGCGCTCGGTGGCGGCGCTGTCGAATATATTGCTGTGATAGGAAATTTGCGTATTAGATACAACCCTTCCCATAAAGCGAAAGGAATCCAGCCGACCATTCGGTCGGGAACAGCCAAAAACCCCGGATAATGCCCGGCAACAGCTAAATGCCGACTGATCACGATGGCCCTGGTCCGATGAATATCAATTTCTGATACTAATTCCTGCTCCAATGACCAGTCCAGCGTTTCATACAAATGGGGCTTGACCGTCAAAATGTGCGGAATCCACCCAAATTGTGGCAGATATTTGGCAAACTTCAAAGGACGCAATACACCGCTACTCCCACCATCTGGGGGAAAATGATAGGTCACAAGGAGGACATGCTTAGAAATCACGGTTTGTTCGAATCGAACAGGTGTGGTGAAGAGGGAGAACGACCGAACACCTGATATGACCCATCAGGATCGAAATGGAGTGTCATGCTTTGATCGTCAGTTTCAATTGTCAGACACATACCGCTCTCAGTCGTATGCCAGAGCAGCGGACGAGAATTGGGGGACTGTGAATCGGCTGCCCGCATTATGCACAACCCAAATCCAACATGAGCCCCCTTTGCTTCCAGCACCATCACGGGAACCGACTGTTTCTGTCGATTCCCCACACATCGCCAACCTCGCTCTACACGGATCGGCTGGTGCTCCTGGCAAGTATCGGGATCACACACAATATGTGCGGCCATTGCCAATCGAACGCTCTCTCCATCAACATGCCACACACCATTCTGTGCAGCTTGCGGAACAATGCTCAAAAGAGGAGCCAGGTGCGTTCGTTGTTGGAACCGGTGCAGGACGTCAGATGCAAGCCAATCGACCACACAAAGACCACGCGAAGGCAATAAGACGAAGGTGCGGCGAATTCTGGCTCCCGCTTCGATGCGTTCGAGGCCGAGACCGATCTCGTTTTCCCTTACCGTCCAGTGAAGGATAGCCGAGCGTCCGATGCGATGATCCAGTCCATCAACAACGACCGTATTATGCGCCATCGAACTCAGAAACCACTCTCGTTCGCGGTGGCCATATTCATACGGCCCTCCGGCATCGACGACGATTTCTCGATCACCAATCATGTATTCAAAGGACAACGTGTCTCGATGGATATGCGCTGTGGAAAAAGTCGAAAGACGCACAAGACAAGTATGGGCAAGCTGTGCCTGTTCCGCTGAGGTGCGCAGCAGAGCATATCCGGATTGAGGGAAAAGTTGACTCGGTAACATCGAGCTACCCGCGCCGGGTTGTCCGTTTCCCATTGTCAGCTTTGTTTCCACCTCGAATACGGCCTGCTGGACCCGAGGGCTAACGAACGAGTTGCACGATGTGTCGCCAAAGGCTGCCAATCGACCATCTGGCTTGATAAAGATCTGCACAGCCTGGCACATCGACTGCAAGCGCTCCAAAAAAGATGTTGAAAACGGTGTATCATAAGCTGCGCTCAAATCCACCGCCGCCAAAAACTGGTCAAGCACATAACAATGATAAAATGGTGAATGTTCGATATGGATCCCTTCATCGGTCACGTTGGTTGCCATTTGAGCTTCGAGCCGCGCTCGTCCTAGACTGACCCACTGCGAGGCTCGTGACCATAAGGGAATCACCAATCCGGCAATGAGCAATGCATAGGCCTGTGTAACTCCGTGGTTGTGGTCGCTTCGGTAGAACCATGGATGGGTCAAGCGTTCAGCGTGACGATGAATCATTCCCGCAATCTTGGACAGTTGGCTGTCATCGTGATCGATCTCCCGCAGTCGAAGCCAACACTGACATAATACAATGCACCGCAATGCCGTAATGTGATCATCCCATATCCAATCATTCGTTTCGCGATCCAATTGAGTGGGCAACCATCGGGTAAGAATCCCTAACAGCCAGGCCATGACCTCTCGTCGATGATGACGGATCGCATAATCGAGAATCAGCGATAGCCAATGGAGTGTATGGAAATGAAAGCGAGGAGTATTGTCCCACCCTTCTGAGGGATCTGTGCTTTGATCCGGCAAAGCGGACAGGTGCAGACGATAGCCTCCGTAGATTATCGCTTCTCCTGCCGCCAACAAGTCCTCATCTCCGTGCCATTCCTCATCTTCCTTCACCAGTTGAGGATACCGAGGATATATCGGATACGGAGGAGACCATAGACGACGAAGGCGTTCAGTATCGATGACGGGTCGGTCATACTTGGAGACGATGGTATTGAGCAACTGATGTATCGACGTAATACCGAACCAGAGCCATGTCCCTAGTCGCCATGAATATCGCTTCCGGATGAACTGAGCCTTGGCGGCAGCTAGAGAGCCGGCTTTATCAATCAGCGTTCGCACGATGACCCATTTTGTTTTCTGCGACACCGCTACCCTTGAGCAGGTCGCCCAACGAGCATTTGCAATGCCGAACGGAGTTCCTGGCTCAATTGCCGATCACGCATCCACACCAAAACCCCGTATGAAAGCGCGCCAGCGCTTATCTCCGCTCCGAGACGGATGCCTGCAGGCGCCGCACTCACGCCATGGGCGACACCGAGAACGGTGACAGCCATGCCGAGGGCGGCAAGGCAGGAAGGCATCAGTTGCTGCCAGTAACGAGCAACAGAGATGTCAATTTCACGCAGGCTGAGCCAGAGCAACACAACTCGGCTCAATCCATACGCTGCCAACCAAGCGATTCCTGCACCAATTAGTTCTCCATAAAATGCCCCAATGCCCATCGCGATAGGGAGCGCGATTCCGGCAGCCAGCGAATAGCGGAACAATAATCCTGTTCGATCACGAGCCGTCAAAAGCGGAGCGGAGAGCAAGGGAAGAACATAAAACAAGCCCCCAAGACAAAACAGTTGAAATATCGGAACCATGGGCAACCATTTGGCCGTCAGCAACACCAGGACAACATCATGCGCCACGAGAGCCAGCCCGATCTGCACGGGAAACGCGATCAATGCCAAGTACTTAGATATTGTCAAGAAATGGTCTTGTAACGCTTGCGGAGAATGCTGCACCTTGGAAAATATCGGCAAACAGAGCTGCGCAATGAGCTGCGTGGAGAGCTTGTGAATCGGGTTATTTTTTCCTAACGATCCCGCCATCGAATAAAACCCTAAGGCTTCTTGGCCCAGTATCCGGCCGATCAGGGAGACTGTGGCGACATCGGACAATGTGTTGGTCACAGCATTCGCCCCCGCGACTCGGATACTGAATCGCAAGAGATCGCCAAGATCCTGAAAAGACACAGTCAGCCCAGGCCACCATCGAGCAGCCACCACATAACAGGCATTCTTGACGACCGCACGAACGAGGTGTCCCAGGACCAACGCCCAAACCCCATAGCCCATCCATGCTAACCCGAGCGAAACCAGAGAACCCGTGATAACCCCATACGCTTCGGCCAGCGACCGTTGTTTAAAGTCGATCTCCTTCGTCAACAAGCTATAGGGGATCATGCCCATTGCATTGAGCAGAAAGATAACACAGAGAAGTTGGATGATCCCTCGTAATTGGGGTTCCTGGTAAAACGCTGCCGCCATTCCCGCCAGGCCGATCCCCACACTTCCCACAACCAGACTTCCGATAAAGGCGATCCAAAACAATGTATTGATCTGCTCCTTCGTCAGCCCTTGGCGTTGAATAATCGCGGAACTCAATCCATATTCCTGAAACAATTCCAACAACGCGATCACAGCCAGTGCCATCGCATAAACGCCATAATCGCTCGGAGAGAGCAGACGAGCCAGCACAATCGTCACAGCCCAAGAGAGACCTTGAACCCACAGCCGCGTGCCGATAAACCAGGCCATGGATCGGATGACTTTAGTTTTTAGATCCATGGCGACACCAATGGGGCTGGGCAATGGTCACAAGAAGACAGCATGTGTGCGCAGTAATCATGGCTCTATCAGCAGATGCACAGCATTATGTGGATCTCGAAAAGATGGGAGGCGACTACGAAAAACATAGCGACCGATAACGGTCGGAAACCGACAGAGCGAGTCGAATCGCTCTCTTGTATGGATGCTCGCTGAATCAGAGCCGCCAGACGTAGAAACGCGGTATGTCCGACACAGTTTTTCATAGGTTTTTCATAAGTTTTTCATAGTTGTGTTGCCTTCACATGACTGGCGAGCCATGCACAGCACGCTTCGATCCCGTCACTGCGTGCTTGCACGGCTCTTTTGAGCCGAGGGTTTACAGATGCGAGGACTCGGCTAAGCTCTCTTTCGCAAAGGAATTGGCCACCGACACGATTGATCACCTTGCAGCTCAGCCGTTTAAATAATGTTTCCTCTGAAGACTCAAAATTCATGGGACGCCGAGCCAACGGCACCCAGCCGATCGCGCTACCGTTTTTTATTCCAGCTCGTATCGACAAGCCTGTCAAAGATCCGATCGACTCCGAAGGCATTCCTTTCGATACGTACACCAATGTCGGTAGTACGGCTTATAAGCCTTTCCCGCTCCGTAGGTACAGGCCATTCGATTCCTCGAGCAGTCAACCTATCCATGTGCGCGCAGATCATGACTTCCTGCTCTTGATCGTCTTCTGGCCTGACGGCCTGTATCTTTTCAGCCGCCGAAAAGGTTCCGAGGAGCATTGGGGCAGGAAAGGGATACGACGAAGCAATGTGCGGACGATCCGTTCGCCGGCTTTTCCATCCCAATAGGGAATACGTTTCGCATGCTTTGGCCGGTCCAACTGCTTTCGAGCCGCCTTTAAAATTCCCTCTCTTGAGATACCTGCAAGACAATTGGTGCCTTTTTCAAGCGTAATCGGACGCTCCGTATTGTTCCTAAGCGTAACACAGGGAATGTCGAGAATGGTCGACTCTTCCTGGATCCCCCCGGAGTCCGTGAGCACAATTCGTGCATCGATGAGCAATCGAAGAAATTCCACATACCCGCGAGGGGCAAGAAGATAGAGACCGGCATTGAACGGAAGCCCGTGTGGCCATCCATCGAGCACGTGACAACCGTCTGTCAAGCTCAGCTCCTCTAGGCGTTGTCGGGTCCGAGGGTGGACCGGGAAGAAAAGGGGCAATTCTTTAGCCACCTCTTGCAAGGCTTGCATAATGTCCCGAAGCGTATCCGGACAATCGACATTGCTCGCCCGATGCAACGTCACTACCCCATAGGAATCGACAAACCTGGCCTGCTGCCGTAACGGTTCGTTTGTCCGACGGTGCTTCTCGTCGGTCGTCATATCGCGAGGATGTGGATACGGCAATCCCAAGGCTTCTGGGATGGACAGGGCACGTGCACTGTCCAAACTCAGGAGTAACGTGTCAACCATCGTATTGCCAACCGCTATCACTCGCTGCCCATCGATATCTTCGGCCAAAAGGTTACGACGGGCACTGGGCTCTGTAATATAGCAGAGATCGGAGACAGCATCGGTGAGCACCCGATTCACCTCCTCCGGCATCGACCGGTCGAAACTGCGCAACCCAGCTTCGACATGGATCAAATATGGACGAGGCAACTTCATGTGTTGGCTGCCGTTGTCGAGATACGCCTTCGCCGTCGCCAGTGCGCAGGCCAGAGTCGAATTGACATCGCCCACCACCATCACCACATCTGGCCGTTCCCGTTCGATGACCTCCGAAAATTGACTCATCACCTCGGCAATCTGCCGTATCGATGGCAGCAGGCCAACCCCTAAATTGATCGGAGGATCCGGCAGGTTGACATCCCGAAGAATTTGTCCGGACAGAGCATAATCGTAATGCTGCCCGGTATGGACCAAACGGTAGGACAAGCGATCTTGGCCGCCGGCGTTGCGCGCTTCGATGGCCCGAACAATTGCTGCGGCTTTCATGAAATTGGGTCGAGCTCCGACAGGTAAAAGGATCTTCAATTCCATCGTTCCCGCACCTTCGGTTTTTTACCGCTAGCACCATTCCATATCAGGCTCCATCCAACCTCGATCATGGTCCCCAAATTCTCCCGGCACGCATTCCATCGTCGCTGTCGGTCCTCGATACCTTGTCAATTGCCGAACTCCTCTGTGCCAGCCGAGTCGTATCGAAACAGGTCCCGGCCTCGAGATCGGAAGTCACGCATCATCCTGGCAACTATAATCGCTGGCTCGAAACGGCGATGACGCCAATATTGGTTTCGTTGCCCCATTTCAGACTTTCCTCTATCGAACCACCATAACGGCCTGCTTCCACTTCGCTTATGGGATATAGGCCAGATCTTCCAAGGTCAATGACTGATCGGGAATTGCGCCAGCGATGAACCACTCGACTTGCCGCGTCGCTTGATGCTTGCTCAGCCCTTTTCGCCCAGGCTTGAGAAGACACGCCAATGGAGCGAAACGATGGGTAGACATCGGGTCTTGCGCAGCGATGAGTCGGCGCGCCTTTCATTTGCCAACATCCGAAATCATGCTGCTGAGCATGGATTCGCTCGATCGCCCGCTCGACGAACCATCGAAACCATTCGCCAGCGGAGCCTTCGCGGCCACATACAGAAAAGAATGCGCGAGACCGAGCGGGGCGAATGGCACGTTCCCGAGCAGTTGCAGACCATGTTCCAGCGTATCGGCAGATTTGAAATCGTTCCACTGGCGCGGTAGCAGCATGACGGGCACCTTCTTGATAAGATCCAAGCCGTTTTCCTGAAGCCAGCGCTGCATTTGGAGCGGTGAATACGTGTGGAGACGCGGAGGCTGGCGGCGCACCTTCTCGATCAATCGTTTTCCGATCGCGAAGCATTCCCAGGCGTTCAGCGCTTCCACAATCACGATCCCCCCCTTGCGCAAGACACGGCCCAATTCGCCCAATGCCAACCATGGTTGCGTGATCGCCTGCATCACACCGATCGACAACACGATATCGAATTGTTCGGACCCAAAAGGCAAGTGATAGATTCCGCCGCAGAGATACCGAGCGCGCCGATCAGGATCTAACGTCCGCGCCTTGCGGATGGTTGGGACGGAATAATCTACACCGATCACCCGATGCCCATGCTGGGCAAAAAACCGAACATACGTGCCGGCTCCGCATCCTACGTCCAGCACATCCATCGACCGTTGCCCGAGATACGGCGAAAGGCATTCGATGCAGGCGCGGAATCGACGTTGCAGTCCCCGCTCGGACCAACCAGATACCTGATGCTCGGTTTCATAACTTCGCGCAAACCGTTCGAATCGAGCCTGCCATTGTTGTTCGAACGGATCCATGACCAATCTCAAGACAGAGCCAGGGTCGGGTTCGCAGCCGTTTTGTTGGTGATCGATGATCGGCTGAATGCGGATGATCGGTCAGCAGTCGCTTGCTGATAGATTCCCAGACGCTGCAAAATCACGGCCGCTGCGACAAAATGATAATACAGATCGAAATAGGATCGACTGAGAAACAGTCCGCCGACCAAAAATCCCACCAATCCGGCTTCCAGCATTTGAGCGTAATGCAGCATCCAGCGCCGGGATGGATCGCGACGCGCGATCCTGATGATCCGCCGAAGGCTCAGAAACGTGGAAGCCATCAATCCGAGATAGAGGCCGATCCCGATAAAGCCATGCTCGGCGAGTACTTGAAACACGATGCTGTGTGCATCCACGCGTTTGACCATGGCCTCGGGATAATAACGTTCGTACATTTCCGGGGTGAAACAGCGAAACCCGGCTCCGAAGACGGGATTATCCAGCGCCAAATAGAAAGCCATGGTCCACGCATCGAGCCGCTGCATCGCGGACGATTCTTTCTTGTCGGGATCGATGGTTTCCATGCGTTCGAACCATTTTTGTGGCAGCATCGTGAGAACAATCGGTGTGGCGACGATGATCACGGCCAAGGTGAGCACCTTCGTTCGGCTTTTCAAAAAAATCATGCCCAGAACCGCGATCAAGGCTAACAATGCCCCTCGAGAATACGTCGATAGGATCGCCACAACCGACAACACTCCCGTTCCTAGCAACAGGTGGCGCAACCAAGGACGCGATTCGTCCCGTCTCAAGAAAATCAACAAGGGCAAGACCATGACCAAAGCGAGCCCGATTTCCGTGTTGCCGGCGATAAACGATCCCGGAGGCCCGAGTACGCGTTCTTTGGCACCGGTCAAAATGGCCCAAATCCCCCCCTTCAATCCATAAAAGCCGATAGACAAGGCAATGACATAGAGTAGCCATTTGAGCTTTTGCTTGTCTTGGATGGCGATGATGGTGACGAACGTCATCAAAAAAATTTTGGAGACTTTCCACAAAAACGGCCAAGCGTCATCGGGATAGGTCGAAAAAATCGTGGTGATCAGAAACCAGCCCCAGAGCGCCACAAGCAGAACGACCTCGCGACTCACGATCACTCGGAGTCGTTCACGACCCAAAACCAATCCTGCCAAGGTCGCAATGCCGACCATCTGGGCAAACGGCATTGAATAGGCCATTCCCCAGGTCAACCGATGGGGATTCATATATCCGAGCCACGACCACATCAGCACGCCGAACCAAGGCTTGAGAAAGCACAAGGGTAACGAACCGATGACAACGAGAATGACGAAGGCGTCGCGCAAGGACATGGCGAATATCCAAATTTACGAGGAGACCGCATCATTCAGCATCAGCCAGGCCAGCCTAGCCGAATTCTGACGCGGATTCGTTCCGCACGGAAATTGGATCCGGCGGAGCGCATAGCGATCGGTCGTTTGGTGGTTGGTCCCCGCGATCGTACTGACGGCGCAGGTAAAGCCTGCTTGGCGCACCATGGCGATCACGCTGTCGTTGAAATCCTTGCGCGAACCGTTGGGGTAGGCAAAAGCGATCGGTTCCTCGCCTAACGCCTTGCGCAGGGCCTCGTGCGAAGCACGAATTTCCTGCCGTGCGGTCGATGGCGCGCAACATGTCAGAATCGGATGAGTGACCGTATGGGCTCCGAAGGTGATGCCCTGAGCTGCCATCTTATGCACCTGATCCCAAGTCAGCTTTTCGTACCCATGGATGATGTCGTCAGGAGAAAGTCCGAGTCGTTTCCGGAGCTCACGGATGCGCGAGGGCCAGGTCGTGGCATCGAATCGACGCAAATGCTGCCGGTAGGCGAACAGTGCGCGCTGGCGGTCTGTCAACGAAGCGAGATCGAACCACCGTCCGTCAAGCTCCATCGCTTGCGGCGGCGCCGATCGGAATGTGTCGAAAAGCATATCGTGCCACAGAATGCTATGTTCCGGATCATCGAGTGGGCCGGTCGTTAAAAAAATCGTGGCCGGTACTCCCACCGAACATAAGATAGGAAAGGCATAATCGAAGTTGTCACGGTAACCGTCATCGAACGTCAAGACCAGGGCATTTCGCGGCAGTGCACCGCGCCACAACAGGCTTACCGCCTCCTGGAGGTCGTAAAATCGATAAAACCGTGCCAAATGCTCGAGTTGAGCCTGAAAAAGCTTCGGGGCAAGCCCTCCGCGAAACGGATCCGGCGCTTCGTTGACCCGATGGGCGACGAGGATCGTAAGTATAGGGCTCGAGCGCTTCCGAAATCGGACTGCGTTCCAGCCATCGTGCGGCCTGCGTGGTTCGATCATCCATCGTTGTCCGACGGTATAGAACCACGAGGCCAAGCCCATTGTTTCGATGACCGCCAGCAAAATCTTGAGGAACAACGTCTTCATGTCGAAGCATGCGACTCAGCTCCGCGCATGAGCCAACGATCTCGGAGAGTTTTGGCAAAGGGAATGACACGACATTCCAGGAGGCCCAATCCTCGGCCACGCCAGGTCTTGTTGAAAATGTCCAGCTTCACGGTTTGTCGAATAGCCGTGGCCCAAAACAATTTATATGGATTGACCCCCGGACCATATTGATATTCCTCCCACTGGTGCTCGAACAGCCACTTGAGGATGTGGGTCTCCAAATAGCGTCCGGGTGAACAATCTCGGTAGGTCTCATCGAAATCGGATCGTAACGCAAACACCCGTCGCCCATCCGTCAGATCGTATTCCATCGCCACCGGCACGCCATCCACTCTGAGCACCCACAGAAACAGCCAGCCGTTCGCCACAGCTCGTTCCGTGAGACGAGAGAAAAAATCGATGGTGCGGGGCTGATTGGCTAACGATTTTCCTTCTTGGAACTTCCACCCTTTTTTCGCGACCGCGAGCACCTCTGTCATCAGCGGCTCGACCTCCCCTCCGCGATGGCATTCCACGCTCACGTTGGGGAGTTTGGCCACGCGATTTTCGATATTTCGTTGGGTTTTACGCGTTCGCTGCGGCTTGGTGCTCGCAAACGCCTCCCAACTTTCCTGTATCGGCACACAGGGAATGCGCGCGAAGATCGTACCGAAAGACCGATACCGATGTACTCGAAGCCAGTGCTCGACCCACGATCGGTTCGGAGAATATTCGGGCCAGTGCTGCAACGAAAGAACATCCCACTCGGCAGCAAAATCGGTACACAGACCGCGGAAAACTTGCTCGAGCACCGGGGATCGATCCTTCTCGCGCATCACAATATCGGCCCATGGTGTGTCCGCGCTCGAGATAAATTCGAGCTGTCGGACACGGAAGCCGCGTCGCCTGTGTATGCGCAGCCACCACGGCGCCACACCGACCAATTCGTCGTCTTTCCACAGACAGATGACGAAGAGCGGCCGCTGTTCTTTCGTCAAGCAACACTCCATCCAATCGTAGGTGGCGAACGGAATCAACGCTGGACATTCTTGGATGAGCCGATCCCAAGCTTTTTTCAACGTGCCCATCCTTTCGCGAGTGCGAACGACTTCCATTCGAAGCATCCGAAGGATCCTCATGAACTAGTGGCCGCGTACCCGGTGCCATAATTCGACGGCCATGATATTCCAGAGAGTCGTTCCGAAAAACCCCGTCGATTCCTGTTCATGTCGCTGGATGAGGGCTTCGAGCGTGTGCCGCTGAAAATAGCCGCGCTGCAGCGCACGGGGGCTCAAGAGCAACTCGTGAAGCCATTCCCGCAACGGCGGAAAGGCTTTCAACCAGACCGGCATCGGCAGGCCGAAGCCGTGTTTGGATTTGGTCAAGACTTCTCGAGGAAGAAAGTCCCGATACATCTCCTTGTAAAACCCTCGCAATCGGAGTCCTGGTAGCTTCCAGGATGCAGGAACGGCCATGGCCTGCTCGACCAACCGCCGGTCTAAAAAAGGGAATCGCACGTCTATACCGGCAGCTTCCGCCGTTCGTTTGACTTTCACCAGATCGTTATCGGACAAGGTGATTTTCAAATCGGCGTAGAGCTGACGATCCAACGGCGTGCCCTCGAGCGGTGTGGCATACCAGCGAAAGAGCATGGCATCGGGATGAAAATCGCGAGGCAAGGTTGCCAGCATATCGGGATGGAAAAGCATATGTTCGGGGAAAAATTCGTAAATGCTGTGAGCCGATAGACGTTCGGGATACGGCACACGTGCATGGTCGATGTAGCGCACGAGTTTCTGCAAGGCCGGTAGGGGTAGGCGTCGCCAAACGGGAACGAGCCAGGGCTCGATTACGTGCGTGCGCAGCGCTGCCGGAACTCGGTGATAATAATCGTAGAGTTTTTGTTTGGCATATCGTTTGTTGCCGGCAAACAATTCATCGCCGCCGTCTCCCGCATAGAGAACGGAAACCCCGTGTTTTCTGGCCAGCTGCGCACAGGCATACGCCGCGATGGCGGACGAATTGCCGAATGGTTCATCGAAACATGACGCCAGGCGTTCCAACGATGCCACCGTCTCCTGAGGAGTGACGTGATGCACCATATGCTGGGCCTGAAAATGGCGTGCGGCAATACGGGCATAATACAGTTCGTCATAGCGTTCTTCCGCGAATCCGATGGAAAAGGCCTTGATCGGTCGGCCGACAACCCGATGCATCACGCCCGTCACTGTCGAGCTGTCGAGTCCACCGCTCAGATAGGTTCCGGGTTCTGCGGAAGGGGCCTCGTGGTCGAGCCGAACTTTCATGGCCCGCTCGAACGCCTCGCGGAGTCGATGCATGTGCTCCGGCTTGGTCAGGCGCCAGTCCGGCACGAGCGACACATCCCAATAAGAGACCAACGAACTTTCCTGCCCAGCGATGTGAAGCGCCGTACCCGGCAGAAGCTTCGCCGCTTCCTGGTAGATGGTTTCGGGAGCTGGAATGACATACGAGGCCACCATGCGCACGAGCGCTTGGGGATTGATCGACCACGTCGCATGAGGTTCTCCGCGCTGCAACAGATCGATGGACGGTGCGAAGGTCACACGGTCCGGATCGAGCCGATACACGATCGGATGAAGACGGAAATGATCGGTCGCAACGACCAGCCGCCTCTGCATTTCATCATAGATGGCGATCTGGAAATCGCCATCGAGATCCGCCAAAAACTGGATCCCTGCTTCCCGATAGCGATCGAGCATCCACACGAGGCATTCGTCCGTCGTCTGCCAAGTCCCTGATTCGCGATAGACATTGCCATAAAAGGCGACCACGATGGCTTGGCCGCGCGGACCGGCCACTTTGATCCCCGAGAATTTTGCCAAGCCCGGAAACACGGCCAGTGCCACATTGTGCCGAACATAACGAGCAAGCTCACCGAGCTGGCGGTCCTTGGCCGGCAACATCGGCAAGAGTTCATCGATGCGAGCAGGACGATGACGATCCCGGTAATATCGCCCGATCAGGCCACCCGAGGTCAGATCGATGGTCATGGCGACGCCCCTTCCACCATGCGCATTTTCTGTTGCTCGATAGCCGACGCTTCCTGGTACTTGCCTTGGACACGGTAAGCTTTGGCGAGCCAGTCGTAGGCGACCGCCAATCGAGGATCGAGCGTGATCGCTTGCTGGAGATGTTCGATGCCTTCCGCCACGCTGCCCATATCGCTAAGGAATTTTCCGTATTGCGCATGGGTGAGGGCATATCGAGGATAGAGATGCAGCGCCTTTTTGAAATAGGCGTCCGCAAGATGTCGGGTTTTCGTCATTTTGGCAATGTTGGCCAGCAGCATCAGGGCCTTCGGATGGTTGGGAAAATACCGGAGGACGAATTCCAATTCTTTGACGGCAAGCCGAAACTTTCCGCTCACGACCCCTTCCCGATATTTCGGCCAAAACGTTTTGGGGGTGAGGTGATATCGTTCCACCATTCTCAGCAATTTTTCATCGCGCGAAGGTGAAAAATAGTCATTATTGATTTGTTGGGCCTGCGACCAGACCGCTGGCCCGAGTATGACCAGGCTCGCCAAGAACAGACAAAGTCCGATAGTGTGTGTCGGTCGTAAGCGTATGACTACACGAGCATGCATGCTATCGCGAGGCGATGACTGACCGATGCTCTTCCACCGAACCATGGCGCTTGAAAACCTGCAACGTCACTTCGAGACTGACGAGTCGTTGCCACAACGTTTCATATGGGAAAGCCGTCTGTTGAGATTGCTGGAGAAATCGCGCAAGTCGTCCTTCGTCGCAAAGCGGTGCCGAGCGCATCGTTCGCGGATCGAGGAGATCACGGAAGTCCGGATCCTGCCAAAGGCTTATTCTGATCGTGGCTTCTCGCGAACTCCCCAGAGCGGATGTCCGTGCGAGACCCGCCATGCTCGTGGCCTTGCGTATGGCCCGTCTGGCAAGATAGCGCAAGTCCGGCATTGCCTTCCACCAATTGCGCCATGAGATCGGCTGAGGCAGCGATCCGTCAGCCAGGGGAATCTGCGTGAACACAACGGCATAGCGTGACAGCATGTGCTGAATCAGTCGATTGTGCCGCCGTGTCGCAGCAGCGGTCTGCAGCACAACTTCGAGCACAGAACGAAGTCCAAAAGGCGAAAGACAGGGATGTATGCGGTTCGTACTCGACGCCAGGCGCCCTTGCCATCGCTGGATGCGTAACGCCAGGTTGGCGACATCCATTTGAAACGTCAGCGGATACTGCGACACCGGTTCAACCACACGATCCACCCAACCAGCCAAATGCTCGAAGAGGTCGACAGCGATGCTCGGGGCCAGCAGGGTCCGATCGATCGCTTGTGTCAGATATCGCTGTTGAATCAACTGCCTGCTGGGAAACGCATCCTTGCGTTCAGACGCCGAGCCAAGGATTTCCCACCAGAGTCCGCGCGCCAGCCCACCGAACGAACCATTGATACTGACATCGTACGACAGCAAATGCTGATGGATTTCATGAATCCCTGCATATTCCACCAGATTGCATTCCCCATCCGTGAGCGGAACCATGCGCTCCAACCGTGACCATGTATACGGTTCCCGATACTCCAAATGCAGGCACGGCACCCCGAGGCCGGATGCAACACGTTTGGCAATCCGGACATCCGGATGGTCCGGCGCTCCCGACACCGTTGTGGTGACCGGCACGGATTCGGACATGAATGCCGCAAGCAAGGTTCGCGAATCATAGCCCCCTGTCAAATCGCAGACCGGTTTTTCATATCGTGCATGAATCCGCTTCGATGCGTTCGTTAGGGACTCCCACAGTTTCTCGACGGCGGTTTCATCGCAATATCGGTTCGGCACCAGTTGCGAAGGACACCAGTAACGGATGCGCTGCTCGACCTCGCCGTCTTTCAACACATAGACCGATCCTCCTTCCAGCTTTTCGATGGTTTTGAACAACGTCCGTGTTTCGCCGACCATGCCGACTTCGAGAAATTCTTGACAGGCCAAAAGATCCAAGGAAGGCTCCTCGAGCATCGCCAATAACAACGAAGAATTGGAAATTGCTGTCAGGCTCCCGATGCGCCGCATAAACAGATGGCAATTGCCCACGGCATCCGTGATGACGGTAACCGTACGGTCCCGCTCATGGCCAACGAGCAGCCCGAACCAGCCTTCCAATTGCTTGGCAACCCCTACTGCATCTGTTTCATGGAACGCATCCAGTAACCACGATTCGTTTCCGTTCCCATATCCGTGCTCGTGCAACCACGTTCCGATGGATCCCATCCACATCTGTTTGCGAGGATCCATGACCAGCATCCCGCCGCTCTGGTTCTCGCGGGAAAATGTTGCCAGTCTAGCCAATGGAGATTCGGCCCGATTTTGGGGTTGCCGTCCCCACAGGCGTACAGCACACGCCACGCCTCGTGCGAAAAGCGCATCCACTTGACCGTGCCAAGTAGCACGACTCGGCACTATCGCAAAGATCAGCCCCATGCAACTCGCTTTTCGATCACCGCCGCATCAACTGGCATGGCATCCATCCATCTGAGCGCTATCGACGCTTGCCGAGAACGATCATGCTCGTTAACGAGTTCCTCTTCATGCGCGTGGCCACTGACTTCGATAGGATATTTCGGCGCACGGACGCTCACGGAAGCGCCATGAGGGACAATCAAGCCATTGCATGATAGTCCCCCATATAACTTAGGAAAGGCTAACAAGAAGGTTTGTGCAACAATTCTTCCAGAAGCTCCATAGAACGATCCCAGGAGTGAGTCTGTTCGATCTGCCATCGCGCTTCCCGGGCAAGACGTCGTCGCATCTCGTCGTCGTGCAGAAGATCGAGCACACATGTCGCAAATTCGGTTGGGGCATCGGCAACCAGAAAATGCCGATCTGGCGTGGCCTGAATGCCTTTCGCCGCCTGTGACGTCGTGACAACCGGAACGCCCATCGCCATGGCTTCCAAGATTTTATTTTGTGTGCCGCGCGCAATCCGAAGCGGCGCAACGCTGAGTGTCGCTTCGCGAAGATAGGGGCGCACATCGGGAACAAAGCCCGTCACGGTAATACCCGGACGAGATCCGAGCTCCCGGACCGCCGGTACAGGATCCGCCCCCACAATGAGGAATTCAGCGTCCGGAACCATGGTCCGGATACGAGGGAAAACCTCATTCGCAAAAAATAGGACGCCATCGATATTGGGGAAGTAATCCATTTTGCCCAAAAACACGATCTTGGAACCGGGCCTTTCGAGCCCCTGCGCTTCCACGTCGCGAAAATACTCGAAATCCACGCCATTGGGGATGACCGAGCAAGAAGACCCTATGCCCAGCCGATGGAAATCCGCCATTTCACCGTGCGTCGTCACGGTACAATGATCGAAGCATTTCGCCATGCGTTTTTCGAACCGAAGGAGCTTCCATGCCTCCAATGCATACCCATATCGAAGCGGGATGCTGCGATGCCGACCGTATTCTGCCCACTTTTGGGAATCCAGATCCCCAAAGTCTAAAATTTTTCGCTTGGCTCGAACGGCCGCCACATACGGCGCGACAAAGGCACAATGCACGACTATCGCATCGAACCGTTGGGTCTGAATCAGTTGGGTGACGCGTGCCCGTAACGCCGCGCAATCGAAATATGCGACGGACGACGGATAGAACGTGGGCAAAGCTGCATAGGCTTTGAACCATCTGCGGATCGGAGGCATCAATTCGGCCATAATGTCTGCACAGTAATCCCGAAGCCGAGCGCCGGCGTTCAATTCCTCCTGGCTTTCCGCCAATGTCAGGACCGTCACGCGATGCTGGCGGCTGAGCGCGCGAATCATATGGTAGGGACGGATTTTCCCTCCTCGATTGGGCGGGTAGGGAAACCGATGACAGGCGAAGAGAATGTTCATGTCTGAACGTCAAACGCGGCTAAAAGAAAGACAATCTATCCTGTATACGATAAGGCAGGCGACTCAACCGTTTGCCGGCAAATCTCTGCGAAACGTTTGACCGCATGATCCCAGCCACAATGCGCTTCAACATAGGCCCGGGCATTGCGGCCGAGAGTCCCAGCTCGAACCGGCGACCGCAAAAGCTCGATGACGCATCGGGCAAAATCATGAGGATCGTCGGCCAGCAGGAGGTGCTCCCCGTGTCGCACCGGCAAGCCCTCTGCTCCGATGCTCGTCGAGACCACAGGTTTCCCCATGGCCATCGCCTCATAGACTTTGATCCGCGTACCGCCTCCGATTCGCAAGGGAATGACATACACGGCATGCTTGGCGATATACGGACGGACATCGTCGACTCGGCCCGTGAGCCGTATGCCAGGGCATGCTTCAAGGCGTTTCCGTAACGCTTGCGACGGATTCCGCCCT
The DNA here is from genome assembly GCA_003695915.1 of Nitrospirota bacterium. GTDB lineage: Bacteria > Nitrospirota > Nitrospiria > Nitrospirales > UBA8639 > J017. Next base: position 66,505 of record RFGF01000014.1, read on the forward strand.
ACGACGGTCAGCGTGACCGATGGAATCTGCGTTTGGATCCGCGGGAATATTTCCTCGGCGAAGTACAGAATCCCATCTTCATTGGGCAGCCAATCCATCGCGCCCACATAGACCAATGTGTTGGGTTCCGGACTGTCATCGTATGGTCGATAATACTCGAGATCGACACCCGTGGGAATCGCATGCACATTGGTCAGGCCAAACTCGCGTTCGAAGATGGCTTTATCTTGTTCGGAGACGGCTACCACCGTCCGAAAGCGCCGAGACATCTCCCGCTCGAACCGCTCCATTTTGCGCCACTGCTGGCGCCAGAGGATCTTCATCAAGGGATGTCGAGCTGCATGATAATGCCGTTTTGCAATCATCGTTTCGACATTATGCTGAAAGAGCAAGGTGGGATACTGCATGACATGCCGGAAGTTCAACGTCGGCTGCAGAAAGTCGCAGATCAAAAGATCGAACGGCTTGGCACCAACCAGTTCCCGAATCTTGTTTTCCAATTGCGGCGAATAGTCGTTCCGGACCGTGATGGGGTATGGCGATAGCATGCCGACGAGCACGCGCAGATAAAACCGCCAGGTGTACTTGGGTATCTCACGCCACGGCACCTCGTGAAATTCGGAGCAGAGCGTTTTGACCTCGGAAAGATACGGATCGTCTTTCGGATGCTCGACATTGCACACGAGCGTCACGTCGAACGAATCTTTCAATTTTTGCAGCATTTTCCCGGTCCGAATTTTTCCGCCGGTATCCATGGGAAGCGGAAACCGCTGCGAAAAAAAGAGGACGCGCAACTTGTCGGTCCTAGAGGAATCGGAAACGACGTTCAGCTTCGCCATCACCAGCAGATTCCTTCGTATCCGGAAGGCATTCCTGTCAACTGCGGACGGATGCGCACCAGATCGTACACTGGCTTGTCTCCGAGAAAGGGCTTGACGTCCCGGTCGAAATCCGCCAGGGCCTTGGCCACCACAAGCAGGTCCGATGATTGGATCACATCGGGCAAATTATCGGATACCAGTGTCGCGATATGGGGAATTTCACGCTGAATATAGTCTTTATTGGCCCCGTGCAATTTGGCCAGATACACTTCCGGATCATAGATCCGCACATCGAACCCTTTGCCGATCAGCTGTTCAATTAAGACCACCGTGGGCGACTCCCGCAAATCATCGGTGCCCTCTTTGAAGCTCAAGCCCAAAACTCCGACTTTTTTCACCCGCTTCCGGACGAGATAATCCACGGCACGCTGGATATGCAGGCGATTGCTTTCCAGGATCGAACCGAGCACCGGAGCATAGACGTCGACATCCCGAGCTTTATAGACCAACGCCCGCAAATCCTTCGGCAAGCACGATCCCCCGAAGCCAAATCCCGGCTTGAGATACGCCGGTGAAACGTTCAATTTCGTATCCATACAGAACAGTCGCATGACCTCGTAACTATCCACGCCGATGGCCTTGCAAATCGTCCCGATTTCGTTGGCAAAGGCCACTTTCAACGCATGGAAGGTATTGGACACATATTTCATCATTTCCGCAATCTCGTAGCTGACATATTCGATCGGAGCCGGAATGCTCTCATAGAGCTCTGCTGCCGTGGACGCCCCACGAGCTGTCTGATGGCCGATGATGGTCAAGGGGGGATGATAAAAATCGTGGACGCTGGTCCCTTCTCGTAAAAATTCGGGATTGAAGCAGACATCGAAATCGATGTGAGCTTGTTTGCCGGAGGCTTCCTCCAACACCGGTATGATCACCGTTCGGGTCGTTTGCGGGAGCACCGTGCTCCGATAAATGAAACAATGATAGCTCTCCTTTTCCTTGAGGCTGACACCGATTTCCTGGCTGACCTGCTTGATGTGCGAGAGATCCAATGAACCGTTCGCCTGTGAGGGCGTTCCGACGCAGATCAAGCTCACAGTTGTGGATTGAATCGCTTCCGATACGTCAGTGGTTGCAGAAAGCCGCCCTTGATTGCGCCCTGCCCGGATCAACTCCGGCAATCCCTTTTCAATGATGGGACATTGGCCCTCATTCAGCAGGGATACTTTCAGCTCGTTGACATCCACGCCGATGACTTCGTGACCCTCCCGACTCAAACAGGCCGCCGTCACGCACCCAACATAGCCTAGGCCGAAGATACTGATGCGCATGATCGTCTCCTCTGTCGATCGAAAATAGTAATCATTGAATCCCGTGATCGGTCATACCATCGATGATCGCTGGTCTCTTTATGATGGAGAGTGCTCCGATTGGACCTCGACTCGGTTCGGGAATACCGGCTCTTTCTCGACATGGCCAAAATCGGGACTGTCGAGACTTCGACGAGTTCCAGGTTGGTCGAATGGTTTCTCCCTCCTTCATCAAAATCCCTCGCAGATTGAGATCGGGCATTCTATCAAGATTCTTAACGTAGAACAGCGTTTCCGAATGATAAGGCAGGTTTTCCATCGAGATCCTGCGCTCTGACCCATTCAACTTCGATGCCATCGTTGCCGATGCGCCGAATCGCTAACCATTCTATGCATGGGCTTGTCTCGCCGAAGCAAACAGTTCTCGAATCCTCTGCCCTACCCGATCCCATGTCTGCTCTTGTCCGAGCCGGCTGATCGCCTGACGATCCCACTCGCGCATGAGTGCGTCCCTCATTGCCGAAGCAAAGGCTCGGGCTGAGCGGGGTACCAGCACCCCCATCGACGGCGAATGCAAAATCTCCGGCATCCCTCCGACTGGACTGGCCAAGACCGGCGTCCCGCAGGCCAAGGCTTCCTTCACCACATTGGGACATCCCTCACGCTGCGAAGCCAGGCAAAAGAGATCCGCCGCGTTGTACCAGAGCACCAATTCATGATGCGGAAGCGAGCCGACAAGGCGCACCGAATCTTCGAGCGCGAAGTCGCGAATCTTGCGTTCGAGAGCGATTCGATCAGGGCCTTCGCCGATGAGATACAGCAACGGTTCTTTGCCGGTACCTGTCTTGATCGCCTCTGTCTCGCGAAAATGGTGCATAGCCTCGATGAGCACATCCATGCCCTTGTGTGCAGCTAAATTTCCAACGGAAAGAATCATTGGACGATTCTTCGGCACCCCGAGCTTTGCCCGCGCTTCCTCCCGAGGCATGGCGTAAAACTTGTGCGGATCGATACCGTTGGGGATGACAGCAATCTTCTCGCGCGCCACCCCGAGTTCCGCCACCCGTTCGGCGAGCGCCTGCGAGACCGCCACGACATGCCTGGCAATTCGCAACGCCCATCGGACCCACGGTTTGATTACGGGCAGCTGCGCCGATACATTGATATCGCTTCCACGCACCGTGAGAATCAACGGCACACCGATCATCCGGCTGAGCAACGCCGCCGCGACCCCGTCGGGATAGGCAAAATGGGCATCGATGAGATCGATCGGGGCTGACCGGGTAACAGCGCGCATGGCGGGAACAGAGCATAGACCCATAGAGAGGCCATAGAACGTCATGCCGATCTTGGGGGTCATAAAATACCGGGGATGATAAACATCGAATCCCTCGATCCGTTCCATGCGAGGAACGCGAGCAAACGCCCGACGCCATCCGACGGCAATCGATGGATAATACGGCACCGGGGCCATGACGTCGAGCCGCAGATTCGGGCTGCCCGCGACAGCCCGCATCCGCTCCAACACGAAGATGCCGCGCGTCGGCCACACCGAAGAGGGGAACAAGGACGTAAAGACCAAAACATTCACGCGAAATTTTTAGCCCGACGCTACGGAGTCGGCGCGATGCCAGCGATTGTGCCACAGTTGGAACATCAGCATGATCCAAAGCGGCGTACTGCGGTCACGAATACCTTTTTGGTGCTCGTTCCACCATTGTAGAACGGTTTGAGGATTAACAAAAGGTTGGTCTTGCGATGAAAACAAGATGTCCTGCGCCAATGGTTTCAAATCGCCCCGTAACCATTCCGCCAAGGGAATGGCGAATCCCATTTTCGGTCGCCGCAGAATGTTGTCCGGCAAAATCCGTTTCAGCGTTTCTTTAAAGACATATTTGCCTTCGCCGCGATGCAACTTGAGGTGCCACGGTATCCGGGCTGCACATTCCATGAGATGATGATCCAACAACGGAGCACGGACTTCCAGCGAATGCGCCATGCTCGCCCGATCGACTTTGACGAGAATATCATCGGTCAAATATGTCTTGATGTCGAGGTACAGGATCCGGGACATCGCATCGAGGTGGGAATGTTTCCGATAATAGGTCTCGAAGAGATCCTGTGTTCGATAATCGCCTAAGGCTCGAAGGACATCGCCGTGCAGGAGCTGGCTCTTCATTTCCGGGGACATCCCGGAGACGGAACGAAAATACCCTTCCACATGGGAGCAGGCCAAACTTTCGAACGTCGCCTTCGCGCGAAACACGCGTGGCGCCCAATCTAACTTCGGATAGAGATGCGCGAGTGGGCGAAAGACCCATTGCCGAAGCACAGGGGGAACCCATCGCCGCAAGGCCTCTTCGCGAGCATCGAACCGATAGCGCCGATAGCCAGCAAAATTCTCATCGCCGCCATCCCCAGACAACGCCACCGTGACGCATTGGCGGGCGGCTTGCGAGACATAAAAGGTAGGAACCGCCGAGGAATCGGCGAATGGCTCGTCATAAAACCAGGCCAACTCTTCGACCACCTTCGCGGCGTCCGGGCGCACGACGCGCTCCGTATGGTCCGTATGGAACCACTCGGCCACCGTGCGCGCATAGGCCAATTCATTGAATCGTTCCTCTTCGAACCCGATCGAGGCCGTTCGAACGGGATGATCGAGGATGTGGCTCATGACGCCTACGACCGCCGACGAATCGAGTCCCCCGGAAAGAAACGCACCGAGCGGAACATCGCTGATCAGCCGCGCTTTGACGGCATCGGTCAGGACCGCATCGAGACGCTCGGTCCATTGCGGAAGCGCCAACCGATCGTCAGGGTCAAATTCCAGATCCCAGTATTGCTGCTCCACCAGACTGCCTTCTTCGGAACAGACCAACACATGACCGGGGCGTACCTTGCGAATCCCCTTATAAATGCTCTTGGGAGCCGGCACGTACAAGAGCGAGAAATAATCGGACAGGGCTTCGAAATCGACCTCCCGGGGAATGCCCGGGACGGCCAAAAGGGCTTTGATTTCCGAACCGAAGACCACGCGATCGGCATCCAAATAATAATACAAGGGTTTTTTCCCGACACGGTCGCGGGCCAAAATCAATTGGTGCCTCCGCTGGTCCCACAGAGCGATCGCAAACATTCCCCGCAAGCGCGGAAAGCACTGAAGTCCGTATTCTTCGTAGGCATGGACCAAGACCTCGGTATCCGACCGCGTTTTGAACCGATGACCCTTGGATTCCAGTTCATGGTGCAACTCGAGAAAATTGTAAATTTCGCCATTGAAGGCGACCCAGATCGTCCGATCCTCATTGGGCATCGGCTGATGTCCGCCTTCGAGATCGATGATGGATAGACGCCGATGGCCTAGTCCCACGGGCCCATGCACAAACACGCCTTCTTCATCGGGTCCGCGATGAATCAACCGGTCGGCCATTGCCTTGATCAGCTCGGGCCGAACCGCCTCACCGGTACCGCGATTCCATACCCCGCAAATGCCGCACATCGCTAGGCCTTATTCCTGAGAGAAGATGAACGAGACAATAAGCTGTGTTGTCGAGCCTGATCCAAATAGAGACGCTCGTAGCCGGCAATCATGTGATCGAGGCCAAACCGCCTGCGAGCCCGGCCAGCACCTTGTTCGCCATGGACCGCCCTCAACCGTGGATCATCATGATATCGCCTGATCGCATGGACCAACGCTTCGAGATCATCCACCGGAATGAGCAATCCCGTCTCTTCATGTTTGACGAGCTCGGGGTTTCCTCCCACGTTCGTAGCCACGACCGGCAGGCCCGAAGCCATGGCTTCCAGAATGGTATTGGAAAGACCTTCCCGAAGCGACGGGAGCACAAAGATATCCATATGATGATACCATGGTGCGGAATGCTGCTGCTCGCCAACGAGATCGACCGACTCGGTCAGGTCCAACTCATCGACCAGCGATTCCAATTGGGCTCTCGAGGGACCGTCCCCGACAATCAGCAGTTTCACATCCACGCCCTGCTCACGAAGCGTTTTGACGGCCCGAATCAAGATGGTCTGATGCTTGATCGGATCCAGTCGGGCCACGGTCCCCACCACGAGCGGTTCTCCACCCGACGCGGGCCGCGGATGAAACCGATCGAGATCGACTCCATTGTACAGACAGAGAAGTTTTCGGCTCGGAATGCCGACATCTGAACGTAACCAATCGCATAAATCTTGTGAAACCGCCACAAAGTGATCGATCCAAGGGGCGAGCAGTCTGCGCACGACTCGGCGCAGCGCCCGTCGTCCATCTGGATCGCTCGCATCGCGTCCGTGTTCGCCGTGAATGATGACCGGCACGCCTGCCAACCGTGCAGGCAGAATCGCATCGAGTGCACCCCAGTTGCGCGTATGCACGATGTCCACATGCTGCGTCCGAAACACTCGATACAAACGCCGAAAGATTCCCCAATCGAGACCAGCCCGCTTGTGCAAGGCATGAATCACGACATCCGGCCTTCGGATCTGCTTCGCACTGGCTCCGGAGCGCTGCAGGCAGCAGACGCTGTGGCGAAATTTCGTCGGATCGGACCGATTGATCACATTGACCACGCCGTTTTCCAGCCCGCCTTTCTCGAAGGACGTCAAGACGTGCATGATATGCAATCGACGTTCTGGCATGAACGTTTCGCGACCTCAGGAATGGAGATGATAGGAGAGGCGCCGGCGAATCCGCAGTCCATAAGCAAGAATTTCGTCGTGCACCTCGCGCGAAGCCCGATGAAGATTCCAGGACTTCAGAACATAAAACACCGTACCATATGACAAGACCCCGACACCGACCATCAGGAGCAACTGTATGATCGATGTCCATTCGCCAGCCTGCCGCATGAGCGCCTTGACCAGAAGCACGGCCGTGGCCATCGCGGTGCAAGCCAGCGAAGGAGGCAATAGCACCGCCAAGTATTCGCTGAACCGAAACCGGATCAATCGTTGGGCCAACACGAGCAACAGGAACCAGAGAAGAAACGCTCCACAGCTCACCGCCAGCGCTATTCCCTCCAATCCCCACAGGCTCCCAACCAGAACACCGCAGGTCATGACCCCGATCCCCAGTAACTGGCGTTTGAGCTCGGCACCCACATATCCCAAGGCGGTAATGGCCGACACCGCAATGGGCTCCAATGCCAATGCCACCCCGGCTAACGCCATCAATTGCAAGGGACGTGCGGCCGGCAACCATTTTTCACCGTACAGGACTTCGATGGCCTGCGGGGCGACCAGCATTATTCCCACAGCCATAGGCGCACACAGCCAAGCCGTATAGGAGGTCGCTTTGAGAAATCCATGGCGCAAGTCATCTAGCCGGGATTGTGCCTCGGAAAACGCCGAAAACAAAACCAGGTTCACGGCATTGGTGACCTTGTGTAAGGGAAATGTCATCAAATAATAGGCCCGATGGTAAAAGCCCAACTGGGCTGCACCTAAGAGCCGACCGACCAGCACGTAATCGATGTTGGTCGACAGATCATTGCAGATATTCACTCCCACCATCTTGGAGGCATACGGCAAGACACTCCGGACAACAGACCATCGAAAGCGAAGCGACGGACACCAGCGCGTATGGTACAGCAAATACGCGAGATTCAGGAAATGACCGCTCAAGCGCCCGATGACCAAACTCCAGACCCCCAGACCATTCCACGCCCCGGTGATGGCGACGACCCCGCCTCCGAATTGTTGGAGCATGGTCCCGATACCAGGCGTGCGAAAATCGATGGCTTTCCGAAGCTTGGCAGTCGGAATGGCAATCGAGGGGAGAAACAGGAGATACAGAGCCAGCACAGGCAGGACGCGGCCGGCCATTTCGTTGTGAAAAAACTCGGCGACCCACGGAGACAAGGCCATCAATCCCGCACACATCGCGCCACCCAAGACCATCATCGCCAGCCAGACACTCTGATAATGATCCTCCTCGATCGACGGGCATTGAATGAGCGCGGCCACGAACCCCGAGCTCACAACGGTGCTCCCGATTTCCAAAAAGAGAATGAGCGCCGCCAAGATACCGAAATCTTCCGGATCGAGAAGGCGAGCTAACACGATCCCCATGACAAACGTGACCAGTTGTCCCCCGATGCTGGTCAGGCCTGACCAGAACACGCCCCATTTCGTACGGCTTTCCAAATTACCTGTCATTTCCAAATTACCTTTCATCGTTTCGGCCCCAATCGAAAGACCTGCGTCTTTCCGTCACGGCCGGTAAATTCGGCACACCGGCACAGTCGCAAGGAGGTCGGAAGGAGTTGCTCGACGAGTTCCGGCTCCTCGCTCGATGTGATCAACCACATCGTGCGATCGGGATATCGGGAGCGCAAGGCTTCCAGATCGGCAGCACTTCCGAGTACCCGTGCGCCCACATAGAGGTCGATCAATGCCCCATCGACTTTCCGGCAGTACGAATACGCCGCCTTCACCGGTCGCAACCAATAATCGACATGGCCCACGTAATAGGCCTGTTGAAAGACGTCCATGGCCACCACGAGATCGTCAGGGCCTCGATGTCGGCGGACATACTGTCCAGGGTTTCGGTGGTCGGGATGAGAGGGATAGCCATGAAAGGCACGAGGACTCGATTCGCCATAATCCAAGGTTGCCATATGCCACGCCGCCCAGAGATTGTGCTGGCTCCCGATCGGTGTACCGAGGAGGAGCACTCCCATAACCACGATTGTCCCTCTCGCAACGACCTGCGGACCGACGATCGTGTACCCGTACCGGCTGACCCACCAACGGAGAATAAGCGCGAGGAGCATGACTGCCCAGGCGGCAAGCATCAAAAAGAAAGGATACACCGGCAGGCTATAGCGCACGGCGATCCACTCGCGCATCAGACCGAGCACGCCGAGCGGTACCCAGAACCAAAGCACCACCAACAGACGAGGTTGGGCGCGAAACCAGCCGCGATGACGGATCACCAGCCAACCGGCCGTTGCACCGACGACCAATACGGCAAGCACTGGAAATGTCTCGAGATACACCAGATAATGCAGGGCTGGAAAATACAAAGCATCTTTAAGTGCGCGGGCAACAATTTGCAGGGGTGAGGAGACTCCTCCCATTCCGCCGCGCCACACAAGAAGCGCGTAACCCATCCATGCACTAAAGATTCCGATCACGATGATCAACAGCGTTTGAACATAACGCAAGCGAACGAGAGACCATAAAGATCTCCCCCACCAAACGGCACAAGCAAACCCGGTCCACAGCACAAGCCCGAACAGATTGGCCACAGCGAACGCGACGATCGCGGTCCCTAAGATCCAGGCTTTCCAATCGAGACCTTCATCGCTCCTCCAGTAGGCATAGGCGATCCAAAGCGCACAGAGACTCACAATGGTCATGCCGAGCCACAGTGCAGGTTGCTGGGTCAGCATATCCCCGAGCATCCAAAATTTCGGATGAAAAGCAAAGGGAACGAATCGGGACAGCACGCCCGATATCCCATCCTCTGTCACAGCCGGAGTGGCTTGCGTTAAAGGCGAAACGATCATCGTCATGCGCCGAACCCATATCCAGACGAACAACAACCCTGCCGATATCCCGATCACGGAAATCCATGACGACCATGGCCACTTTCCCAATCTGAACAGCGCCGCAATGAGCCACATCCCAATCAACAGCACGGCAAGCTCATGACTGGCGATCGCCACGAGCATGGCGAACACGGCTAGCCACCGATACCGTCGCTCCTGTCCCAAAAACCCGCGATCGAACCACCACAGGGCATAGAGGCCTGCGGTGAGAAACAAGCCATACATTCTGGCTTCCCGCGAAAGATCGACATGCCAAGCCGACACCACCAAAAGCCACGCCGCCAATGTTCCACCGAGCAGCCCTAAATACCGTCGTGACAATCCATAAAAGGCCGGGACAGCCAACAGGCCCATCAAGGCGCTGGGCAGCCGAAGGGCCCACTCATCGAGACCCCAAATCCTCGCAACGCCGGCGGCCAGATATGAATACACCATGCCTCGCCAATAGGGCATCCCGCTCGGCATATGAGGATAGCCATCGGCCAGAATCGCTCGGACGGCCAAAGCCGTGTGTTCTTCATCGCCGTAAAGGCTCAGATAGCCGAGCGAAGGAAACCTCAACAGCGCTGCCACAAGCATCATGAGCGAGAGCTGGACGGATGGACGGAGGATAGACCCTGTCATGCTTGGATTCCTATCTTCCGATCCCTGAGATGAGGCAGCGGATCGCCAGCCAGAAAGTGGTCAACGTGGTTGGCAAACGCGTGGATAATGGATGACGGCAAGTCTGAACGCGTTCGAAAAGACTGCATCCAAACGAATCCCTGAATCGTCGGTATGTTTCAGGGAAAATATCGAATGAGCCATGGTCCGACCGCATTGGCAACGGATTGCGGCAAGCGTTTCCACAAAGCGATGAATGGCTGGAATTTTGTATTTGATGGGCTGATATTGGGAATGGTCTTCCGACGACAGAGCAGATAATGGTATTCCAACGGAACCGGCGCGAATCCCCAATGACGCTTGAATTCATAAGGCCCGGTTCCGCGTTTGCTCCGACCGAAATCGAACCGCCGATAGCCTCGCTCGCAGGCGATGCGCATCAATTCCCAATACATGAAGTCGTTGACGGCATGGGCATAATAGGCCTTGTACGCCCCGCCGTAGTACGGCATCACCCGATCGCGGAAGAAAAACGTCAGCACTCCGGCCACTCGCGCCCCCTCGTGCCAAACCGAAAGAATGCGCGCTTCATCGGGAAAGGCATCCATCAGAGCCACGAAGTACCGGTAAGGGAAAACCGGCGTGCCCAGATTGCGCACGCTATGGGCATACACCCGATAAAAATCAGGAAGCGCTTCTTTGCCATCCAGGGTCGAGGTAAAACCATATTTGCTCCCTTGCCGGATCATGCGCCGTTGCTTCCGGGGAATGGCCGCCATATTGGCCTCGACATCGGGATCGATCGGCCGTTCGAAATTGACATAAAGATCCGATTTGGACGGCAGATCGAGATGCCAATGATTGTGCCCGTGCCGTAGCTCGACATACTCCACCTGAAGGTCATGAGCCAGCGCCCGCACATGCTCTAGCAAGCACGCCACCACCTCCGGACTTTCGGCACACAACCCTCCTCCGACTCCAAAAGGGACAGAGAGGAGCGCTTGACCGGCAATCACGCTCTTGACGTGAAACAGGGGCAGACAGCCACAGAGTTTCTCACCGTCATACGCGGCAAGGTACATGCTGCGATAGGGAAAGACCGCTTCCAAGGCGTGCCGCCAGCCGGTCCGGTGGAAAATCGTTCCATAGGGACTGCCATTCACATAGGCATCCCATTTGTCCTGATCCGATGGTTGAAGGATGCGGACTTGACAAGCCATCACAGCAAAATTCGTTCTTACGGTCGGAGAAAGCGTGAGCCGTTTGCGCCTTTACCGGCGCAACACCCGATCGATGGCATAATCCTTCAATTTTCTGGCATGTGTAAAAATAATCATCTCCCCCAACAAACCGATCGAGCCCGTTTGGACACCGAGCACCATGAGCAGGACGCCGAGAATCAATAGCGGTCGATCCGCCAGTGCGGTGGCGCCCAGCAGCTTTTCGATGGCCAGCACTAAAGAAATGAAAAATCCCGCGGCAAACAACCCTGCTCCCACCAGGCCAAAAAACCGGAGCGGCTTCTTGGTGAACTTGAACAAAAAGACCACCGTCAAAATATCGAGTAAGCGCCTGAGATAGACCCCAAGGCGATGCACGCGAAGGTGGCAGTCCAAGGGATGTTGGGGAACGTCCACCTCGATCACACGAAACCCTCGCTGGTACGCCATCAACGGCAGGAAGCGGTGCAAGTCGCCATAGAGACGCACTTCTTGCAAAACCCGCTTGTGAAAACCACGCAACCCGCAGCTCATGTCATGGAAACTCACATTCGTCAGAGCTCGGATCAGTCGATGAAACAAGTGGTTTTGCAAGCGATTGGGCCAAGGATCCTGACGGGGGTAACGGCGGGCGACCACCAAGTCATAGCCCTCCTGAAGCTTGGCCAAAACCGTCCGCACCCCTTCGGGCTGTGTTTGAAAATAGGCAGGCAACGTCACAATGAGATCTTCCTGCGCGGCATGACATCCCACCATCAACGCGGTGGCTTCGCCAAAATGCCGTGGCAGCGCGATGACGCGTATCGGTTCCCCTTGGGCCATGAGTTGATGAAGGCTTTCGGCTTCTCGCTCGAATCCTCCATCCAGCACAAACAGAAATTCAGCCGAAGCAACCAGTCCGGAGACAATCTCGCGATGAGTCCGGTAGAGATCGACCAGTGAATCGCATCGTTCCGTTACCGGGACGACGACAGAGACCTTCAACGGCACCGGTGGACCTTCGACGGTCTGCGAGGATCGAGTGGGAGAGAGAGCGGCAGGGGCTAACGCCATAATGAACCTAATATCACACGGTCAACAACCTAACGAGAACTCATCTCCGCACTTTCTTTGTCTCATGAAGCCTTTGGCGATTCTCGCACGAGTCACGCCCGAGGCACAGGCATCTGACTTTTCGTGTTCTCGAGCATCTCGATCGCTGATCCACATGATGGTCATCAAGGGAACCTCTCACGGTGCGAGCGAAGTGAAGGACGCAAATGTGGCAATCTCGAATAATGCGGAACGCGGCAATCTCAGCTATAACTCAGTCGAAGCTGATTTCCTCGACACCTTTCGGTCGGTACCCGGGAGGCCGAACTTGAGAAATCGCACCCTGCAACATTGTTTCGGGCAAGAAATCTCCGGCATAAATCACCATTTCTCCCAACACGCCCATGGCCAATAAATGGCCGGCCAAGGCCAGAAATAAAAATGCGGTCGCCGCCCAGACGACACCCTGTGCGCCGGGGAGAAAAAAGACCAGCAGACTGAACAGTCCCAAGAGGCCGGCAGGAAGACTCAAGGTACCGAACCATAATGCCGGTCTCGCAGAAAACCCGGTGACCATCTTCACCATGAACAAATCGAGGAACACACGCCAGGCTCGCGATATCCCATATTTGCTGTGGCCGAACCGGCGAGGATGATGCTGGACAACCAGCTCCGCAATGCGCGCACCGGCCAGGGTGGACATGGCCGGAATGAATCGATGCAGTTCCGAATACAGGGACACGCGCTTGATAACCGAAGCTCGATACGCTTTCAAGGAACACCCATTGTCGTGGATGGGCACGCCGGTGATTTTGCCGATGAGCCAATTGGCGATCATCGACGGCAGGCGGCGGGACACGAATTTATCTTTTCGATCCTTTCTCCAGCCGCATACGACATCGTAGCCCTCTTCGATCTTGGCAAGCAATCGAGGAATATCCGCAGGATCGTTTTGCAAATCTCCGTCCATGCTGACGATGATCTCGCCCCGGGCGGCGCGAAATCCTGCCGCCATCGCCGCTGTCTGGCCGAAATTTTTCCTGAACCGCACGACCACAAGGTGCGGATCGCGCTCATGCAGACGCGATAACTGATCGAACGTCCGGTCTGTGCTGCCGTCGTCGACGAAGATGATTTCGTAACTGCGCGGGAGTTTTTCGCAGACATGATGAATAGCCTGATACAGCGGTTCGATGCATTCTTCCTCATTGTAGACCGGGACAACGACAGACACCGAAGGCCGAGGCCGCATACCGATCACTCCAGAATCCGCCACGGAGGAGCAAACGCGGTCAACGTCACGAACACCTGATTGACTTGCGCATCGTTACCCGCGGTGCCCGATGAATCTTGAAAAATATACGAGTAGCTGGCGCTTCCCGAAAGCCAAGACAAGATGAGGTAGCTGACACCCGTGCGGGCTTGATACGCCATGACGTCGATGACCGACCCCGATAGGGACTCGGAACGGCTCACTCCTCCTTGCGCAAATGCCGCCAAGCGATTGGTCAACATATGGTTCAGTGTGCCCACGAACGATTGGGTCAAGGTCGCCGAAGCCGCCAGCCCTCCCCCTGAAGTGACATTTTGTCGATAACCTACAGACAGCGTCGTCCGCTGAAACTGCTTGGCCAAACTGGCATTGGCAATAAAATTCATCCGTGAGTTCGTCACCGCCATACCGACCTGCGCAGAAGATGCTAATGTGGGAGAGAAGCGATGACTCAGCCCGATCGTGCCCGAATGCGTGGTGAATGACCCGCCACCTTGGATGCCCGTATTTTGAGCCTGCCCACCGATAAAATCGGAAATACTGACACCGTAGGTCATCCGGACATCGGTTGTCGGAGCCAGCGCATAAGCCGTGCCCACATTCACGGTATGGACCATCGTATCCTGAAACGCATCACTGGTAAAGAGCGTCAACCGATTGCGGTAGCCCAGCGTAGTCGAAAACCGTGCAGACCATAAGTATCGTAAATTCACTCCCGACAAATTTTGGAATGCATCGGATCTGCGGGTAAACACTCCTTGGTTGGACAAGCTCGGACCGCCGATGCCACCGCCAAAACCGCCGACTCCTCCAATTCCTCCGCCAACACCCCCAATGCCCCCGGCACCGCCGATTCCTCCGATTCCGCCGCCAAGCCCGCCTAAACCGCCGCCAAGGCCGGAAATGCCCACGCCACCGCCTCTGCTCAGACCGCTGATACCCAAACCTTGCTGCAAACTAGTCAGTGCGGTTTCCTCACCAGGCTCTCCGGCAAAAGAAAACGCTTGCAATTGGGGCGAAAAGTTGAACGACTCAATCAACTGCACTTCGAGATTTTCAATGCGCTTCGTCAGGAACGGCAGGCTGATATTAAAATTCGAAAATTGGGCATAGCGGTTCGCATTTGGATTATTGACAAAAAACTGGGCCGTTCCGATATACGTGCCGCTAATAATGATATCGGGATTTTGATAGGTTAACGTAAGGCGCGGAGAGATAAATGTGCCAAACTCCTCTTCTTCATTCCCGTCCGTAAAAAACAAATTATCCGTATACATTTCGCTGGCGGAGAGGCCGGTATTGAGCGTGAGCAGCGCATAAGCCGGCGCAGACAATACAACGCCGAATATCACCGTTAACGATAAAATCGTAAAACCTATCCCAAACTCATCTGGCATGTGCTTTCGCCGAGAACATGGATCGGACATGTTGGCAAACCGGTATCGTCTATTCGGATAGGGAAGAAATCATGATGCCGAAAGCAGATGAAACGCACTGATTGATCAAGTGAGAGACGAGCCGATGAGCAGCTGACAGCAGAAGCCGCATAGAACCGCTTTGCTCCTTTGATTGGAGATCGCAACAGTGCTGGTGTCCAGATTGGCTGACCACAAATCCAGGATCAGCACATCCCGTTCATGCGCGCGTACTATATAGAATTTTATGGAAAAACGAAAGAAAGAATACGTAAAGAAACAATAACGAAATCAACTATCGATTTGGGATGTATCCAATTGCGGGAGAATATTGAGGGGCTGTTCAAGATCAATTTTGCTAGGTGTAATTGCACGGACTTGTACAACGCGCAATCTCGCTGATCGGCAAGCGACCAATAGCATCGAGATAAATTTCATAGTTCCCGGCTCGGACACTCGTGTTCTAATCATGAGCAAAATATTTGAAAAAACCTTGCTCTGGTTGTGTATTATCAACATAGAGCGCAACCCATTGCATCGAGACTCAGGAATCGGCCACTTTGAGATTCTTCGGTGGCATGGGAGGGGACGTGTCGGTAGATCCGCCAGATCCGCTTCCGCCGATATGGAGAACCCAACTTCCGGAACCCGGAGCAGTAAACGACCGAATACCACCTCCTGCAATGACCGAGGCCCCTGTGAATGTGCCTTTCGTAGGATCGTACCATTCAAAAGGCAGCGATCCTGAAGCAGCGGAGAGATCCACATCCACCGCGCCCCCGTTCTTCAAAAAAAGCACATATTCCTTGCCCGGTTGCGCGGCTGCCCAAGCCGTACCAGCAACGACGATGCCGTTGTTGGGGACGAGTTTCCAGAACTCGGTACGATCGACAAAGAAGGATTTTAAATGAGTATGGTAGGCAGCAGAGGTATTGTTCATCTGCTGCAAGTATTGATCGATACCTTGGGTAACGAGTTGATAGCCTGCATTCCACCCGCCATGAAGCTGAATGGCCCATAGGCCATTCAACAGAACGCTTGGATCTGAAAAATAGTTGGGAGAGCCTGGCGCCCCCTCATAAAAAGCTTCTGTCTGTACAACGGGCTTTTCGAAATTCTGATAATCGGAAATCACAAGGCTTACCCCAGACTGACTAGGGGCGCCATTACTTCCTCCACCGCGCTGCAAAGCATTAAAACTGAGCCATGCTTTGCCACCTATCTCGTTCGTCGAATTTGTTGTATGAGTGGAAGCGGGATGCCGATAGGGATCATAAGAAGCGATAGCGTTGCCGATCGCATCGATAGCAGCGCTCGATCCCCATTCCTCATATTCTTTTACCCCAAACCATATCACATCATATGCTGCATAGCGCGCGATGAGATAGCGCTGCATTCGTTCCAACCAGTCGGTGTTGCTCGTCAATCCGCCATCTGGTGCTCCGAGTAACAGCATGGGGCGGATACCTTTCCGAGTCATATAATCGATACGCTTATCTACCCACTGAAAAAATCCTGGATTGAGAACATTATTGGTATGGCTGCCAATAAATGGTGCGCCCCCTTCGTTGCCAACCGAAGAATAAAGGGCCAAATGAGCCACCGAAAAGACGGTAAATCCCTGTGCTGCGCGAGCATCGACCATCTGCTGAAACAGTCCGTCTTGAAAAATCGTGCCACAAAAGCTTTTTCCACACCAACGCGTATCGCCCAAGAAAAAAAACGGTGTACCATCCTTATGCATAAACGTATGCGGATACGCAGGATTGATGGTTACGAAACCATGTCGCAACACTTCGTTATCTTTGATTTCATCCGCTGTGGGAGTATGGGCAGCAAAAGTAAGGCCTTCTTGTTGATGGTTGAGTTCAGCATCATTCGACGAGACCTGCACAAGTGTCCAGGTTCCTGCTTCAGTAGGGGCCATGCGCAATTTCCACGTTCCACCGCCATCCCAAAATCCTTCGATGATGATCTGCTGGGTCGGTCCCTGAAACGTCCCTGTCAAACTCACATCTGTGTAAGGATTGGCATGAGCACTACTTGTCGTCAATGATACTTCGAAGACCCCATAGACTGGGACATCCGCGACTTGGGCTGATCCTATCGAGGGGCTGCAAAGACACATGAAAAATATGATGGCAGCCCAAACCTCTACACGCTTACTTCGAAGCCAAATTCCACAAAAAAATGCTTTCATAACAAAATACCCCGAGCAGGTTAAAAATAAGCACTATTCTTTTTGAGAACATCAGAAAGTATTCCACTGAGAAGCAGTGACTTTTTCGGACAAATCTTAGCGAGCTTAAAACAAGCACATCGCGTACCATTTCAAACACGCCAATATTTTCAAAGAAAACATTTGAATGGTACAAATGGAATTGTGAAGGGTTGGAGGCTTTTCCCTACAGGCAAAAAAACAAGACGAGGCTATTCACTGATATTCATTGATCAAATCATCGAGATAAGCAAAAGCTGCCAGAGTTTCCTTGCTCTCAAAAAGCCCCTCTATCTTTTTAGAGGCCTCTCCGAGCCAGTACCGTACAAAAAGCCATGGAATCAAATCTTTTTCGAGAGAAAGCCTAGTGCAATATTCCCGAATTAATCTGCCCCTATAGCCTGGAAACCGTTTGTTCAGCGAGAGAAATAAAACCCAGCGCGAATGCAGCTCATACAAACTGCTGGTCCGCCAATACAAAAGATGAAATACATCCAAGAGAGGCAAGCCTTGATCCATACTTTCATCCCAGTCGAGGATGCCGCGTATTCGATCATCCTTTTCATCCCAGAGTACATTGTTCAGCCAGAAGTCGCCATGAACCGGAACCAACGGTATCGTTTGATTCAAGAGTTTGCTCTTCAACACCCGTAGATAGCGATCGAACAAGGCAGCCTTGCCTCGGTTATGTAAAGCCGCCTGCAACTCGGCAAGCGGCTTCTGAATATGTTGAATAAATAATTTCTCATCCAATGGGGCAACGAGGCAATGGCGTTGCTGCCAATCGGCTAAGACTCGGCAAGCTTCTTTCTGTATTTTCGTTAACGTTCGCCGGGACCAAATGAACTGGAAAGCCGGCCTACCCGAAACAATGCTTTCCACACCAATCTGACAATCATCCAGGGGCAATATACGAGCGCGGGGCAACAGCTTGCCGATAGGCTCATCGGCATAGCACTGCATTATATGAGATAACCGTCGATAGTGCTTGGCAATCTGCATACAGGCATTGGGGGTCAACGGGATCTTTATCACCACAGGTGCAGCTATATTGTCGAGAAAAATCAAAAGCACATTATTTTTCGTTACATACCACAAGGTTCCAGGATCTTGCACAGAATCTTCTAGCGCACGATGGAGTATCGCGCTGAGCTTGCTCCGTTCGGAATTGGTCACGATCGCATAGGGCCATCCGAAACAGCCAGATTTTCTCAAATAAAATTCCAGGCTTACACGGTGTCGCTCTAAGCGCCCACGGGGACTGAACAAGGAGGTCGGCAAAGACAATGAAGACGCAGGAATCCAGCAGCGTGGTGCTGCAAGGATGGAAGGGAATCCGGTCAGGCGCCAGAATCGGCTGTCTGTTTCAGAGGACCAGTTCCGAGCAATGGCTTCTCGGCCGAGCGCAACAAACGGCCGAGTGAGCCAGCCGGAGATTGCTATAGGCAACTCCTTTTTCCATCCATACGGCCCAAGTCCATAGACAAGAACGGCTTCGGGATCCAATCCTTGGAGACTTTCCGCTATTCGGAGTTTTAATCGTGTGTTTGGCGTACACGATCCAATAGCCTGGATCAGAGCGTGTCGCCGATGCGGCGGCACATAAATAGCAATGTCTTCCCAAAATGGCGTTAAGCGTCCGAGCAAGTCGAGGTCGCATCCAAGCGACAAGAGCTGTGCACCCTTTTCGGGAAGCAATAGAAGCGTAAGTCGCCAGATAGATAAAAGAGACATTTGCAATATAAGCCTCTCCGTCAAACATGTGGTCAAAAAGCAGATATTTCGACTTGATGACGAAACTCCAGCGGAGTCAACCTGCCAAGTACGACATGACCCGCTCCTTAGTTGTTCTTCTGCAGCCAAGGCTAGATTATCGTCCTGCCTTCGTCCAGATCGTTGAGTAGAGAGACATACAGCATCCCGGTTCGATAGGAGCGTTTGCACCGCTCGATGGAAGCATGCTGGTTTGGCTTGCCCGGTTCGATGTAATCAATCGTGATGAAATAGCCCGCGCACCATGTGGCAGATTCGGCGCATAGAACATCGAGGCCTTTATCAGTACGCAACACGGCGGGCAAGTCCACCAGACCGGCAACTGCCCATAGCCAATTCGAGACTCCTCGGGCTGCGCGTATCTCATGCGTCCCGAGGGCGGTTTTTTTCAATTACCTCCTTGGAGTGCAAAGTGCACCGGGCACCATAGCCATATCCACATCCATTCGCTTGAGCTTTGCATGCGCAAGCGCCAGCTCTTTGGGCAGCTCAAGCTCCGAGGCCCCAGAGCGTGTCTGCCTATTGTCGGCGATCAGGGAACGGATGACATGCTTGCGGGAGATCGCCTTGACCGGTTTGCCGGCATCCGCTTCGTGCAGGATCGCTACGATGTAGGCTTCGCTGATTCTGCAGTTTCATGGTTGGCCCCTGATGATATTTTACCAGAAGTGCTAGGCCATAAATTGGCTTGATTATCAACGGGGTGCTTGCGGTGCAGATTCTTTAATTGATTTATAAATTACTATTTTCTATACAATGATTTTTCTGGAACGCAGACGATAATGATATGGGAGCCAGCGACGTGCCACTTCATTGTCAATTTGCGTTCCATAGCTAACCATACGCTAAAAGGCATAAATTTAGAAATCATTCGAGGAATGTGTCCGTAAGTATAGATATTTTGAATATAAAGGTTTGCATTTGAATCATTTATAAGTTTCTTTATGTCTGTAATAGATAGGCATTTTTTAAAAGAGAATATTTTTGGTCTTTTATTTGTTAGTTTATAAAACGCATTTTTAATTAAATTATGAATTAATACATAGAAATAGTAGGAGCTGTATTTGTTGCCATGGATATTGAAAATTAATATCCCATCTTGCGCTAAATATTGTGATAATTTTTTAATGGCTTGTGTTTGTAACTTTGGCTCGGCATTTAAAAAAAATCTAAAAGCAGTAATTAAATCGCATTCTTCAAATAACTCATCCATAGAATCGTCTTCTAAAACATTTATTTCTATCAAAGTACTTTTAGTAAGTTTTTTCCTTGCTTGCTCCAGCATCGAGGATGATACATCAATACCTATACTTTCTTGCGCAAGGCTTTCGAGGACACTAATTAAGCGCCCAGTGCCGCAAGCGAAATCTAAATATTTTTTTATTTTTTTATTTTTTATTATCTTATTTTTAATTATTTCGCTTTCTAAACACCAAATTTTCCTTTCATAACTGCCCGGCCTATAAAGATGATCATATTTTGCTCCATAATCTTTCGCTTTATGTGATTCAAGATAGCTTTCGTTACTCATGGTATTCTTACTTTACTTTGAGAAAGGTTTTTCGGTTAATGCGCTACTTTTTTCAACAAGGCATTTAGATATTGAATATCAATGGAATCAAACAACCATTTCTTTCTGAACAGCCATAATGCCTGAAAAAACATACCCAAACTAAAAAGAGTTAAGCTAAACTGCAATTTAACTTCTATATTATTTTTGATGATATAGCTAAGCATGCTTGCAATGCTAATAAGCAAAAAGAAAATACGTAAATAAAATAAATTAAATGGCTGCAAATATAAATATTGCCAATTGAACCACATCGCAACAATATTAACTAGAAAAAGCCCTGCCAATGATGAGAGCGCGGCGCCTTCAATGCCAAGGATCGGTAACAAGAAAATAGTTCCCAAGATATTCATAAGGGTTCCTAAAATATGGGCAAATAATTGAATCTTCGTTCTTCCTGCAATGGCGAGATTCAGCCCTGTAAACCCAACCATGACATGTCCATAATAGGCAACGGCGAGAATACGCAAGACATCCTCAGCTTCGAGATAGGCAGGGCCATAGATGAGGAGAATGACCTCTTTTGGGAAGAAAAACAGGATTGCGAAAATCGGAAAGCAACATGTCATAGCCCAACGCGCTACGCGTGCATTGAGATCGCGCCATTCGTCCATCCGATGACTCGCAAAATATTCCGTGGCGATCGGCATGTACAAAAAGGAAAGGCACATGAGGAACAGGGACATGATGGCAGCCATGTCCGAGGCGATTCGATAGATCCCCACGAGATACGCATTTGCTAACCATCCGATAATTAGCACATCGATCAATCCAGTCAGCTTCCCTAAAGGTTCGGTAAAAATCAAAGGCCATGCGAACCCGAGCACTTTTTTGGTTTCGAACCGTGGCGCAATATTTTTCGTTTGTGTAAACGGCGTCTTGCAAGTGACGAGCATGGTAGCCGCGAGCGCTCCCAAGCCATACACCGCGCTATAGCCTATGGCTATTTCCATTACCCCCCATCCACAAAACCATGCTAACAGCACGGCCACCATGCACCCTAAAGGGACACCGATATCTTCGATTATTACCTTATACAATGGACGCTTGTAGCCGGAAAATATGGCCAACATCGTTTTCATGAGGTTCCACGCCGGCAAGGCCACGATTAACACTTTGACCAAGTTCCCAGCTTCTGGTGACCCGAGAAAATCGCTGATCGTTGCCGTTGGACTGAGATAAATGGCGAGCCCAACGCCTAGGCCGAGCACCGTGCTCGTTATGGCTGCTAAGGTGACGAGGCCTCGTATCTCCGCAAAGGCTTTCTGGAGCGTATACATGGGAAGATAGCGACGGACAGCGGTGTTCAATCCCATCCCCGTGAACATGCTGAGCAGATTCAGAGCAAAGAGTGCCCAGGTAATAAGGCCGTATTGTTCAGGAAGCAGGAGGCGAGCCGCCAGCACCTCCGTAGCGAATACAATCCCAACTCGCACCACCAATCCCAAAAACACGATCAGGCTTCCTTGGAACATCGTGCTCAGGGCTGAAGTCAACGGTGCAGCAGTGGGGATGTTCGTCATGAACGGATATGATCGGACGAGTGGATAATTTCTATTGATGAAAAATGTGATCGGCAAAGAAGGTCGTTGCAAGTTGGCGTTGATCTAGCACCATGCCTCATCGATTGTCGGAAAGTCCGTCAAGACACTTGCCGTCCTTTGCTCTCATGACCCGCCAAGCACTATTAGCGAAGTGCATTGTGACCCAGGGCTCCCATACAGACCTTACTGTGCGCCATTCACAGTCGGCATTGAGCATACAAGAAGCCTATTTTGTAGTAGAAGTCAATTTTTGCTTCAACTTACAGCTTCCTGACATGATCAAAAACTCGAAGCGTTTCCCTAGCCGCCTTTTCCCAACTGAACCTCTGCCGCTCTTTGAATCCTTGCATTTGCAAATGCTTTCGCAGATCTTCATCGCTGGTGAGTCGGTCGATTCCATCCGTGAGCGCTTCGACATCGTGTGGATTGACCGTAAGACCTGCAGCGCCGACGATTTCGGGACAAGCACCGGTATTGGAGGTGATGATCGGGCATCCACAGGCCATCGCCTCCGCCAGGGGGATACCAAAGCTTTCATAGCTCGATGGAAAAAGGAAAAGGTTCGCCAATGAATAGAACGCTGGCAGGTCTTCCTGGGCCACATAATCCAATGCAATTAAGCTGTCCGACCGATGCGATTGCTGTTTGCAGTATTCTTGTACGTAATCTTTAGTCCCCACACCGACGATCACAAAAGCCATCTCTCGACTAGCCCGAGCACGTAGGAAGGCTTCTATGGCCTTATCGAGATTTTTCCCTGGATACACCCGTTTCCCTTGCTTGATGCGTGTGACGGTCAAGGCAAATCGATCCGGAAGACCATATTTCCGTTTGACTTTTTCGCATGCATCTGCTGACCAGGGTCGGAATCGCTCATTCGGCGCAAGATAAATCATCGTCATTTTTTCCGAGGGGATACCAAGAAATCGTTGAAAATCCCGTTTCACAAAATTTGACTCAACAATTAAATGCGAAGCCTTGCGACAAAATATCGGAAGCATGAGTTTCTGGTACAGCAAGTCCAACGGTTCATAATATTCCGGATGAGTCCAATATTCACTCCCGCGCAAATGCATCACCATGGGATAGTTTCCCAACAACGGCAGGCTATGCTTTGGACTAAAGAGTAAATCTATTTTCGCTTTTTTTGCCGCGAGAGGGACAAGTACCTGATCCCACACAAGTTTACTCGAACTGTGAATCAGGAATTTTGAGACGTTAGGATAGCGATCGTAGCGGTAGAAAAATGCCCGGTCCTTGTAAAACAACACATACTGATTGTCGCGATCGAGCTCCAACAACTGATCCAACAGATTCAGGACGATAATGCCCGGGGCATCTTTTTGATTGCCGATCTCTCGCAGCAACACACCGATTTTCATAGGAACCCTCAAGAATTCTTTTTTCCTTCAAGGCCTTCCAGGCAAGGGTTGACTTTGTCTCGGCCGGCGGGCCTGGTCCCGGATTACGAGATTGATATTACAAATCGTCAAACTGTCGCGCTTGAATAGCCCAATAATATTGGCTGAGGAGCGCTTCTCCCTCTTGCTTCATGATCGCCTGAATTCCAACAACGCGAGGCAGCACAAGACGAACGTTCGAGGCAGGCAGGTAAGCCAGCATCTCGTTATCGTTAATTTTAATCGATTGAAGGAGACCATCAGATGTTCGATACGTCAGCGCAAGGCCATACTCGCCTTCTTGGATGGTTAACGGCAATTGGCGGTCCCCGATCTTCATCTGTATGGCAGCGCCATCGTCTTTCCTGATAATCATTCGCATATAGCCTTGAAAACGGCTAGGGTCTGTTTCATCCGTTGCGTACCCGATACTCAGCAGCGTTCCTGTGCTCCCAGGCTGGTCATAGTTCGATGAAAGCAAAACCAGCCCGGCCTCTTGGCTCCCAGTGGGTTTGTGCGAGCCTGTGCCCATAAACAGGCTTACTCGCATGGAGACTTCAATCGATCCCGGCAAACGCAGGGGTAATGATCGCACCATGATCAAGCGACCTTCGCCTTGCCCCTGGGGCTGGATTCTCAGCGTAGAACGATATATCTCAGCCACTAGCCGATTTTCGGTATCGGCCACGATCCACCGGTCTTCGGCTGCCACACCGTCATTGACATCCTTGCCGTCATCGCGTTGAAAGGTTTCGGAAAACACGACTCGGCTCGAGGCGGGCGGTTGCGCGCTCGGCTCGATCTGAAGTGCGTTGAGGCGCAAACTATGATAGCCGGGATCGACGCGTCTGGTTATTTTTTGGAGCCAACCATTGGCATACAGATGACCTTTCTTGAGCCACTGGCGCCAACCCGTATACCATGGGCCGTGATGCTGCCATGTCCACTCGCCATATGCGGGATCGCCGATAACGATTCGTAAATGATTATGGCGAACTTCGACGATGCCGGCGCCTTCTACCAGCGCATTGCCTTTTACAGCTAGAGGCGACCCATAGGCGGGACCCGCAAATACGACATCCCCTGATCGACATTTGAAGCTTCGCTGGTTCACCAGGGGAAGGGGACCGCCTGGGTCGACAGAACTGCACGTTACCCGATACCAGCCATTGGGAAGATCGATGCGGAACACGCGCAACCGATTTTCTCCATGCAAACTATGCATGGTCGCCAATTCCGGACGCCGCAATTTGGCCGGCGTCGTGATTTGGCCGTTTGCGAGCACGATCGGCGCATCGACCCCGCGGTCGCGTGCCTGCCCGCGTACATCTTCCAACCAGCCGAAGCCGCGGTCAGGATGATACGGCGCACCATCATACGCTATCCAGCCGGGAGGGTTTGGCGTTCGCCCGGTCCCAGATGGAACAAAATTGATGCGTTGAGGAAACGGGATCACGTGGGATATGGGTTCAGACCAGGCACTTTCCCGGCCGTATCGGTCATACGCGGCAATACGGACATAATAGCGCTGTCCAGGCTTCAGCCCTGTGACCGTATACCGAGGCCAAGGACCGATAGGAATGGTTTTGTCAAAACGCTCTGGCGATGTCCCGATCTGAATGAGATATCCTGCCAAGCCTTCGAGCGGCTGGCCATCTATCCGATGTGTCGGGGCCTCCCA
This sequence comes from Nitrospirota bacterium, assembly GCA_003695915.1. Taxonomy (GTDB): domain Bacteria; phylum Nitrospirota; class Nitrospiria; order Nitrospirales; family UBA8639; genus J017. The sequence continues at coordinate 91,930 of RFGF01000014.1, forward strand.
CTCCAGCACCAAGGTTCCTGGAGGATTCACCTCGGCAGGCGGATTCTCGGATGCGCGTTCCTCGCATCCGTTCATGCCGATCGCTCCCATTAGCGCTAAGACGAACCAACATGCTCGGAGAATCCCCATGAACGAGCCTCTTCGCTCATATCTCATAATTGTTCCAGTGTTCGAGAAGGGGCAAGCGTCATCGAACGCTTTTCACCCTGGCTGCAAAAGCCCGGGAGATTGGAGCACTACTCCTCCACTCGTCGAACCGGTTTGGGTCGGTGCGTCAGCGGTTTGGGGTTTTTGAGCAGAAAAGGCCCTATCGCCAGATAATCTAAATGTCCTAGTTCGAACGCACGGATCGCATCGTTCGGCGTGCAGACGATGGGCTCCTCGTGCATGTTGAAACTGGTGTTGATCACGCTCGGTAATCCGGTGAGGGCGTGAAATTCCTTGATGATTTTGTAATAGCTGGGATTGTCTTCTTCGCGCACGAGCTGGGGACGGGCCGTGCCATCGAGATGCACGACACCGCCGCAATGTCGTTTCATCCAGTCGGTACATTGAAACGTGATGGTCATGAATCGCGCACTGTCGAAGCCGCCTCCCACGTCTTCGTAACATTGTCCGGCGTATTCGGCGAGTGTCGAGGGCGCGAACGGCATGAATTCCGTGCGGACGAGGTTTTTATTGAGCCAGTCGTTCACGGAGGGATCGGTGGGCTGGTATAGGATAGAGCGGTTGCCCAAAGCACGCGGGCCATATTCCATGCGCCCGTTGAAGCGTGCGACTACGTAGCCCTCGGCGAGCAGCCGTGCAATTTCTTTTTCGATCTCTTCGTAGCGCTGATAGGCATGTCCGGCCCGTTGGATTTCCGCTTCGATTTCGCGCTCGGTAAATTCCGAACCCAGATAGACATGCGGGATCATCTCGCTGCGGGGCACGCCACCCTGCGTGCGCACCCGCTCGGCCCACATGGCCAGGCCAGCCCCCACGGCCAACCCTTCGTCCGACATGCCAGGATGAACGAACAGCGTCTCCACTCCGGGGAGATTATGCACTTCCTGGTTGATCCGGACATTGGCAAACACCCCTCCGGCCAGCGCCACGTTCCGCGAGCGGGTCTGTTCGAGCCAATGGCCCACATATGCCCGGCAGATGTCTTCGGAAAGTTTTTGAATGCTTGCGGCTAAGTCCTCCTTGCTGAAGGGCTCGCCGATCTCCTGTCGGATTTTTTGCATCGCCGAGTTGAAGAGCACTTTGCCTTTGTTGACGGTTTTGCCGTGCTCGAAGGCGATCAACCGATTCAGAGCGTCATAATAGCGGGGGCGGCCGTGGGCAGCGAGTCCGGTGATCTTGCCTTCGTGTTTTTTGGCCTTGTAGCCGCAAATGGCCGTGACATAGGCATAGTAATTCCCTAACGAATCGTAACTGTCGACGGCACAGACATTTTTGAGTGTTCCGCCTTTGGCCACATAAATATGCGACGACGAGCCGTCTCCGCCGCCGTCCATGGTCACGATCAGGCCGTCTTCGAATCCGCAAGTAAAGTAGGCCGAGGTCGCATGGGCGTAATGGTGATTGTAAAACTGGACAGGCGCCGTAATGGAAAATTCTTCCCGGAGAATCTGAGGAATCCTGCGCCGTCGTTCCCGGTACAGGGGTTGGCGCAATTGATAGTACAAGGTTTTGAGCCCCGGAACATCGTTGGCCAAGCCGCTGAACCGCGAGGCCAGGTTGAAGAAAAGGTTATGGCTTTCGCGGAGATCCTGCCGCTCCTCGAACCAGCCTTTCCACGGGGCCGGATCGTTACGGAATTCCATATTCCGCTGGGCGACGGCCACCCCGTCGATATCGGAGGGATTGACACCCGTCATCTCCATGACCGCTTTGATCGAAGCGCGAGGGAATCCCCGTGCCTGCTTCATGCGCAACAAGCGCTCGTCATTGATCGCGGCGACGATCCTGCCATCGTAGATGATGGCGGCGCCGCTCGTTTGGCCATCGGTGATTCCCAATATCATCATGATGCATTCCTCCTTCTCGGTCTCGCGTGGCCGGTGGCATCTTCCCGCCCGTATTCTTTCGTGCCGACTGCCATACGCTTCTTTCGTGTTACGGACGCACAGCTTCGCGCCCGCCGCTTGCGGGGATCGATGCATGCAGAAACATTCGGCGCCATAACACGAAATTCATCAGTGCCCACAGAATATGACTATGATTATGGGTGCCCTGCCAATGTTCTTCCATGAGCCGCCGCACAGCCGCAGGTCGGATATACTCCTGGAGCATGGCTTCATCGGACAAGAGATCCGCCATGTATTTCCGCAGCTCGTTCCGCAGCCAATGTTTGATGGGGAAGCTGTACCCGTGTTTGCTCCGATGGGCGATCCCACTGGGCAATCGATCGTTCATCGCCGATTTTAAGATGGCTTTGGTCGTCCATCCCTCGAGCTTGAGTTGGCTCGGAATGGCATTGACGAACTCGACGAGACGATAGTCCAGAAACGGCGCGCGGACTTCCAATCCATGCGCCATGCTCATTTTATCCACCTTCATCAAGGGGTTCTCGGGCATCATGAAGCGCAATTCGACGTACAATTCCCGGTCCAATGGCGAGGTCCAAGGTTTGCCGTCCAAGATCCTAGTGATCGGCGCAAAGGGATCGGCGTCGATAGCATGGATGAAATCCGGCTCGAGCAGAGCGCACGGCGTCCGGCCCGTGAGAAAATATTGCCAGCGCATATGCAGGCCAGTCGGCGGCAAGGCAGCCCCTTCGAGAAACCGCCGCAAGCTGTTCCAGAACCCTTTCTTTTTGGCCAGATCGGGAATCAGCGCACTCAGCCGCAGCAAGGCCTGAATCATTGGCTGCGGAAGATGCAGAAACTTCCGGGCAAATTGGCTAGCCTTGAAACGATCGTAGCCCACGAACAGCTCATCGCCCCCTTCCCCGCTCAGGCATACCGTAATATGTTCGCGGGCCTTCTTGGAGATGAGATAATACGGGACTACCGAAAATTCCGAGAGCGGTTCGTCCAGATGCCAGATCACGCGCTCGATCACGCTTTCGGAGACCGGATCGATGACCAGTTCCGTATGATCGGTCCCGAAATGTTTGGCTACCGTTTTGGCATAGCCAAACTCGGAAAAATGGGCTTCCCGATAGCCCAAGGCAAACGTCCGCACGGGTTCATCCGCCATCCGGCTCATGCAGGCCACGACGGAGCTCGAATCGATGCCGCCCGAGAGAAATGCACCCAGCGGGACATCGCTGATTAGGCGGCGCTGCACGGCTTGTTCGAGATGCTCGTACAACTGCGCTTCCAAGTCCTGGCGGGAGGATTCCCTGGGAGTCAAGTCGATATCCCAATATTGCCATGTCCTGAGCCCGGAAGACGCATGAAACACGGCAGCATGTCCGGCAGGCAATTTCTGTACGCCTTCGAGTATCGTGCGGGGGGCTGGCACGAACTCATAGCCGAGAAACTCATAGAGCGCCTGAGGATCAATCCGGCGAGAAACCGCAGGATTTTGAAGCAGGGCCTTTATTTCGGAGGCAAAGACAATGTCATAGCGCCCGTTCGATTGTGTGAGCCAATAATAGAGTGGCTTGACACCGAGACGGTCGCGGGCGAGAAAGAAATTGCGTGTGTGGCCATCCCAGATGGCAAAGGAGAACATGCCGTTCAAATGCGAGAGACACTCATAGCCGTACTCACGATAGGCATATAAAATGACCTCGGTGTCGGTCTGCGTGCGGAAGGTATAGCCCTTCGCTTCCAGCACGTTGCGAATCTCGCGGAAGTTATAGATTTCACCGTTATAGACGATCCAAGTCTTTCCATCGGGCGTCGCCATCGGCTGCCGGCCGCGAGGGCTCAAATCGAGAATGCTGAGCCTTCGATGTCCCAGCGAAATGCCTTGACCGACATGGATACCCCATTGATCAGGGCCTCGATGGACCATGACTTGCGTCATCGCGGTGATGACCGCTTCGTCTTCCCAACTAAATCCACAAATGCCGCACATACAGACCCACTCAGTGAGCGCCCTTATCCTTATCGGCACGGATCGCCGCATACGTTCGGCGCATCCCTTCTTCCAGCGTGATACGGGGATCGAAGCCCAACAGCCTTTTCGCCCTGGCAATGTCGAAGCTCGTATTGTTGGTAAAAAATTTCAATGAGCGTTCGGAAATCGGCGGCTCCTTGCCCATGCTCAAAAAAAGACGCTCGATGATCCGGCAAAGCAGGCGCATCGGGCCGAGCGGGATCGTTAAACGCGGGGCCCTGACACCAGCGACCTTGGCCATCGTTTCGATCAATTCTTTGATGGTCACTGCACGATGATCGCCCAGAATGAAGACTTGACCCGGCGGTCCTTGATACTCGCTCGCAAGATGAAACCCCTCCACCATATCGGAAATGTAGATACAATGGCGAAGCGCCTCGCCGGAGCCGACGTAAAAAAACCGGCCCTTTTGAACCGTCCGAAAGAGCTTTTCGGTCCGCGGACAACCGGGGCCATACACCCATACAGGGCGCACGATTACCACGGGATAGCCGGTTTGTTCGGCATAGGCCCGTACCGCCCGCTCGCCCTCCAGCTTGGTTCGCTCATAGACCAGATCGGGATGGCACAGCGAGTCCTCATTGGCCGGAGGATGGTGAATTTCGCCATGGACGCCGACGCTGCTGCAGTGAATGAATCGCTTCACCCCTGTGCGATGCGCCGCTTCCACCAACCACCGGGCGGCATCACGATTGATGGCCAGATAATCGGATTCCGGGAGCGCCACATCCAGATGCGCGCTGGCAAGATGAAAGACGAGGTCTCTACCTTCCATGGCTTTGCTCAAGGCCTGGCGATCCCGGATATCGGCTTTGACGATTTCTAAACCAGGATACCGCGCAGCCAGTGACCGGAGTTTGGTATCCGCAAGATCCACCGCGCAGACCGCTCTTCCGCGCGCCAACTGATCCTCTACGAGATGCGCACCGATAAAGCCGTTGGCCCCGGTCACCAGCACGTTCATCGGCGCGCCTCGACCACCACGGCATAGCCCCTTGTCGGATACAGGAGCCAATCCAATTGCGAAATCAGCCAAAAGAGCGGATACACCAAGGCGTAGATCCGATAGCTTTTTTCCACAGAGCGCAGTTGTTCCTTAGTCGTGGGGGCAATCGTCCCTTCTTCCACGGGGGCTGCGCTTTTTTTCGCCAGAATTTTGACGTAGGCAAAGTTGATGACCAGCTCAAGCATTTCGGTAAAAAACTTGGAATAGCTGCTGTTGGCGACGGGCTTGAGCCCGGCTTTTCGCGCCAGCTCCTCCAATTCCGGAATATCGAAGCCGATGCGCACATGGCCGTATTCTTTGGCCGTCATGCCGACCAGATGCTTGATCCGTACGGCCAATTTAGTTTCGTCGCCGTTCGGCGTGGTGATGATGACTTTACCGCCCGGCTTGGTCACGCGAGCGAGTTCCAGACTCACGGGAACCGGATCTTCGAGATGTTCGTGCACATCGATGCTCACAACGACATCGAACGTTTCGTCAGGAAAAGGTAGTTTCCCGCTCTCTTTGTCCAAGAAGTGCACTTTTTCCTGGAGCAGTTCTTCCATTTCGGGAATGGATTTGTCCTCGAAATCCCCCCAGGTCCAGGTGCCGCCCAGCGATCGGAGATAATAATTGGTCGCCCCATTGTTATCCCCGCAGGTTACGAGCAAACACTGCTTGCCTTGCAGGTCGCCCAAATGCTTGGCGATCGTCTTGACCTTGAGCTGTTTTTTTAACGCCTTTCGAAACATTTTGATTTGCCAGGGTTGATCTTGCGTCATCATCATCTAGCCTCGCTTGTTAAAGGAGATCGATCGCATAATCCATCAACAGGGGTCCTATTGAACAGCCGGGTTCGCGGTCGCATTTATGATGGTGTCCATCCATTGCACCAGGGTGTCGACGGTGGTTTCCACCGCCGCCTGATCGTAGAGATTCACGGTACCCAGCCCGGTCTCGATAGCGATGGTATTCGCATAATGATCCGAACCGTCGATCGTGGCATAGGCCTTGGGTTCGGCGACAGCCTCGACATAGGCGCGCAAGTAACGCTGGTCTTCAGGACTTTCGCGTTCGCCGTCCAAAAACAGCACGGGCACATGGCCGGCCTGCTGGAGATGCGGGAGATAGCGTTCCATGTATCCGAACTTGACGCGTTCGAGCCAGTCCGCCTGGGTAAACCAGGCTGGATACGAATGTCCATAAACTTGCTCGTGTGTCCGTCGTGCGCGTTCCCAGAAATAGGCGAAATCTTGCCCGGATTCGATTCGTTCGCGTGTGCGTCTGGGAGGGCCAATGGCAATGATCCCTGCAATCTTGTGCGCCGCGAGACCGGTCCACATGGCCGGCGTGGCCCCACCGGAATGCCCGATTAGAAAAATCGGTGTTGGCCCTCCAGGCACCTCCCAGTTATCCAAAAACTCTACGGCTGAAGAGAGATCCGCGATCTCTGCCGGCGTAAGCGGCGGCTCGGCTTTCAAGGGATCGTCGCTTTCTCCGTGGCCCGGCGTATCGATGGTCAACACCACAAACCCGCGTTCGGCAAGCTGCGAGGCCAAGACGCGATACATGGCGAGCTTTCGTCCCAGCGGGGTATTGCCATGAATCAAGAGAATCTTGGCTTTTGGGGATCCTCGATGCAATCCGTAGAGCGATCCGGCGAGCATGATCCCCCGTCGATGCGGAATGGTGACAGTTTGGTCTTCTCGGCATAGACAGCCCCGAAGATTCATCCACGTCGTTCCCGTCTCGTCCAGGAATCGGATAAGTTTCCTGACTTTCCACGGCAGCCATGTTTCATCGACGATGCCGGTCGCGACCCCTCCGATCACCCCCGCGAAGAGGATGACACCGAGGACCATCCCCAAGAACAGCCAGAAAGACACTGGGCGACCTGATCTCGCCGGTGCTCCGGATTCCATCCCAATTCCTCCCCAATCACATCTGCGCAGCGATTGAGCCATGTGTCCGACGGCCGCGCATACAATGGTAGATCCGTTCGTCTAGCAATGGCATCCTGCAGGGTCACAGCCATTTCATGACGAACAGCATAGACCAATTCCCCTGTCAAAACCGGCGCGTTTTCGAGAATGCGTTCCGCCATGTTCGGTTTTCGACAATAGGCGAGCACCGTATCGGAGTGCGCCCCGTAACTTCGGTAGAGATGCTCCTGCACATCGTGGGGCAGCGTGATGTCGTCGATTCGAATGGGGGTTCCCCGCCAACGCTCCCACTCTTCGATCTCGCCGCCCCAAATCGGAATCGACGCCGTCCGACACGCGTCCCAGCGGCCGGTTACCCGACGGCTGATCTCGTCGACCACGCGCTCGGCGACATGCCGGGCCTCCGTAAATTTGACCCCGACCACCGTGAGCAGGCCATCCACGCCGTGCTCGCGGCGATGGTCGATCAGCCGATATTCCTTCAACAAGGGAACATCCCGGCCCGTTTGTTGTCCCTCGGCACGCGGTAACAGACCCACATTGACATGCAGTACGTCATCGGCCTCGAGTGCCAACGCTGGATATCCGGCATTCACTTCGTCGAGAAAGTGCTGGACCTCCTCTTCGCAGACCGTCAAGGAATCGGGAGCATGCGGGAAATCGGTATGGGTCGTGCCGATCAGCGTGAGATGCCGCCAGGGAACCAGGAAAAAGAGACGTCCGCCTTTCTGAATGACGGCCTGGTCATCGCGAAAATCATACGGACTCCACACGCCGAGCGCATAGCGGGATGTCGGCTTCCGCTGAATCACGACGTTCATGGCTTTGGACCACCGCACCGTGCTGGCCCCGGGAATGCCGTTCGGTCGATGCAGGACATGATCCACCCACGGTCCGGCAGCATTGACGACAAGCCGTGCCCGCACATCGAATTTCTCTTGTGCCAAGCGATCGAAAACTTGCACGCCATCGATGCGATGATCGTGCCGAAGAAAGCCCGTGACTTCGACATAATTGGCAATCTGCGCGCCATACTCCGCCGCCTGGTGCAACACGCCCATGAGCAGACGCTCGGAATTCATCAATTGACAATCCGGCCAAACGGCCCCACCTGTCAGTCCCGAGCGATCCAGTCCCGGAAACAGCTGGAGGCATTCGCGTTTGGAAAGCAGATGTCCCCCCGGCAATCGTGTCTTTGGCTGGTTCGGGGGATGTCGGTCGAATCCGATGAGATCGTTCAAACCTAAAGCGATGCGCATGACCATGCGTCCCCTGATCCCGTGGCCATGCGTCGGCAGACAAAAAAGGAGCGGTTCGATCAGATGCGGGGCAATGGTCATCATGATTCGCCGCTCGCGGATGGAGATCCGCATGCGCCGAATGTCGAGATGCTGGAGATATCGGAATCCTCCATGAATGACCTTCAAACTATTGAACGAGGTGGCATGGCCGAAATCGCCTCGCTCGACGAGCGCGACCCGCATCCCGCGCAATGCGGCATCGCGAGCGATCGAAGCCCCGTAGATTCCTCCGCCGATCACTAGGACATCGTGCTCGGTATCGGCCATATGATGAAGGTTGCGTTGCATTGCTCCATCATCCAAGAAAATTACTTCGTGACAGGATGCCGGAAGGCATCATTAGCCACTCGGCGTTTTTTCGGTGTTGACGGTCATCGACCGTATCTAGCCATGCTTGCACGGTTCGTTCTTCCGGATCTAATGAAAAATGCCTGTGATTTCATTTGGTCGCCAGCGCCATGAGATGCCATCCGAACGGTCGGGTGATCGATTTGGGGACGGCATTGAAGCATTGCACAAAAATTTGATTGTACAGGAGCGCCTTTACTCCATGGTGCAACCGGGTTTTCACGGGAAAGCGTTCTGGGATGATCCGGACGCGGGCAAACGGAGCCAGGAGCACGCGAAACTCTTTAATGGAATATTTCTTAAGCACCGGGGCATCTTCATGCTCCAAGGCAATGCCGAACAGCTGTGACATGAGATTGAGCCAGGAGTATCGATTGTACACCATCACGATGGCCTCCCCGCCCGGCTTGACGACTCGATGAATTTCTTTGATCATCTGCGAGGCATCAGCCGTGTATTGCAGCACGCCGTGGGCATACACCATATCGAACGTGTTGTCGTCGAATTGGAGCGCCTCGCCATTCATCACCAGGAGTTCCCCGTCGACCTGCTCATGGGCAAAGTACTGTTTGGCCAGTTGAATGGAGACTTCGGCAAGATCGATCCCTGTGACGATGGCCCCGTGTTTGGCAAAGCGGATCAAATCGATTCCGACCCCGCACCCGACTTCCAGGATGCGCTTCCCCTTGTAGGCTGAGAAGTCGACGACCCGCGGAAGATAATCGAGCTTTTCGAAGCGATAGTCCGCCAGTTCCCCAAAAAATTCCCGGCTGCCGATTGGGTGCCGCGCAATTTCCAAATCGTGAATATGCTCGTTCCAATAGACCCGGATTCGTTCGAGCAGTGCGTCGTTCTTCACCGTGCGTCCTTTCTCAATGCCAAAGGTCTCGAGCGTTTGCCTCTCCCTTTCATGTCCCGCTTCCTGCGCTTTGCGGTCTTCCTATGCCGCCGTCAAATAGTGATCGCGCCACATTTCGAACATCATCAAGGCCCACAGTTCATGGCTCCAATTGGCCGATCCGGCCAAATGCTCCCGCTTCATCGTCTCGACATATTCCGGATTGAATACGCCCTCTCGTTTCAAACGGTCTGAGGAGAGAACGTCCTCCATCAATGGACGGAGTTCCCTCTTCAGCCAATTTTTCATGGGAATGCTGAATCCCTCTTTTTTACGATAGAGAATCGGTGTGGGCAGCCGAGATGCCAGCGCCTTTTTGAGAAAATGTTTGGTTTCCAACCGATGGAGTTTCCAACGACTCGGCATACGGGCCGCGAATTCCACGACGCGATAGTCGAGAAACGGGGTCCGCACTTCGAGGGAATTGGCCATGCTCATCCGATCGACTTTGGTCAACACATCGTCGACCAAATAGGTTTTGATGTCGGCAAACTGATCGCGCCACAACCAATCGGCCCGAGCATGGTGCTGGAGATAGTGAAGAAAGCGATCACAGGCATCATGATCCGCCAACGTCGCGAAAAAGTCCGGGTGATAACAGGCCTGTCGCTTTTCGTTCGAGAGAAACAGGCACCAGCGAAAATGCTGCAATTGGGGATCGAGGCTCGCACCTTCGATGAATCGCTTGAGTTTGTTGATGAACCCTTTTTTGTGCTCCGATGGTGGAATCAGGCGGCACAGCCGGGGCATCACTCGCGTTCGCACCGCTGCAGGCAATCTCTGATAGTATCGATCCACTTGCTGAGCGACATACCATTCGTACCCGGCGAACAGCTCGTCGCCACCGTCTCCCGAAAGCGACACAGTGACCTCTTGTCGCGCCAGCTTAGACACCAGAAAGGTCGGAAAGACCGACACATCGGCAAGCGGCTCATCCAGATACTTCAGCAATTGATGGGTGAGGTGCACGATATCGGGCTTGATAATGTGCTCGCGATGTGCCGTATGTAGCGTGGTCGCGACCTGCCGGGCATACGGCAGTTCATTGTAGGACGGGTCGTCAAAGCCGATGGAAAAGGTTTTGACCGGCTGATCCGTGAGTTCTTTCATGAACGCGACCACGGCGCTGGAATCCACTCCCCCGCTCAGAAAGGCGCCCAACGGCACATCGCTGATGAGCCTGAGGCGGACCGCATCTTTGAACAATGCGAGAAACTCTTCCTGCCACTCATCCCATGATGGCTTGCGGCAATCCGATTCTGCGCGCCGCTCCAGATCCCAATATCGGTGCAAGGTCACCTGGTGGTCATCGATGAGCAGCCAGTGACCGGCCGGCAACTTTCGGATCTCTCGAAAGATGGACAAGGGTGCCGGGATGTACTCGAATGTGAGAAACGTATCGAGTGCCTCGGGATCGAGGGTTGTCGTCACCTCCTTCGAAGCCAGAATCGCCTTCAATTCGGAACCGAAGACCAGGCGCCGGTCATCCAAGGCATAATACAGCGGTTTGACGCCCACCCGATCGCGCGCCAACATCACACGTTGCCGTTGGCTGTCCCAAATGGCAAAGGCAAACATGCCGTTGAATTTCGAGACGCATTCCGGGCCGTATTCCTCGTAGGCGTGCACGATGGTTTCCGTATCGCTGTGCGTACGGAACTTGTGGCCGCGATTTTCGAGCTCCATCCGCAAGTCCTGAAAATTATAAATCTCGCCGTTAAAGACAACCCAAATCTGCTCGTTTTCATTAGCGATCGGTTGATGTCCACTGACCAGATCGATAACATTGAGGCGCCGCATGCCGATTCCGATCTGTCGGTCTACAAAGATGCCCTGATCATCGGGACCGCGATGGACCAGTGTTTCGCACATACGGGCTACCGTCTGATGACTGACCCGTCCTCCATCGCGATACATGAGCCCGGCTATTCCACACATACGCAGTCCTTCTCGCATTCACGCCGATGCCGTCGAGGCATGTGGCTGCGCTTGTACGAGGATCGAGACATCGGTTCCAAACACATTCACTCCTGCTCGCTATACTGAAAGAGGGCGGGACGGGGTTTCCATCAATTGTAAGGCTTCTTCGGTCTTCCGGAGATACTGGGAAAAGCTAAACCGGCTTTCAAACACATGACGGGCTCGCTTGCCGAGCGCCTGTCCGAGCTCTGGATCCTTCAGGATGGCGATGAGGGCATCGGCGAATGCTTCCGACTTCGGTTCAACCAACATGGCAACGTCGGCATTCAACACTTGGGTATGGGTAAACAAATTGGTTGCCACGATCGGCTTTCCGGATTGGAGATAGGCATAAATCTTCAAAGGTGTATTCGTTCCACTGATCCGCGGGGACACCAAGACATCGGCACATCGGATCGCCACCGTCACTTCTCGAGGGGGGCGCATCCCGGTAAAGCGAAACGACGACCGGCATCCCATCCTCTCGACCTGCTCTTGGTAGCGAGCGATTTGTTCGCTTTTTCCTCCCATGAGCACAAAAACGGCATTGGGAATCTGTTCCAAGACACGATCGGCTCCAGCGATCAACACATCCAAACCTTGATACGGTTCGAAGGTTCCACTGTATAAAATGATGGGTTTGCCTTGCACATCATAGCGCGTCCGGAATTCTTCCACCTCGTCATCTGTGACCTCATCAGGATTCCCTTCGAGGACTACGTTTTCGATCATGATTTCTGGAATTGTCGGAAATTTGTGTTTGACCCACGCTTCGAGCGCTGGACATATCGTAATGACAGCCCGGCTCGAGCCAATGGCGCGATTCTCCAACCATTCGAACAGACGGATGAGCGGGGCAAAGGTCGTGTAGTCGAAATTTTTTAATTGTTGGGGAAGCGAGGAATGCATATCGTAGAGGTGAGGGAGTCGGAACCATCTGGCCAACACGATACCGAAAAAACTGGCTTCTTCATGCGAATGGATCATGTCGTATTGCTTCTTCAACAGAAGCGACATAGTCTTCCCGAGCAACAAGACATCCAACAGCAATTTTATGATCGATGGACCGATGGGGATGTGGCGGACAAAAGGCACGCTCGGCGTGCGATAAATGGTGAGACCCGGAAGCTCGACGTTTTCACCGATATGGTATGTGACCAAGTCGACCTCGTGGCCCAAGTGAGACAATGCGCGCAACCGCCCGAGCACGCTGAATGGTGTGCCTCTTGGTTGGAAAAACGGCTGCGGAGCGATCATCAAAATTTTCATCGCACGAATGGATGCCCGTTTGTTGTCTGCCCGATGTCTCCCATCAGCTCGTGAGCGATAACGATTCCGTGCAAGGCACAGATGGCTCGGCGACCATCGGCACGAGCGATGCAATAGGGCCGAAGGAAAAATCGTCGAGCAATCGCGACAATCGCTCTTTCGTCTTATCGAGGTTGTGATAATGCCGAAAACGGGAAAGGGCCGACCCGCGCATCCGCGGTTGGTCGGGATCGAATTCCCAGGGGTGAAAATACATGATCAACGGATGACCGCTGCCCTCCACGCGCTTGAGGAGTCGATGAAAGATGGAGTACGGAAACAGCCGGAAATAGCCGCCTCCGGCGACCGGAATCGACAGGCCCCACGCTCGGCAGGTGGATGGCGGGACTTCCCATATTTCGCCGGATGGCGTCTGGTGCACATGGATGTAGGGATTGGCACCGGGAATTCCGTAAAAATCATGGACAATCGGAACAATGCTGGAGTCGTACTTGTAGCCCTCCTCGACCAATATGGCGAGCGCCCACTCGGTTTCTTTGGTAATGGAGAACGTTGGAGCCCGGTAGCCCCACACGGGCTGCCCCGTCAGATCCTCCAAGAGCTGTTTGGTTCGACGAACGTCTTCTCGAAATTGTTGCGGGGTCTGCACACCGATGAGCTCGTGTGCATAGCTGTGACAGGCGATCTCATGGCCGGCTTCTGCCAGCGTGCGGACCAAACTCTTATGCCGCTCAGCGACCCAACCCACGATGAACATGGTCGCCTTCACCCCACGTTCTTCGAGCAGCTCCAGCAGCACCTGCGTATTGCGCTCAACCCGGCTTTCGAAGCTCTCCCAATGGCGCCGCCGCACCACGCTATCGAAGGCGGCCACCTGGAAATGTTCTTCGATATCAAAGCTTAACCCATGGGTCATGGAGAGGCTCCTCTGATTATCGTGCGCCGACCCCGAGCAGCACGACTTTGACGGTTTTCAAGAGAATCTTGAGATCCAAACTCAAGGAAAGATTTTTGACGTAATAGAGATCATATTGAAGCTTCATGTGGGAATCGTCGATAGACGCGGCATATTGGAAACAGGTCTGGGCCCACCCGGTAATGCCGGGACGGACCGTATGCCGCAAATCATAATACGGAATAATCTCACGTAATTCATGAACGAACTGGGGACGCTCTGGACGCGGACCGACGAGACTCATCTCCCCTTTGAGCACATTCAAAAATTGAGGCAGCTCATCCAACCGGAGCTTGCGCAGCCAATAGCCGACTTTGGTCACCCGTGGATCTCGTTCGGCAGCCCATTTCACTCCTTCAGCTTCAGCATCGTGCCGCATCGACCGAAATTTCAATAGCGTATAAGGGCGCCCATGCATCCCCACCCGCGTTTGTCGATACAGCACAGGACCGGGGGAGTCCAGCTTGATCAGCAGCGCAATGATCATCAACAACGGGGCTAAGAGCACCAATCCACAGCTCGAGCCGACGAGATCCACTGCTCGCTTCATCGCCATCGCCACGGGCCGTCGCCGGAACCCCGAAGAAAACACCAAGAAACTCGGCCGGAGTTCATCGATGGGCAGCCTCCCGCATTCCTCTTCATACAAGCGATAGCCGTCGACGACTTGCACGCCTAACGATTTGAGATCCAGCAAGGTTTCGACAGGCATGGTTCCCCGCTTTTCGTCGAAACACACGGCGACAATGTCGACCCGCTCGCGTTCGGCGAGATCGAAGAGTCGATCCAGCGTCCCGATGACTTTCGGATTGACAATTTGTTTTCCAAGATTGCTTGCGTCGCACGTGACAAAGCCGAGAATATCGTACCGATTGCGGCGTTGTCCGAGTAAGACGCGCGCCAGATTGTTCGCCAACCGTCCATCACCTAAAATGAGCACTTTTTTCCGCAATCCGGTGAAGGGAAAGGCTTTGGCCACAACGCCCTCTCGACGTCGGACCACGGGCGTATGGTGCAGTCCAGATTCGATCATGCACGTTCGCCTATGGCATACGGAACCTCATACCCACGTTTGACATAATACGGCATCCCTTGTGACCAGGCATCAGCCAGAATGATGCGCGCTGGCGTGCCATGGGGGATCAGGTTCATCGCTTTGCTCACCACATCTCGGGGCGTGGTCCCTGCACGCACAACCAAGAGGACGATATCTGCAAACGTCGCGAGGACATTGACATCGGCCACGGTCAGAAACGGCGGACTGTCGAGCAGGATGTACTCGTATTGGGGCTTCAGCAATTCGAGCATAGCTTCGAGTCGAGGGAGTTTCGAAAGGGCGAGGTTCCGATCGGCAATGTGCCCAGCCGGCAAGACCGCCAGCTTGAGATCGTCGATACGATGGAGACACCGTTCAAGCGGTTCTTCACCGGCAAAATACTCTGCAAGCCCTGGAGCCAAGGGGATGCCGAACACTTCATGGACACGGGGCGCTTTGAGATCACAATCGATGATCAATGTCGATTCTTCCAGATCGCGGGCTAACGTATAGCCGAGGTTGGCTATGGTCGCTGTTTTGCCATCGCCTTTCACCGCGCTGGTGATCAGCACGACCGCGTTTTTGGTCGTCGGTGTCTCGATCAACGTCAAACGTGTCGCAGCCACTCGATATTGTTCAGCGACGATGGTTCCCGGAAACCATTTGGTCACAAGATCGAACACCGGCAGCATCTGGATGCGACCGAAGGCCAACGTCTTCCCAAAGTACGACACAACCTTCGACGGCTCGGATTTCGCACCTGACTTTTCATGTCCGTTCGAACCCGCCGCATTTCGCGAAGGCAGTGACCGAAGCGATTTCCCATAGGCATAGCGAAAGCTGGGAATCGTGGCCAACATGGGAATGCCCACAGCGACTTCGATATCTTCCGCTCGACGGAATGTCGGATGCAGCTGCTCGATCAGAAACGCGGACCCATACCCGATCCCGCACCCCACGACACACCCTGCAATGACAAACAAATACGGCGGAAGGCCCTCCGGCGTCGTCGGCAGATTCGCCGGATCTAAAATTCGGAAGCGTTCACCTTTTTGGCGTTTTTCCAAATGCTCGGATATCCGTGAACTCAGGCGTTTATTGATCAATTGTTCGTAATTCTTCCGGAGGCTCGCGTAATCCCGTTCGAGTTTGAGCAATTCTTGCTCACGCTCTGGCGTGCGCTCGATCCTTCCTGAAATCTCCTCCATCTGTTTCGTGACATTCCTGAGGCGATCCCGATGAGCGGCAATCTGCAATTTGATCTCGTCACGCGTCGCCATCAACTCTTGAAGATAGGGATCATATTTGACGCCTTCGACTTGCTCGGTTTCTGATGAACTGGATGCTTCCGTTTGTTGAGACGATGCTTCCAGCTTGCGTTGGGCCAGCTGTTGTTTGATCTTGTCAATTTTGTTTCGCACATCGATGACATCCGGATAGGAGTCCGTATACTCGAGCTTCAATTTCGCCAATTGTTGCTCGAGCGTGCGCAATTGCACTTCAAGCGGCGTGGCCGTGGGTTCTCCTCCGCCTGGTGAAACAGGGTCACTGGCGAGAAAATCGGCCACGGATTGATACTCGTGCATGGACTTTTGCACCAATTCCAAACGCATGGTCAAATTGTTCAGTGTTTCTTGGATGGACGCTTTCTCCAACTGCAAGCGATCCAAGGCACGGAGATTGGCTTCCAATTGGCCCGGCAATTCTCCCATATATTTGAGTTTGAATTCGCTCAAGGCTCGTTCTTTTTCATCGAGCTCGCGCTTGGCAATCGCCAACTGTTCTTCGAGAAACTCGGCCGCGCCTTCCACAAATTCTTCACGCAACTTCAAGTTTTCCTCGATGTATTGAGAGGCCAGTTTTTCGGTCACTTTCATCGCCACCATGGGGTCGGAATGGGCATACGAGATGGTAAAGGTTTCCAATCGCCCGCCACTGCCCTTCGGCGTCAATTTCACAATTTTCCGCATATTTTCAATGGCCGCATCATAGCCTTTTTCCTTGATCAAATCTTGATAGAGTCCGAATTCATTGATGACTTTTTCCAGATTCGTGCGGCTCAGTACCTGTTGCGTAATGGTAGAAATGCGTTCAGCGACCGTTCCGCCGACGACCGGGTCGACATAGGAACGGGGAATCGTCTGCTGTTCCACCAGGATGACAGTCGTCGATCGATACACCGGGACATAGGTCCAGGCATAGACGCCGGCAACTGCCGTCCCCACAAGCGTCCAACCCAGAATCCACCACTTCCAGCGAACGGCAATTTGGAGCAATTCGCGCACATACCGTTGGATATCCAATGCGCCATCGGACTCGCGGGACACTCCGGCGGTATAGTCTTCAGCAATGCGAGATTCGAGTTGTTTCATAATTTCCTTAGGGTAAGGGGAGGGACTGGCCCATTGTCGATAGAGTCAGTGGAACTCTGTATCACTCGCGAACGTCACGAAATGGGAAAAGGTTTTTCTGCCAGCCGCAATGCACCGAATGCGATCACGGCACCACGATCGTATCCCCACGCCGCAACACCAAATTGTATTGTGCCCCATCTTCCGAGATCAGATCTTTGTATCGGAGAGGAATTCGAAGTTCCTTCGTTTTCCCATCTCCGTCAACCATATGGCGAATCACTTGGATATCGTTTCTGGAAGCAAACTGTGTAAACCCGCCAGCCAAGGCCAATGCCTGCAAGACAGTGGTGTAGGACTTCAGTTGAAGCTTCCCCGGCGTATTGACCTCCCCAACGACGAACACATAATAGCTGTTTACTTCTAAAACGCCAACCGATACCACAGGATTTTCCTTGTATTGGCGGTATTTTTCCGCGATGTTTTTGGCTAATTGATCCGCCGTCAAGCCGCTCGCCTGGACATCTCCGATCAAAGGAAGCGAGATTTTCCCATCCGGCCTGATCACCACCTGCCGGGAGAGATCAGGATTCCGCCATACGACGATATCCAGCACATCTTCCGGCCCCAGGAGAAATCCTTCTTCGGGAGGTCCCGGCGGCACGACGACTTCCGGTTTCACACACGCCGACAACGTGAAGATCATCAGGCCGAAGCCGATACAGGCACAGATCGTCCGACACCTTCGTTCACGTCCAAGCACCGCATCGGAATTCACTGATCTACGCCGACGAAAAGTAAAAAGGGGCCGGTTCATCATGGCACTCGCACCCGGGCTTGTGAAGGAATGACGATGGTGTCGCCAGGTTTCAATTCGATATTCTCTGCTTCGCCGAACACGATGGCGTCATAATCAACCACAATGCGTTGCGGTTTCGCGCCGTCACGGCCCAGGCGAAAGATGACGATGCGATTTCTGGCGGCATCCGGTCCCAATCCACCAGCCAAGGTAATGGCTTGAACGAGGTTCGTTTTCGTTAGCAGCGGAAATTTTCCACTCCCAGCTGCGGCACCGCCGCCACCTTTGTTACCGCCGCCACCCCCAATTTCGCCTTGAACATAGAAGAAGTAACTGTTCACCCCTTTGACGATCACGGCCACGGTGGGATTTTCTTTGTACTTTTTCAGCCGTTCGGTAATTTCTTCTTGTAACTCCGTCGGGGTCCGACCGACTGCCACCACTTCCCCGATCAACGGGAGGGAAATTTTCCCGTCCGGACGTACAAACACTTCTCTGGACAAATCCGGATTTCGCCAGACGCTGATCTCCAAAACATCCTGCGGGCCGATAATGTACTCTTCTTCCACAATTAACGCCCGCTTGTCCGCCCGGCTTTCTGAATGCGTGTCCGTTTCTGCTTGTGCCATCACCATGGGCACCCCGCTTAAACAGCCAATGATCACCACAATCCCGACGCTGTGTAGGAGCTTCATCATAACGACCCTCGCTGATACGTGAGTGTGAACGACAACATGATCCTCTCGTTTACGTTTTTCAGAATTCGCCTTATTCAAAGCGGAGACGGTTGACGAATACGTCAAACACGGTCTCGGAATTTTTATTTCGATTCTTTACGATTATTGAATGATAGCTCGGAGGATGCAACAATCAGAGATCCGATAGAGAGTAATGATCAATATGGTGCCCCCGAGACGATTTGAACGTCCGACACGCGGTTTAGGAAACCGCTGCTCTATCCACTGAGCTACGGGGGCATCGTGATGACGTTGTATAAGAGATAAAATATTGACGGGCGTAGAATGATTTTTCAAGTGTACCGTACTCGGTCGCCCCTTACAATACGAGGACTCAATCCCCTATTGTTCCAGTACGTTCGATCATGTCCAAGACCAATCCGTTGAAAGTCGTTACCAATCCGCCGAATCCGTATCTCTCCGAACAGCGAGAACTGCTCGAACCTCCACCCCTGGTCAAGCCGGAGATTTACGAAGAACGAGTCGCCTCCATTTTGACTCGCAACGACAGCCCCGATCTCCCGTTTCGGTGGAGCCTGAATCCGTATCGTGGATGCTTTCATGCCTGTGCCTATTGTTACGCGCGTCCGACGCACGAATATTGGGGATTCGGGGCCGGAACCGATTTCGAGTCGAAACTGATCGTGAAAATCAACGCTCCATCCCGCCTGCGCGCCACGTTCATGAAACTGTCGTGGACGGGGGAATTGATCGTGTTCTCCGGCAATACGGACTGTTATCAGCCATTGGAAGCCTCGTATCATCTCACCCGCGACTGTTTAGCTGTGTGCGCGGAGTTTCGGAATCCCGTGGGCATCATCACCAAAGCTGCGTTGATCGAGCGCGATCTCGATCTCTTGAAGGAACTCCACCACCGGGCATGGCTCCAGGTCTACTTCAGCATTCCCTTTGCCGATGATGACACCGCTCGTCTTGTGGAACCGCATGCGCCATCGATCACCCGGCGTCTGCATACGATGGCTATCCTCTCGCAAGCCGGCATTTCAACCGGCGTTTCCATTGCACCGATCATCCCAGGGCTCAATGATCATGACATTCCTCGTGTTCTTCGCCTGGCGAGGGAGGCCGGCGCACAAAATGCCACCTATGCGCTGTTACGATTGAACGGGAGCGTCGAACAAGTGTTCAGTCACCGCATGGCCCAACTCTTCCCCCAGCGGATGCCGAAGCTCACCAACCGATTGCGCGAGATGCGGGAAGGCCGTCTCTCGGAACACCGATTCTTCAAACGCCTTGGCGGTCGTGGTCAGGCCTGGAAGATCATCGAGCAGATGTTCGAGCTTCATTCTCGCAAGCTCGGGTATGATCGATGTGCCAAGCACCCAATTCCACAGACGTTCCGGCGCCCCATCGCGCAACCTTCGCTGTTCGATCAGTGAGTCGGCACCGGCCGCTCTAGCCAGACGCTCAGCTCGCTCGGTACAATGCTCCACTCACGGGAGGTCAGCATTTCCCGATGCTGGCCCTTTCATCTGGATTCACACCACAATCGTCCGAATTTCGACCGAAATGAAAAGGGATGTCGTCCTATGCTCGCAAAATCTCGAACGATCGCTTCACTCCTCTTTGCCCTGACATCGTTTTTCGCCTGTACCCCGACCCAATCGCCATGGGAACAACACATGGAGGAAGGCACATGGTTTCTTCAAGAAGGTAAATTCGAAGAAGCGGAAACGGCCTTTACCTCTGCCCTCAAAGAAACCGAGGAGTTCGATCCTCGGGATCCGCGGATCAACGAGACCCTGCTCAAATTGGCCGAAGTGCAGAGCGCTCGAGGCTCATACGACAAAGCTCAAGAATATTTACAACACGTGATCGATCGGATCGAAGCCCAGCACGGACCAGATGCCGAAGAATTAGCGGCGCCACTCAGCAATTTAGGAGCCGTTCAACATGCTCTCGAGCATGACGAAGAAGCCATGCACCTGTTCGAACGAGCCCTCGCCATTAGGGAGCGCGTCCATGGCCCCGAGCATCCGGATTTGATCCTCGATCTCAAAAACTTGGCCGGCGTCCACATCGCCCATCGCGAGTATGTGCATGCCGAGCCGTACCTTCGCCGCGCCCTCGCGATCGCTGAGCAGGCGGCAGGGCCGGAAAGCCTGAGCCTTGTCCCGCACCTCAACAACCTCGCCTTGCTCTACCAAGCCCAACAGCGATTCGCTGAAGCCGAGGGCTTGTTGCAACGAGCGGTCGACATTCACGAACATGCGGTCGGAGACGATCACCCGCGGTTGATCGGCAGCCTTCACAACTTGGCTGCCCTCTATCACACGCAAGGCGCATATGAAAAAGCCGTGCCCTTATTGACGCGCATCGTGCGCATTGTCGAGAACGCATACGGCCCCGAGACTCCGCGTTTAGCGGCTCCACTGACCAATATGGCCGCGACGTATACGGCCATGGGTCGGGATCAAGAAGCCGAAGAGGCCTTGCGTCGCGCCTTGACGATTCTGGAAACGAAACGAGGAAAAGAGGACCCGGCGCTGGCTGGTATTCTCAATAATCTGGCACTCCTTTATGTCGGCCAAGGCAAGTACGAACAGGCCGAGCCGTTGTTTACACGCGCGATCGCCATCATCGAACACGCCAAAGGTCCCAGTCATCCGGCCTTGGAACGAACCTTGCGCAATTATGCGGCCATGCTCGAAAAAAGCCAACGCGCCGACGAAGCCAAGACTTTGCTCGCCCGGGCGCAATCCATTCGCGACCAACGCACCAAAGCACACTCCAGCCCGTAACGGACGATAGCCAAGCGCTGCGCCATCCTCGTGCGATTGCCTACCTCTCATCGAATTCACGGTGGAGGTATGCATTTCGGAAATCGAGGATGCTTTTCAAGCAGCGCCTAAGAGAACCGATCTCACCATTTCGTTTTCAGACTCATTGGACCTTTTGACAGCATTCCCGCGAGTCGGGTATCCAGCCGATGCGGCGTACTCTAGAGGTCCGTGTCTCCTGAGCGAGATGCTGCACCAAAATTGCTTGGAGGGTATTGCGCGTTGAATCGAGGTGACGATTCTTACCCTTTCTCGGTGAGAAATGCCACAGCCTTGGCATACACTTCTTCGACGCTGATCTGCTTCATGCAGCTTTCCTCTCCGCGAAAGCAGCCGGGATGAAAGCATCCGCGACAGTCCACGCCTTTATACACGACTGTCGTGTGACGGCCACGCGGTCCCCAGACACGTGGATCGGTGGGGCCGAATAAGGCCACAACCGGACAGCCGGCGGCTGCTGCCACGTGCATAGGGCCGGCATCGTTCCCGATGAACAACGCGCATCGTTGCAGGAGCGCGGCCAGATCCAACAAGCGGGTCCGTCCGACCAGCGAGACAATCGGGCGTGTGGTGTGGGTTTTGAGCGCTCGGGCTTTGGGTTCGTCCTGGGCCGCGCCGACCACGACCACGGGATATCCGCGGTCATAGAGCCGATCGCTCAACTGTGCAAAGCGTTCCACGGGCCACGCCTTGAACCAATAGCGTGCGGCAGGATGGAAGATCACAAACTTGTGATCGTGCAGACCGGTCTCTTGCATCAGACGCTCGGCAGCATGCTGATGCGCTTCTGTGAAAAAGATTTGCGGATTCTGTAAATCCGGTACGATGCCCAACTCGGCCAAGGCCTGCCCATGGTATTCGACCATGTGCGTCGATCCGTAGGATGCCTTCACGCACCGCGAATAGAGCGTCCCTCGCCAGCGCCGCTCGTGGTTGTATCCGATACGGATCGGTGCTCCAGTGATAGCGCTCAAGAATGCGGCCCGATCGCCGTCGGTCAGATCGATCACACAATCGAAGCGCTGGGCACGGAGGAAGCGAAGGAACGCAAGCTGATCGCGCCAGCCAGCGCGGGGCACCAGAAGAATGTCATTCACGTGAGGATTGTGACGCAGCACCTCGTCCGTCCCTGGATTGACCAATGCCGTGATCCGTGCGTGCGGATAGCGTTCCCGCAACGCGCGGATCAACGGTGTAGAGAGTACGACATCGCCGATATACCGGAGCTTGATGACCAAAATGTTCTGCATGACCGATCCTGAAGTGGAAACTTTTTCGGCAGGTGTCCACCGGCATGGTCCGATCACGGACTGGAAGCGGGGAGACCGAGCCTGCGCGCCCAGTATTCCACGTAGCTCCAATCGATGTGCACGTGGGGAGCTCGTCGGATGTTCTCGAGATCGGCAAGATCTTGAAGACGCCCTGCCAGGGTTTTGAGCAGGATCAAGCCTTCCACGGTCACGATCGGCAACGCCATGCCGAGAAAATCCACTACTCGCTTCCGGCTCAACACATGCTGAAGAAACTCGGTCTCCGCCAAGAGACAATCGAGCATGATCTCTCGCTGTGCCCGAATAGCGACCGATCTCCAAATCGAAACGGACGTGAATGTCATGGGACTATCATAAGGAAGGACCGCTTCAAAAAAAGATGAAAACACCTCTCGGAGCGCAACCGGCGAAGGATGGGGAAGCAGCATGAGTACGTCCAAGTCGGTCGTGGCCCTCGGCTCGACCAGTGCATTATAGGCCAACCCTCCGGCCAGCGCAGAATCCATGCCCTGTCGATGAAGCTCCCGGGCCATATCGGCCAAGACTTCGATCACGAGCGGTTCTGCTGCCATGCCCGTTCTTTCGCCAGGCGAATTTCCCGCATCACTCTGGCATCTGCATCTTCGTGTGGGAAATCTCTCCGTACGACCGCTTTCCGTAAGGCCAAACAGAGTTCGGTGAGTTCGGCCGCTTGCCGGAGACGCGCCGTGATGCGTTGCGATTCTTCTCGTGACACGAACGATCCCATGTGCAGACCGATCTCTTAATAAAGTGTTCTTTTATAACGAGCCGACTTCTTCGTAGAGCTCGAGTGTTTGCAAGGCAGTTCGCTCCCAGGTAAATTGCTTGACCCGTTCCAGGCCTTTGGCGATAAGCTCTCGGCGGGCGTCCTCGTTTCCCAAGAGGTGTTCGAGCGCCTTCAATAAGTCGCCCTCGTCATGCGGATCGATCAAGATCGCCGCATCGCCAGCGACTTCCGGGAGGGCTGTCGTCTTGGAGGTAATGACCGGGGCTCCGCAGGTCATGGCTTCGAGGACGGGAAATCCAAACCCTTCATACAGCGATGGAAACACGAACGCCGTCGCATGCGTGTACAGCAATCGCAACTGGTCTTGAGACACCGCTCCCACCGCAAAAATCCCCGAGCGGAGTCCCATGGATTTGGCTGTCTCTTCGATATCCATTCCCCGCGCTTGTCGGCTTCCGACCAGAACGAGCGCAAAATCCTTCACGATCCAAGAAGCCCGGCTCAGCGCGCGGAAGACGACTCGGTGGTTTTTGCGCGGGTCCGCCCCGCCGACAAATAACAAAAAGGGCCGGTCGGGAAGCCTCATAGCCTGCTTCGCCATGTTCCACGCCATCTCGTCGGAATCCGGATAATACCCCTCGGGCACGCCATGATACACCACACGGATGCGTTCAAGGGGAAGGCCCGTGAACTCCTGAATATCCCGCTCGGTGGCGTGGGAGACCGCGATCACCCGATCAGCCGACCACACCCGGCGCTTCAGCCGCGCCAGAGCCCAGCGCTCGCCCCCGAATTTTTTACTATACTGCGGATAGCGGCACAGCCAAAGATCGTGGATCGTGACGACCGTGCCCCGCGTGCCGCGGATCGGAACCTTAAAATTCGTGCCATGGAAGATATCCACCCGTTCTTTTCGGATGGATGCCCATGGCCAGCGCGAATGGGGAATCCAGGTCGCACCGTTTGTTTCGCTTACCCAGGGAAAGGATGGCGCCGGCCTCCCTGGAGGGATGAACAAGGCCCATTCATGCGGCAGGTCCAGTCGACTGAAAGCGGTCAGCAGACCTCGTACGTATTGCCCTACGCCACCATGACCAGCGAACGCGGGCCCGGCATCGATCCCGATACGCATCATGGATGCCTTCGGGTACGCCGCCGCCATTTGGATTCCGCTTTACACATCTCAGGTATCCGCCAATGGCATTCAAACACACCTGCGAGACAGGCCCACAGCATGCTAATGGAACGGCTCTTCCATGGCCCGCGTCTGCTTGAACTTTTCCATCTCATACACAGGTTCGACACAGGCGGAAAGCACACAAGTTGTCATAAGACATGCTACCGCTCCATTTTCGAAGAAGAGAGCGGGCTGGCGAGTTCAGCGCCAAACACTGCCTGATAGTTCTCGATCAGCCGGTGCATCATGGTTTCAGTCGTAAAATAGTTCTGGATTCGCATGTGGCCTTCCTGCCCCATGGTCTGACGACGCTCAGGATCATTCAAGATTCCAATGACGGCCCGAGCAAAAACATCCGGATCCCGTTGATGAACAAGAATACCGGTTTCGCCGTGTCGGACAATCTCAGGAATCCCACCCACGGAAGTCGCTACCACTGCTTTTCCAGCCGCCATCGCTTCTAAGATGGCTATTCCAAAACCTTCCATCTCAGCCGGGTGAACATAGAGATCCAGTGCCGAAAGCACAGAAGGCACATGTTGTTGAAATCCCAAAAAATGAACGTGCGCTTCAATTCCTACATGGCGACTTATCGCTTTCAACTGAGCCAGATAGGACTCATCTCCTGCACCGACTATGACATACTGGACCTGGGGATGTACCCGTATGATCTGGGGAAGAGCTTTGAGCATCAGCTCATACCCCTTTCGTGGAAAGATATTGGCCACGGTTCCCAACACAAGGTGGTCCTCACGGAATCCAAACCGGCTTCGAGCCACCCGGCGATTGGACGGTTCAGCAAAACCAGAGAGATCAACGCCGCTATAGACGGTTCGGACATGGCCTTCATCCACACCTGCAGCTATGACTGACTGGCGGATCTGCTCCGAGACGGCAACCATAACATTGGCACGATCGAGTTTATACCGCCTGACTTTCCACGGCTCAATCTGTTGGCGTATGTGCGCCACCAAGGGTCTATCGAAATCGTGCATGGCGCGGAGCGTCTGCGGCACCCACCAAATATCATTCACATGGATGAGTGCCGGTTGAACCGTTTGCAATACGGACCGAAGTGTTTCAACGGCACCATGACGACGGAGTATCGCACCCCATTTCCGCCAAGCCACAAACGTTATGGCCCGCGTCTCAATATGCCTGGCCGCGAGCGCGTGCTGAAGAGGTGAAGCGGGTGGACAGGCAACGATGGGCCGAATATGCCGTTTAGCGAGTTCAACCGCAATCGCGATCAGTTCGCGCTCAGCGCCGCCGATCTCGCCTATGCCGTGGACGAACAATATGACCGGAGGCTCCGACATTTGCTAATCGATGGAAACATCTAACGGAAGATGGGTGACCTGAATCGGCATGGACACACAATGCATACGCATAGATTGAACGCTCAAATAAAGATCTCGTTAGGTATTAGGGAAGTGAAAGGACCGCCATTGCTCGCGCAATTGTCTTAACTTTGTGGGGTGGCGAAGAAGGAACCGGGCCGCATACGGGATAAAACCTGTCGCACGCCGCCAGACGTTTTTCTTCTGGAGAGATAAATCAGCGGAATTGGCCAGAACCTCTGTGTTGCTAGGTCGCTGCTCCATGAGCTCAAAGTAGATCGTCTCGAGTTGTCGCGCCAGCCGGCCCGCTTCGAATTCGGACAACGCTTTGTCTCGAGAAGCGCGGCCGAGCCGCAATCGAAGCTCCTGATCCATCAACAGCTCAACGACAGCATTGGCAAAGTCCCCAGGCCTCTCGCACACAAGGCCTGTCACACCATGCTCCACAAGCTCTACCTGAGCGTTGGCCTTTTTCCGCTGCGGCGTGCTGAGCGTAACTACCGGAACGCCACATGCCATAGCCTCGGCAATCACGCAGCCGAACGTTTCCCCAACCCGTGCGGCATGAGCAAAGACATCGAGCTCCCGGTAGAAGCCAGCCACATCGAGTGTGGGAGGGAGCAGAGTTACCCGGCCATCATGAATCGTATCCTGGATCCCAGATGTAATTTCCTCGGGTGCACCCTTGAGAAGGCACCTAGCGTCCGACACCTTTTCGAGGATCACCGGAAGAGCCTCAATGTAGACCTCGTGCCACTTTTGGAAATCAGGTCGCCCGCAGCGTCCAAACACATGACCAGGCTCTTTCTTTGCGTGGCGAATTTCTTCGAAATCAACAGGGTTGTAAAGTGTCTCGTATCTGGCGCCGGCCAACCATGGAAACCGCTCTAAGTATCGATATCGAGAGAAAAGCGACACAAAGAGATGGCAATCAATCACCGCATTCTCTACTACATCGTAATCCTGAAAAACGTTGGTCTCCACAATGCGTGGCCATCCTTTGCGTTTTGTGGGAAGTGAACCGCGCTCATAATGGCCAGAACGGTGGACATGGCAGATATCGATCTGAAGCCGTGTGACTAGTTCGTCCAGATCCAACGGACCTGTAAAGACGGGGATGTCGAGTTTCTTTAGCTCATCAACGCGGATACCTCCACCTAACCGCCCACAGGCATAAACATCGAAACGCGCTCTGTCCAGATACTTACAAAAGATCTGGAGCGTTTTCTCGCTTCCGCCCAGACCAAGGTAATTGCAGACCATTAAAATTCTTATTCGATGTGATCCCATTTTCTTCAAGAGCGTACGTTTTATGAGCCACTCCGGACCTTAGCTTATGCGACTCCGACACTATTGGAGGGATGCCATTGAGTCTTCTCCAACCTTGGCTTTACCGCTTTGAAGCTTCTTCAGAACATTGGATGAGTTAAACCTGAAAAATCCATTTTCCTTCTTTAGGAATTAGGAACCCGCCGAGCAAAATCAATGATTTCCCTCGCTCGCATCGCTACCACAAGATGCCAGGGCTCAATGTCGGCGTCTTTTGCATTTCCCAGCGTGATATAAGTGGGAAATACGGATCTATACAAGACTAGGCATTTTTTCCATATCAACTTCATTCTATGCTCTGTAAAATGAACAATATGGAATGACGGAAATTTGAAGATTAACTAGGCTCCATACTTATCGAACCACCATATACTCTGGATATCCTGCACAACAACCGTTATGGCCCCAACCTTGGTGACGCATTACAAATTTCTACAACTCCAGACCTGATCGCGAATGTCTTTCCATGTATGGGTGCAAATAAGGAAAAAACGATGCTTCAGCTCAAAACGCTTGGGCTCATAAATAAAAACAGTCCAGGAATCTTTAATTGAAAGAAGGCTGCTGTCCATCGAGTCCGAAAATTTTTCCTATTGCCTTCTATTTGCTTAAAAACTCTTAGCGGAACACCCAATCTCGAAGCCGTCTCAGCATGCCTTTATAAGGTACCTCTGTGATTCTTGGCCCATTCTTTGCGATCATTCCTTTAAATTGCTGGGCGACGGCCATCTGGCGTTCCAACCCAGAGCGAACAACCTTGAGGAACAGCTGTTCAAGCTCAGCAGTTGAAGCCTTCCAACCGTCTATGCCGTAATCTTGGAAGATTGGCAATTTTAGCGCTTTATTGACATCGGGATGATTTGGGAGGTTCATTTCCTCATAAAGAGCATTACCCCATCGATCTGGGCTCTTGGAGACTTTTGTCCATGAATTTGAAATGCAATGAAAATCATGACGTGCAAGCTCATCACGCAACAGAACACAAGCAATCTCTTTGCCAAGAAAGTTCATATCACAAAGTATTTTGAGTTCCTCAGAAACCTGTGAAAAGATCCCTGTTCGACAGATGAGCACTTTTGGGTCACGAGAGAGCGCAAAGCATATCTTGTTTTTCTTTATATGTCGTCGAATCGTGGCCCATCCCCTTGCGGTAATGCGGCAATCCTCGGGAAGGAACACCCAATAATCAGCAGTACAATTGCTGTCACACAATAGCCAATTATAGGCTACGCTTTTTACCAAAGGATTCCGAAGCACCGGTAATCCGGATGTAGCAAACAGACAGCCATTCTGAAGAATGACGAGACCAAGGTCCTCTTTTTGAGCAAGTTTTTTGTGTTCGGCAAGGTAAAACTCATGAAATTGGGCATCTCGCCTAGAATCTACAGGATCGAGACATGTAGCACAGATAAAACATTGGATAGTCATTCTTTTGTTGTACTCCAATGAGAGACTAAAGCATCATCAAAATTTTCTCCTTCGATCTTCTCCATAAGTAATTCTCATAATTAATTAATAGTATCTCCATTGGTCTCATAGTCTAGCAGAGCAGATCTCCAGAAACTGTCGTGCGCGTTGTTCGCATGTATGGTATTTCAACAGATGCGCATATCCGGCCTGCGCAATAGCTTCACGCGCATCATGATCCTGAAGATAGGTTTTCAATACCGGCACCAAATCACTGAGGTCTGGCCGGATAAATATCGCCTGCTTCCCATGTTCAAAATTGTAAGGAATATCGATATCCGGTTGTTCAGCGATGAGTAAAGCTTTAGCCGCGACGATTTCCCAATATCGCACGGTATCATAGCCTGCCCCCCTGATCGATAACCCCATTTTGGAGCGAGCCAGGACTTCCCAATACGCTTCCCATGACAGTTTGCGCTGGTACATCTCCTTGGAGACATAGGGATCCCCTTGCAATTTCGCCTTCCAGATCGCCAGAGGCCCCATAGCAAGCTTGGACTCGCGCATCGTGCAATCCGCATAAATGGTACCCACAAAGCGCATGTCTGGTACGCGACGAAGAAGGTCGACGGCGCGAATACGTTTCCGATGCGAGGCAATGCCAACAAAAGACACATCGATATCGCGGCTGACTTCTTGCCTGACACTATTCGGAATCGCCTCGAGAACCGCGGAGAATGGGAGCGGAAACACTCGCCCCCGCATGCCGACTGGTACCGCTTGCCCCTTGAGCCTTCTCCACAGGCCAGCTTTCTCTCCCGGCACGAACTCCCGTTTAAAATACAACACAAACCGATATCTCTCGAAGAGATCCTCTCGAATCTCTGGTCCATCATCACCGTCCAAGAGAATGCGAGGAGGCAATGAAGCCGTTTTTGCGAGCCGATCCAACATGACCAACGGTTCGGTTCGGATCGCCGCAAGAACGAGCCAATCAAACACCCGGCTTTGGAGCATGTCCACGATCTCTTTGAACGAATATTGATATCCGGGAGTTTGTGGAATCGATGGCACGTTGCAAGTCGGATCGTGGTAGAGACGCTTGTACGGGAAATCCACAACATTTTCCCAACCCACAATCTTGCACAGTCCTAGGTAAATTTGATCGGCTAAATAATCGACATGAGACGGGGTCAAATAGAGAATTTTCATCTTTTTTAGCATCATTAGACATCGTTTTATCTTTGTCCGCCCTAAATACTTCTTGATTCCATGTCGAGCCTTGAATAGAACCTATCTCAAAATTATCTGAACAGAATCAACATGCTGGCGAGCTGAATGAACTCCAGAAAATTCTCGGCGTAATATTCCCAACGGATCAGGAGTCGGCGGTACCACTGCATCCAGGCGAAGAATCGGCCAACAATCCAGAGCCGCTCATAGCGACGAAGCCGCCGACCATCCTGCGTGCGCCGCTTCTTGCGATTCGCCCGATGCGGCGCAATCATCTCGGTGCCCTGCTGCTTCAGGTCCTTGTCAAGTTCATCGCTGTCGTAGGCGCGATCACCAATCAGGTTCTCCGGCTTCGCCTCGATCATATAAAAGTCAAAACTCAATTGAACCAGGGTGACCTCATGGTGATTCGCGGCATGGGTGCTGACCGAGAGGTGCAATCCTTGACGGTCGACAATCGCCAGAATTTTCACGCCTTTCCGCGTTTGGTCAGCCCGATCTAGTCCCCGCTCCTTCGCAGAGGCAAAGCTAGCATCGATACAGCATTCCGTCACACCCACTGCCCCGTCGTCGCGCAGGCAACTGGCCAGGTCGACGAGGACGCCGCGCAGCACTTCACTGCGGCACCAGTGCTGAAACCGGCGATGCACCGTTTTGTCGTTCGGGTAGCACTGGGGCAGCAGGTGCCATTGGGCCCCGGTAGTGGGAATCCACAGCGCGGC
>RFGF01000127.1 GCA_003695915.1 Nitrospirota bacterium
CCCCGACCTTGATTGCGATGGCCCTCAACACTTCCTGACGTTTGGATTCGTCAGCCGCATTCACATTAAAGAAAACCGCCTCAACACCCTGCGCACGGATGTCGGCTACGATACGATCCACGTTCGGCAATGTCGCCTTCCGGTCCAAATGCACCCCGAAAATATGGAATCCCAAGCTCGCGAGTTCCAACGCCGTCGCTTCACCGAACCCGCTGGATGCGCCCAGTATTAAAGCCCATTGCCCATTACCCTTGCGTTCATTGCGCTCCATCATGTCTGTGTTCCTAATTCGTTGTGAACGTTTTCCTTTTCGCTCTCGAGAAACTGGCTAGGAGACTCGGCCATGTCCATGGGTAAAAGATCGGAACCTGCACACCGTCATTCCCAGCGAACCGCTGTCTGCATTATGCATCTGTTGCCGTCACCATCGAATCAAGCCAGCCCCCCATGTCAACCCAGCGCCAAAGGCCGCGATCAACACCCGCATTCCTTTTCGGATGCGACCGTTTCTCACGGCTTCATCTATTGCCAATGGAATCGACGCAGCGGACGTATTGCCCAAGCGATCCAGATTGATCACGGTTTTGTTCATGGGAAGCCCTAACCGCTGTCCAACAGCTTGAAGAATACGAATGTTGGCTTGATGGGGAATAAAGAGATCGATTTGCTCTATCGATACATTGGTCACGGCCAAAACCTCTCGCACCGCTTCCTCCATCGTTTTCACGGCGATCTTGAACGTCTCGTTCCCCCGCATCTTGATATAGGGGAGCTTGTTTTGAATGATGTGCTCGCTGGCCGGGTACCGGGATCCTCCTCCAGGCACCTCGATTACATGAGCCAATTGTCCATTGGCGTGGAGGCGAACGGCTTGAATGCCAACATCGTCGTTCGTGGGTCCCACAACAACGGCGCCAGCTCCATCGCCAAACAACACACAGGTGTTTCGATCTGTCCAGTCGGTAATGACCGACATCACCTCCGCACCAATCACGAGCACAGCTCGAGCGCCTGTCCGGACATAGGCATCCGCGATGGTCAAGGCATAGAGAAACCCGCAACAGGCTGCGCCGACGTCGCAGGCGGCAGCTCGCGTTGCACCTAGGTGATGCTGAACCAGACAGGCGGTCGCCGGCAATGGGGAATCCCCGGTACAGGTGGCAACCAAAATCAAATCCAGATCCGAAGCCGAAAGCTTGGCCGCTGCTAAAGCCTGACGGCCTGCGCGAGTGGCAAGATCGGAACACGGTTGGCCAGATTTAGCGATACGACGTTCACGAATGCCTGTTCGTTCGCGAATCCAGACATCGGAGGTCTCGACCATGCGCTCGAGTTCGGCATTGGTCAATACCTGATCGGGAACATAGGAACCGGTACCGAGAATTTGACTGTTCATTCATGTTTGTGGGAAGGAAGGCACCGGCGTCGAGCCAGACAATCCCACCCGAATATCTTCCGCGATTCGCTCAATCAGCCCTTTTTCCACTAACATGCTGGCTCGAGCTAGAGCGTTTTTGAAGGCTTTGGCCGATGACCGGCCGTGACAAATCATGCAGACTCCGTTGACACCGAGCAACGGGGCACCACCGAATTCGGCATAATCGACACGGCGACGAAGTCGCAGTAAAGGACCGGCAAGAAACAGATATCCTATTCGTCCAATTCGCGAATTCGCAATTTCTTTCATCAACATTTTTTTGATGGCATCCGCAAGTCCTTCGGAAATTTTGAGAGCCACGTTACCCAGAAATCCATCGCAGACGATGACATCGGCATTGCCGCTGTACACGTCGCGCCCTTCCACATTTCCGATAAAATTCAACGAGCTGTTTTTCAAGAGTCGAAAGGCCTCCTTCGTCACCTCATTGCCCTTTGTATCCTCCTCGCCAATGCTGAGAAGTCCGACGCGCGGACGCGAGGTTTCGAGGACATGCTTGGCATATTCGGACCCCATCACGCCGAACTGATAGAGTTGTTGAGGGGTACAATCGACCGTCGCGCCAACATCGAGCATGACGGCGGTTCCTTGGCGAGTAGGCAGACTCGCAGCGATTGCCGGGCGCTCAACCCCTTTGATGGTTCCTAGCAGAAGAAACGCCGCGACCATCGTGGCGCCGGTATTTCCTGCACTCACAACGGCATTCGCTCGGCCTGATTTTACGAGATCCGTTGCCACCCAAATCGATGAATCCCGTTTCTTCCGTGCGATCGTGGATGGCGGCTCATGCATTTCCACCACTTGGGACGCATGGCAAATCTCGAGTTCGCTCCGGCGGCCGCGCAGCGAGTCGAGTTGGCGCTTCAACTGCGCCTGGTCCCCGACCAGGATGACCTTGATGCCCCATTCTCGCGCTGCCTGAACGGCACCTTCCACGGCTGGGCCCACACCATAATCACCCCCCATCGTATCAAGCGCAATCCTCATAGGATGTGGAATACAGAACGATACATTCAAAAACGACAAACGCGCAGGTCAGGCTTCTTCTACAGCAATGACAGCCCGACCTTTATACGTCCCGCAATTCAGACAGGTGGCATGCGGCAATTTGGGCTCGTGACATTGGGGACATAAGGATAAATTCGGAGGCGAGAGCTTCTTGTGCGTTCGCCTCTTGTCACGCCGTGCACGAGATATTTTGTGTTTAGGATTAGCCATGATGAATCCTTCCGTAGGCTTTAACGTCGTCTTAGGATGGATTTCGAACGGCGAGGAACCGGGGGTTGACTCGACTCGATCCGGTCGGCCAAAGCTTGAAGATTTGCAAAATGCGGAGAATACGCCGGTTTATCTGCGCATCCGCAGACCCCATGGTTCAGATTCTGCCCGCAATCTTGACAAAGCCCACGACATTCAGGGGTGCAGAGCGGTTGCAAAGGGGTCGCAAGAATCACATGTTCTCGAAAGATTGGTGCGAAAACGAGCCGGATCCCATCGCATGGATACCATTCATCTTCTAGCTCGTCTAGCGTCATAGGCTCATTCATCCTCCGCCCTCGAGGTGGACCTACACTTTTTTTGTGTTCGTGTTGAAACGTACCCTGGATAGCGATTGCCATCGGATCTTGAAATTCTTGCAGGCACCGGACGCATTCTCGCACAATGGTTCCGAAGAGCGTACCTTGGAAAAATGCCTCGCCCTCGGAGTTCGCTAACTTTGTCACGTGCCCAATCCAATGAAAATTGCTGAGCATGCGCCCATCATCGCTAGGTAGCTCCAATTGCTCCGGGGTCACAATCCAATCCATATCGCTTCCATTCGGACCGATATCTTGAAGCAGCAAATTAAGCGAATACTCCCGCTTGTTGTTTCCAATAGCATGAGACATGGCCTTTTCCCTCCTTCTCGTTCTTGAGGGACTACTCACTTTGATCGACACATACGCAACCGACTTGCGCTGGTCGTTCCAACTCCATGCGTTTTACACCTAACCAAATGCTGGAACGCTTGACGCGCTCCCTTCCGATGGCCTACTTGATTTCTTCGGCAAAAGCCAAAAATGCCAACTGTCGTGCCCGTTTTATCGCCGTCGTTAATCGCCGTTGATGGCGCAAGCAGTTTCCGGACGTCCGCCGCGGAATGATTCGTCCACGTTCCGTCACAAAATTTCTCAATAGGTTGACATCCTTATAGTCGATCGGCGTATTGTCGTGGCAAAATCGGCAAATTCGTCTACGCTGAAAAAGCTTTCCTCGATCCACGCGCTATCCCTTTGGTTGAAACGTTAACATTATTAATGTTTTAGGCATATTCATCAGATTCAAACGGCGGTTCGTCCAAGACCTCAGGCGATGAGAGATTTGCCCCGGATTTCTTTGGCAAAAACGTCACGCTTTGGGCAACTACCTCGTGCTTGCTTCGTCGTTGTCCATCTTCCGTTTCCCAACGACGTTGCTGAAGACGCCCATCCACGATAGCTCCGTCGCCTTTACTTAAATATTGCCCGCAATGTTCGGCCTGCCGACCGAACACAACGATGTCGACATAACAAACCTCTTCTTTTTGATCATCGGCCTGTCGATATCGCCGATTCACCGCCAATGGAAAGTTCACGACAGGCGTACCATTCGGTGTATAGCGTAATTCAGGATTTCTGGTCAGATTCCCAATCAAGATAACCTTATTGAACCCCCACATGTTCTTGCCCTACCTCACGAGTCTCCGGCGTCGACGAAGAATCTTCCCGAAGCCGAATCGTCAAAAATTTCAAAACGGCGTCTTCCAACCGCTGAAATCGCTCCAATTCTTCCACCACAGTGCCCGGTCCTTCGAATTGAAGGCAAATATAGGTCCCTTTGCGTTCATGTTCAATTTCATAGGCCAATTTTCTTTTCCCCAAGTTTTCGACCTTCCGCACCGTTGCCCCATTTCGCTCTAAAAGTTCCTTCATCCGCTCGATCACTTTTTCCACCTCTTCATCAGTGAGCGAGGTACGGAGGATACTTACTGACTCATACAATCGCATAGACACCTCATTGGCGATAGTTGTCTGTCATGCAATTCTTGTGAATTAACAAGCACTTGAGAAGGATTGCGACGCTATCATAGCAAAAAATTGGTGTCAAACCAACCATGGTGCCGTATTGCGATTTGCCGCCCAACTGCCAAATGACTTTCGCCACGTCATTCTTTCACCACATCATCGCGAAAGTTCTATCGGCAACAGGACTCCAGTCATCACCGACCTTACACATTAAAGCGGAAATAGACCACATCGCCATCTTGGATGACATAATCCCGCCCTTCTAGGCGAAACAATCCCTTTTCTTTGACAGCAGCCAGTGTGCCGCAAGCGACCAAGTCTTCAAAGGCAAACACTTCTGCTCGGATAAACCCGCGCTGCATGTCCGAATGAATTTTCCCGGCCGCCTCTCGAGCCGTAGTATGCTTTCGAATGGTCCAGGCGCGTGCCTCTTCTTCTCCGGCGGTAAAAAACGTTATCAGGCCCAACATGTCATTGACGACGGCCATCAGCCGTTGCAAACCGGATTCGTTCATGCCTAAGGCCTGAAAGAATTCCTCCCGTTCCGATGCCGGCAAGGAGGCCACTTCAGCTTCTACCTTGCCAGCAAGAACGATCGCCGAAGTCTGCCGTTCCCGAGCGAGATTGAGCACCGCCTGCACGACGGGATCGTCAGGCTCGGCATCTTCCGATACATTGGCGACAAACACCACAGGCTTAGCCGTCAATAACTGGTAGTCCTTCAACCGCTTTTGCTCTTCTGGATCCGTCACCCGACCGGAGAGCCAGCAGCCTTCTGCCAACAAGCTCTCTACACGTGATACGACATCCAACTCCTTTTTCACCGCTGCATCTCCAGTCCGCAGTCGTTTTTCTAGCCGCTCTCGGCGCCGCTCTATAATCGCCAAATCAGCCAAAATCAATTCGTTTTCGATAATCGCCACATCCCGGACTGGATCCACCTCTCCCGGCACATGAACCACTTCAGGATCGTCAAAGCACCGTACCAAATGAAGCAGCGCATCGACCTCTCGGATTTGGCCCAGAAACTGATTGCCCAAACCTTCCCCGCGACTCGCTCCTTGGACCAATCCCGCAATATCCCGCACCTCGAGCGTACCAGGCGTTACTTTTTTTGACCGAAACTTTTCCGCCAAAACACTCAAACGGGGGTCCGGAATCACGGAAACCCCGACATTGGACTCCACCGTCGAAAACGGATAATTGGCGACCAATCCTTGGCCGCCTACCAAGGCGTTAAACACCGATGTTTTGCCGACATTGGGAAGCCCGATGATTCCACAACTCAATCCCATAGATCTCAACCCAGCTGTTGTCCTTTTTTCGCTCGGACATTAAACCGATTCATCGCTTGTCCAACGCCTTCGTTCAGGATGCATTCCAACGCATCGACACCACGAGATAGGACCTGATCAACTAAAGGAAGTTCCTCGGAGTTAAAGGGAGACAGGACGTAATCGGCAGGATCGCCATGATCCGGTGGGCGTCCGATTCCGATCTTTACCCGAATAAATTCTTCGGTCTGAAGGGCGAGGAGCACTGACTGAACACCGTTATGGCCTCCCGCGCCCCCACGGGTTTTGATGCGAATTGTTCCTAGTTTCAGATCCAAATCATCGTGAACGACAATGAGCTCCTGCGAACGAATCCCGAAGCAATCCACCAGACGGCTGACGACCGGCCCCGTTTGATTCATCCAGGCATTGGGCAAAGCCAGCACAACGACATTTGATCCCACATAGCCTGAACACTGCCGTGCAGAAGGGGTTTCCATCCATGAGAGTTGCCAGCGATCCGCCGCTCGTTCCAAGACCATCCTGCCAATATTGTGACGCGTCTTGGCATACTGCTGCCCCGGATTGCCCAACCCAACGATAAGATACAAGATGACGATTACTTCGCTTCTTTCGACTCAGTGGAACCGGACGTTTCTCCTGCTTTGCTCTTCTGGGCAATCGCTTCCGTTTCACCTGGACTTACCCCGGCTTCCTCTCGTGTCAACAACGCTTCCAATTTCGCCTCGGAAATCTTTGATGCCACTGCGGCAATCTTGGCTTCTGGATCTTCCAATACCCTTACGCCACTCGGCACAGCCAAATCCTTCACCGCGATACCCTGGCCAACTTCCAGACCGGCCACATTCACTTCCAAATGATCGGGGATGTCTCCGGGCAGACACTCGACCAAGACCTCCCGAAGAGGATTTTGTAACACCCCCCCGGCCTTCACACCCACCGGCATGCCGCCTACCAAGGTGACAGGAATTTTCACGCGAAGCGGCTTGTCCATGGCGACTTCGAATAAGTCAATATGGAGGATGGCCCCAGTAATAGGATCACGTTGATAATCCTGCAATACGGCATATCGTTCTTCGGTCTCATCGCCCCCCTTGATCCGCACAGCCAACAACCCCATATGTCCCCGCTTGGCTACAATCGCATCCCGCGCAAATTTTGGGGCTATGGCGAGAAGACGAGACTGACCCTGCCCATACAAAACCGCCGGGATCTTCCCATTTCGACGAGTGTGTCGTGCTCCACCTTTTCCGGCACGATGACGAGGTTCTACTTCAATTTCGAGTTTCATGGTCGCATCCTCCATTCACACATGTCATTCAGCCAGATTTCAACAGTATCACTCGCCCCCTCGGCCTGCATCCTATTAGACCTCCTCTGACAAGCCTTCGCGGAAGCGAACCCCATTTTCACATCTCCTTCTTTCATTGCTCTTCATACTCTTCTCTTCAGAGCTTGAGCCTATCTTTCTCGCTCTTTACCACAAATCTGAGCGATCCTGCCAGTCAAAGGCCGAGCAAGAAAAGCAAAAGATGAGTTCGTTTTTTTAAAGAAGGTCAACCAGGCAGGAACTGCTGACTGGAACGCACTTATACAAACAACGATGTCACCGATTCCTCACGATGGATCCGAAGAATAGCTTCCCCGAGCAATGGAGCAACAGTCAGCGCACGTAATTTAGGACATTGCCGATCCCGTCCGTTCAACGGAATGGTGTTGGTGACCACCACCTCTTCGAGACAGGAGGCTTGGAGCCGCTCCAACGCAGGACCAGACAGCACAGCGTGAGTACAGCCCGCCCACACACTCAATGCGCCATTATCCGCACAAACTTGCGCAGTTTGGACAATCGTGCCGGCTGTATCAATCATATCGTCCAAAATGACGGCATGCTTCCCGTTCACATCGCCGATCACGTTCATAATTTGAGCCTTGTTTGCACCCTCTCGCCGCTTATCAATAATGGCCAAAGCCGCATCGAGCCGTTTCGCAAAAGCCCGCGCCCGCTCGACTCCACCCGCATCTGGAGACACAATCACCACATTTTGCATATTGCGCTTTCGAAGATAGTCCAGCAAAACCGGCGTGGCGTACAGGTGATCGACAGGAATATTAAAAAAGCCCTGAATCGGGCCAGCATGAAGGTCCATGGTCAATACTCGTTGGGCCCCAGCCGTGGTCAGAAGATCGGCCACCAGTTTGGCGCTGATCGGCACCCGGGGTTGATCCTTCCGATCCTGACGAGCATAACCGTAATAGGGAATCACCGCCGTAATGCGGGACGCCGAGGATCGTTTCACCGCATCGATCATGATCAGCAATTCCATGATGGAAGTATTGACAGGTGGACAGCAAGACTGGATCAAGAAGACATCGGCCCCGCGAACGTTTTCTTCAATTCGAACCCGGATCTCCCCGTCGCTGAAGGTGGTGACCGTCGCTTGTCCCAGAGGCTGGCCGATATACTCTGCGATTTCTTCGGCCAAGGCACGATTGGAATTACCAGAAAAGAGTTTCAATGCTTTGCCTGTGATCATCGATTGCGAGCAATTCAGTTGGATTACACTACCTTTCAGACCTCGATGCGGGATTTCAAAAGTACTGAAGCTTTACAGTGTTGTCAACCGACTCTCAAGAGCCTCATGATGAGCCATCCAGAACCTCTTAGTCTCTCATTTCTAGACCAGACGCTATCCATGGACGCGCGAGAGCCACATGCGCAGCTCTCCCTTTGAGTGCTCGAACAGCCTGCTCAGCACGCTCTCGTTCAGTGAACACTCCGAACACGGTCGAACCGCTTCCCGATAACAACGCCGCTTCTGCGCCCTCATCCAGCAAGGCGACCTTGATGCGTCGAAGGTCTGGATAATGGAACCATAGCGCAGATTCAAAATCGTTTTCCATAAGGCCTCGAAGCGCGTCCCATGTGACCTCAGATTGGCTCTGTAGCTCGGTCAATCGAGGAGACAACGGAGTCACCGCTGATCGAGCACGATCGAGTTGGAGATAGGCCCATCCGGTTTGAATAGAAAACGGCGGGGTCACCAGAACGACCCATCGAGGATTTTTCAATGTCAAGGGGTGGATCTCTTGCCCCCACCCCCGGACCACAGCGGAAGGACCTTTCACAAAAAACGGGACATCGCTTCCCAACCCGGCTGCCTCTCGGATCATCATCTCTTCGGACCAGCCGAGCTCCAGCAAGTTCACAAGTGCCATCATGACCGTGGCTGCATCGCTACTGCCCCCTCCCAGTCCGGCACCGATCGGAATACGTTTCACGACATCGATTTGAACACCGACTTGTCGATCGGCTTTTTCGATCACCATGTGAGCAGCGCGATAGGCGAGATTGCCTGCTCCTATGGGCAATCGCGGATCGTTGCATCGAAGGCTAATCCCTGATCCATTGGGGTCCACGCGGACGATGATCTCATCTGTTACGTCCACAGCCTGCATGAGGGACCAAATTTCATGATAACCGTTAGGCAGGCAATCCAAAACGCGCAGGACCAGATTGATTTTTGCTGGCGCGCGGCAGTGCAACGTTGTTCCATCGCGGACGGCTGACCGAAATGTCATCGTGAATGATGCCCTGTGACGTTGTCGTTTAAAACATCCCGTCAGCCAATGAGCGCCCCCATA
This sequence comes from Nitrospirota bacterium, assembly GCA_003695915.1. GTDB lineage: Bacteria > Nitrospirota > Nitrospiria > Nitrospirales > UBA8639 > J017. The sequence continues at coordinate 9,423 of RFGF01000127.1, forward strand.
GTAAAAATCGGCAAATACATCGCGACGACCAGCACGCCGACGCTCAGGCCGATCAGGAGAATCGCCGCAGGCTCCAGCAGAGCGGTCAGCAACCCGATCACGTGAGCCGTCTCTTGCTCATAAAGGGCCGCTACCTGTTCCAGCATCGCATCCAAGGAGCCGGTCGATTCTCCGACTGCGATCATGGGAGCGACAAGCGGAGGAAACACCCCAGATCGTGCCAAGGGATCCGCCAAAGCGGTCCCACGACTGACTTCCACTCGAACTGCGCGAACGGCCTGGGCCATGACCGCATTTCCCATATGAGCAGCCGTCAACCGTAACCCATCCAAAATCGGCACGCCGCTTCTCAGCAGCATGGCCAATGTCTCGGCAAAGTGCGAGGCCGCCGATTTTCGCAACAGATTACCAAAAAGCGGCAACCGTAAAAACAGGCTATCGCCGATCAGCCGACCCCGTGGTGTCCGATACCCCATCCATCCTGCGACACAGGCGAGGATGGCCAACGCCACGACCCAGCCGCCATACATTCGGATGACCCGACTGCCGTCCAGAACGGCTTGCGTCAACCAAGGAAGCGTCCCACCCAACTCAGCGAACAGTTGACCGAACAACGGAACGAGCCAGATCATCAAACAGCACCATACTGCCCCCGCAAGACCGACCAATACCATTGGGTAGGCTAATGCGGAAAAGATGTTCTTTCTTCTCACAAGAGACCGTTCTTCATAAATCGCCAATCGCGTCAAGACCCGATCGAGTTGTCCAGTCACCTCGCCGATCTCCACCATATTGGTATACCAATCAGGGAAGATGCGAGGATGCCGTCGCAAGCTTGCACTCAACATAGTACCGTGTTTCACTTCCAGCCTGACGACTTCCACTGTGCGTCGTAGCCCCAACGGCTCCGCCGAGGCAGCCAGCATGTTCAAGCTCATCAACAAAGGCACCCCGGCACTCAGCAACGCTGCCAATTGCCGCGTAAAGACGGCTCGATCACGCCGAGTAATCCGTGTGCCCGTCCCCCAAACCGTTGAAAATGACCATCTCGCTGACTGAATTGACTGCTCTCGCAGGTATGTCACAGCGACACCGCGTTCGCGCAATAGTCGCAAAGCATCCTTGGGGTGTTGCGCCTCTACCTCGCCGCGATCAGGGCGTCCGGAACGATGCTTTCCGGCATAGAGGAAAACCGGCATCCCGCAACTCCTTCATGCCTTCATCTTGCAGTGTTCGCCATTGTCCAGATCGGATAGCATTCCAGTCTCGTTCTCCGTTCTAACGTGTTTTGAACCGCGCCAAATTGGCCCGATAGGTATCATACGTGCCAGATCGACGGAGTAGTTCGGCTAACTCATCCGGGTGCGAAGAAGCGGCGAAGGCGTGCTGGGCGGCCACGATGCGCTGTTTGACCAAATCTGCCAAAGCTTGATTCATGGTTTGCATCCCATGCTTGGCCTGTCCCGTCTGCATCATCGAATAGATTTGATGGAGTTTGTCTTCCCGAACGAGATTGCGCACTGCTGGTGTCGGAACCAAAATTTCCAGCGCAAGCACCCGCCCCTTCCCTGACATTCGCGGCACCAGCCGCTGACAGAGGATCCCTTCAAGCGCTAGCGCCACTTGCGTCCGGGCATGGGCCTGTTGATGCGGAGGATAGGCAAGGATTACGCGGTGCAGCGTCTGAATCGCTGTATTCGTATGCATGGTAGCCAAAGTCAAGTGACCCGTTTCGGCGATCGTCATCGCTGTCTGGATCGCCTGGGCATCCCGCAACTCTCCGAGGCAGACGATATCGGGGTCCATACGCAGAAGCCCCTTCGCCAAGGCATCGATATCCGGGATATCGCTCCCGATTTCTCGTTGCGTAACCATTGCTTGCTTATGGGTGTGCTGAAACTCGATCGGATCCTCGATCGTTACAATATGCCCCGCGCGCTCGCGATTCATCGCATCCAGCAGCGCCGCCAATGTCGTGCTCTTGCCGCTCCCAGCCGGTCCGGTGACTAGGATCAGCCCCTGTGGTTTACGAACGAATTGCCGAACCACAGGCGGGAGCCCTAAAGCCTCGATCGTAGGAATCTCGCGCGGAATCGCTCGAATGGCCAAGGCCACGGATCCCCGCTGTATGTACACATGACAGCGAAACCGTCCAACCTCGGGCACACTGATCGAGCAATCGACTTGAGCTTGGGAGTCAAGCGTCCGCTGTTGAGACTCGGTCAGGATTGCCGTCAGAAAACGACGGCAGTCTGCGGCCGTGACGATCGGGGCTGGGATCGCATGCAATCGCCCATCCACTCGAATCCGCGGCGGACTGCCACCGACCAGATGAAGATCGGACCCGCCACGCTCTGCCAAGAGCGAGCAGAGCTGATGAATCGTCCAGTCCGTCTCCATGGTCTCGACTGCCTCAATTATGCTGCCGTAACTGCCAGCACCTCTCCCACTGTCGTGAACCCGCTTGCCACCTTGCGCCATCCATTTTGCCGAAGCGATGCCATGCCTGCGGCACTCGCGCAAGTCCGCAAGGCCTTGGCCGAAGCCCGCCCGAGAATGTGATCGTGCAAGGCATCGGACATGGGCAGCACCTCAAAAATCGCAAGCCGTCCCTTGAATCCCGTCCCATGACAGTGTGGACATCCACGGCCTCTCGCGGGAGTGACGGATGCTGCCTGCTCGGGAGGACACCCCAACGAAATCAGTCGCGTCTGCGGGATAGGATCAGGTTCCCGGCAATGTCGGCAGATTTTCCGCACCAAGCGCTGGGCGATAATGACAGAGACCGATGAGGCCACCAAAAACGGCTCAATGCCCATGTCGAGCAGCCGGGCAATCGTCCCTGGCGCATCGCTGGTATGGAGCGTGGACAGGACGCGATGACCGGTCAACGCCGCTTGCACCGCAATATCGGCGGTTGCCCGATCTCGGATTTCTCCGACCATGATGATGTCGGGATCTTGTCGAAGCAGCGACTTCAAGCCCACGGCAAACGTCAGCCCGATATCTTCCTTAATTTGCAACTGCGTGACCCCGTGCAAATGATATTCGACCGGATCTTCCACCGTAACGATATTCACGTGCGGCGTGTTGAGACAGTGCAGTGCCGAATAGAGCGTCGTCGTTTTCCCACTCCCGGTCGGACCGGTCACCAGCATCATCCCATGCGGGTGGTTCAACGCCGTCAACACCGTGTTCAAATCATGCGGTTCAAAGCCGAGTTGCCGAAGATCCAATGAAAGGCGAGAACGATCCAGCAGGCGCAGAACTGCCTTTTCTCCATAGAGGCAGGGAAGGATGGAAACCCGTATGTCGAACCCTTCTCTAGCCTCCAAGGTAACGTGGATTCGGCCATCTTGCGGGAGCCGGCGTTCAGCAATGTCCAAACTGGCCATGATTTTGAGCCGCGCCAGGATCGAATGGCGGAGGCGACTGGGAAGATGCAGTACGGTTCGTAAGACGCCATCCAATCGGAACCGGACTCGTACGCAAGAATCCAAGGGTTCCACATGAATATCGCTCGCTCCCATCGTCACGGCCTGACGAAGCAGCCCATGGACGAGATTGACCACCGGAGCTGCATCATCTTCCACTACCTCGTATCCGCTTCCTACCTCGTCATCCGGCGTGAGCGAAGCCATGGCTTGCCGCATCCAGACCTGCAACTGTTTCAATTCAGCCGATTCGACCGATTCCTGATCGGACATGCCCCATTCCTCATGGCTTCGCTCCTCAAGGCGTGGCAACCCACGATGTGCGGATTCATCGAATGTCGAGTCCCTTTGGCGGATAGACAGGGTTTCTCGATCGGGGCAATCGGTCCACTGATGAAGGATCGCTCGAATCCGCGATTCGAGTGCCACATGTGGCACGATATGCAAGCCTGTGTGAAACTGGAGTTCATCGAACAGCGCTACATCTGATGGATCGACGACGGCTAAGGCCAGGCGCGACCCCATTCGACGAAAGGGCACCACGAATTTTTTGTGAGCTGTCTCGCGCGGGATCAATGGAAGCAGCGTTGGGTCGAACTGCGAGAGATCGGCAATCGCCACGCCGTAATGTTGACTCAGGAATTGTAACAACACGGCCTCCGAGACGGCGCCCATTCCCACGAGGATGCTCCCGATCCGCTCTCCGCAGGCTTGCTGACGAGCCAGGGCTTGCTGACGTTGCTCTTCGGTGATCAAGCCGGCCTCGAGAAGCAATTGCCCAAGGCGCTCGTGGCGCAGCGTCCGCTCCATCATCAGCGCCGATCCTCCGCATGGCCGTTTAATTGCACAATGCCTCGGTATAAGTAATGCAGGCCCGACAATGCCGTCAGGCTGGCCATCGCCATCAATAACGGCGGAAGAACGGCCACTTCGATATAATTAGCTGCGCGCAACAATACCATCACCACATAGACAATTTGGGTGAACGTCGTGGCTTTGCCCAACACTGTCGGCGAGACATCGACTGGCGAATCAGTGACGTGCGCCACGAGCGTGCCGGCCAACAAAATCGCATCTCGGCTGACCACCAGAATCACCGCCCACACCGGAATCAGGTGCAAGATCGCCAGGGACAAAAACGCGGACATCAAGAGCAGTTTGTCGGCGAGAGGATCAAGATACGCGCCGATGAGAGTTCGCTGGTTGGCCATGCGAGCAATCGTGCCATCCAGCCCGTCGGTCACCGCAGCGATCAGCAGGGTAATCAATGCGGCGTTGTACTGCCCATACACCAGAAACCCAACGAACACCGGCACCAGCAAGATGCGCAACACTGTGAGACTGTTGGGGACATTGAGGGGGAGCACTGCCGGGACCGAGACACGGATCATACAAAATCCAACGCAGCACCATCATCGTCTGAAGCCATGAGGGGCAAGGCGTACTTACCAAGGGTAAGAACTCGTCCGTCAAGATGTCAACCGAGCTTGCGGCTGGGGTTGTTCGCTTTTATAATCGGGGACCATTGATTCGATAGGCTCGTTTCAGATGTTCTGAGAGAATACTCCCTGCATGCGATCCTGAACATAATGGGGCACGGCTATGAGTTCTTTACCCTTGATGTTTCGCGTCAAAAACGCCGTCGTTGAAAAACATCAACTGGAAGGCATCGACCCCAGCGATCGCTATTTCAATCGGCTCATAGCCATCAAACGTGTGGATCGCGGGTATCGAGCGAGCGTAATGTACGAGGCCCTCACATTGGAAAGCGGTGTCCACAAGACCGTAGCCGAAGCGGTGAAAGAAATCGTCGAAAAATTGCGGGCGCTCGGATTTTCCAGGATGCGCACCCGCGTCAACTTCAAAGGCCAGCGCTACCTGGCCGAAAAAGAAAGCTGGATCGAATATCCTGACTAATCTCGCTTCCCACACCCCGCACGCATTACAGTTCCTCCATCTGCTCGTTTCGACACGATCATTGACGGGTTCGATCCGTATCGATCATCACGCCGATTGCATGTTTGTCCTTTTCCCTCTCATGCGAAGACACAGACACCATCGCCATCCTTGCTGATCATCCCTTCGCCACTTTGTGTGCATATATCGGCACCCCCATGCCTGGATTGCGTTTTCGCGCAGATCCGTTCGATGGCCAGATCCATTTGCCGGTTGACCGAGTCTTGATCTCGTGGGGTCTCGATGCCATGCCGAACGGACTCGTTGGCGGGCTTCATTTCCGTGTAACGATCGCTCGCTGGTTCGAGGCTGGCACATCGTACCATTCGCTCGCTCCAAACCCAGCTCGACGAAACATCCGCTCATATTCACGAAACGTATAGGCATCTCCCGCGGGAGTTGTCGCCAACATAATGAGCGCAAATTCTGCCACGGCAGGCGGCGAAACCCGATCTTCATTAGGCATAAATTCCAGCGTTACCACGATGCCAGCTTCCGTCAGGCAGGCATATAGCCTTTTCAACAGGCTCACGCAGGTCGCTTCGTCAAAATGGTGAAGAAAATTGGTCAACAGGACGAGATCCACGTTTTGTGGAAGCTCCACGTCGAAGGCGCTCCCTGGAAGGAGATGAAATCGCGCATGGACACCGGCGACCTTCGCCTGTTCTTGCGCCACCATCAACACGCTCGGCCAATCGAGCGCCATGATTTTGGTCTGGGGAAGGACTTTGGCAATCTCTACACCGAATACCCCGTGCCCGGCAGCGACATCCAACACCTGCTTGACGTGGGGAGCATGCCGTTTCACCCATTCCGCGATCCAAATCGCTGGCCCCTTCATCAAGGGAGCCATGGAGCGTGCGAACGTCACCCATTCCGGATGCTCCGGTTCCAACGTTCCTTGGGGACTGATGGCCGTGCCGCCTTTGCGCACGGCTTCGGACAAACGGCGGAAGCCTTCGACGAGCGGCGGCGATAAGAGAAAGGCCAATGTGCCTCCCAAATAGGCCGGCGAGCGCGCGTCCAGGAACATCGCTGAATCGGGAGTCAGGGCATACGTCTGACCGTCCTTTTTCAAGAATCCGATCGCCGCCAGCGAATTAGCCAACATCCGAATCCCCCGCTCCGAGGCTCCGCAACATTGAGCAATCTCTCTCGCGGTCCGATTGCCCTGAGCCACAGTGGTGAACAGGTCCAGTTCGATGGCGGTTTTGAGCGCTTCCGTCCGTTGATAAGCATTGATGGTTTGAAAAAAGAGAGCCGGAGATGGCCCGTCCGATGGCAAACTCATAGATATTCCTCCTTTTGCGGCGTTCTTCCTCGTGGATCGCAACCTGTGGGCATCGTCCAGTTCGTTTCGAGCAACTCGTCCATTCCAAGGCAACGCGGCTTTACCGAGGACAAGAGAACCGCTGGATTGCTCTTCCAATCGAGGCTGGAAGAATCCAGATGACTTGCACGTCGTCGCCATCCGGATCCAAAAGATACCGGCTCTGTATCGCCGTATGATCGCTCATGCCGACAACAGGCGCGGTGGGCGCTTCAATGTTCGTTTGGTCGCCCTCAGCCCGCCCAAGCTGCCGGTTGTACGAGCGATAGGCTACGCACGCCGGTGCACATTCGATGGCGGACCAGGTGTCTGCGATTTCGATCGACTTCGATCGACAATCATCTGTAGAGTATCCGTTGTAGGGTATCCGTCCCGATGTCACACCTGTTGCCGTTTCCTCGACTGACTGCCCGACATTCTAACACCCCAATAAACGCTCGTTAGAAAGCTAGACGGCTCTCAATCTCACGCACAAGAGCCAAACCCTCATTCTTGCGCGTTCATCGCCCCATGCGCTCTGAAAGCTTGAACACCTACTTGTCAACTCACCGTGCTTTTTCTCGCTACGCACCCGCCATCCAAGGAGACCAATCAACCCATCAAGCCCCAGTCCCATTGCAGAGGAATGGAGAGGAACTATTGCCGCAATCGTCTGCGGTTTTTCCTTGCTCAGTGCGTCCTTATAGCTCATCGCGCTGATCTCGCACTCCGATCTCACGCCTTTAAACGCGCAGGAACCTGTCGGCCGTCCGTTTGCGCTCCAACCCGGAGAACTCTTCCGATTCCTTCGAACTCGCGAGTTGAAGCGACAGCAAATAAAAGTCGCGATCCTTGGGCCGAGGAAAGGTGCGGAGGATACGAACGATGACAGAATGATCCTCGGCGAACATCTTCGCATAGCGATAATCCGTCACCAGCAGAATCTGGCGGTGCCGACCGAGGCGCTCGCGCACGTCATCTTTCGATGTAAGTCGCGGAATCGCCGGCGAGCTATTGAGATAAAAAATGAAATCTTCTTGCGTAATACCGTGGTAAAACACGGGCCTGTGGCATTGCGCCGCTATCCGCCGGACCTCGGCATTGACCGCTCTCGGTGCAAATCGATCGAGCATCGGCCAGATCACATCGACAACGCCTATGACAAAGCCGAAGGCCAACACTCCCACCGTGGCGAGTGCCAGACGAGCCCGGGCGGTGACTGCGCTCCAGAACAACACGAGACTCATCACCATCATCGCCGTGGTGTAAATGAAAGGAAATGGAGGAAAGGGGACATGCCACTTGCGTTGGAGGAGATACGGCCCCACAAAAAGTGCCGCGCCGAAAACAAGGGCGAGGAGAGCCAGCATGACGCGTATCGTTGCAGCCAGCCACCGGCGCGTTTCCAGCCCGACAGCCACAGCCTGATACGTGTAGCCGACCATCAATCCCAGCGCCGGGACCAACGGCATCAAATACGGTTCCCGTTTAAATAGCGAGACGCTCAACATCGCTATGTATCCCCAAAACCACAGAAGCAGAAATCGGCTAACTGGGCGAAGCGCGCTCGCCGGAGAGAGGGCCAAGAGCAACGTACTCGCTGGAATCAGCGCCGACCAAGGAAAAAAATCGAACCACATCATGGACAGATACCAGTGCAGGCGAAGAAGCCGTGATGTCGAAGCTTCGGAGGCAGAAAAATTACCAAATGCGCGCTGAATCGCAGCATGTATATCAAATTGCCATTGCATCCCTTCTGGCAACCACGACGCATACCACCCCGTCAGCAACCAATACATGACAAACCCCGACCAGAACACCGGGGAGCGCAAAGCTCGATAGTCCCGTTGCCAGAACGCGTAGATCACCATTATGGCAAACGGCATAGCAAACGCGTGAATGGATTTGATCATGCCTCCGACGGCCATGGCCACAAATGCCACCACGTACCATCCAGGCCAACCAGCCTGCATCGCCGCCCGTATCCAGGCAAATACGGCCAGCGTCATGGCGAAGGTCAAGGTGGAATCAAACAACACGCGTCGGCCATACCACAGAAACACATGGGTTGTGCCCACTACCACCGCCGCCCAAAATCCCGCCATCCGGGAAAACAGTCGACATCCCAATGCATAGGTGAGCCACATGGTGCCCAGTGAACCTATGGCCCCTGGCAGCCTCAACGCCGTCTCGGATTCCCCGAACCACTCGCGCATTACGCCCAACAACCAAAAAAACATTGGAGGCTTGTTAATATAGGGCTCCCCATGAAACATCAACGCGAAATACCGTTGGGCAGCCACCATCTCCCTCGCAATTTGCGCATATAAGCCCTCGCTGCCTTCCATCAACGACATATCGAGGTGATGGAAAAACGCCCAGAGACCGATGAGCATCAGTACCGCGCGATGCACCCAGGGTGATCCGCGATCGGGCCAGGACAACAGCCACGATGAGTCGAGGGTTGGGAGTCGTCGTCGAGGGTGGGAAACAGGAGTCATGCGTGCTTTGGCATCATCGTGCAAAAATGCGATCCAAAGGCAACCAGCCGCCCAAGATACACGAATTGACCATCAAAGCAAAGGAAACAATGAGGCATCGGCAAGACCGTCCATTTCGTTACCGAGAATCCAACCCCGAAGAGTGGAGACACAAGCGAAAAACAACAGTTTCTCGGAGCGCCTCCTTTCTCTACCCGTCGCAACTTCCGACCATGGAGTGCGTCGATTGATCAGGCCATCACCATCCATCGACAGACATGGCCACCGAGTGGCCGTTCTCGTTATCCGGGCTGAAATCGCCAGATGCCGTGTCCCTACGAGTCATCGTCCACCATCAATCGGCGAAGTGTTGTTCGTGCCCTTGGCTGTGCTCCCCGGCCAATCCCGTTGCATCGTGAGGTCCGCTTGACGGATGCCAGCGGTTCCAGATACATGACAGCTATGTACTTCCTCGTCACAGCGGAACCATGATCGACGGTCGGACGTATTATCAAATCCTCGGGGTTCCCGAAGACGCACTGCTTTCGGAAATCCAGCGCGCGTGGCGGAAAGCCGTCAAGGCTCACCATGAAGACGTGGTTCCGGCTCACGAGCGACAAGCTGCCAAGGAACGAATGTTCCAGATCAACGAGGCTTATGAGGTTCTCAGTCATCCCGACAAGCGGGCAGAGTATGATAATGCCCACATGCTCAATGGCGGATCGACCATTGAACTCGTCCGGCGGCGCGTGCGAAGAACCAAGGAACTCTTGAAGCAGGAACGGTCGCGTCTTACCCGGGACGATCTCACCCTAATCGAATCCGTCATCGATTATCTGGATCCCAACACTCGCACGACCTGTTTCCGCTGGTTGACGGAGCTGCTCCACGAACGGCCAGACCTGGCTCGATTCATTGTGCCCCTGGCCTTTGACGAACAACTCCACGGCGCTCCGACATTGCTTTTCGATGCTCTGCTCGAAACCGCTGCCTATGCCATCACCTGGGACCGGATTTATCTGTATGCCGAAGACATTCGGACGCTGGAAGGCAAAGAACACCAGGAAAGCAATTACAACCAACTGGCCCGCATCTTATGCCATCGCACGGATTTAGCGGAGCATTTCGTGTATCCTGCCTTTCAAGAGCAGGCCTCCGGCTGCGAAAGCAATTTGCTGCTGACCTTGCTCCGTGTCGCGCCGCAAGCGATCACACAAACAAGTTTCGACCATTACGTGGATACGGTCTACGAGATGCGATGGGTCGTCTGCCATCAACTCCGCAGCTACAATGAACAGGCCATCGGCTGGATTCTCAAAGCCAGACCCGATCTCGTGAGAAAACCTGAAAACAAGAAAGCGCCTCAAGAGCTCCCCTTCCCTCTCCGCTCGTGACACCAGAGGGAACCTCCAACCTGTATCCACACACGACTCACCTTCATCCTGCTCAAGCGTTCGCTCAAGAGGGAGAGTCACGACGAGGGAAACCCCTTCGAGCTTTCATCACGGCATCGTCGTCTTCCTCCCGCTCAAGTCACGGGTCTTTTCTTAGACCAGCTTTCTTGCTTTTTTCCGCTCTTCTCGACAGAATGACGTCTCGCAGCGCTGACTCACATGCGCTGCTGACCGGCATCAAATCGATGGCCCATCGAAGCAAAACCTCCGTGTATGCAATCGAATGACCCGGAGCAATGAGGACCACCTGATTCGATCCCCATACGCAAATCGGATCGACAGCATGGTGCGGCACCTTCCTGGAACGCCCGATCATGGCTCGTGACGTCCAACCGTCGTCCGCCATTTCCTCGCGAAGACAACCAAAGGGGACACGTCTTGTCGTTCTCGGCATCGTCCTACTGAGCGCTGCATTGGGAAGCCTCTACGCCATGTATGTCTTGAATCAGATGAATTATCTGGCTGCGCGAAATTTCCGGCTTCTCTCGGCTTGGAGCCAGCAACTCTCTGCAACCTTGGCCAACTATCAACGTGTGTTTACCTCTGCACACAAAGCCTGCTTTCAATTCAACTTTCTGGCTTTTGGCCCTCCAACCCAAGCGCCTCCGCTGTCACCGTCGTCCTCATTGCCCAACACTGACCCGATGAGCGATTGTCTTGATCGAATCAGCGCCGCGCTCCCGTCCTCCCTTCATCCAGTGAAAGACAGGGAACCCGAGGAACCGCTCCCTCCGCATGCATATTGGATCGACATTGCCCCGATCTCCTCGCCGACCGACCCCAACGTTGTGCTGACCTATATATCCGCTATGCCACCAGGCCGACCAAGCCCTCCGTCCCAACCATCCCGATCGCTTGCTCGACCCGAAGACGGGGTGTGTCGCATTCTTTCGTCATCGTCAGGATCGCGAACCCTGTTTTGCCAAGCGGCGCTTTCTCTGAGGCATCTCTCAGATCAATTAGGCATCGGCCAAGAAGAGGTATTCGATGAAATCGTGGTGGCAGATCAAATGGGCACAGTCCACTACCAGCGCGGGGATTCTCGGTTTCAGTTCGTCAGTCTTCGCCCATGGATTCGACCGGCATCGGCTTCCGAGTCAGACCACGAGTCAGCCCCATCGGGAAGGGGAGCCGGTAACCATGCTGGATCCCTTGCTGAGCAGCTCCCGCTGCACCAAGAAGTGGACGTGGGTGGGATGACGTATCAGGTGTTTGCGCAACCGATTGTGCTTCCCTCCTCCGAGGATGGGAGGCACGTCGAGACGCGCCATTCACAGCATTTCATCATCGCCGGGTTTGTCAAATCGGATCGTTTCACCCAACAGGCATTTGCCATTCCGTATACCGTGCTCGTCCTCATTGCGTTTCTCGTACTCGTCCTCGCCGTGAGCCTCCCGTTTCTCAAACTCCAAACCATGGGGGCCAACGATAGAATCCGACAGGCCGATGTCATCACGTCTATGGGAGCCTGTTTGCTCAGCACTGCCCTGCTCGCGTTTTTCCTGCTGGATGCCTTTGCCTATTGGCACATTAAAGATCAGAAGGATGAGGAATTGACCACGTTCGCGCACGAACTGGCTCGAAACTTATCCGTCGAGATTGGGCAAGCCGCTCAATGGATGACCACGGCGAATCAACGGATTGCGATGGCCCATCAACACCTGTGCGAGCATGCCACACTCGCGATCGACGACCGATCGATAGACGATCAATTCTTCGACCGTCGGCCGCTTCGTGCCCATCTGCTGCAAGATGCTTCATCGCCCTTCTCGGCCTTTCTGCACACCCCCTATCCCGACCCCATCATGATCTTCTGGGTCGATGCCGAAGGCGATCAGCGCGCGAAATGGACGACGCGCATTCGTCCCACTCCACTCATCAATGTCGCCGATCGCGAATATGTCAGACAGGCGAAGAACCATGAACTCTGGAATATCCAGGGTGCCGATTTATGGATTCAACCGATCTATTCCAAAACCATGGGCGAGTTTAGCGTGATGATCTCGACCAAAACGGCCACACCCTGTCCGGCATTCGACCAGACGTATCCCGTCACGGCCGTGCAAATTCGTCTGTCATCCGTCATGGAGCCCATCGTCCCGCCAGGGTTCGGCTTTGCGGTCCTCAGAGACGAGGACGGCACCGTCCTGTTTCATTCGAAGAAGTGGCGTGCGCTGCGAGAAAATTTCCTTGAAGAAACCGATCACAATCCCGAACTCGAATCACTCGTTTTCAGCCGAACGAGCGGCACCGTGAGCGGGCGTTATTGGGGCATCGGCCATCGTTTCCACGTCATGCCGCTGCCCGATCTCCCATGGACACTCGTAACCTTCATGACCAAGGACGCGCTCCGCACCTTCAATTTTGAAGTGCTGGTCGTCTCCACCTCGTTGTTCCTTTGTTACGGGACGATCTTTCTGGTGCTGTTTCTTTTAATCGGTTTGATTTGGGGGGCGATCAAACAAGGCCGAACCGACTGGATGTGGCCGCGTGCCGACTACCGGGAGCGTTACCATCTCATTATCCTTATCAACGCCCTTCTCAGCATCGGGTTCGGAGTTCTGTTCATCTTGGAACCGTCAGATTGGAGCGGCGCCCTCTTTCTCTCCATGGTCATTCCTCTTTTTGCAACCACCGCCATGTACGTGATCTTAACGGCTCCACGAAATCCGTTCAGTGGCCTGGTTCCAGCCTTGATGGGCGACTATCGCCGGAGTTATGCGGTCATGGTCGCGACGATGATGATCGTGTTCGCCTTCATTCCCACTCTCGCCTTATTCACGATTGTCCACGATGCCGAAATAGGGCTCTTAGTCAAGCATGGCCAACTCGGTCTCGCCCGTGCCTTGGTCGAACGGGAGCAGCGCCTTCGCCACTTTTATCGACACATCGCCATCGGTGTGGACCAAGATGGCCACGGCCCAGATTGGCAAAGATTGCTCGATAGGAGACGAGGGCTCGACGACTCGCCCACCGTGGGATCCTCTCCACAGGCGCCGCAAGATATCTATGCGGGGTTTTTGTTCCAAGAGGATTCGCGCAGACGAACGGTCATTCAGAGACGAGAACGCGAACGAGCCCCCCTTCCCGAATCAACTTTGGATCCGGTTGCCCGCGCGGCGCATCAGCTCTGGTTCAAAGCTCGTGCCTTGTTCAATCCCCCATCACGCGAGACGGCGGGGATTATTTTGCATCGTCCCCACGACCCTCCGTTTCACTGGATCACACCCGCTTCGAATTCCGTCTCGTTGACCTACGGGGATTATCGTATCGTCTCTCCCGTTCCGACGCTGATTCCCTCGTTGCTCCGGGATCTGGCCGAATGGCACAAGTGGCCGATGAAAACGATATTTCTGACCCTACTCGCCGGCCTTGTTATCCTCGCACTTCTCGGCTCTGCGTCGTGGTTTGTGCTGTACCGTTTGCCCAGGTTCGTCGCCGATAACGTCTTTCTCCTGTCATTCGATACACCGGTAGAGCGTGAAGCATGGCAGTGTTTGACCGTCCGCTCCGCTCAGGATCGGCCACGCCACCTTTTGGTGATCGGTCCTCCAGGATCGGGGAAGTCTCGATTCGTCAAGGCACAGGGCTGGCGTTCCATTGATTTCCGAGCGATCAAAGATGATCCCTATTGGCTTTTCCGGGATCCGGTGGCGAGCGTACTCCAGCACACTGCGCCCCAAACTATTGCGATCGATCATTTCGAATATGGCACCGGCTCGTACCACTGTGATCTCAAAAAACTTGCGTTGCTCGAAGCGGCCCTGGCCACAGGCCATCGCCTGTGCATCTTGTCTAGCATCGACCCCTTTGCGTCGATCGGTCTGAACCCTCGTCGCGACGAACCGGCCACTCTTGTAGACACGAACAAACAGGACGATCTGGCGCATAGGATGGCTCAACTGTTTCAATCGTTCACGGTCGTGTATTTCGCCTTTCAATCCTGGGGATATGGACGGAACGTTATGGGAGCAGAGAATGGACCATGGCGCCAGGCATTGACTCGACACGCTCAGGCAACGGTAGAGAAAGAGCAAGAACAGCTCCTCCGCCCGTATTATCATGCGATTTGGACGTCGTGCACAGATGACGAAAAGCTTGCGCTGTTTTACTTGGCCAAAGATCGCTTTCTCCATGCCGAAAATCCTGCGCTCCGAAGGCTCCTCTGCAAAGGATTGGCTGTTCTGCAACCGGACTTGCAACTCATGAGCGCTAGTTTTCGTCGATTCGTGATGGCCACCGCCAATGATTCCCAGATTGTCCAATTAGAGCAGCGATCTCCTGGAAGTTTCTGGCAGACCGTGAGTTGGCCGCTCGGCATTGCGCTTTTATTGCTCGCCGCGTTCTTGTTCGTGACCCAAGAGCAAGTCCGGTCCGCAGCCGGAGCATCGTTGAGTTTGCTCCCGGCTATCCTCCCGGTTGCGATCAAGCTCGTCGGGACGCTGCAAAAACCAAAGGCCGGCGGTTAGCTATCTGCTCCCGTCAACCGGGAACGAGTTGTTCTATGGTCGCAGAGGTTGAGGACAGGCATCGACGGGACAACGATACAAGTGGATCGGTCTGGAAATCGAGATCGCGGTTTTCCGATAGCCCATCGATGTTTGACGAATGTCGGCTTTTCCAAGCACAGTCCAACCACAGCTCGTGCCTCAGTCGATGGATATGGTTGCTCCGATCAGTGCACCATCGTCTGGATGGCGACGGATAACCAAGGAAAGAACCTCAACGCATGAGGCCTCACCATCGACCAGAACGCCATTATGCCGCACGAATCGGTTGGTTACGCGCGGCCGTCTTGGGAGCCAACGACGGCATCGTCTCCACCGCAAGCTTGCTCGTGGGGGTCGCAGCGGCAGACGTATCCCACCACACCATTCTCATTGCCGGAATAGCCGGCCTCGTTGCCGGAGCCATGTCCATGGCCGCCGGAGAATATATCTCCGTGAGTTCCCAAGCCGACACAGTCAAAGCGGATTTGGAACGGGAACAGCAAGAATTGGCCACCGACGAGGCGTTCGAGCGCAAGGAGCTAGCTAGAATTTATGTGCAGCGAGGACTGGATCCTGACCTGGCCGAACAAGTGGCCGCCCAGCTCATGGCGCATGATGCCTTAGGAGCCCATGCTCGTGACGAATTGGGATTGACCGACACGCAAACGGCCAGGCCAATACAAGCGGCCATCACTTCCGCCGCGACATTTACGATCGGAGCGGCGATGCCGTTGGTCGTCGCCATGCTCACCCCGCTGTCTCACGTGCTGATGGCCGTGGGGATCAGCTCGCTTCTGTGTTTAGCCTTGTTGGGTGCAGTGGCGGCTTGGGCTGGCGGGGCCAATGTGCTGGTGGGAACGATTCGCGTCACGGTGTGGGGAACATTGGCCATGATCGTCACGGCTGCAGTTGGGGCCATCATCGGTCCCACGGTATAGAGCACAAGACGGTCGCGCTCACCGCTTTCATCCCGACGGTCTATCTACCGGAGGCTTGCTCTCGCGTGCTGCCAGCAATGGGCGACCCTCTGCCCCACGCACCGTCCCCATTAAGCCCAGTAGTCCATTCCCCAACGCGCTCGGTATACTTCATCAACAAGAGAATGAACAGCGGAGGAAACCCATGTCTCGCAAAATTTTTCATCTTGCCTTTCCTGTTATGGACTTAGCTCAGACCAAGTCTTTTTATGTCGACGGACTTGGCTGCACGGTGGGACGGGAATCGTCCACGGCCCTGACGCTCAACATGGCCGGGCATCAATTGGTTGCCCATGTAGTTGACGAACCGTTACCGAGACAACGTGGGATTTACCCACGCCACTTTGGCTTGATCTTTACTTCGGAGAAAGAATGGCAGTCCCTTGTCGATCGAGCCAGAGCCAAAGGACTCCCATTTTATCAAGAACCACGCATTCGATTTCCCGACACTCCGATCGAGCACCGCACCGTGTTTTTGGAAGATCCGTCGCACAATCTGTTGGAGTTCAAATACTATACTCATGAATCGGCGATTTTCGGGGAGCAGGAATTTGCCCAGATCGGTGATACTCAAGGAGGATAAATCGATAGGAAAAAGGAGAAATGGGGTCCACGAGACCCGTGGCTCGCTCACCCACGTCATAGCTTCTCTGTGGAGTCACAATCGCCAAGCACGCATCGAGGCGCAGCCCCAGCTTGATGCTGTTCGATAACGCTTTACCCCTAGTGTCCGGCAACACCAATGGCTATTCTGGGCCCGTGCATCCCTGGTACTTCATGGTTCTCCTTTTCTCGCCCCGCAGACGTCTTCATACACGAGGTCATGGATCATCGGACGAAAGTCAGAAATTTTGGTATTCACGCTCGTGGGATGAACACGATTGGAAAGCAGGACTACAATCAGTTCGCATGCGGGATCGATCCATACTGAAGTTCCAGTAAACCCGAGATGTCCAAACGAGCGTGAGGAGAAATACCGCCCCGAAGACGATGGCGGCGCGGGCGTATCCCAACCCAACGCCCAGCGTCTTGCAGATCCATCCGGCCAGCCGACGAACTCCCGTGCGAGGGCAGGATCGAAGAAGGATGGACGAGCATGAACCGCATCGAGCCAGGCCTGCGCGACCATCGCGACATCCCGAGCCGTTCCAAACAAGCCAGCATGTCCGGCCACCCCTCCCAAGACATAGGCATTGTTATCGTGCACTTCGCCGTGCACCAGGTATCCCCGCCAGGGCTCGTATTCCGTCGGCGCAATCGATCGTCTCGCGTCGGGCGGGATCGTTCCCTGACCATGACAAGGCACATAGCTCAGGGAGCGCGCTCCGAGCAGAGCAAAAATCCGTGTCTGACAGAGCACATCCAATGTGCATCCTGTCAGCCGTTCCAGAATGAACCCGAGCAGGATAAATCCGAGATCGCTATAGATCCGGGTCGTTCCCGGCTCGCAAATCAGTGATTCTTTCCCGATAGCCTGAAGCAACTGCTCTGCCACAGATACTCGAGACGGTTTTTCCTCATCCGTCTTCTGCCCTGTCACAACCTGTTCATAGAACGGACGCCAGGCCGGCAGACCAGACCGATGGGCGAGCAGTTGACGAACCGTGACACGGCCGACAGGGCTCCCTGACAATTCATCGAGGATTCCGGAGACTTGCGCATCCAATGCGAGGCGTTCTTCTTGAACGAGGAGGACTGCCCCGGACGCGATGGCCAAGGGTTTCGTCAACGAGGCGAGATCGTAACGTGTATCGGTTGAGGTTTGAATTCCAAGGGGAGCGAGAGCCGTCTGCCCGACAGCTAGATGATGACGAATCGCCCCGGCTGCTTGGACCAGCAACACGGCTCCGGGGAAGACCTCTCGTTCGACGGCTTCCTGCAAGGCCTGGAGGATTCGATGGGATCGTCCCATATCATCTCCGTTGGCCTCTTTGACGCAGATCAAGATTCGGGAAGGCTTGTCCGCTCGGTGAGTCCGGGGGCTTCCACGAGGGGTGTCGGATCTTCCGCGCCTTCCTCGACTTCGATCATACGTGCAAAACTCTGAAGCGTTCCGCGCAATCGTTCGAGCATCAACGCGTGTTGGCGACGAAGATCGCTCACCGCCCGTCGCAACTCGATCAACTCCGATCGGCTCTGAGCCAACAGTTCTTCGGCCTTCAACTCCGCTTCTTTAATGATCATTTCGGCATCGCGCTCAGCGCCGCGCTTGAGATGATCGACAAAGCTTTGCGTGGAAATCAGGGTGCTCATGAGCGACGTTTCGTTTTTTTTTGAGCGCCTGGATTTCTTCCTCTTTTTGGGTCAATCGCTCTTTGAGAGCTCCATTTTCTTTGATCAGTTCCTCGACGGTCTCAGCCAACGTCTCGAGAAATTGATCAACTTGTTGACGATGATAACCACGGAGTTGAAGACCGAATACCTTGTGTTGAATATCGAGCGGCGTGATCTTCATCAGCCTGTCTCCCGTTAATGCATCCGAGCCGCCATTTCAAAGAGGGACCGGACCACCGCATATTGGAGGAACATGATGATCAACAATGCGACGAGAGGCGAAAAATCGATGCCCATTCCCAACCCGAGTTGACGCCGAATGGGATACAACACCGGCTCGGTCGCACGATCCAAAAAGCGCACAATCGGATTCCAGGGATCGGGGTTGACCCATGAAATGAGCGCACGGGCAATGATGATATACATGTAAATCGTCAGCACCCAATCCAGCACATGCGCAATTCCTTCGAGAATATTCCCTGCAATAAACATAGACCTCCTTGATTAACCACGCCGCTCATACAGATTGGCGTGGACCAAAGATCGCCGTGCCGATTCTCACGATGGTCGCCCCTTCTTCGATCGCCACCGGATAATCGTGCGACATCCCCATCGACAACTCCTGAAGAGCGCGAGGCAAACGAGCGGCACGATTGACGGCTTCTGCCAGAGACCGCAATGCCCGAAAAAAGGGACGAGCGGCTTCGGGCGTCGCGGCAATCGGTGGGACCGTCATCAATCCCTGTATGGCCACATGGGTCAACCGGGCGAGATCCGAGAGGGCGTCCCACAACGCAGATGGCGAGAAGCCACCTTTGGTCGGCTCCTGTCCGACGTTCACTTCCAGCAGGATGGGTTGTTGGATCCCGCGTTCGGCGGCCCAACGATTGATCAGTTCAGCTTGTTCGACGCTCTCCACGGAATGAATCAAGGCAAATCGACCAGTGATCGCCTTCAGCTTGCGCCGCTGCAACCGTCCGATGAAATGCCAGTGAATATCGGCAAGATGGCTCAACGCGCTCATCTTTCGCTGAGCCTCTTGCAAACGGTTCTCGCCGAAGGCACGAAGCCCCGCACGATAGGCCTGCTGAAGCCGATCGGCCTGCACAAACTTGGTGGCTGCCACGATGGTAATTCTGCTCGGATCGCGCCCCGCGCGAGCGGCCGCCTCGGCCACGGTTGTTCGAACGCGATCGACATTCGCCTCGATATGCATTCCGACAGCAGACATTCAAGGGCCATCGTTCGGCCTGACGCCCGACATCTTGCTATTGTACTCGGTGTCAGAACTTCCGTCACCTCGTTTCCAAAACGAGCTGCGTGTCTCTCTGAACAGATTCCGTCGGGGTTTCCGTTCTCTCCTCAAGAAACCCGAGGAACGTCATTGTCTCCCAGAAGGGAACGCAGATGCCGTCAACATAATCCCGTTGACCATCGTAGAATATTGCGGACCATCACGCCGATAGGAAAAAAAGAGTTCCGGTTCGCACCGGGTGCACCGATTCACCCGTGCGACGGCAGTCACTGACACCCCGCATGACACCAATTGTCGTGCAATCAATTCCTTTAGGTCGAGCAACGCTTTCCCCCGATCTTGCCGGCGGGTCACCTCCCTCCAAAACGGCCACCGTTCGCGTAAAGGGCTCAGCACCGTTTCGTCCACTTCATAACAGCACACGCCGATGGAGGGACCAATGGCCGCACGCAGACGGTCAATCGTACAGGGAAATCGCTCACAGAGACACTCAATGGTCTTGGACACGATTCCCCCAATCGCCCCCCGCCAACCAGCATGGATCGCTCCCACAGCTCGACCATCCGCATCCGCCAACAACACGGGCACGCAATCAGCCGTTCTGATCGTCAGCAGAAGATTCGGCTGACTGGTCACCAACGCATCGCCCGCTTCCAAAGAGGCATCGGGGCATGCGTCACTCGATCGATCTAGCACCACGACCGTTTGACCATGGACTTGCCGAAGTGCCGCGATCCGGGTAAAAGGCGGAGGGCCTGAAACGATCGCCCCGATCTGCACAAGCGATCGAAGGTTGTTAGGGTCCTGACGCGTCCCAAAAAAATGGATCACATCCCTCTGTGCCTGGGCAAAGTCCGGCGCGCTCAAGCCGCCGACCTGGGACGATGGACTAGCCTTTCCGAACGAAGACATGCGCACAAAGACATTATTCCGCTCGCCGTCTCATGAAGGCGGGCATATCCCAATCCTCATCGACGAGCAATCCATTGCGCTTCACAAGCTGCGCGCGCGGACCCTGCCGGCGGATAAACGTCGGGCGATCGAGATCATCAGGGCTCGCTTCCATCCCCGTGTTCTGCTGGGCCGGCGCCACCGCCGGATGAACGGATGGGCGCACAGGCTCTCTCACAGGCTCGGACGCTGTCGCAGACGCTACGGGAGCGCGAGCGAGCGTTCCCTGGGGCTCGAAGCCCGTCGCGATGACGGTCACGATCATTTCCTCGCTCATATCCGGATTGATCACCTGACCAACGATGATATTCGCTTCGGGATCGGCGACCTCTTGCGCGATCGAAGCCGCCTCGTAGACTTCGTGCAGCGTCATCGTCGGCCCCCCTGTAATGTTCAACAACAAACCTTTGGCACCTTGCACATTTCCATCTTCCAACAAGGGGCTGGTCATCGCTTGTTTGGCGGCATCAGCAGCCCGGTTGGATCCCCGACCGATCCCCATACCCATGACCGCACGACCCGAGAAGCTCATCACCGTCTTCACATCGGCAAAATCCACGTTCACGAGCCCCGGTGTCGTGATGACATCGGAAATCCCCTGGATCGCCTGTCTGAGGACATCGTCTGCAAGTTTGAACGCTTCCGTAAGCGGCGTGCTTTTGTCGACAAAGCCCAGTAGTTTCTGATTGGGAATGACCAGCAACGAATCCACGTGTTTCTTGAGTTCTTTGACGCCTTCTTCCGCATACGCGCGCCGCCGACCCCCTTCGAAATCGAACGGTTTCGTCACCACTCCTACCGTGAGGCTTCCCAGTTCCCGTGCGATTTTCGCGACAATGGGTGCCCCGCCGGTTCCTGTGCCACCGCCCATCCCTGCGGTGACGAACACCATATCCGCATCGGTCAACGCATCGCGGATTTGCGCTTCGCTTTCCAATGCCGCATCCTTGCCGATTTCCGGCTTGGCTCCCACCCCAAGCCCGCGGGTCAATTCGGGGCCGAGCTGAATTTTATAGGGAGCCGAAGATTTCCCCAACGACTGCACATCCGTGTTAGCGACAATAAATTCGACACGATGGAGTCCCGCAGCGATCATAGTATCCACTGCGTTACAACCACCTCCACCTACCCCAATCACTTTAATCCGAATCCCTGTGGGTTCTTCATCGGGAAATGCCAACATACCTGCCTCCTTTCGCCTAGGTCTCTGTATCAACGCTGCACGGTCAGACACTTCTGCATCCGTCGCTCACCCTATCCCTCTGTGAGAGAGACATTCCGACCACCAATCAGGCCTGGAACGACCCCACACCTCTCGCTTTACCGTCATCCTCCGGGTGCTGCGCCCCTTCAAAAGAAATTCATGACCCATCCTTTCATTTTTTGCAGGATGGACGACACGCGCGGGGCGGCGCCAGCGCCATGAGCCCCGACCAGCAAGCTGGACGGGTTGCGCAAGGCATGTAAAATCAATCCCACACCCGTCGCAAATTTTGGACTACTGACGATATCCCGCATGCCGTCAACGCCTAGTGGCCCGCCGCAGCGCACAGGCAGCTTGAGCATGCGCTCGGCAACCTCGGACATTCCCGGCAACAGCGATGCTCCTCCGGTCAACACCCCGCCGGCGACTAACATGCCCTCGTAGCCAGCCCGTCGGATTTCTCGGAGCACGAGCTCAAAGATCTCCTCCACTCGCGACTCGATAATCTCTGCAATGAATTGTCGGGGGACTAGACGGGAAGGCCGCCCTCCCACGCTCGGAACTTCGACTAATTCCTCGTCCTGCACATGCTCCATCAGAGAAGCGCCATATCGGATCTTGATCTTTTCTGCATCGACGTGCGAGGTCCTCAGCCCGATCGCCAAATCGTTCGTCACATGATCGCCGCCGATCGGCAGCACCGCGGAATGACGAATGCTGCCCTCAGCAAAAATGGCGATATCGGAGGTGCCCCCACCCAGATCGACCATCACGACACCCAGATCTTTCTCTTCCTCCGTCAAGACCGCTTCGCTGGAAGCCAACGGCTGCAAGATGAGATCGATCACGTCGAGCCCGGCGCGATTCACGCAGCGAATCAAATTCTGCGCAGATGTCACCGCACCGGTCACAATATGGACGTCCACTTCTAGACGAGAGCCGGCGATGCCCAGCGGATCGCGAATCCCATCCTGATCGTCCACGATGAATCCTCGCGGAAGGACGTGCAGCAAGCGGCGCTCAGGCGGGATCACGATGCTGGCCCGAGCCGCCTCGATCGCGCGCATCATATCGGCCTCTTCGACTTCTCCGCGTTTCAAAGCCACAACGCCATGCGCGCTTTCGCTGGCGATATGGCCGCCGGCGATCCCGATATAGACGGAATTGATTTGCACCACCGCCATCAGTTCCGCTTCTTCGATCGCCTTTTTAATCGAGTCGACGGTGGCCTCGATATTGACAACCACGCCCCTGCGAAGTCCGCGCGAGGGACTCGTCCCTGCACCGATGATATTGGCCCGCCCGTCGACGATCTCCGCCACCACTGCACAAATTTTGGTGGTCCCGATGTCTAGCCCCACAACAATGTGTTCTTTTCGCGGCATGCGCTCACCCTTGCGGACGAAGAATGATTTTTTGGGCATACCGCAAATCGACTTCCTGCGGTGTGCCAGCCAACTTGCCCCGAATGGCCGGATACAACAGTCGAAATCGCGTCCACTGCTCATCGATCGCCGTGCCGAACGCGAATCGCAATCCAGACAGTTCGGCAACGATGACGCCCGCTTGCGTCAAATCAATGACCGGCCGACCGGGAAATACTTCCGAAACCAATGCGGCCGCATGGAGGCCTGCCTGAATGCGCGGTCGGATCGACGCGGCTGCCTCGTTTACGATCCGTGGATCGAGCCCCACGATCACTGGCAAGGCCGGGTAGGGCTCCGCACTCTTCTCCAACAAGACCCCTTCCTCATCGATGAGCCATCGGTCGTTTCCGTTTTGAAGAACGGCCGCTCCTCGCCGTTCTTGCACGTGCACCGTCAACGTTGAGGGCCACATTCGTTCGAGTGTCACATTCGCTACCCATGGATGAGCTTTCACGCGTGCCGTTAATTCATCGAGATCGAGATCCAAGAGACCGACCTGTTCCGGTAACGCCAGCCGAGTCAACACCTCTTGTCGCGTGACATGATCGAGTCCAGAGACGATGATCTCTCGAAGCCTCGTCCAATCTTGCACGACTGGCTTGACCGCCTGGTACGCCCAAAGAAGTCCACACAGATGCGCCCCTGCAAGGACTAGCATGAGCAGCTTTTTCCGCCTGGACGATTTCTGCCCCAGCCGCCTGCGCGAACGAAGAGCACTGATCGTTTGATTGCGCCGAACGCGTCTGGGGGCGGCTTTCATCGTCGTCTAAACATGAACACGGCCATCGGCGCCGGTCGACAAGTGTGCGTCGATGGCCGAACGGAGCATGCGCTCGACCAATTGATCATATTCCAATCCTGCCTGGGCCGCCGCCATAGGAAGAAGACTGCGCTCCGTCATTCCGGGAATGGTATTCACTTCCAACACGAACGGACGGCCTGATCGGCTCAGACGAACATCGACGCGGGCGGCCCCGGCACATTCGATCACGGAGTACACTCTCTCGGCCAGCGCCGATAATCGGGCGGCTTGAGGTGCGGAAAGCGGCGCCGGGCAATGATATCGCGTCTCGGCCCTTTGATATTTGGCTGCATAATCGTAAAACCCCTGCGGGGCCACCACTTCCACCGCAGGCAATGCGTGACCATCGAGCACGGAGAGCGTAATTTCTCTTCCAGGAATATAGGTTTCCGCAATGACAGTCGCGCCGTATCGATAGGCGTGCCGCAGAGCCCTTTTCCACTGAGCCTGGTTCCGCACCACACTGACGCCGATCGTGGATCCTTGGCTCGCCGGTTTGACGACGACAGGGAAGGCCATTCCCGAGGGCCAGGCCTCGCCGTCGCGGTCGCGGTGCACAACAGTCCCGGACGGAACCGGAATACCATAAGAGCGCAAGAGGGCTTTGGTCGCCACTTTATCCATCGCGATGGCGCTTGCACGGACTCCCGATCCGGTATAAGGAATACCCAGAATCTCGAGAAGGCCTTGGACGCTCCCGTCCTCTCCATCCCCCCCATGGAGCGCCAGAAAAGCTACCTGCACCTTTTTGGTCCGAAGATGCCACGGTAACTCGCTATCCACATCAATAGGGATCACGCGATAGCCGAGTCGATCCAGAGCTTTGCCCACAGCCTGGCCTGTTCTCAGAGAGATCGCGCGTTCCGCAGACCGCCCTCCCATCAACACGCCGACCCGCAGCGATGCCCGTGCACGAAATTTTGATCGTGTCATGCTCTTCGTTTCCATGGCTCGACCATCGTGAGCTCATCGCGACGCACGCACTGACCCCTCACGGCTCTCCCACGACCTTGAGCTCCAAGTGCAAGGTTACGCCGAATTGCTGGAACACACGATGACGCACGTGTTGTATTAATTGGATCACCTCGCTGGCCCGAGCCTGTCCCACATTGACAATGAAGTTGGCATGCTGAGAGGAGATTTGCGCATCGCCGATTCGCAGACCTTTGAGGCCCGCTCGCTCGATGAGCGATCCCGCCGACTCGGGATAGGGATTGCGGAACACCGATCCGGCATTCGGAAACGCCAACGGTTGCGTGGCTTTCCGATAGTGCAAATACTCCTTGGTCATAGCCTCGATTTCCCGCTTCGTGGAAGATCGCAAGCGAAACCATGCCCCGACGACGATGCCGGCCGGCAACTGCGCACGTCGATACTCGAAGGGTATGGCCGAGGCAGGATAGATCGTGACGTCTCCATGGACATCGAGCACCTCGATGGCATGAAGCACATCCTTCATCTCGCCCAGGCGCGTGCCGGCGTTCATCGCGACCCCGCCTCCCACGGTGCCAGGAATTCCGGCCGCCCATTCCAGGCCCGAGAGCGACCGATTGACCGTATACTGAAGCAGCAACGGCATGCGCAGTCCTGCTTGGGCATATACCGTAGCCGGCGGCTCATACCGAATCTGCGCCAGTTTCATGAGGAGCACCACGATGCCCCGAATTCCGCCATCCCGGACCAACACATTCGTCCCCCCCAATACCGTCACCGGAAGTCCGACCCCCGACGCTTGTCGCACAAGTAGACGGAGATCTTCCAGATCCGCAGGAATCACCAAGGCATCGGCCGGCCCGCCGATTTTGAGAGACGTCCACGCCGACAACGGTTCATCAAACCGGCATTCGCCGCGAAACCCCTCCAGAGCTGCCCGAAGGCTTGCCGACGTCCTGCGGACACCCTCACCCGCAGTTAGCGACAATTTTGTAAGCGCACAATCAGCCAATTCCTCGCTCCTCCCTGTTACAACCGTTCGAGCAATTCGAGCCCTGTTTTCCAAATATCTCCCGCTCCCAATGTGAGTACAAGGTCGCCTTCGCGCACGTGACTCCGAACGGATTCCACCAGGTTTTCGCGCCGCTCGACCCAGTGCACAGCGGGATGTCCGGTTTTTCGAATGTGCTCCGCAATCATTTCTCCCGTGATGCCCGGTAAAGGCGTTTCGCCAGCAGGATAGATCTCGGTCACGAAGACCACGTCGGCCTGATCGAACACCTGACCGAATTCCTCCGCTAAATCCCGCGTGCGGGTATATCGATGCGGTTGAAACACGGCAATCAGACGACGGTTCCACCCGGCTCTCGCTGCGGCTAAGGTCGCACGGATTTCCGTGGGATGATGACCGTAATCGTCGATAATCAGCACACCGCTTTTTTCTCCGCGAAGATGGAATCGGCGTTCCACGCCGGAAAAGGCTGCCAATCCCGCCCGAATCAAGTCCGGTGTCACATCGAGCTCCAGCGCGACCGCAATGGCAGCGAGCGCGTTCGACACGTTATGCACACCTGGAATCGGGAGGCGAAAAGGACCTAATTTTTTTCCGAAGGCGTGAGCCCGAAATTCGATCGTCCGATGGTTCGCTCGAATATCGGTCGCCGAAATATCGGGCGTCAACACGCCGATATAGTCGCCATGTCCATAGGTTTGATACCGCTTCACAATGCGCGGAAGGATCCCTCGAAGCCACTCATCGTCCGCGCAGACGATGGCCAGTCCATAAAACGGAACCTTGTTGACGAATTCCAGAAAGGCCTCCTGCAGCCGCTCCATCGACCCGTAAAAATCCAGATGCTCCCGATCCAAATTCGTGACCACCACGATCGAGGGAGACAGTCGGAGAAAGGAGCCATCGCTCTCATCCGCCTCAGCGATGAGCAAATCGCTTCGCCCCAATCGGGCGTGCGTGCCCACGGCGTTGACCTTCCCCCCTACGACGAACGTCGGATCCAATCCTGCTTGCGCCAACACTGCGGCAACCATGGATGTCGTCGTCGTTTTTCCATGTGCCCCTGCGATGGCGATGCCGTATTTCAGCCGCATGAGTTCCGCCAGCATTTCTGCGCGAGGGATCACCGGGATGACTTTGGCTCTCGCCGCACGAACTTCCGGATTGTCCGACGAGACCGCCGATGAGACGACCACCACCTGCGCCCCTTCCACATGCGATTCGTGGTGCCCGATGAATACGGTTCCGCCTATACTTTCCAATCGCCGAACCGTTTCGGAATGCGCGAGATCCGATCCAGTGACCTTGTACCCTAACGTCAGCAACACTTCGGCAATCCCGCTCATACCGCTCCCGCCGATCCCAACAAAATGGATGCGTTCGATCTTGCGAAACATGGGTGCGCTCATTCCGGAGCAGTACCGGCTCTTCGTCTCATGGGTTCATCGTTTTCCGAGCAATTGCCGACATTCCCGCACAACCCGTTGCGTCGCATCGGAGCGCCGACGCGCCAGACTGCAGGCAGCCATGCGCTGAAGTCGCGCAGGATCCCGCATCAATGTCTCGAGTACTTTCGCGAGTCGTTGGCCGGTCAACTCGGCTTGCGGAACGACGATCGCCGCGCCGGCAGCTTCGACTTCTCGAGCGTTCTTTTCTTGATGGCCATGAGCCGCATGCGGGAAAGGAATCAAAATGGCCGGTCTGCCATATGCAGCCAACTCCGCAAGCGTCCCCGCCCCGGATCGAGCGACCACCACATCCGCCTCACGCAGAACCGTTGGCATATCCGAAACAAACGGCACGACCCGAACCGAGACGTCCAAATCGTGATAAGCCTGTTGAACACGTATATAGTCCTCTTCGCCTGTTTGGTGAATTACGTCGACCGTTTCTCGAATGATGCGAGATCCGCGCATGACCGCTATCATGGCTTCGTTGATGGCCCGGGCCCCCTGACTCCCTCCGCAAACGAATAGCGTCTTCACACGTTCCGGAAGAGCAGGAGGCTCTTCGAGAAACGCCCGGCGCAATGGTGTCCCGACGACGCGGATCTTCGCGCGTGGAAAATATGTTTGAGCTCCTTCAAACGCCAAAAAAATTCGATGCACGAGGGGGGACAACAAGCGATTCGCCAACCCCGGCATCGCATTGGGCTCGACGAGCACACGAGCAATCCCCAATAACCAAGCCGCTACCACGACCGGCGGACTGACATATCCCCCTGTCCCGATGACCAACTCCGCGCGAGCGCGCCGAAGCATCCGAATCGCTTGGCCGATCGCCCGTGGAAGCCGAGCCAGCGCCGCCACGGCTCGACCGCCTCGTCCCAGGACACCCTGAACGTCAAGAGATTCGACGACGAACGAACTGTTTCCCAAGATCATCGTTTCCAAACGCTTGCCCGTTCCGACGAATGTCACGGCTGTTTCAGGATCCTGGCGACGGAATTCTTCAGCGAGCGCCAATGCCGGATACAGATGGCCGCCCGTTCCTCCTGCAGCAATGACGACGCTCATCATGGACGTCCCCTCATCCGACCGCAAGAATGGGAAGGACATTCTTTGGCGATACTGAGGAGAATACCCAAAGCCAACAGCGACATGACCGCCGAGGACCCTCCATAACTGACTAATGGCAAAGGCAATCCTTTGGTCGGCAACAGCCCACAAACCACCCCGACATTGATCAAGGCCTGCCCACCGATCAAGAGCGTAATGCCTTGTGCGAGCAAGCGCCCGAATGCATCCGACGTCTGCACCGCCACACTCAAGCCTTTCGCCACCAGCACGCCGTAAAGGGCGAGCAACGCGGCCGTGCCGAGCAGCCCCAGCTCTTCTCCGATCAAGGCAAAGACAAAATCCGTATGCCCTTCCGGCAAATAAAACAACTTTTGCTTGCCATGTCCCAACCCGACACCTATCCACCCACCATGTCCAAACGCATACAAGGACTGCGTCAATTGATATCCAGCGCCCCTGGCATCGGCAAACGGATCGAGGAACGTCACGATGCGTTCCCACCGTTCCGGCGACAGCCGTATTAAAAGCCCCAAAGACAGGACCATGGCGCCTCCCACGACCATCAGACATCGAATCGGCGCGCCCGCCAAATACACCATTCCAAGGAACACGAGGCCGATCAACGCCGCATTGCCGTAGTCGGGCTCTGCAACCATGAGCGCTGCCATGATCCCGACCACGCAAGCTGGACGCAGCACGATTTCCCGCCATCCGGCTTGAGACAGGTCGAGCTTGTGGAGATAGGCGGCCAGATACACAACGAGCGACACCTTGGCCAGCTCCGACGGCTGCACAGATAACCCTGCCATCGTGAGCCATCGGTGAGCACCGTTGATTTTTCTGCCCGCGAACAAGACCGCGATCAACAACCCCATCGAGATCATCACCAACGCGGGTGTCCACGATTTCAATACACGATAGTCCTGGCGGGCCATGAACAGGAGTGCCACAAATCCTACACTCAGCCAAAGCGCCTGCCGTTGCAAATAATGGGTCGGCTCGCGATACCGGTTCTCCGCCAAGACCCCACTGGTGCTGAACACCATCACGAGCCCCGTCAGGGCTAAGGCGACCGTTACGCTCAGAATGACCGGATCGAGCCTGACACGCTCCCATCGAAACGGCCGATCGAACAACGTCCCCAGGATGGAGGTCGGTTTTGACCGATTCCGCTGCCCCCATCGCATCGTATCCATCCTGCTTTTCATAGCGTCATCCCGTCTCCGCCAACGCATGCACGATTTGCTTGAATCGCCGCCCGCGGTCCTCGTAATTCTCGAACATGTCGAAGCTCGCACATCCCGGTGAAAACAGCACGATATCGCCTGCCACCGCCAATCGGGCTGCCAACTCCACCGCTTCCGAAAGGGTTGCGGCACGCTGGATCGGCACGACCGATCCCAAGGCCTCGACAATGCGCTCCGCTGCCTCGCCCAGCACGACCAACCCTTTGGCTCGTTGATGGACGACTTCGCGTAACTGACGAAAATCCCCGCCTTTATCTTTTCCACCCAAGATCAGCACGAGAGACCTCTCGAAACTTTCAAGGGCCCGCAACGTGGCATCGACGTTGGTTCCTTTCGAGTCGTTGATATACTGGACGCCGCGAACTACACGCACCGATTCCAAAGCATGTTCTGCTGCGGCAAACCCTCGGACGGCCCGTTGGATCGCATCGACGGAACATCGACACTGAAGGGCCACGGCCATGGCTGCCAAGACGTTCGAGCAGTTGTGCCTGCCCCGCAGGGGGATCTCTCTCACGTCCATAATCGGTCGCGTTTCCGCCTCGAACCGTGCGACGATCGTGCCTCCATCGACACACACGCCCCTGGGGAGCGCCTGCGTCATACTGAAGAGGATTCGTTGAGCCCGAATAGAGGTCGTCAACGCCGACACACGGGGATCATCGGCATTGAGGACGGCTGCATCGGAGGGTATTTGATTCGCGAAAATTTTCTGCTTGGCGGCTTGATAGGCCTCGAAGGATGCGTAGCGATCGAGATGATCGGGCGTGACGTTCAAGAGCACAGCCACAACAGGATGAAACGTGGCAGTGGTATCTAATTGAAAACTGGACACTTCCACCACGACCATTTCGAAGGGGCACGCCGAATCGCTCGCCTGGTGAAACGACGCCAGCACCGCCTCGGACAGCGGAATTCCTAAATTTCCGCCCACGAAAATTCGACGACCGTCGGCTTTTAGCATTTCGCCGATGAGCCGCACGGTCGTGCTTTTCCCGTTTGTTCCCGTGACCGCAATGATCGGGACCGCGAGAAACCGAGAGGCCAATTCCAATTCGCCGATGACCGGAATACCTTGCGCCTGCGCGGCGGCGACCATCTCGTGATGCTCCGGGATTCCGGGGCTGACCACCAGTAGATGCACATCATCATGGAGGGCCCGCATACAACGAGCGGCCGTATCGATGCGCAGACGATCGACATTCAATCCGGGAAATCGGGTAGAGACGAATTGACGCACATCGAGCTCTCGATCATCGGCGGCCGTGACGGTCGCCCCTTGAGCTAAAAGCAACCGAGCGGCGGCGATTCCGCTTTTTCCCATTCCCAAGACGACGACATGTTTTCCAGCTATGTCGTCTCGCAGTTCTCGCATGTCGAATGGCTCCACCATCTTCAGTCGTCGAGAATTCATGGACGCCCCTATGTCAGCGTAGTTTCAGGGTGCTGATACTCAGCAAAGCCAAAATGATCGCGATGATCCACAGCCGCACGACGATCTTCGGCTCCTCCCATCCCTTCATTTCAAAATGATGATGCAACGGAGCCATCAAAAAGATCCGTTTCCCGCGCGACTTGTACGACAGCACTTGAAAGATCACGGACACGGCCTCCATCACGAACACCCCGCCTACCAGCAAGAGGAGCAGTTCATGCTTGCACACCACAGCCACCGTGCCCAACGCGGCGCCCAGAGGCAACGATCCCACATCGCCCATAAAGACGGAGGCCGGATAGGCATTGAACCACAAGAATCCCAGGCTGGCCCCAACGATCGAGGAGGTGAGCACGGCCAGCTCCCCAGCGCCTTCAATGTAAGGAATGAGCAAATATTCGGCGACGAGTTTGTTCCCGGCCGCCCACGACACGACGGTATAGGCCATGGAGGCGACGATAATCGGTCCAACAGCCAATCCATCCAGTCCATCGGTCAAGTTGACCGCGTTCGAACAGCCCACGATCACCAGAATGGCAAAGGGGATATAGAAGGCCCCGAGATCCGGTGTGAAATTTTTAAAAAACGGGACACTCAACTGGGTCGAATACGCTGGCGAGAAATAAAAAAACAGGGCAATACCGAACGCGACACCGAGTTGGCTCACAAGCTTTTGTCGAACGGTCAGTCCCTTGGATTCCCCTTTTAGAAATTTGAGGTAATCGTCGACGAATCCCACCAATCCAAAGCCGACGATGGCCAACAGCACAAGCCACACGTACAGCACCGTAAGATTGGCCCAAAGCCACGTGGCGAGGATCACCGAAAAGATGATAAGAATGCCCCCCATCGTCGGCGTTCCAGACTTATCGAGATGTCGAGCAGGACCATCTTCTCGAATCTTTTGTCCGAGCCCCATGGCCTGCAGTTTCCTGATCATCGGCGGCGCCAAAACGAGCGAAATCACAAACGCCGTCAGTGCGGCGTAAATCATGCGGAAGCTCAAATACCGAAAGACATTAAAAATGGCAAATTCGGTATGGAGAGGATAGAGCCACAGGTACAGCATCGATCATTCAACCGTTTCTGGCATGGAAGCCTCGATGGAGGATCCGACCGTTTTGAACATGCACTTCTGCCTCTTGCTTTGTCGCGACGCGCTCAGCGGTCACTCGCCGAACGATATCCGATGAGATCGAGCACCTGCTCCATACGGGCACTTCGGGATCCTTTGAGCAATAAGACATCCCCTGGGCGCATCAGCGCTCGAACAGAGGCCGCGGCCTCAGCAAGGTCAGTAGCGAGATGGATAGCATGAAGCGGCAATCCTGCCTTCCTCGCACCTCGTCGGTACTCCATTCCCATCGGTCCGCAGGCCACGAGATGCGACACCGACTTCGACGCCACATACTCTCCGATTTCTCGATGGAATCGTCTCTCCTCTGCTCCCAATTCCCGCATTTCTCCGAGCACCGCAATCGTCCGCCGACCCTCTCCTAGATCTGCGAGCAAATTGAGCGCGGCTTTCATCGAAGCCGGATTGGCGTTGTAACAATCGTAAAGGACGGTGACCCCGTTGATCTGGAGAATTTGCGATCGCATCGCGGCCGGCTTGAATCGGGTCAACCCTTCGACGATCTCCGCAACCGACAGACCCATGGCATAGCCGACAGCAGCGGCGGCCAAAGCATTTCCAGCGTTATGACGCCCGCCTACGGCCAAGGTGACCCATCGCCCTCGCTGCGACGACGGAACATGAAGACGAAACCGCATGCCATGCCGATCCAAGGACAACCGATCAGCCCGGATTTCGGCAGACGGCGTCAAGCCGAAAGACAGCACCCGGCAGCACGCCTGTTTTTTCAATCGCTCGTAAAACGGATCGTCCGCATTCAAGGCTACAAATCCGCTGGAGGGCAACATGGCCAAAAGCTCGGCTTTTGCTTCGGCGGACCTCTCCAACGAGCCGAAAAATTCCAGGTGATCCGGGCCGATATTGGTCACCACGCCGCTGGTCGGTTGAGCGATCTCACAGAGCCGCGTCGTTTGACCCGTCTGATCGACACCCATCTCGACCACGGCCACCTGGTGGTGACTTGCCAATCGGAACACGGTCTGAGGAACACCGATGCGATTGTTGTGATTGTCGACCGTCTTCAACACTCGCCATCGTTGCCCCAGGACACTGGCAGTCATATCTTTAGTGGTCGTTTTTCCGTTACTCCCCGTAATGGCCACGAGCGGCCTGCCCCATTGCGCGCGATGGAATGCCGCAAGGTCTTGAAACGCGCGCAAGCTATCCTTTACACCGATCACAGCCGGAACGATGGGATTCCCCTCGGTCCGCTGCCAACGCCTCAGGGCTTGAATCACCCGAACCCCAGCGGACTGGTCGATCACCACGCCCTGCACTCCCCGGCGACAGGCATCCAGCACAAAGCGATGCCCATCGAGTCGCTCGCCCCGCAGAGCGATAAAACATCCGCCGGGGCGACATCGACGAGAATCCGTTGCAATGCTTCGCAATCGCCGTGTCGGAGAGCCAGACATCAACAGCGTTCCCCCAGTGACACGGAGTACGTGTTCGACGGTAAACGAGGGCATGAATCTTCCTTTTTTTATGATCGAGCAGCTCCCACCGCATGAATCGCCTGGCGAGCCACTTGCCGATCGTCAAAGTCTATACGCTTCTCTCCAAGGATTTGGTAATCCTCATGTCCCTTTCCGGCGATCAAAACGAGATCGCGAGGGCGTGCGCGCTGAATCGCCTCATGAATGGCTTGTGCGCGGTCCGGAATCACGAGATACGGCGCTCGCTCATGCGAGGGAGAGGCAAGAATTCCCAATTCGATCTCGCGGAGAATCTTCTGAGGGTCCTCCGTCCGAGGATTGTCCGAAGTGAGAATCACGAAATCGCTGTGCATTGCCGCGATCGCACCCATCTTCGGCCGTTTTCCTGGATCCCGATCGCCCCCACACCCGAACACGGTAAGAATTCGGTTGGCGCCCAACATGCGAGCGGCCGCCAATATACGGGCGAGCGCATCGTCCGTGTGCGCATAATCAACGATCACCGTAAAATCCTGACCTTCCTCAATGCGCTCGAACCGACCTGGCACGTTTCGCACAGTCTCCAGCGTTTCTTGCATAATCGGGAGTTCGAGTCCCAGCGCCATTCCTGCGCCGATGCCAGCCAGTACATTCGAGACATTATACTCGCCAACCAAGGGACTCCGGACCGTGATCATCCCTCGGGGAGTTCGCACGCAAAATCGCGTGCCGTCCAATCCGAGTTTGATATCATAGGCCCTAATATCGGCCTCCGATTGGAGGCCATAGGTCCACACAGGGACGGAACAGTGTCCGAGCAATTTCCTCCCCCATTCATCGTCGCAATTGATAATGGCCCGCGGCAGGTTGGCATCGCATGACCCCGTTCGCACGTAATCGGTAAAGAGCCGTCGTTTGGCTTCGAAATAGGCGTCCATCGTCCCATGAAAGTCTAAATGATCCTGGGTGAGATTGGTGAACACCACAAGATCGAACGCACATCCCGCCAGCCGATCCAAAGCTAAGGCATGGGAGGAAACCTCGAGTACTGCCGTATCCATCCGGCGACGAACCATCGTGGCAAGCAGCGATTGCAGATCCACTGCTCCCGGGGTGGTCAAAGAAGATCGGAGCGAATCTGTTGCCAAGAAATATCCCACGGTTCCGAGCAAACCGGGCATCCGCCCTGCCCGTTCGGCCAAGGCTTTGATGACATGGGTGACCGTGGTTTTGCCATTCGTTCCAGTGACCCCGATCATGGTCAGATGGTGGGCTGGGTCGCCATGGAACCTGGCTGCCAAGCGCCCCAATGCCTGTCGCGTATCCGACACGCGAACGACCGCACGGTGGGCACAAACGAGCTGCGCGCGCTCATCGGGCCGCACGATCTCGGCTAGTGGCCGCTCGACCACTGCAGCCACAGCGCCCCGCTCCCATGCCTGGGAAAGATGCGCATGCCCGTCCGCGCGAGTGCCTTTCACGGCGACGAACACACTCCCTGCTCGAACCTGACGCGAATCGTCCGTCACACCGGCCACTGCGCACTCCATGTCCCCGTATACTTCCAGGGGAGTCACAGCCTGAATAAGATCACTCAGTTTCACTGCATACTCACGTTCAATGCGGTGGGAGCCTTCGCTTCGATTCGGACACGAACTATCTTTGGCGGAGCAGGGGCCACATGCAAATGCTGGAGCGCACGTTCGGCAATTCTCCGAAAGACCGGTGCCGCGACCACCCCGCCGGCCGTCTCTCCTTGCGGTTCGTCGAGCATCACCAAGATCACCAACCGAGGATCATGAGCTGGAACAAAGCCGATAAACGAGGCGATTAAGTTGGTCCACGAATAGCGTCCGGTGGTGCGATCATATTTTTGTGCCGTGCCCGTTTTGCCAGCAACAGGATACGCTTCCAACCACGCACGCCTTCCCGTCCCTTCGCGCACCACGCTTTCCAGCATCCTCGTCACAATCTGACTGGTCGTATGCGAGATGGCCATGCGCTTCTCCCATGTGGGTCGTCCTGACTGAGGCTGTCCCAGCATATCGGTCATCTGCGAGACGACAAAGGGGGTGACCACCCAACCACCATTGGCTATCGCCGCTATGGCCCGAATCATTTGAAGGGGGGTGACGCCGATTTCCTGGCCGATGGCGATGGAGGCCAACGTGCGCTGACTCCAGTGAGCCGGTTGTTTCAAAATTCCTCGCGATTCGCCGGGAAGATCGATCTGCGTTTTCTCTCCGAATCCAAACTTCCGCACATATGACCAGACGCGTTGCGCTCCCAGTGCATGGGCCGTTTTAATCATCGCCACATTGCTGGACCGCGCAAACGCTTCGGTCATCGTGACCCACCCGAGTCGGGCTGGATCTCGAACCACCGTTCCGGCAATCTTCATCCGTCCTTCACCACAATAGATCACGGTTTCCGGTGTGAGCAGCTTTTCCTCCAGTGCCGCCGCAACGATGATCGTTTTGAAGGTGGAACCCGGTTCATAGGGATCGGTAATCGCGCGGTTCCTCCACTCCGCCGGCCTCAAGCCGCTGACGTTATTCGGATCAAAAGTTGGTTGCACAGCCCATGCCAACATGGCCCCAGTGAACGGTTCCATCACCAGCGCTATGCCACGCCGGGCACGCGTGCGTTGTACGGCCGCTTGGAGTTCTTGTTCTACAATATACTGGATGACTTCATCGATGGTGAGCGTCAATCGATACCCTTGTCGAGAATAGCGGCCATTCGACCTCGTCAAAGAAATGACAGCTCCATGTCCATCGCGATCAAGTTGCAAACGAAGCGGACTGCCTCTGAGCAGTGCGTCGTATTGAAATTCCAGTCCCTCGCGGCCTCGAGTCTCCGCCCCGACAAATCCTAAGAGATGAGAAAGAAATGGGCCTTTGGGATACACTCGATCCGGATCCAACCGCACGTGGAGTCCTTCGATTCCCAGTGCACGGACCGCGCGCGCTTCGGTTTCGCTGAGCTCCTCTTTGACTTTGATCCACTTCCGTTTTTGTTGCAGAAGGGCAACGAGGTGATCGGCCGGCAGATGAATAAGCGGAGCGAGACGCCGTGCCACGGCTTGCGGCTTTTCGATGACCGAGGGCCTGGCATACAACGCGGGCTTTTCCACCGTGAGAGCTAGCGGCGATCCCCCACGATCGACGATCATTCCGCGGGTGGGCACCAACTCGATCGATCGATGGTGTTGCCGATCCGCCCAATCAGCCAGCGATTTCGCCTCGAGAACATGTAAAAATACGAGACGAATGAAGATCGCTCCAAAAAGGACCAAGAAGCCACAGGCGACTACGCGATTTCGAGAACGATTGGGCCGATCATGGAACGAGCAATTACGCTTCATGGATTCTCCGGCCGCTTGGCAAGTTGAATGCGATCAAAAGGTGCAGCCGGTTCGTCGGATGACGGAGGCTCCACAGCAACCACCACGATCTGGCCCTCACGGGGGATCACCAATCCCAATTGTTCCTGCGCTCGCTTGGCGATGCGTTGGGGAGCAGTCAATTGCGAGAATTGCATCTGCAGTCCTTCATACTCCCGCTCCAGGGCAGCTTTGCGTTTCGTCAGTTTTTCCAGCTCATATCCGGCAAGTACCAAATCAATCCGTATCCACACGTAAGCCAGACACAGGCATCCGAAGATGATCAACGCCATCCACTTCATGGATGTGTTCATACGGATCACACCTTCTCCCCCACACGCTCGGCTACTCGGAGTTTTGCACTTCGAGCACGGGGGTTTGTCATAGACTCTTCCCGATCAGGGCGAGATGGCTTCTTCGTCAAGATGGATAGACGAGGATGGGGTCCGGAGGACAGGGCACGAAACGTTTGCTTGACAATCCGGTCTTCAAGCGAGTGAAACGATATCACGCAGATTCTTCCCCCGGGTTCTAACATTTCCACGGCTGCAGGCAGAGCTGCGCTTAGCTCGTCCAATTCCTGATTGACTAAAATGCGTAGAGCCTGAAACGTTCGAGTGGCACAGTGAATGCGGCTATAACGATACGACGTCGGAACCGATTGCTCAATGAGTGTCGCCAGCTGCGTGGTTGTGCGAATAGGGTGTCGATGTCGAGCTCGGACAATCGCGCGGGCAATCCGCCTGGCATAACGTTCTTCTCCATAGATCCGCAAGCACGCCTGAAGGGCATCCTCGTTGAGTTGCTCGAGCAGATCTGCTGCTGTCGGTCCCTGTGTAGGATCCATTCGCATATCGAGCGGTCCTTCCCGTAAAAAACTGAATCCTCGCTCAGCGCGGGCAAGTTGAACGGAGGACACTCCGAGATCCATCACAATCCCATAGATTCGACCTTCCCCTTCTTCGCGGACAAGTTCAGGAAGTTGCGAAAACCGCCCGTGAACGAGTCGAACCCGATCGCCATAAGGGGCCAGCGTCCGCCGGGCAATTTCCAGAACCTGCACATCGCGATCAACGCCGATTATTTTCCCTTTTCCTCCACTCTCATCGAGGATACGGGAGGCAAGCAACCCCGTCCCCACTGTACAATCGATGACAATCCATTCGTCTTTTTCGTATAAAGCGCGAATCCAATGGAGAATTTCTTTGGCGAGAACGGGGACATGACTATCTTTTTCGACTGGCAAATCACTTTTGGGAAATGCTACCATTTTTTGTCACGTTCACCCACCAGTATACATTGCTCCTTCCCGAAGTCAAGAGAAATGTCTAGTCTCTGATCAACGAATGTTCGTGTATGATCCGAGGCAGGCAATACCGTGTGTAACCGTCGATGATCATCGCAACATCGCGGAGATCGGTGCCCAGTCTATTTTGGCACGAGCGTCAAAATCCTGACGCAATCTTGCAGCACCCGCACAACACGCAACGAAGAGCTGACGACGCCGATTTCTTCGACCAGTGAACATCCCCGAGAGACACAGAGTGGCCGTGTCAAGCTTTTGGATTAAGGATAAAGTCGATACAACATCCTAGGGAAGGGAATGGTTTCGCGGACATGGTCGAGCCCACATATCCATGCAACCACGCGCTCGATTCCCATACCGAAGCCCGCGTGCGGAACCGTTCCATATTTTCGAAGATCGAGGTACCACCGAAAAGCCTCTTCAGACAGTCCATGCTCTCGCAATCGCTCCTGTAACTTTTCGTATTCGTGAATCCGCTGCCCCCCTCCGATGATTTCACCATAGCCCTCGGGAGCCAGCATATCCATACACAACGCCAGATCAGGCTGCACCGGATCCGTTTGCATATAAAAAGCTTTCAAGGCAGCTGGATATCGGTGGACAATGATCGGCTTGGCGAACGCCCGCGAAAGTACCGTTTCTTCATCTCCACCAAAATCATCGCCATAGGCAATCGAGACCTGCTTGGCCTGGAGCAGTTGGACCGCCTCTTCGTATGTCAGACGCGGGAACGGCGGAACCACAGCTTCCAACGCAGCAATATCGCGTTCCAATGTTTGGAGCTCCGCGCGTCGATGCGTCAGGACGCGATGGACAATGATCGTCACCAATTCTTCGGCCAAATCCATCACATCGGCGAGCTCGGCAAATGCGAGTTCGGGCTCGACCATCCAAAATTCCATCAAATGCCGCCGAGTCTTTGATTTTTCGGCACGAAAAGTTGGTCCAAAACAGTAGACCTTTCCAAATGCCATCGCTGCCGCTTCTCCGTAGAGTTGCCCGCTTTGGGTTAAATAGGCCTGTTGATCGAAGTATTGCGTCTCGAACAATGTGGTGGTGCCTTCGCAGGCATTGGGCGTAAAAATAGGGGCATCGATCAGTGTGAACCCCCGCTCATCGAAGAAGGTGCGGCAAGTTCGAATGACTTCGTGTCGAATCCGTAGAATCGCTTGTTGGCGCCGCGATCGGAGCCACAAATGGCGATGGTCCATTAAAAATCCCACGCCGTGCTCTTTCGGTTGAATGGGAAACGGATCCGCTATGTGCACGACATGCAAGGTCTCCGCTTCCAGCTCATAGCCGCCCGGAGCGCGGGCATCGGCTCGGACCGTGCCGGTCAAGATCAAGGACGATTCCTGGGTCATCTGGCAGGCTTGCGTAAACTGTGCTTCACCCACCTGCGCTTTGCTGACGATCGCCTGAACATCTCCGGTGCCGTCACGGATCACGAGAAATGCCAGTTTGCCGCTTTTGCGAAGGTGACGCACCCAACCTCTGAGCGTCACGCGTTGACCGACGAACTTGGCCAAGTGCTCGATCGTGATACAAGGCCGATCAGTCATCATATTCCTCCCTCACAATAAAAAGTCGTTCCTTCAAACGGGGCCGGCCTCGGCATCGCCTCAACCGGTCGAACCCCAACGCTGTTCACAGCGAATGTCCCCATGTATTGCGTACGTTGGCCGCACAAAACAAGACAGATCAGAGACTTCGCTTCCTGCGAGGATTGCGTTGACACTCCAAAAAATTGCTAGCTATGATTAAATGCATCATCATACGAGGAGGTCAGTCGATGAGTTTTACGATTACCGTGCGAGAATTAAAAGAACGGCTGGATAAAGGCGATAAAATCTTGTTGCTGGATGTGCGTGAACCCCATGAACACTCATTGGCGAAAATCGAGGGGTCGGTTTTGATTCCATTGGGCGAGTTGCCCCATGCATTGAACCGTCTCGACCCACAAGCGGAAATTGTCGCCTATTGCCATCGAGGCATGCGCAGTGCGGATGCTGTCGGGTTTTTACTTCAACAGGGATTTACGAACGTCAAAAATCTGATCGGCGGGATCGATGCCTGGTCCGTGGAGATTGATCCGACTGTTCCTCGCTACTAGCCACTATCCGTTGAGCAGGACCGATGAAGTCGTCGACGACTTACCGGGTCGATCGAAAATACTCAACGGTACGACGGAGACCTTCGTGAAACGAGATTTGGGGCTCCCAGCCGAATTGTTCACGCATTCTGGTGATATCCAACACGCTGCGTAACTGCTCGCCTTTTTTGGCGGGACCGTGGAGCTCCTTACACGATGAGCCGGTCAAGCGCTTGAGTTCCTGAAAACACTCGTTGATGCTCGTTTCGCATCCCGTGCCGACATTAAAGATTCCTTGCACACCTGGCTCCAAGGTCGTTAGCAGCGCCTCGACCACATCATCCACATAGATAAAATCTCTCGTCTGTTTCCCCGTTCCATTGATCACGGGTTGC
The DNA here is from genome assembly GCA_003695915.1 of Nitrospirota bacterium. Classification (GTDB taxonomy): domain Bacteria; phylum Nitrospirota; class Nitrospiria; order Nitrospirales; family UBA8639; genus J017. The sequence goes on from RFGF01000127.1 coordinate 50,310, forward strand.
TCGCCTTGCAACATTTTCTCGGTAAAAATCGCGACCACCCCGGCTTCGCCATCGCTCGCCTGCCGAGGACCGTACACGTTGCCCAATCGAAGAGAAACGGTGTCGATCCCCACGACGTGGGCATAGTACGCCAAATACTTTTCCCCGGCGAGTTTGCTGATCCCGTAGGGCGACAGCGGTTCCGTAGGATGAGTCTCCGGTGCCGGAAACATCTGTTGTTCACCGTAGATCGCCCCTCCCGAGGATGCGAACACCACTTTCCGAGCGCCATATTCCACTGCTCGCGCCAAGACGTTGAGCGTACCCAGAATATTGACGCTGGCATCGTAGGCCGGATCTTCCGTCGACCGGCGCACATCGATCTGGGCGGCCAGATGCACCAAGACGGTCGGGCGTTCCGAACGAAACACCCGATGGATCGACGGACGCTGAATATCCATTTTATACAATCGGGCATTCCGATGAACATTTTTCCGCTTTCCTGTGGACAGATTATCAATGACGGCGACCCGATGGCCTTCCTGGATCAAACGATCGACGACGTGCGATCCAATGAACCCTGCTCCTCCCGTCACGACGATTTTCATAAACCGTTCTCCTGTTCATGGCTGTTTGGTCCGCACGACGGAAACGTCTGGCGGCGACACTCCCCCCGATTTTCGACCGTTTGTCCCCAACGAAATCCTATCAGAAATTCTCGGTTCCCTTTTCGACCGCGGACCGGTGATTCGATCACCCCGAGACAGCGTAATCCGATCGATTCGCCAAAGCTTTTGACCTGCTCCACCGCATCATGGCGCAAGCGATCATTTCGAACGATGCCGCCTCGCCCTACCTGTTCTTTTCCGACCTCAAATTGCGGCTTGACGAGGGCAACGACGATGGCGTGCGAAGCCAAGAAGTTCGTGATACAGGGCAAGACCAATCGCAGCGAAATAAACGAGACGTCGACAACCGCAACGTCGATCGGGTCCGGAATCGCTTGCGGCGAAAGATGCCGAATATTGCATCGCTCGAGCACGATCACACGCGGATCTTCTCGAAGTTTCCAGTCCAACTGTCCGTACCCGACATCGATGGCATAGACGCGAACGGCTCCGTATTGGAGCAGACAATCCGTAAATCCGCCCGTGGAGGCTCCCACATCCATTGCCGTCGCTCCTCGACAGGTGACAGGGAACACATCGAGTGCTGCCGCCAATTTCTCTCCAGCCCGACTGACAAACCGTGGCTGGGTCAGCACACGGATTTGTGCGTGTCGGTCTACCAGCTTTCCGCACTTATCTACCGTGTGTCCTTCGATCTGCACCCATCCAGCGAGAATCAAACGATGGGCCTGCTCTCGACTGTCCACAAGTCCTCTCGAAACCAGCAACACATCGAGACGGGACTTTGAGCGGCTGGACCTCGGCGATAGAGCTGTCCGAATCATTGTTGGGGTTGGAACCACGACGGAAAGAGGCTCGACAGCGATCTTCGTCGATCAGCCATGAAGTTGATCGTCGTCAATGGAGAGAGCCTGAAGGTGCTTCCGTCCATCTTTATCTTGCACGAGCAGCTCGACTTTGCGCTCGGCGTCATCCAAAATTTTCAGACATGTCTTGGAAAGCTTAATCCCTTCCTCAAAAATTTTCAGGGATTGATCTAAAGGCAATTCGCCCCGCTCCAATTCCATGACGATCGTTTCCAGCCGTGCTAATGCATCTTCAAATTTCAATGCTGCCACAATGTCACCCTTTACTGTTGATGTTGGGAACCCAAAGTCTCCAGCCTCCTAAACGTGAGGCTCATTATACGCCGAGCGGTGCAGGGGTCAAGTCAGGCATCGGAGACAGCTTCGCGAACGGCGCAAATCAAGTGGCCCTGCCCCAGATACGCTTGGACCAAATCTCCCACATTGACCTCTGCGGCTTTGCGAACCAGCCGGTGATCGGGAAGCGTCTCTACTCGACTGTATCCACGCCTGAGCATGGCGAGGGGGCTCGCCGTCTGTAATCGTGCAAGTCCCACGTCGGTGCGAGATCGAGCCCCAGCAAGCCGTGCGACCATGATCTCGCGCAGCCGGTGGTGGCGATCATGTACCACCGTTCGGGCTCGATGAAGCTGGCTGTATGGCCGAGCCAAATACAACCGTGTTTGCCATTCCCGGCATTGGCGATGCTTCATTCCATGCTCATCACGGATCGCGCGCCGCAACCGCAGATCCAATTCATCGATGCGCTGGCCAAAATGACCCAGCCACACCAATGGATCAGGCAGCATTCGCTGGCTGTGCCAAACCTGTTCACGCATCCGCTGAACGGTCAGGCGAACGGCCTGTACCATCCGATCGCGGTAATCGCTCACCCGCCGCCGGAACTCGTCGGCCCTCGGCACGACCACTTCTGCTGCAGCCGAAGGCGTGGGCGCGCGGTAATCGGCAGCAAAATCCGAAAGCGTGACATCGATTTCATGACCAATAGCTGAAACGATGGGGACCTGCGAGTTCGCAATAGCCCGAACCACAGGTTCTTTGTTGAAACACCACAAATCTTCCACGGATCCTCCGCCTCGGGCCACGATCAAGACGTCCAGTTCGTCCAAGGCATTCATCGTGCGGATCGCGTCGACGATCTCCGCAGCAGCGCCATCGCCTTGGACTGGAACCGGATGGACCACTACCCGAATCCCAGGCCAGCGACGATGCATAACCGTCAGCACATCTCGAATCGCAGCCCCACTGAGCGAAGTCACAATGCCTACTGTCTGTGGGAAGCACGGCAAGGGTCGTTTGCGAGCCGCATCAAACAACCCTTCTTGCGTCAATTTGGCCTTCAATTGCTCAAAGGCCAGCTGCAACGCCCCGATCCCTTTAGGCTCCAACGATTCGAGGACCAGTTGATAGTCCCCTCGTGGCTCATAGACCGTCACCCGGCCATACGCCACCACTTCTAGCCCATCTTGCAACGCAAATGGTATTCCTTGCGCGGCCCCCCGGAAGAGCACCGCCCGAATCTGACTGGACGCATCTTTCAAAGTAAAATAGTGGTGACCAGAGGCCGGAATGCGCAGGTTAGAAATTTCTCCGGTGATCCAGACACACTCGAAGGATCGTTCGAGGGCCGACCGAATTCGATTCGTGAGTTCCGAAACCGTCAGAACACGGGAGGCGAGACCAAACATGATGGCATGCGTCGTATTAAGGTTCCAGACGAAGACGTTGTATGCTTTTCGCCTTGCCGCTCTGTCCATCGACATCGATCACGACCGCACAGAATATTGCCGGACCGGATGCAACTTCCAAGCGTTTGGGCATTTGCGTTAAAAATTTTTCAATGGCCATCTCTTTGCGCATTCCGATGACCGAGTCACGCGGGCCGGTCATTCCGATATCCGTCAAATACGCCGTTCCTTTGGGAAGCAGTTGCTCGTCAGCCGTTTGAACATGCGTGTGCGTTCCGACAACGGCACTCACTTCTCCATCCAGAAAATGTCCCATCGCCATTTTTTCCGACGTGGTTTCAGCGTGCATATCAACGATGATGGTTTTGGCCACGGCTTTGAGAGCAGCCACTTCGTGTTGCGCCACTCGAAACGGGCAGTCGAGCATTGGCATAAAAACTCTTCCCATGATTTGCAGGATCCCGATCGGTTCTCCACAGGCCGTTTCCATGACCAGTGCCCCCTGGCCGGGCACTCCCGGCGGGTAATTGGCAGGACGCAGAATCCGGGAATCGCGCCGGATCAATTCCACGGCCTGTTTTTTGTCCCACGCGTGATTCCCCAGTGTGAGCACCGAAACGCCAGCCTCGAACATTTCTTCAGCCACTTCAGGGGTGATGCCGAATCCTCCAGCAAGGTTTTCACCATTTCCAACGACGAAATCGATCCCGTGCTGAACGATGAGCTTGGGCAGCGACCGTATCACTGCTCGGCGTCCCGGCTCCCCGACAATATCGCCAACCACCAAAATTTTCACAATGCAGGGCTGTCCTTCTCTTCCTTATTTAGCGAAATTCACAAAACGACTTTCGCGAATTACGGTGATTTTTATTTGTCCCGGATATGTCAGTTCCTGCTCAATCTTTTTAGCCAACTCCCGCGACAGATTAAACGAATCGGCGTCACTCAGCTCTCCATGCCGCACGATCACGCGCACCTCGCGGCCAGCTTGAATGGCATAGGCTTTGTCCACGCCTTTGAAGCTCGTGGCCAGCGACTCGAGTTTTTCCAACCGTTTGACATAAGCCTCCAGCGTCTCTCGTCTTGCCCCCGGTCGAGCCGCCGACAAGGCCTCTGCTGCAGCAACCAACACCGATTCCGGACAAATGGGTTCGACTTGTTCATGATGGGCAGCGATGGCATTGACGACTTTTTCGGACTCCCCGTACTTTTTAGCGATTTCAGCTCCCAGCATCGCATGGGTGCCTTCTTCTTCATGACTGACCACTTTTCCAATGTCATGAAGCAACGCTCCCCGTTTAGCCAATTTGATATCGAGCCCTAATTCCGCCGCCATGATGCCGCAGATATAGGCCGCCTCACGAGCGTGATACAGATTATTTTGTCCGTAACTGGTTCGATATTTTAACCGACCCAGTAATTTGATGATCTCCGGATGAAAGTCGGAGAGCCCAACTTCAAAAATCACTTTCTCAGCCTCTTCGCGCATCACCTTATCGAGCTCGCTTTTGACCTTTTCGACGACCTCTTCGATCCGAGTCGGATGGATTCTGCCATCCGCCATCAGCCGTTCCAGGGCGATTTTCGCTACTTCGCGACGCAAAGGATCGAACCCCGATACGATTACCGCCTCCGGAGTCTCATCAATGATCAAATCTACTCCTGTCGCCGCCTCCAAGGCCCGAATGTTCCGGCCTTCTCGCCCGATAATCCGGCCCTTCATGCCATCGCTGGACAAAGGAACAACCGATATGGTTGCTTCGTTCACATAATCCCGCGTAATGCGCTGAATCGAACGAGTGACGATTTCTCGGGCTTCCCGCTCCGCATTTTCCCTGGCCTCATCGATAATGCGCTTGCTCAGCATCGCCCCTTCCAAGCGGGCTTCGCTTTCTATTTCCATGAGCAATTGACGCTTGCCTTCTTCCACGGTCATACCGGCCACACGTTCCAACGCCTGCCGGTGCTCCTTGATCGCTTCCTCACAGGCCCGTTCCTTCTCTGCCAGAATTTCCTCCCGCTTGAGCAATGTTTTCTCGTTGTGACGGATCTCTTCTTCGCGACGCTCTAAATTAGCCGCTTTCCGATCCAAGGCTTCTTCGCGCTGCTGCAGCTTTTTTTCAACAGCCTTGAATTCATTTCGTTTTTCTTTTTCCTTCCGCTCGATATCGGCCTTGCTCTGAAAGAGCAAATCCTTGGCTTCAATTTTGGCTTCTTTCAGAATGTGCTCGGCTTCTCGCTGTGCGTTGAGCGTTAACTGCCGGATACTGTCTTCTGCCTCGGCACGGCGAGCAGCTTCTCGTTGACGGCGCAACCATCCACTCAAAACATAACCAGCACCTAGTCCAACCACCAGGGCCAGAACAATGAAGATCATCGTTGTCAAAGGTAGACACCCCCTTCCAAAGATTTTCTCCCTCGCCTTTCAAAAATGGGCGAGAAAGAAATACAAGAATGCTATTTTGCTCGATGGACCAGGAGGTCAGCTAAGACAGATAGTGACGAAGGATGCCGGAGAGACAGAAATACGCGGCAGACGAAGACAGAGAAACTCCTCCCACAGAAACCCGATGCCCAATTTGTGAACTCTTACACTCCAAGGACTGGGCAGGGCCCGCAAGAACGGCCAGCCGACTTTGTCAAGAGCGCTTTCGATAGGCTTGATCTGGAGTAGCCTTATGGAATGGATGCTGGTCGGTCGAGCGTCAACACGCCAAAAGTTTTGGAGGATGCACAAGAGCTGAAATAGTCGCAGTCTTCCGGTAATGAGTAGGCACGCATCTAAATACCGATTCCATGCCTTCGTCATAACATGCATGGCTAGTAAGTGCTAGCCCCCTGCTTTCCGCTCCCGCTTCGAACGATGCGGGATTACGAGCAAATTCTTTACAATTCAAGCAGTTAAACAACAAGCATTGTCGATGAGTTAACCTATCAAAATAGATTCGATTTTGGCAAGCAATCCGACACCCTGAACCAATCTGTCCTCGGTCACAGAGCGTCCGGCGCTATCCCAACCCTGAAGAGATCCTTTTCACATGTTGAAGGGGATACACGAACTGGAAGGAAAGACGAAAGGCAATGTCACAGCAGTTGAGACGCAAGGTGTTGATCGATTTGCTCGATAATGCCTTTAGCTCGACGCTCAAGCTCCTCTTGTCCGGCTTGACTTCGCCGTTCTTGCTGGAACAATTGATCGGCGATAGTCATTGCGGTCAAAATCGCCAATTTGGTCGGTGTCCCTGTTTTCATCGTTCGCGCTAAGGAGCGCATGTGCGTATCCACATACCGAGCTAATTCTTGGACATACTCGTCGTCCATATCGCATTTCAATATCAGCCGTTGTCCAAAAACTTCGACCTCCACAGCCTTCATGACGAGTCTCTCAGGAACCATGAGAATCGAGAAAATCCAATTCCTGTAACACCTTCTCGATGCGAGCGCGAATGTCCGACCGCTCAGCTTCCCAGTTTTGTGACAATTCTTCTTGCTTGTGCAATTGTTCCCGAGCCGTTCTCAGTTCATCTTCTAAAAAAGCCTTGTCGCGCTTGAGTTCAACGACAAGATCGACAAGCTTTTTCACTCGAACCTCTAACGCTTCGATTTTTTCCAAGCTCATCTTTGCTCCTCGCACTGGCGGGGGACTATAAAAACTTCAACAAAGCCTGTCAAGCGAAACCATCCGACATGACTCGCCATTCAGAGCGTGATAAATGCGATAACTTCCAAGAACGCGCTTCACATACCCACGGGTTTCGCGATAGGCAATGGATTCGATAAACTCGTCGGCCGATTGTTCGCCATGACGCTTCATCCATTTTTGGACCACGTGCGGCCCGGCATTGTACGCAGCGACCGCATACACGACATTTCCGCCAAACCGTTCGAGCAGTTGAGCCAGATACGTGGCCCCCAAATAAATGTTGAGCTGGGGACTAAAGAGCGAGTCATCGACCAGTCTTGGGATTCCTAACCCTTGAGCCACTTTCTGAGCCGTACTCGGCATCAATTGCATCAAACCCATAGCTCCCACCCGCGAAACAGCTTGTCGATCATACAAACTCTCTTCGCGAATGATGCCCGAGATCAGGTACGGATCGACCAGGTTCCGAATGGAGGCTTGAACGACCGGCAGATATCCTCTGGGATAGGCGGCCACCCAGACCGGCGATGAAAAATGAAGGCGCCCTTGTTGGAGATCAGAGCTAAAATGCCGTATCGCCAAACGGATTCCAACATGATAAGCCCGCACCTGTTGCGCTAAAGCGATCAACGCCGACGCGGCAGGTTTTTCCCGGCCATAGCGCCGTTCGAGTGCATCGAGTTCTCGAACCGCTTCGGAGAATAATCGAAGTTCTGCTAATTGAACCGCCTTGCGATAATGAATATCCTCAGTTAGTCTAGGAGGCGTCTCAACCTTTTCGGCTCTTTCGGTAAACCGAGTAAACGCATTCGATGTCAATGCGATGCCCCGAGCGTGCAACCGAGAGCGAGCGAGTTGCCCATAATAGGTGTAGGGATATGCCTCAGCCAGCGTTCGATACAAACGATGTGCTTCCTCTTCAGCATGGATCTGTTCCTTCGCGCGCCCTATCCAATACCATGCCCGCAATCGGTCATCCTGTCCTTGCTGCGTGCGCTCAGTCGATACCAAGATCGTCTGAAACACGGCGATGGCCTGGTCGTATCGTCCCTGTCGATAATGCAACCAACCCGCTCGCCATAAGGCATCGAGACGCCTAGGGGAAGCGGTCGCCTCCTCCGAAGCTCGTCGATATGCTTCCAAAGCTTTTTGTTCCTGATTATGATCTTGGAACCACACCCCGCAAAACACCCACAGAAGCGCCCGTTGATTGCCTGAAAGTCGCTTGTGATCGCTCGCATGACACAAGGTCGTCAATTTCTCCCCATCACCTTGCCGGAGATACACGCGTCCCAACCAGACCGTCGCTTGTCCAGCCAAGCGCGAACCCGACGAAGCCAAACGGTGGAAGACTTCCTGTGCTCGGTCATAGCGCCGCAAGCCTGTGTAAGCCAACCCCAACTGGAACTGAGCCCTGTCCCATTTCTCGATCCGGTCTCGGCCCAAAGCTAGGTACTGATGCCAGGCTGACACGGCTTCCTCAAGGCGTGCAGCCCGCTGAAGCGAAGAGGCTCGTTGGAAAGAGTCTGTAGGGGTTGGTGCCATCCAGTCCTCTTCATCGAGCAAAGAGGCTGCTGTCTCCGCTTCAGGAGTCACAGGATAGTGTGCCCAGAGGGTTCGTAACGCATCTCGGGCCAACGAGAGCCGATTCAATTGAAGTCCACAGGTTCCGATTGCGAGCAGTGCCTGCGGAGCCCAATCAGCTGTCGGATCCTTCTCGAGCGCCTGTTGCAGCAAGGAATAGCCGCGCGCGCAAGAGCCGGATTGGATCCGAGCTTTTCCAGCTCGAAACATCGCCTCGGCAGCCAGCACCGTCTCAGGAACCCGATGGATGAGGGCTTCAAACGCTTCTGCTGCCTTGTGGTGATCGGAGAGCTGAAGATACGCCTCACCGATCCACAGACGGATATAATCTTCGAGCAGAGGAAAATGCTCTTGAGCGCGAGCAAAATGGCGAAGAGCTCGATCGGGATCGGCTTGCCGACGAAGGAGTCCCAAATGCACCTCTGCGCGCCGAGCCCAGACCGACTCGGGAAATCGGGACTGTATGGCTTGCAGGCGAGCTAAGGCTTCTTCCTCTTGCGAGGCTGACCCCCATCGAACCTGCTCGACAAGTTGGAGAGCCTGGATGAAGCATTCTTTTGCTGTTTCACAGACCGACGTCCGTTGATCAGCATCCGCTGAATGAACCTCGCCAGCAAAACCGCTCCCTCCTATTCCGCAGACGATGCCCACTGCTAGTAGGCACCGAATCCCCCATAAAAGAGTAACGATCCAAAGTTTCATCAGAGGCCTTGACGAACCATCAGCAGAAATGGACTCAGCATCCTTTCGGCCCGCCTCTCCGGAAGATCCGCCAGCGATTCGCATTAAAAAGTGGGCCTTGAAGCCCCGATGGTGGACATACTAGGGATGCGTTCAATTATACTCTATCGCTTTCAGGCTTCAAGTCTCTGCATCGACAACAATCTCTCCCTTTCTCATCGAGAAGCATCTGGCACAAAGACTTCCGCCTGCTTGGTAGGAATCCGTATTCCGTTTACGGGCTGGCCATGGTCTTCATCGAGTTCATCCGATACCGCCTGCGTCCGAAATCCGGCGTAGGAACGTCCGGTGGCAATCCCGCCGAGCCGACGTTCTCGTCTTTGATAATCCAACAACGCCAAAAGAAAATCTCGCCGCCGGAAATCCGGCCAAAGCACCGGTGTAAAATACAATTCGGCATATGCGATCTGCCAAAGAAGAAAATTGCTGATTCGACATTCTCCGCTCGTACGAATCAACAAGTCGGGATCCGGCACATCCGGTAGAGACAGATATCGACCAAATTGTTCTTCCGAAATCGGCAAGACGGCATCGTGGGAGCTGTTGACCTCATCCAGCAGCTTGTTGATGGCATCCACGATCTCGGCCCGTCCGCTATAACTCAGAGCAATCGTGACCGTCAATCGATCATACGCTCGAGAAGCCTGTTCCACTTCCTGCACCACCTTCCGAATTTCCAAAGGCAGCCGTTCGAGTCGCCCAATTGCCCGAACGCGAATGCGTTCCTGCAACAATCGCTCGACGTGGGCGTGAAAAAACTCGAGCACGAGGTTCATCAATTGTCCGACTTCTTCCAGCGGGCGCTTCCAGTTTTCCATAGAAAAGGCGTACAACGTTAGAGCCGGAATTCCCAGCTCCAAGCAGGTCTGCACAGCCTCTTGCGCCGAATCGATGCCCCGTCGATGACCAGCAATGCGCGGGAGCCCGCGGCGGGCTGCCCACCGACCGTTTCCATCCATAATGATCGCGACATGCCGTGGCAACGATGTCGGCGACAGCAATACCTTCAATCGCTCGTCGGACGGCACCGCATCAGACCCATGTGTATGTGACATTTCATCCTCCATAATGAAATGGTAAGGAGGTTCTTCTTCAACCTGTATCGAGAAGATTCCATTGATCTTCTCGGTCGAACTGGAAAAATGATTAAATAACCTCAAAAGACAGACAACAGGGACAGAAATAATTGCTGCCGTTGACCGGGCTTTGGGCAACTATCATGTGCCCGACGCAAAGGGAAACGCCTGGCGGCTTGTCATGCAAAAGGTTCCCGGAGCAAAGAATGTCAATGAGCAGGGCAAGGGCTCGAAGTTTTTGGCGAATGGCAATTCAAGAGGAAACGTCGCACGCCCATACCTTTCCCTCGAGGAAACGAGCGTCCAGACGAGATTAGCGGCCATGAGCACTCCGCTGTGCAACCTGAAGCCATAGCCATCGTGCTCGGCCGTAAACCCTTGAGTAAACCTTCGCATAACAATGAGTCGCCTCGATACTGACCAGGCCGGTATCGCACACATCCATTTGTGCCCGGTCAAGGCGCTTGAGCGCGTGACGAATGCAAAGGTCGACGGTCAATCGGAGGGGCTGCATGGCTTGCGCGACGTTCCGCATGAGATTCACCAAAAATTGCATGACCTGATGGGAATCGGTGTCGACAGGCGGGAAGCACTCGTATGCTCAGAAAATTCGGACGCGATGTATTGGGAGGACCGGTGTTGCGATAGTCGTGGCTCGTTCGATGAGGCCCGATGGAGAGCGCGACTCTGTCAACCCTCCTGCTTGTGCGAGAATCGGTTACATCGCCCCATACTGCTGTGCGTGTTCCATGTAGTGCGCTAGCCCGTGAAGTTCGGGCAGCCATCGTTGTCGAGGATGTGCTGAGCCAGAACCGTCCGATTCTCTCGAAGGTTCCTCCCCTGCTGATCTTGCGATAAGAGAGTTCCGAGATCCTTGCGGTGGATTTGCAAGAAATCGGCGTTTCGTTCGACACACCGATCAACGAACGTTGAAGTCCTTGGGGCAAGAGCCCGACGGAGACCGTCATGCGAATGAGAGCGTTTCTCACATTGTGCCACGCACGGCTGACCACATCCGTCATACTAAGCGGCGTCACACCTCGACGTTTGGCCCTGACGGCGACACCGTACTGCCTCCATCGCTGGGCGTTCAGCCCTATTTTGCGCGACGAAGACCATCCCTGAAACCCTCTCATGCATCTTCTAGAAGCGATCCCGAGACTGGAACGGGGTGCTCAGCGGAAGCACGAAGCATCGTTTCCCCGTTGGTGACGACGCCTTCCCGCAACACAGAAATGCTTCGAGAATGGACCCAGGACCGAGCGCTTCGCCAAACACGTTGGCCGGAGAGGCGTCTATCGATTCATCCTCTCTTCCGCCCGAATCCTTTGGAAATCCTCAATGTTTGACGATTGCAGGATTCACTGCACCGCGACCCTCGATTCCATATCGATCACGAGAAGCCTATCCGCCAGACAGCTGCTGATGCTATGAGCTACGTATTTCGTCTCGGCCAGCTCATGTTGGGCCGCTTCCAGCTCCGCCCAATTGCATCCGGCATCTTGCCCCTATCGGGTGTAACGAATCCGGACAAAACTGCTGAAGAAGCTAGGCTCTGTGTCTCGCGCTCGCTTTGGCTCTCTCCCACAGCGAGCACTCTATTCATCGACATTTACGCCCCTGGAGCGTCACGGGTTTTTGTGTTTCCTAACGGCCTGGTCTCCATGATCATCGACAATTATCTCTTCCGCTCTTGCTCGCCCTAAGCATTCCGGGCTGGCTATGCGTGACTCTACCTGTCACACGCTCTCAAAAACGAATGCCCATTGCGACAATGGGCGTTCATCGGTCAGCTGCGTTTTGATCTGCTGATCTCGATGCCGGCGCTTAGCCAATGCATTCGCTAACTGCTAGACGTCGATGGGATCGAACAGCTTCCGAAGCACAAGCAACTTGTCGTGCAAAGCTGCTCGAGCATGCGATTCCGATCATGATCGCAAATCGCGAGGCACATCACCATCTACCCATCGGGATCTATCTCCCACGAATACTCAATCGTTTGGACGCCAGCCCATTCCGGAAGGCTGCGCCCATCGACAAAAGACACGCTAGCCGGGCAGCGTTTCTTGGACCATTTGATAACCCTTCCGGCCCTGATCGGCACAAGCCACGACAAAGCTCTCGCGTTCGGCTCGTAAGTCTTCTACGCCAAACGGATCGGCTCATGGCTCATGACGGCCGAAATATCGGCCGCCGGTTCGAGAATCTTCCGATAAGTCATCGTGAATGGCCCGGTTCTCGTCGATGACCAGGATTGGTCGATCGGCTCGATCCCCTTGCATGCCGATTTGCCTCGGTGCGCGTCACTCCCTCTCAGCTCTTGCCAAAAACTTCGCTCCACCCCGCTCCACAAGATATTCTCTTGATTTCGTCGATTTTCGGAATTGCCCGGTTGAGAAGGGCCCGATACCGGCATGCACGCTTTCAGCTCACGGCTTGGAGATCTCCCTGGTGTCTCGCGTAGAAGAACGCTAGAATCATGCACGCATCGATGTGACTCTGAAGAGGATCCAGGCATTGCATCAGCCGCATTCTCACATCCGTATGTCCAACCCATCACCTTTCCAAATGCTCGCTCGTCCGGAGCCAATGGCGTGTTCTCCATGACCGCTGCCCCATCATCGTCCGTGGCTTCTCTTCTCCGCGGGCTGCTCATCTCCCAATTCTGCGGGGCCTTTAACGACAATGCCTGGAAACTCATCGTAGCGCTCTTGGCCATCAAAGAGGTCGCCACAAAATTCGGCACCACGGGGCCGGAGTTTGAAATGGCTTCTCAAACCCAAACCACCCTCGCCTTCGTGATTTTCACGTTGCCGCTCATGTTTCTTTCGTTGATCGCCGGCGTGTTTGCCGATCGATACAGCAAACGGCAGGTCATCATTGTCATGAAATGGATCGAAGTCGGACTGATGACGTTGGGAACCGTAGCGCTGTGGCACAATCCTTCAGGCAGTGTGCCAGCCTTGCTTGTCCTGGCCGGAATGGGCGCTCAAAGTGCCCTCTTCAGCCCGGCTAAATACGGCATCCTTCCCGAATTGCTTCCCCATGATCGGCTGTCAGAAGGCAATGGTCTATTGGAACTCTGGACCTTCGCCGCCATCATTCTGGGAACAGCCGCGGGCGGCGTGCTATTAGGTCTCACAGAACCCACGCCATGGCTCGCAGGGCTCGTGCTGACACTCCTGACTCTGCTTGGGCTTTGGGCGGCTTATCGAATTCCGCCTGTTCGTGCAGCCCGAACCGAAGGCGGAACCGCTTTGACGATCTGGATCGCCTGGAACGCGATCCGAGACGATCGGATGCTTCGCTTTGCCATCGTGGGTGCGATTATTTTTTGGACCGTCGCCAGCTTGGTCGGGCAAGATATCATCATCTATGGAAAAGCTGTCTTGCATCTAACGGATACACTGACCGGTCTTCCTCTTGCCGCCTTCGCAATCGGTATCGGGATAGGCTCGATTTTGGCCGGCAAGATTTCTGGGCCCAAGGTGGAATACGGCCTGATCCCTTTCGGCGCGATGGGGATCGGCCTTCTTCTTTGTCTTCTCGGGGTTCACCAGCCATCTCTCAGAGGGACTCTATTCCTCATGAGCGTGCTGGGATTGGCCAGTGGCTTTGTTGTCGTCCCGATCAACGCCTTGATCCAATGGCGATCTCCAGATGATCGGCGCGGCGCCGTCATTGCCTTGAACAATACCGCAGTGTTTAGCGGGGTATTGGTAGGCTCATTGGGGGCTGGAGGACTCGCCAACCTCGGCTTGAGCGCTACCGAGATTCTCATCTTTGCAGGTGCGACGATTCTGATGGCCTTCATTGCAACTGTCAGGCTCATGCCCGATGCCCTCTTGCGATCGATTCTGCTGCTCCTCACCAACACACTGTACCGACTCCAGGTCATGGGGCGCGAACACGTCCCAGTGAAGGGTGGAGCGCTCATGGTGGCATGGAACGTCTCCGTGATCGATGGACTTCTCATCCAGGCCTCATTGGATCGCCCGGTGACCTTCGTTGGAGAGACGGCGGTCTTGGAGTCGCACCCTGTTCTGCGCTGGATCCTGGGACACATGCGGATCTTGTCGCTTTCATCGGCTCACACGGCTGAAGCCCGAGCAACCGTGTGGCAAGAGGCCCGACACCGACTCGAAGCTGGTGACCTCGTGTGCCTCATCGCGGAGGGCGAACGGGTTGGACAGGAGTTCCCTTTATCTCAAATCATTCAACGGATTCTTCCGAGCCCATGCGTGCCTCTCGTGCCGATTTATCTCGATCGGCTCTGGGGAAACATCTTTCGCTGCGTGCAAGGGCGTTTTTCGCTGAAATGGCCTCCAGCTATTCCCTATCCTCTCGCCGTGGTCTTTGGGGCACCGCGTTCGGCCGAATCCAGTCCTGAACAGCTTCAACAAACGATTCAAGAACTGGGTGAAATCGCTTGGCGCAACGCCAAATCCACTCGTCCCTTGCTGCATCATGCCGTCGTGCGGAGCCTGCGACGGCATCTTCTGCGTCTGATGTTTGCCGATCTCACCAGACCACGGGTCTCCGGCTTGCAGGCCTTGATCGGCGCCATCGTGCTGGCTCGTGCGCTTCGCTTACTTTGGCGGGATCAGCGGACAGTGGGCATCTTGCTCCCACCCAGTGTCGGTGGAGCCTTGACGAATCTTGCCGCGACACTGGTAGGGCGTATCGCCGTCAATCTCAATTACACAATCGGGCAATCCGGGATGGAAGCCATCGTCCGACAAGCCGGGTTGCGCACCATCGTGAGCAGTCGAGACTTCGTTCGGAAAGCCCAGATTGCGCCTCCGCAATCAGCAGCCGTCATTTGGCTCGAAGATCTTCGTGCCTCCATCGGCATACGCGATAAAGTCGTTGCCCTTGTGTTGGCACTCTTGGCCTCGCCCCGCTCGATCGAACGTGCCTGCGGCTCGGATACGCCTCCCTCCATCGACGACTTAGCGACGATTATCTTTAGCAGTGGAACGACCGGCGAACCCAAGGGCGTCATGCTCAGCCACTTCAACCTCGTGTCGAACCTCGAAGGGATCGCCCAAATCCTCCACGTGGACAAGCGCGATCGCATGCTGGGTATTTTGCCCTTCTTTCATTCTTTCGGCTATCTCACAACCTTATGGTTCGCCGCCATTCATGGCGTCGGCGTCGTCTACCATCCCTCCCCCTTGGATGCCGGACCGATCGGATCGTTGATTGAGCGATACAAGGTGACGATCCTGCTTGCCACCCCGACCTTTCTTCAACTCTATTTTCGCCGATGGACGCCGGAACAATGTCGATCGCTTCGGGTCGTGATCACCGGCGCCGAAAAACTCCCCGACCGATTGGCTCATGCGTTCGAAGCCCGGTTTGGCGTTCGGCCGGTCGAAGGGTACGGCGTGACCGAATGCGCCCCCGTGGTTTCCGTCAATTGCCCTGATCATCAAGCAGCAGGCCTGAACCATCCGGCCTTTCGTGCCGGCAGCGTGGGCCGGCCATTACCAGGTGTCAGCGTCCGCATTGTGGAGCCGGAAACCTTTGCTCCCCTTCCTGTCGGCATGTCTGGCATGCTGCTGGTCAAAGGCCCCAATGTCATGAATGGCTATCTCGGCCGCCCCGACCTCACGGCGGAGGCGATGCACGGTCAGTGGTACATCACCGGCGATATCGCCAAATTGGACGAGGAAGGATTCATCACGATTACCGATCGACTTGCCCGCTTTGCGAAGATCGGCGGGGAAATGGTCCCCCATGCCCTCGTCGAGGATGCGTTACAGAAAGCTGCGGGAGCCGACACGCAGATCTTAGCGGTAACCTCCATTCCCGATCAGAAAAAAGGCGAGCAACTGGTTGTCTTCCACACCTGCGAGGAATCCATGATCGCGACCATCCTCGAACGGGCCGTCGCCAATGGGGTTCCTCCGCTCTTTCTTCCCCGCCGCGATCGATTCCTGAAAATCGAGCAACTCCCGATCCTAGGAACAGGCAAACTCAACCTTCAGGCTCTGAAACGCCTGGCGATAGAGCGATTCGGCCTGAACGACCAGGCCCGGACGCCGTAAGACATCCCCTGTTCGGCCGATTGTTCCAAAGAACGGAATGCACCGCTCGGTCATCCAAATCGAGAAACAGGAACGAGGATGTTCCGAGGCAATGGTTATTGATGCGACCGCGTTAACACGCGCTGCAAGGCAGCTCGGAGTTCCTTGAGTCGGAGTTCGAAAAGGTCGAGGTGCAGATCGCGCCGAGGCGGATCGTCTCGATATTACCGGAGCCGATGAAACACCGTTTCCAGTTCCTGATCGAGCGTCACAGCCTGGGCATAGGCAGGAGTCGCGGCGTCCGCATCCGAAACCTGGCACATCGCCTGTTGCAAGGCATGAAACTGATGGTGAAGCTCGTCGAACGGGAAAGGATTTACGGCTTGGATGCGTACTTGGTTCAGCGTTTGCTCCGTCATGGCAATGAGGTTCAAGGCGGTCTCGATGCCGGTGGATCCTTGCGCGGCCTTGACCAGCCGGTGAGTTTCCGGATGAAACACGCCGTAACAACCGGAGGAGAACACGAGGATAGCCAAGCAGCAAGCTGAACGTTTCCCGATCGTCGCAAATCCGCTCATGATGTTCAAAAAATCGCCTTGATCAACTCCTGAATGCTCCGCTGCATATCGGGATCGTCGGTAATCGGCCTCGCCACCGAGACTTCGCACGCTCGATGGGGAGGAACCCCTTGACGAATCAACGTTCCGGCATAAATGAGCAACCGCGTACTGACCCCTTCTTCAAGCCCATGGCTTCGTAAATTCCGAACTTTTTCTCCTAGTCTCACCAGTCGTTGGGCAATGTCACGCTCCACCCCAGCTTCGTGCTGCACGATCCGTGTTTCGATCTCGGGTGGCGGATAGGAAAATTCGACCGCCATAAAGCGCTGCTTGGTACTTTGTTTCAAATCCTTGAGCACGCTTTGATAGCCTGGATTGAAGGAGATCACCAGCATAAAGTCATCGACGGCTTCGATCACCTGCGCCTTTTTCTCGACCGGCAACAGTCGACGATCGTCGCTCAAGGGATGAATGATCACAGTAGTGTCTTTTCTCGCTTCGACGATTTCATCGAGATACACAATGGCCCCATGCTTGACGCCCAACGTGAGCGGGCCATCCACCCACACGGTTTCCTCTCCCTTCAACAAATACCGACCGACGAGATCCGAAGCGGTTAGATCCTCGTGACAGGCAATGGTGATCAGCGGCCGGCCGAGGCGATAGGCCATATGTTGGACAAATCGCGTTTTGCCGCATCCGGTCGGGCCTTTGAGCATCACGGGCATTCGGCATCGAGCTGCAACTGTAAAAAGCTCGATCTCGCCGTTCACTTCCTCATAAAATGGCTCTTCTCTGATTCGATATTGCTCGATACCGACTTCTTGACCTTTCATGGAACCATCCTTGTCCGTGTCGATGTTTCGTCATAGGACGGAAATATTTAAGGAATGCCATTATACTGGGCTGGCAAGAGGACAACAACTTTCGTGATGCCAGCCTCAAGAGTCGGAATAGGTGGCCACATAGGCAGGAACCAATCGGCAGGGGCGGTACAGCCGTTTCGACGCGGCAAGGCGGCTTAGGCCTGCATCATCCATCGTATTGAGCAACGGATACCGTTGCATTTCGCGGCAGAGTTCCCGAAACAGAAATTGCGCCAATCCGGTGATCGTACGATCGGCCACCTCCAAGAGCACACAGAACACGTCGGAAGACCGTTCAAAGCCGAACGTATAGCCGGCGATTACCCCATCGACCCGGACCACACGCCCAACCAACCCGAGAGCATCATCGTACTCCAGAGCCACACGATGCGCGCGTGCAGCGTCGCCTAACATATCGACTGCACCGGCATTCATATCAGGATTGGACGACGCTAGCGATTGTCGTTTCTGAAGGATCCAACGATCCAGCACTGCCAGGCAGGCTTCGCGGTCGTCACGACGGTATGGAACGTAGTGCACACGATGCGTGCGAGACAGGCGGTTGCAGGCCGCACGCTGGGATTTAAACGCCTGACCGCGTAGCGCTGCGAGGTCTGCCGTCCGGTAACAATAATCTGGATCCTTGAGGGTCAACCGATATCCTAATGACTCAAAATGAGGAAGCAACTCCTCGGGTATGTTGTCGATGCGCGTCACCGATGAGCCACCGTTTCGATGTCTCAGGTATTCCATCGCGCGGACCACGGTCTTCTTCCATGATTCCGCGACATCTGGCACACCCCGAGGCCATGCTCCCACGGGCGGAAGGGGCATATAGAGCCCATCCGCACAATCGGCGAAGATACACCACCAGCCATCGAGCACGGTCCAGCAATAGTTCAACGCCCCCTGCCAAATAAAATGCGGGGCAAACGCCCAATGCGCCAACGGGGATCGCTCACAGGGGGTCATCTCCGCAATCGCCCGTTCCAACTGCGGTCGTTCGCCGAGTGTCAACGGCCGCAATGCGAAGTCCATCGTTCAGCACATTCCTGTCGTCACCGAAGCCCCGAGTCGCGCATCGAACCAGATGGCATTAGCACGAGGGAGAGGATTGTGCTCGCTGTTTGCGACGAACGCGTTCCGTGAGCTCGCCGAGCGCACGCAGAACGACCACATCGTCCTGATAACGCGTGATGAGGGCGGGATGGGCAGCCAGGACGTCCAACATCGCAGCCGCTTCGATTCGCGTAGCCACAGCTTCAGCAATCGTTTGACATTCAGGTGACAACAACAGATGGCCATTCGCTAAGTGTCGAGAGGAATCGGTTTGGGAACGCCCTTGAGTCTGCGCCATCAAATAGGGACATTTAGTATCCCATCCCAAGACGACCATCTTTTGCGCTGAATCCCACATGATCACAAATGGATAGAGTTGGCAGTCGAACGGGCGCACCTCGTAGATCCGACAGCGAGAGGTCACTGGATCGAAAGCAGGGCAGAGGTATCCCTCGCCGGCTGGATGGGGCACCACCTCGATCTGACAGCCCTCGTGACGAGGAAATGCCGCCTCGGGAATGCCGTGTGCGATGGCTGCACGAATTTCTGCCTCTGTAAAATAGGGTCGCAAGAAACTGTCGATTTCTGGAAATCGGCAACACACCTTGCATGTCAGACAAACTTGCGTGGGAATACCTTGCGGAACAGAAACGAGCGGCAATTCACGCAGGTGCTGAGGCTTCGGCATGGTGCCCATGAGGACCATCATACTGCCCCCCCTCGTAGGCGAGCAAGCAGCCGGGGACAATCGGGGCGCGGCAGGATGAGGCAATGAGCGAGGTGGCTCGGACGGCATCGAAAAGATGCGGGGCGATTATAATAATTAAGAAATCGACGGATGAGATCCGGACGATGCGACTGCTTCTTCGCGAGCTGCGGCAAGCGAAGGACGAAACGAGGGCGACTGTTCTCCGGTCCGATTCAAGAACTTGTCAGCCTTGGCCAACGAATTGTAAAGATCAGCTACCACTGGCTCGGCTTTCCGCACGAGTTGCTCACCCTGACGTTCGATGACATGGTCATGTCTTTCTCGACCCTGTTCATCATCGGCCACAGACCGTTGCCGGCCGCGAATGCTCTCTGTCAATCGATCGATCTGCCGATCCAGCTTTTTCTTGAACTTGTCCAGTAACTCGAAAAGATACTCAGCCTGCTCGAGACGAAGAGTGCCGAACCGACCAAACTCGTTGCTTCCGACATCTGATTCCTCCCGCGTCGAATCGACAACGCCTTTTGTCGGCACGACGGGCCGCTTCAATGCGTCTGCCGGTTCAGAGATTGGGGAATCCTGCCTGCCTCGACTCAGGACATCGCTCGCCTGCTGGACAGCTACGGCCTGAACGCGACGAACGCGGAGATCCACAGCCGCCAAGGATCCCGAAGTTTCAATCTGCTTACCCGCTTCCGACGCCGCAACCAAATCGCCGGAGGCGAGATGGCGAGCAACGGTGCTGAGCTGTTTGATCACGTGTTGAACGGCACGCAATTCCTGTGAATTGAGATCGCCTTGAACGGTCAAAATTGACGATGGGTCATTTGGGTTTCGATTGCCTGGCCCTGAAACCGTACAGCCTGTCTCTCTGCAAATCCCCTCGCGTTGTACGTCATGCCGCGAACCCTGATTGCCGTATCGCTCGACAAGGTTACGGTATCGCCTTCAGCCGTGACAATGGTGACCCCGGCCATTGTCCGTGTTCGGGCATCAAATGTCGAGAAAGCCCGCTCCGGCAATTTGGCGTCGCGTTGAAACCTTGCAGCAACATCGGAGGAATGCGTCGCGTTGAAGAAATCGGATAGGGAAGAGGAAAGAGCTCGAATATTCATCACTGTTCCTCATCGTTGCGTCACAATAAAGAATCTTGGGACGACGTTTCTGCACAGGATGTCGGTTCGTTCATTTTCCATCTTGAGAGCATCGCCGTTCATATTTGAAGCCATGCTTCAATAGCCATGGCGCACAATCAGCGCCGATCTTCCGACATCGTGTGTTCCCTTGTCCGATGAAAAGGCCTCATGTTACGATCAATTCGCTTCTCGATCCGGTTGTTGAAAAGAAATTCCGTGCCGCAAACCAACCGAGCGAGGCATTCGAGTCCGGCGCCGGGCATGCATGCTCATCCATGCTGGACTCCATCATGAGCCACGCGTCAAGCATGTCGTTGTGCGCGCCATCCAGCACCTAATGCTACAAACCCCGTGACGATACATTCCGGATCCGTTGCCAACCCCGCCGTCTCAACGACGCGTTCGTTGACATACGAAACCATTCGAGCCTGTCTCGTCTCCGACGGGTTATGGAGACGCGACCACTCCGATAGCTTTCGAATCGGGACAACTCCGTTTCTTCTCTCTCATGAGGAGCTGACTTTGTTGTCTGCATTGGGTTTACAGCTCTTCGCTTTCTATCGAGCTCTCAACCGCTTATACCTCGACAGCGTTCGAGGACAGGCCCCGGCATGGATTCAGCGATATCTGGATCAGGGAAAACCTGAATCGCTTGTCACCTTCGCTCGGATGAATCGTTTTCGGGATTTGCTTCCCGATGTCATTCGACCCGATCTTCTTCTGACCGACCACGGCCCACTTATGACCGAACTGGATGCTGTCCCGGGTGGAATCGGATTGACAGGAAGTTTGGCGGCCATCTATGCCACGGGAAGGAGCGATGTCATTGGAGGAGCCCAGGGGATGGTTCAAGGATTCGCGGACATGTGCCGGTTTCGTCTCGAAGGCCGCCCACCGACAGTAGCCATTACCGTGTCGGATGAGTCTGAGGACTATCGGGCCGAAATGCAATGGGTCGCCAGCCGACTGGGCTCGTTCGGCATCGAAGCCGCTTGCGTGCATCCCAGAGCTTTACGATTCACCGACGAGGGCGTGTGGCTTCCGGATCGATTCGGGAAGCAGCCAGTCTCGCTCGTGTATCGGTTTTTCGAGCTCTTCGACCTTCCCAACATCCCTAAATCAGAATTGATTCAATACTGTGCCAAAAAGGGCTTGGTTGGGGTCACGCCACCGTATAAACCTTGGCTGGAAGAGAAAATGGCCTTTGCACTTCTTCAGCATCCGGTGCTAGAACCATACTGGAGACAAGTCCTAGGAATGGAAACGTTTGAGACCCTACAGCACCTGACGCCCAAGACGTGGATTCTCGACCCCCAGCCGTTGCCGCCGACAGCCGTCATTCCTGGCCTGACGCACAGAGGACAACCTGTGACCGATTGGCGAATATTGGCTCATGCCACACAAAAGGAACGACATTTTGTCGTCAAGCCGTCAGGATTTTCCCCGCTGGCCTGGGGGAGTCGTGGCGTCGCCATTGGGCACGACTTGCCCCAAACCGAATGGGCCGCGGTCATCGACCGTGCACTGGAGGCTTTTCCGAGGACCCCGCATATTCTTCAGTCTTTTCACAAAAGCCGACGGGTGACGATGGACTATTGGAGTCCCGACACGAAAGAGCCTCGCACCATGGTTGGGCGAGTACGTTTGTGCCCATATTATTTTGTCCATCAGGACGGCGTCTCCCTGGGAGGAATCCTTGCGACCATCTGCCCCATCGAGAAAAAAGTCATTCACGGCATGCGGGACGCGGTCATGGTTCCATGTAGCATTGCAGATCATGCCTCCTCGACTCGCACCAGCGAACAAGGACCAGGAGGACCACGCTCATGACGCTCTACCATGTGACGTGGTGTCCGGAGTGTGCTCTGGTTCGGCAAAAGCTGGATGCCTTGGGCATCCCGTACGAAGAGGTCATCGTGCCGGATTTTCGGCCGTTTCGGACGCAGGTCTATGAGGTCTCCGGACAATATTATGTGCCAGTTTTGGTTGATGGAGACATCGTGTTGACGGAAACGCAAGAAATCCTGGACTATCTCGATGGGTATTCGTCTGGGGCCAATCCGTAGTCGCGGAATGTCCACGGTATGGCAAATGCTGGATGCTCATGCCATGGCGTGAGTGTCTCGATATGATCATCGTTCTCGCCATTCGTCTACGAGGAGCCTGATTATCATGGAAGAATGGAAACGGATTCTAGCTGCGAGCATCACGAAGCCCAAAGATCTCGCTAAGCATCTCGATGTCGACCCAAAAGAAATCGAAGAGATCGTGGGGCCGTATCCTATGAGGATCACCCCCACCGTGCTGGCCACGATCAAAGCCAAAGGGGATGCCATCTGGAAACAAGTGGTACCTGACCCCGTGGAACTGGACGATCTCGACAGCCCTGACGACCCATTGGAAGAAGATCTCGATAGTCCCGTACCCCATCTCGTCCATCGCTACCCCGACCGCGTGTTGTTGATGGTCACGAATCAATGCCCGATTTACTGTCGGTTCTGCACGCGGAAGCGCCTGGTCGGCAAGCCGGGATTCTTGAAAAAAGGCGAACTCGATCAAGCGATCGCGTATCTCCGCCAACATCGGGAAGTTCGTGATGTGATTCTGTCCGGCGGCGATCCACTGTTATTGCCCGATCATCTGATCGACCGCATTCTGAACGCGCTGCGCTCTATTCCGCATCTCGAAATTATTCGATTCGGCACCCGCGTCCCCGGCACCTTGCCGCAACGAATCACGCCGGAACTCTGTCATATGCTGAAGCGCTATCACCCCATCTACATGAACCTCCATTTCAATCATCCGGACGAACTCACATCCGAAGTCAAGGAAGCCTGCGCCCGTCTAGCCGATGCCGGGATTCCGCTCGGAGCCCAAACCGTGCTCCTCAAAGGCGTCAATGACGATCCCGAGATTATGAAACGATTGATGCACCAGCTCCTGCTAGCCCGGATCAAACCCTACTACCTCTATCAGGCTGACTTGACCAAAGGGACCAATCATTTCCGCACGACGGTAGAAACTGGACTGAAAATCATTCAAGCGCTCCAAGGACACACCAGCGGTATGGCCGTGCCCCATTTCGTCATCGATGCGCCGGGCGGCGGCGGGAAAATCCCTCTGCTCCCCAACGAGTATTTGCTGAATTTGGACGAGCAGGGCGCTGTGCTCAAAAATTACGAAAATAAAATCTATCATTATCCACAGCCCGCTCGAGGACGCAGCCGCGAGTTGCCGATGGTGACATCCTCCTCATCGAATGGATGGTGTTCGATCAAAGGCGTCTACGAATAACGAACCGTGCACCCATGGGCCTCGTTCAGTGATGAGTACGCCCCGAAAACATGGCATCCTGCCGTATCAGCGCATCAAAGCCCTCATCGCTGAAGGCGTGATCTATGCCGAGCGCCCGATCGACGACCGGCAGATCCAGCCTGCGAGCCTGGACCTTCGGCTGGGAACCAAAGCGTATCGCCTGATCAGCAGTTTTTTGCCCGAGCGCCCTCATGCCTTCGAGCCACAGCTCAACTGGCTGGACATGTTTCGGGATCTGATCATGTACGAACTGGATTTGACTGGCGGCGCAATTTTGGAAAAGGGGCACGTCTACCTGATTCCTCTTCAAGAACAGGTCCGTCTTCCCAAGCACGTCCGGGGCCGGACCAATCCCAAGAGCTCCACCGGCCGACTGGACATTTTTACGCGTGTGATTACCGAACTCAATGTCGGATTCGACGATATCCGGCCTGGCTATCACGGGCCGTTATATCTTGAGGTCGTTCCCCGTTCGTTCACCATCCGGGTGCAGCCTGGATTGTCCTTGAATCAATTACGATTGATTTCCGGAAGACCTCAGGTCTCGGACACCCAGTTGCGTCGGATTCACCGAACGGTCCCGCTTCTTTACACCAACAGCGAACCGACCGTGAGGAACCGGCCCATTGCTTCTCGCGAGCTTCGCATCGACCAAGGGCTGTTCCTCCGTGTGGACCTCCAGGGTGATCCTGGATCGCCGACGCCGGTGATCGGGTATCGCGCGAAGAAAAACAGCCACGTCATCGATTTATCCAAAATCAGCTACTATTCGGCATCGGATTATTGGGAGGCGATTCCTCGCCAACCCGATGCCACCTTGCTGTTGGAACCGGAAGAGTTTTATATCCTCGTCTCCAAAGAACGTATTCAGGTTCCCCCGGAATATGCAGCAGAAATGGTCGCGTATGAAGCCGCCTGCGGCGAGTTGCGCACGCACTATGCGGGATTTTTCGATCCTGGATTCGGCTTCGGGAACCGAACACGAAAAGGGACGCAAGTGGTACTGGAAGTTCGCCCTCACGATGTGCCATTCTTAATTCATGACGGGCAGACGTTCTTCAAGGTGCTCTATGAAAAGATGTCGGCTCCGCCGACCCATCTCTACGGATCGGCTTTGGGCTCTTCGTATTATGCTCAAGGACTGACACTGAGCAAACATTTTAAATGGTAGGGATTGCCATGGAACCGGAACGCGAAAGACCCTCTCAACCGAGTTCGGAATCACCACCCCCGTCGGGGCGCCCGCGTCCACAAGACGAGGACACGGAAACCAGCGAAGACCGTCAGATGAAAGTCGGCATGCGGATGGTCGGTTCCGCCATGGTCTTCATCGGGTTTTTGAATGTCTTTTTGTCAGCCAGCACGGGCTCCGAAATGAGCGTGTTTCCCATGATTGTGTATTTCACCGGCATGGCGTTATGGGCTCAGTCTTCCATCGAAATCCTGGGCGTGCGCTATGCGGTCATCGCGCTCTCGATTATTTGTGCGCTCGCTTTCTTTCATTACGGCGAAGTGCTCTTTTGGCACAAATACATCATTTATTGGGGTACCATCGCGCTCGTGGTCTTCTTTATGTTCAAGACCCCCAAACCCTCACCTCCTCCCAGTCGCTAACTGCTGGTCAAACGCCTACGCCATCGGTCGCGGCTTTCCGTGTCTATGACCATCGCCGTCATCATCCCAACCTTGAACGAGGCCCCTACGCTCCAACGGTTACTCCCCGGGGTGATCGCCTTGGGATTCGAAGAGATTGTCGTGGTGGATGGGGGAAGCCATGATCAGACACTCGCTCGCGCTGCATCCATCTTCGAACAACACGCATACCCTCACGGCCGATGCGTGCCGAGCGCCCGTGGCCGGGCAGTGCAGATGAACACCGGCGCGGCCACCTGCCGATCCGATATCTTGTTGTTTCTCCATGCCGACACGCAACTCCCCGTAGAAGCTAAATCGATCATCCAACGGGCGCTTCGCGATCCTGCTGCTGTCGGAGGCCGTTTCGACGTCCGATTTGAACATGACCGTGGGTATGCCTGGCTCGTCAGCCGCATGATGAATTTCCGTTCCCGCTGGACCGGCATCGCCACCGGCGACCAGGCAATCTTCGTGCGTCGGAGCGTGTTCGAACGATTGGGCGGATTTCCCGAGATTCCCATCATGGAAGATATCGAGTTTTCACGGCGTCTCAAACGAATGGGACGCATGTGTGCTCTCAGGGAACACGTCATCACTTCCTTCCGACGATGGGAGCGGCAAGGCCCGCTCCGGACGATTCTTCAAATGTGGGCGCTCCGTTTCCTGTATTGGGCCGGATGTCATCCCCAAACGCTGACGCGGTTTTATGGCGCCGTTCGGTAAGCGACAGGGCTCCAAGCGCCATCGATCACCGAAGGGGCCATTCCGGAAACCGTTCGAGACCCAGACGCCGGATTTTCAACGCACGCTCGTTATCTTTGCCAAAGCGCCCATTCCCGGTCAGGTGAAAACTCGGCTCTGCCCGCCCTTGACTCCAGACGAGGCGGCCACGCTCCACGGCAGCATGGTTATGGATACGATAGAACGAAGCCGCGCATTGCGCGACGTCACACGCGTGCTCGCCTGTACGCCGACGCACACGCACCCGTTTTTTCAGGCCTTGGGCGCGCGGCATCCGATCGTCTTGTGGGATCAGGTGGGTGACGACCTGGGAGCCCGATTGCATCATGCGGTGCAAACGGCGTGCGATCGCGGCGCCCGATCCGTGATCCTCGTGGGTACCGATCTCCCCACATTTCAGACATCGCTAGCGACGGAAGCCCTGAAGATGCTCGCTCAATACGACCTCGTTATCGGTCCCACCCTGGATGGGGGCTACTATCTGCTCGCGCTCAAAACTCCGGCCCCTTCGCTCTTTTCACAGATCCCATGGTCCACCGACCAAGTGCGCGCTTGGACTGAGCAGGCGGCTCGCGAGCTGGGCTTCTCCATAGGCATGCTTCCGATGCAGCGCGATCTTGACACCATCGACGATCTTCACGCATTCATCGAAGAATTACACGCACAGCAGGCTTCGGGCATCTCGACTCGCACGGCACGGGTGCTGACCACATTGGCTGCGCGACTGCTCAATCGAGAATAAACCGAAATTGTCCGCTGAACGAAACCAAAAAGCCGGTTCGTGCACCGACATCCATCATACGTAACAGAACAGGAGGAACCCAGCATGGCTGAACGCGTCGCCGTCATCACCGGAGGAGCCAAAGGCATCGGCCGCGGCATCGCCCTGGACTTGGCTGCCCAGCGATGGTCCGTTGCCATTTGTTATCGCACCAGTCAGCGGGAAGCCGAAGCCACCGCACAGGCCATCGAAGAGCGCGGTGGGCAGGCGCTCGCGCTCAAGAGCGACGTATCCGATCCCGAACAAGCCCGACAGCTCATTGCCCATGTCGAACAGGCCTGGGGTCGGATCGACGCCCTGATCAACTGTGCCGGCCCTTATCACCGTGTACCCTTGCTGCAAGAGACCCCGGCTGGGTGGTCGGAGATGTTCAAGAATAACCTCGATCCCATTTTTTATCTCGCCCAAGCCGCAGTCCCGGGCATGCAGGCCCGACGCTTTGGCCGCATCATTTCCTTTAGCATGGCCAACGCGGACAAAATGGAGGCTCAACCCCAGTTCACCGCTCATTACATCGCCAAGGCGGGTGTGCTGATCCTTACCCGCACGCTGGCCAAGCTCCTCGCCCCGGATGGCATCACCGTCAACGCGATTTCTCCCGGCTTCATCGACTCCGGCAGCGCGCCCGCTGGCGAACTGGAAGCGGTGAAAAAGAAAATCCCGATCGGATACATCGGCGAAGTCAAAGACGCCGTCTCGGTCGTGCGATTTTTACTGTCCGACGAAGCCCGCTACGTGACCGGCGCGAACATCCATCTCTGCGGCGGCTGGGGGATCTGACCGAAACGGGAGCACCACCATCACTCGGCTCTCCGCAACGAAGAGGCCTGGCTCACGACCTCCAAGGCGCTGACCGTCAGCGTACATTCGCCGCACTCCTCTTCGACCACCCCTTCGAGAATATACGGGGTGCCTCCCGTCAACAGCGATCCGTACCGACGGAAGGCTTCCGGAAAGAACGTCGCGTCGTACAGACCGGTCAGATCCTCGAACACCGCGAATTCCATGGGTTGCCCATTGTAGGTTTCCGCGAACTTTTCCGTGATGAGCCAGCCGATC
>RFGF01000128.1 GCA_003695915.1 Nitrospirota bacterium
CAAATCCCGACTGGACCGGGGATGCGCCCGATCCGGGCTCAAGCCCCGCTCCTTACCGGATCTACAACATCGGAAACAACAATCCTGTGGAGTTGATGCGGTTCATCGAGGTTCTGGAGGATGCGCTGGGCAAGAAGGCCATCAAGAAGCTATTGCCGATGCAGCCCGGGGATGTGCTGGCAACCTATGCAGATGTGGAAGATCTTATACGGGACACTGGCTTTTCACCTACAACCCCGATCGAAGTAGGAATTCCCGGGTTTGTTGATTGGTATCGCGAATATTACAGCGTGGTGACAAATCAAAATGTACGGCATTGTCAGAGATAGGAAAATCAAGATCGCGGTGGTGGGTTGCGGCCGCATATCCCCGAAGCATTTTGATTCCATCCACCGGCACCGGGATGATCTGGAGCTTGCTGCGATCTGCGACATCGATGAGGAAGTGCTACGCCGGCATGAAGAAAAACTTGGTGTCCCAGCCTACCGTCGCTACGAGGAGATGCTTGAGAAAGAAGCGCTCGACCTCGTGGCGCTGTGTACGCCCAGTGGGCTGCATCCTGAGCAGACGATTCTGGCGGCCAAGCATGGGGTCCATGTGGTCACGGAAAAGCCGATGGCTACGCGATGGCAAGATGGACTCGCCATGGTGCGAGCCTGCGATGAGGCGCATGTGCGCCTTTTCGTCGTCAAGCAGAATCGCAAGAACCCGACCCTCCAGTTGTTGAAACGGGCGGTAAGCGAAGGCCGGTTCGGGCGCATTTACATGGTGCATTTGAATGTGTTCTGGACGCGCCCCCAGTCTTACTATGATTCGGCGAAGTGGCGTGGGACCTGGGAGCTGGACGGCGGTGCGTTCATGAACCAGGCAAGCCATTATGTCGATCTTTTGGACTGGTTGATCGGGCCCGTGGCGTCCGTGCATGCGATGACGGGGACCTTGGCGAGGAACATCGAGGTCGAGGATACGGGCGTGCTCAACATTCGCTGGCGCAACGGGGCTCTAGGCTCCATGGCTGTCACAATGCTCACCTATCCCAAGAATTATGAGGGGTCGATCACCATCCTGGGCGAAAAGGGAACCGTTCGTGTGGGTGGTGTGGCCGTCAACGAGATCCAGCATTGGGAATTTTCCGATGAACGGGAGTATGATGCCGAGATCAATCAGGCAAACTATCAGACTTCCTCGGTTTATGGATTTGGTCATCCGGTATATTATGCCAACGTCATCGATGTTCTTCGAGGAAGGGCGGAGCCTGATACGGATGGCCGTGAGGGGTTGAAGTCTCTCGAAATTCTGATTGCTGCCTACCTTTCTGCTCGTGATGGCAGAACGGTTGCCTTGCCGCTGGAGTATTGATTGAAAGAGGTATTCATTCACCCAACAGCCATCGTCGATGAGGGGGCGCGAATTGGAGAAGGCTCGCGCATCTGGCATTGGACGCATGTCTGTGCTGGGGCGCGTATTGGGCGGAATTGTACGCTCGGGCAGAATGTTTTTGTTGGTAACCGTGCCGTGATAGGGAACAACGTCAAGATCCAGAACAACGTCTCCGTTTACGACAATGTAACCTTAGAGGATGATGTGTTCTGCGGTCCTTCCATTGTATTCACCAACGTATACAACCCCCGTTCTACAATCCCGCGCAAGGCCGAATATCGCAATACGCTCGTCAGACAGGGGGCAACTCTAGGCGCGAACTGCACGATCATCTGCGGGGCGACGATCGGGCGCTATGCATTCATTGGGGCAGGCGCGGTGGTTACGAAAGATGTGCCCGATTATGCGCTGGTGGTGGGGGTTCCGGCACGCCAAATCGGTTGGATGAGCGAATACGGCGAACGTCTTCCCTTACCCCTGAGGGGCGAAGGAACGGCTGTTTGCCCGCATACGAAGGCACGTTATGTGCTTAAAGATGGCCGCATGAGGCGGGTTTCCTGATGGAATTCATCGATCTGAAAACGCAGCAGGAACATATCCGGCCGGAGCTCGAGCGTCGAATGGCGGCGGTTCTTGCCCATGGGCGGTACATCATGGGGCCGGAGGTTATAGAGCTTGAGGAACGCTTGGCTGATTTCGTCGGCGTCCGGCATGCGATAGCCGTCTCAAGCGGTACGGATGCTTTGTTGATCGCCTTGATGGCGCTTGATGTCGGGCCAGGTGATGAGGTGATCACCACGCCGTTTTCCTTCATCGCAACCGCCGAAACCATCGCTTTACTCGGTGCGAAGCCGGTGTTTGTAGATATTGATTCGAGAACCTACAACATCGATCCAAATCTCATCGAACAGGCGATTACCAAGCGGACGAAGGCGATTATGCCGGCCTCTCTTTTCGGTCAGTGCGCGGATTTCGATGCCATTAATGCCATCGCGGATAAACACGGGCTTCCGGTCATCGAAGATGGATGCCAAAGTTTCGGAGCCACCTATAAGGGGAGGCGTTCCTGTGGTCTGAGCACAATCGGTTGCACCAGTTTTTTCCCTTCCAAGCCTCTGGGGTGTTACGGCGATGGAGGCATGTGTTTTACCGATGACGATGATCTTGCCAAAGCTATGCGCGACATCCGCGTCCATGGTCAAGATCGCCGATATCACCATCCTCGTCTAGGCGTGAATGGTCGTTTGGATACTTTGCAGGCGGCGATTTTGCTGGCCAAGCTGGAGGTCTTTGAGGACGAGATAGAAGCACGAGCCAGGATCGGAGCGCGATATACTGAATTGCTCAACGGTCTAGTAAAAACACCGTTCATCCAATCGTACAATAAATCAGTTTACGCTCAGTATACGATTGGAGTTGAAAGTCGGGATGTAATTCAGACAGCTTTAATGGAGGCTGGGATTCCCACAGCGGTGCATTATCCGGCGCCTCTGCATTTGCAACCAGTATTTGCTCATTTAGATGGTTCTCCGGTCAAACTTCCCGTTGCTGAGCAGGCCGCCAAACGAGTATTGAGCCTGCCTATGCACCCCTACCTGGAAGAAGGAGCCCAAGCCTTTGTTGCGAAAACGATCAGAGATAGCATTGTAAAAATAACTTCGCATGCAATATGATTTTTTGATCATCGGTGGTGGCATTGTAGGTCTCGCGATTGCTAGAGAGTTGCGAGCTAGGCAGCCCAGAGCATCCATTGCTGTTTTAGAAAAGGAAACAGAATTGGCACTTCATGGAAGCGGCCGTAACAGCGGAGTGCTTCATTCCGGGATTTACTATCCTCCATCCTCGCTCAAGGCTCGCTTATGCAAGGCTGGCTCAGATTTGATGTCATGCTATTGTCGAGAGAGTGGTCTGCCCTGTAAAAAACTGGGCAAAGTGATTGTTCCTTTGCGAGAGGAGGCCGATTGCCAAATTGATGAGCTTTATCGGCGAGCTGTGGCTAATGGGGCCAGGGTCGAGATCCTAGATGAAGTGCAGCTTCATGAACTGGAGCCGTCGACAAGGACTGCTTCTGGCCGTGCACTTTATTCTCCGGACACCTCAGTAGTGGATCCACGTGCCGTGGTCCAGCATTTGGCCTTTGAACTGAAGGCTCATGGCATCAAGGTTCTTACTGGTCGAGAGGTTCGGAAAATTGATATTGCAGCTCATGTTCTGAAAGCTGGCGGAGAAACCTTTTCTTATGGCTGGTTGTTTAATTGTGCAGGCCTGTTTGCAGATAAGATTGCACATAAGTTTAAAGTTGGGATGCGCTACTCGATCCTTCCCTTCAAAGGGATTTATTATCGATTATCGCCTGAATCAAGAGTCCGATGCAGGGGGCTGATCTATCCTGTGCCGGATCTGAAAGTTCCCTTCTTGGGCGTGCATTACACCAAGAAGGTTGATGGAAGCGTGTATCTTGGACCTACAGCGGTGCCTGCGTTCGGTCGTGAACATTACCAGGGTTTTGATGGGATTGTCTTGTCCGAGGCTGCTGAAGTGCTTTACTATATTTTAAATCAGTACTTATCCAATCGCCAGGGGTTCAGGGACTTTGCAAACCAGGAGGCTTTTCGGTTTCTTCGAAGACGATTTGCTGAAGCTGCGCGTGCATTGACCCCTGAGTTAAAACAGTCAGATCTGATCGAGAGAGGAAAAGTGGGCATTCGCGCGCAGTTGTTTGACAAGGAGGCGAAAGAACTGGTGATGGACTTTGTTGTAGAGCGGGGTGATCGGAGCACTCATGTGCTTAATGCCGTTTCCCCAGCCTTTACCAGTTCCATGAGTTTCGCCAAATATATCTTGGATAAGGAGAGGATGTGAAATGGATCTGAAAGGTAAAAAACTACTTGTTATCGGTGGTGCAGGCCTAATCGGCTCCCATTGCGTCGATGAATTGATTAAGGAAGACGTGGAGGAGATCCGTATATTTGATAACTTTTCCCGAGGCCGTGAGGCAAATCTAGAGAATGCCCTGAAAGACCCGAGAGTCAAAATCTTTCCGCTGGGCGGTGAACTGCTTCATCGTGATCTGTTGAACGAGGCGATGAAGGGAATAGATGGGGTGTTTCACTTTGCGGCGCTTTGGTTGTTGCATTGCCACGATTTTCCACGTTCGGCTTTCGAGGTGAATATTGGAGGGACCTTCAATGTCCTGGAGGCAATGCTGAATAATGGCGTTCGCCGTCTGGTCTACTCTTCATCAGCTTCCGTTTACGGGGATGCGGTCGAGGAGCCCATGACTGAAGATCATCCCTATAACAACAAGAACTTTTACGGAGCCACAAAGATTGCGGGGGAGCATATGTGTCGAGCTTTGCACCATCGTTACAAGGGTACGAGCAAGCACTTTGACTATGTTGGCCTAAGGTACATGAATGTCTATGGTCCTCGGCAGGATTATAACGGCGCCTACATTGCAGTGATCATGAAGATGCTGGATGCTATTGACCGCGGAGAAGCTCCAACCATTTTAGGTGATGGCTCGGAGGCTTTTGATTTTGTGGCTGTTGAAGATTGTGCTCGGGCTAATGTATGCGCCATGAAAGCTGATGTAACGGATCGTTTCTATAATGTTGGTACAGGAAAACGTACGACATTACGTGAACTTGCCGAAATGCTATTGGAGCTAACTGGTTGTGAACGCGAGATTCAGTATGCTCCGCGCAGCCAGGCCACGTTGGTTCGGAATCGGATCGGCTGCCCCAAG
>RFGF01000129.1 GCA_003695915.1 Nitrospirota bacterium
ATGGCGTAATCGTCAAACAGGCTGTCGGATCGACCTTCGCCATTTCTTTCGGTAGGACCTTCATCACGGCTGCCAACCCGCCTAAAGGAGCGAACTCGCTCTCGAACGTGACGAACACTTTCGTCCTGCGTCCGCGACCCATGATTCGTGATCGAACAGTATTGGGGATGGGAAGACGTGTCATGGCACATGAACGGAACGAGCGAGTTCTTTCTCGTCCGACTGAACAGCAAGAGGCGGATCGTCGTTCACCGCTTGATCCCCAGACCAGGCAATGTCAAACTAAGACCGTGTCGCCCATATCCGCCAACTACGAACAACTTCGCTCTTGCCTCATTTTAGGTCTTATCATCAATGCCTTCATCATCGTCTTGGAATTCCTCGGCGGCTATTTAACCAATAGCCTCGGCTTGATGGGCGATGCGGGGCATAATCTCATCGATCAAAGCGGGTTATTTCTCGCGTTATGGGCCCATATGCTGGCGGCTCGCCCTGCCACTGAAACTCGGACCTATGGATATCATCGCGCCGGAATTATCGCGGCGTTTTTGAATGGATTTATTTTGCTCGTCACCGCAGCCGTACTGACGATCGTGGCGATTCAACGAGTCTTTACCCCCGTGCCCGTTGCCGGCAAATGGGTCATCGGCATTGCTGTGCTGAGTTTTGTGGCCAACTTGACGGTGGCATTGCTGCTCCAACGAGCTGCCATCGATGATTTAAATATCCGAGGCGCGTTCTGGCACATGTTGGCCGATGCTTGGATCTCGCTCGGCGTAGCCGCTTGTGGCGTAGGTATTCTCTTCACGGGTTGGACCATTCTGGACCCCTTGATCAGCATGGTAATCGTGGTCGTCATTGCCAAAGGTGCCTGGCCATTTTTTCGAGAATCCCTCGAAGTTTTGCTCGAATCCACCCCACCCGGTGTGGACCTTGCCGAAATCGCCAACAGCATCGAACGGATCGAAGGCGTTCGCAACGTGCACGACCTCCACATTTGGGCTGTCGAACCGCGTCTCGTCATGTTGACCTGTCATGTGGCCGTCGATCCCGATCACCTGCACCGACACGAAGAGATTCTTCACGCCATCCGTTCGTTGATGAGTACTCGTTTTGGCATTCACCATCTCACGATCCAAGTCGAAACGGAATGTCTCGACGAAGAAACCATTCATTGCGACTTGAGCCGCATCACGAGCGGGCCCTCCCCACAAGTGCTTCATCCGCATTCGCATTGAACGAGGCGAAACCCGGAATTGACCCACGCCGTCATCTCAAAGAATCGCAGAGTTTTGAGCGAAACTTTGGCCAGCGTAGCAGAACCGTTGCCGCTCCAGACCCGATAACGCCCCCGATCACCCACCCGACTAGGACATCGCTTGGATAATGGACCCCGAGGTACACGCGTGACACGCCAACCATCACAACCACGGGACCCGTCATCCAGG
Source organism: Nitrospirota bacterium (assembly GCA_003695915.1). GTDB lineage: Bacteria > Nitrospirota > Nitrospiria > Nitrospirales > UBA8639 > J017. Next base: position 1,449 of record RFGF01000129.1, read on the forward strand.
CCGTGAGCGGATACAGACGATAAAGAAACATGGCAGCAGCAGCGGTATTGAGCGCATGATTTGATGGCAGGCTAAACGATCCCCCGCACCCTACAAGCACATGAATCTGTTCCAACGCCTGACACGGACGAGGACGGCCGATCCACGTTTTGAGCAGTCCTCCAAGTCCATCGCCGAGTCCCACGACTAGGCCCAGAGCAGGCGCCCCAATTCGTGCTTCGCGCCAATTGGTCCACCCCCAATATACAAGCAGCAGTCCGACGGGCAGGAGAAGATTTCCTTCTCGCGAAACCTGGATCATTAGCCAGTCCAACAGCGGCCACTGGCCAGCCAATCCATTGATCAGCCGAAATCCCGACTCATCCCAACCCATCGTTTACTTCGCCATCTCGATTGCCTCTGCACATCGCTCTGACGTCATGATAGGATATCTCTCGCCTACTGAAAGGAGTCCATCATGCTGGTCGATAGTCATGTCCACTTAGATGATCCTCGATACCATTCAGATCTTCCGGCCGTACTCGCACGGGCCCAGGAAGCTGGCGTGCATACCTGTATCACGATTGGGTGCGATTTGGCCACTAGCCGAGCGGCCGTCGAGTTGGCGAATCGATATTCATGCATTTATGCGACCGTCGGCGTGCACCCCCATGAAGCCAGCAGGATCGAATCCTCGTGGTACGAAGAACTCACACAACTAGCTCGGCACCCTAAAGTGGTTGCTTATGGGGAAATCGGGCTTGATTACCATTACGATCACTCACCGCGGGACGTCCAGCGACAGTGCTTTCGAGAGCAAATTCGTCTAGCCCGTCGTTTACGCCTCCCTCTTGTGGTGCATACGCGGGAAGCACAGAATGATACCGTTGCGATCCTGCGTGAGGAAAATGCCCATGAAATTGGCGGTGTGTTTCATTGCTTTAGCGGGGATCAACATCTTGCAGAGCAGGCACTTGACCTAGGATTTGATCTCTCCTTTTCCGGGATCGTGACGTTCCCGAACGCCACAGCACTGAGAGACATTGTGCGAATGGTTCCAGATGACCGCTTACTCGTGGAAACGGATGCGCCCTACCTCACACCGGTTCCACATCGAGGGAAACGCAATGAACCGGCTTACGTCCGCTATGTGGCAGAGAAAATTGCCGAACTCCGACACGGCGATGATCCAGGGGCTCTAGCCCGCATTGCCCATATCACCACGGAGAACTGCCGACGCCTATTCAAAATTTCCTGAGCGTGCGAAGACGTTGGCGTGCCTTCTTGGGAAGTTTTCGAGGATTGCCTTTCTTGTCTGCTCGTCGTTCTCGTTCATTGTCCTCACATTTGTCATGGGCGCTCAGACGAGGGGAGCCTGTACGAGAAGACGCAACAGACCGATCCCGTGCAAAAAGCTTTCGGGCAAATTCTTCGGACCGCAACACGAATGCCCCATGCGCTTGGGCAGTTTCTAGAATTTCATGATCGGAAGAGACGACAACACAGGTCTGGCCTTGTGCTCTAACGAGTCGCTGGACAACCTGGTCCGCACGCTCGCCTTGACGGGTAAACACGATGGTCACTCCACTGCGATGCTCAGTCTGAGGAACCGGATATCGTTGACGCCAGGCGTCAAAGACTACGGTCAACGGATACCCAGACCGCAAGTGATACTGGAACAAGGCCATGAGAAGGGTTTCCCGTGCGGATTCCAGGCTCTGGGATTCAATCAATCCTGGACTGTTCAATGCGCCTAATAGATTATACCCGTCAATAATGAGCTGTTTTTTCATGGTCGCGATATCGCCTCAAGCTTTGCAGGCAGGCCTACGATAAAACGTGAACACAGGTTCTGTGCTTGACAAGAAGCGATTCTTCTGAACAATAGAACGAGATGCTCATGTCAAAGATCCGACTGCGACTCATTCTATTCATCACGCTTGCATGCTGCCTGGTCAGTGTTCCCTGCTTGGCAGCCTGGCCTACTCCGATGCCGGTCTGGGCCTCGACGCCTCAAGATCATCCCGAATGGCGGCATCTTATCGGAAGAAAACGAGCTACTCCTTCCTCCGTTTGGATTCGGAACATCCGATTCCACCGCCACCAACATTATACCCGTCTGGTGTTTGATTTAAGCGGGCCGGCCTCATACACGACGCATCGTGCGAAAGAGGCCCGTCACGTGGTTCTCAAGCTCGCCCGTACGGGATTGACCACACTCGCCCAACGCAAACTCCGCCAAACCGGCTTTCCTCAAGAAGTCCACATTAGCCATTCCAAACGTCAACTCGCGATCACCCTCGATCTGGCTCGGCTGGCCCGTTATCGTGTCCTAACCCTCACCAAACCGCATCGGCTCGTTTTAGACCTATACCCGTCCTCCACCACGCCCGGCCAGAATGGGACTGCAGGGTCACGATCGGCAACAACTTCATCCTCAAAGCCGCGCCCACGCAAACCCGGAGAAGGTATGCGCATCGTCATCGATCCAGGTCATGGCGGAAAAGATCCGGGGGCCATCGGACGGGCCGGAACCAAGGAAAAGGATATTGTCTTACAAATTGCTAAGCACCTCAAGGCACTCATGACCGAGCGTTTGGGAGCGACCGTGCTCATGACACGGGAAAAGGATGTCTTCATTTCATTAGAAGATCGTGCCGAATTGGCTAATAAAAAAAATGCTGATCTCTTCGTGTCCATCCATGTCAATTCCCATCCCAAGCGGGGAGTCAAGGGGCTAGAAATTTACCACTTTGGGGAAGCCAGTGACCCTCGTGCCCTTGAAGTTGCTGCTCGTGAGAACGGCACGCCCTTCCAAGAAGATGGCCCGGCCTGGCAATTCATTTTGGCGGACAAACTGAACGACAAGAAGATCGAAGAGTCCCAAGAACTGGCTTGGACTCTGCGCAATGCCATGACCACGCGATTGAAAAAGCATTACGCAGTCAAGGACCACGGAGTCAAAACTGCTCCCTTCTATGTCCTCCGTATGACCACGATGCCCAGCATTTTGGTGGAACTAGCTTTCATTTCGAACCCCCGGGAAGAAAAATTGCTGACCAGCACAAAGTATCAGCGCCGTGTGGCTGAGGGGATTCTGGAAGGGATCATCGCGTATATCGCGCCGTTGCAGACCGCCGCTCGGTAAGCTCTCGCCACCCTTTTCTCTTACTTTCAACGGCGCAGCATAGCTTTTCATGATCCTGGTTTTTTAGCAAAGACGGTGGCATCACAGGAAAAATACTTGATTTGCTTGAGGGGAATGAGTGTCACGGCCTTAGGCGTATCGATTTCTAAAATTTCCATGTCGTCGCTGATGGTGTGTCGGATCGCATCTGTTACTTCCAGCTCTTGATTATCGACGAACACCACTTTGACCCAATACTGCACGTTGCACTCCTTTCGTTTCGTTAATCATCCTACACGTTGCCCGTAAACTGGCGTAAAGACGTTCTCACGATGTCCCGCCCAACTCCTTTGCCCGCTCTGTAGCCGCACGGACCGCATTCATGATCGTCGCTCGGAGCGCTCCGGACTCCAAGGCATGCACACCGGCAATGGTGGTTCCACCCGGGGATGTGACGCGGTCCTTGAGCACAGCGGGATGGTCCCCGGTCTCCACCACCATGCGAGCGGCCCCCAAGACCGTTTGGGCTGCCAGGACATGCGCGACCGAACGCGGCAGACCCATCAGTACTCCTCCATCGGTTAAGGCCTCGATCATCATATACACATAGGCTGGACCGCTTCCGCTGAGTCCCGTCACTGCATCCATCAACCGTTCTTCGGTGATCACCACCTTTCCCAACGATTCGAAAATCCGACAGGCCCATGCGAGCAAACTTTCTGGGACTTCTGCTCCTGGAGCCAACGCCGTAGCGCCTTCCTGGACGATGGCCGGAGTATTGGGCATCGCTCGAATAAGGGGGACGGTCCCGACACGCGTCCGAATCCTCGCCAGAGGAACGCCTGCGGCAACGGAGATGATCAACCGCTTCTCGGACAAGAATCGTTTGATCTCCTCCAGGACCTCGTCCATCACTTGAGGTTTGATGCATAGGATCACCACATCCGCCCATCGCGTAGCCTCTACATTATTCGTATTTACGCGAACGTGGAACTGTGCCTGGAACCATCGCAATCGCTCTGCGGAGACATCCGTGGCCACGATATCGTCTGGTCGGACCAGACCAGCTTTGAGGATTCCTCCCACCAAGGCTTCGGCCATATTGCCAGCGCCAATAAGCGCAATTGTGGTGTCGTTCAGCATGGCAGCCGAGTATACCCAGCTCGATCAAGGGGTTCAACTCGATCACATCGAATTCGGGATATGGGTGCCGGCAATCCTCGGCTTCGATTTGTCTGGACCATGAGCTTTACATCCTTCGGACTTGCTGGCCATTTTGATCCAGGAGTATATTCAAGACGAGAATATCCATGAGCTTTATTGATCGCATGCATTACATAGGCCTCATCACAAGGCTTACATTACAGAGGCAAAAGAAAATAAAGAATACAAATACATATTGAAGCGACAAAGAGTGAATTTCTCTGCAGCCAAGGAGGTCGTTATGAAGACCTGGTTACCAATCTTTACGATTTTGGCACTGATTCTTTGCCTGACGCCTCCGGATACCGATGCCCGGCGAACGCATCTCTCCGCTGAACAAAAAGCCAAACTCGAAAAAGTCCAGACCGTCTATGTCAATGTCCTAGCCTTGACCGAACGAGGACGTCGTGATCCAGCGCCCCTGTTAGCGATTGTTAAGCAGCGCCTCGAAGAACTTGGATACACCGTCGTGACCGACCGGCAGCAGCCCCACGATGTCGAATTCAAAGTCAAATGTGAAGAACGCAAAACGTGGACCGGCACCACGAGAGCCGGAGGGGATGCCGAACTCCCTGATGCCCCGGCTCGACTGTGGAAAGGACCGGCCTGTCTCTTTACGTATTATCTCGATGGTCAAGATTTGGGGTGGTACAAGGAAGTGCGAACACCGTTCGAGGACGCGCTCGCGGCTGCCAAAGCCGTCGGAGTATCCGATGCCGGCCAATATGCACTCGATCAACTCGCCGAACAACTCAAAACCTATGATTTCCCCGTTGCCGTCACGGCTGAATGGGGACAAATCGACCGTTTGCTGGCTCTGCTGAACGATCCGTCGACGCACAAGGTTCGAAAACTCAAGATCCTGTCCGTGCTCAGCCAAATGAATGCGGATGAGGCCTTACCACGTCTCACAGAATTTTTGAAAGACAAGGATCTCGAACAGGAGGCCATCACGGCTCTTGCAGGGGCCGGAGCGGAATCCATCCCTATTCTCATCGATCTGTTTCGAACCGCAACCCAACCCGAGATCAAAGCCGCAGCCGCCAAAACGCTGGGCCACGTGGCCGCCACCACATCTGATCCTCGAACCATCCCCCCGCTCTTAGAGTATCTGAAACACACACTCACCCGCATTCGCACATCGGAAGACATCGATTTTCCGGTGTTGACGGAAGTAGTATGGGCCCTGGGAAAACTGCGCGACGAACGATCCATCGAGCCGATGGCGAAACTTCAAGAGAAGATTTGGTTGATTCACGATAATTCAGAAGAAATGCAGGCCTTGCGCGAGGCGACAAACTGGACGTATAAGCAATTGGACTTGGACGGGCATTTGAGTTGAAGCGGCCACGATATCTTCTAATTCACTCAATTTCCATGGGGGCTCTATGGTGACACGTGCATTCATCAAGGCGACCGTCATGGTGGTCAGCACCCTCCTGCTGACGGCGAACCTACCTCCCGAAAGCTGGGCTCGTCGGACGTATTTCACGCCGGAACAAAAAGCATTGCTCGAAAAAGCCCAAACCGTCCTCGTGACGGTGCTCGCCTTGACTGAACGAGGACGAGCCGACGCCACACCGTTATTGGAAGTGGTGAAACGACGCATGGAAGAAGCGGGGTATACCGTGGTGACGGATCGTTCCGTGCCACACGATGTCGAATTTCGTGTCAAATGCGAAGAACGAAAACGATGGACAGGCACGACGCGAGAGGGCGGGGATGCCGATCTCCCCGATGCTCCGGCGCGGCTGTGGAAAGGGCCGGCCTGTTTGTTCAATTATCGTTTGCAGGGGAAAGATCTCGGATGGTACAAGGAAGTTCGCACAGACTTTGAGCGAGTGCGAGAGGCCGCTCAGGCCGCCAACGTTCGTGATACCGGAGCCTATGCTCTCCAACAACTCAAACTCAAGCTCGAGGAGTATGATTTCCCGGTCATAGTCACGGCAGAATGGGGGCAAGAGGATCGTCTCATAGAGATCTTGAACAAACCCGAAACCTCGAAACGGCGAAAGCTCAAAATCCTACAATTGCTCACCAACATTCAAGCTCATGAAGCGATTCCTTATATTAAAGAAATCATGCAAGATCCCGCTCTTGCAGAAGAAGCCGTCGAAGCGCTGGCCGCCGGAGGCAGCGAGGCGATCCCCTATCTGACAGAAATTTTCCAAAACGGTCAGAGTCCGGAAATTCGGGCAGCGGCAGCTAAGGCTCTCGGCAATATCGGGGCGTCGACTGGCGATCCCCGAATCACACCTCCGCTGCTCACCTATCTCACCGAGAATCTGAAAACGATCAAGACCTCGAAAGATATCGATTTCCCGGTTCTCACCCAAGTGGTCTGGGGTCTTGGCAAACTTCGCAACGAAAAATCCATCGAACCGATCAAGGAGTTGGAAAGAAAAATCTGGTTAATTTACGACAACTCAAAGGCGATGAAGGAACTCCGAGAGGCTACAAACTGGACTCATAAACAGATCGACCTCGACTGGCAGGTCCAATAGGCGATTTTCCGGAATGTCTCGTATTGGACGTTCATTGCCTTGACTCCACGTGAGTATGTAGCGACGCGGAGAAATTGACAGTCGTGTGTTGTCGCTGGGCTTTGAAAAAGCGCGGGCAAGCGTGCGCGTATCCGTTTCTGATTGCCTGCTTACTGTTTGGTCTCTTTCTTTGTGGCCGTGCAACATCCGCGGCCCAAGTCATCGGGGAAGCTGCCGAGTTGGATCGACTGATCAAACGAGCTGATGAGGCCATTGCCAACGGCGATCCTGAAACGGCCAGCGTGTCCATCGGCAAAGCAGCCCTGATGGCGTCCATTCTGGCTGAACGGACCTCGACAACAGATACGACTGCCTTGTACAAAGGCGCAGAAGCCCTCTTTCGCGCGCAAGAAAACGGATATCGTGCATTGGCATTGTTCGATCAGGCAGGGGGGCGCCCTCCGGCTTCCTCCAGCACGTGCCGATTGCTGGCATTGGCGACCCGTCACCAAAGACAAGCACTCGAATACCTCGCCCGATCTCGCCCACGCAACGAAGACCATCGCACGTTTCATCAACACCTGCTGACGAGCGCACAAGAATGGACCAGCATCCTGCCCGAACTCCGCGCAGAGTTGGCATGTCCTTAACAACCAGCCGCAGTGTGCTCTATTTATCATCGTTTATTGAAGAGTCGTCATCGGACGGCCTTACAGATGAGGACCGTTTGTGGCGCTTTTGGGGGCTTGTGAAAAATTATTTGGGGCAAGCCTGTGTCGTGGCTATCCCTCGAGGTACTTCATCAAAGAAGTAGCTGTTGAAAAGTTCAACCAATCCTGTCGAGACAGCCGCTTGCATCGCGCGAACGGCCCGATCCCTGGCCTCTTGGATCGTAATGTGACCTTCGCGCTCGGACCGAACGAACGCGCCCAGCAAATGTTGTGCATCGGATGCCGATACCTCGATCTCAGCGCACCAGCGCACATAGCGGAACAAGGGATCAGGCATGGTGACGTCCCATACCCTCGCATTCCCGGCAATCCGTAAATTGGCAGGGGGAACCGAGCGAGGTAAGGAATTGACATGCTTCTGAGGGGCAATCGCAATCTTTGCGGGAATCAACCCTGCCTGCCCCAATCCATCGAGTATGGCTCGTTTGAGTTGCGTGGGCCACTCCCCTGTCAAGGCAAGTTGAACGACAAAACGTTCTGACAAAAGCGCCTCTAATTCTTTTCGTAATTGCCCAGAAGCATAACCGGAGGGAACCCCACGCCCATCGACTCTTACTACCCGAAGATCGGCATCGGCCATCGCGCGGTCCGCGAGCATGCGGAGCGCTCGTCGATAGCCGCGAATTCTCTTCAAGAGCGTAGCGCCCGTGCGAGCTTCGTGAATCGCTTGGTCGATCGAGCGATCATAGTCGGCGAGGCGATCGAGAAGAATGCGTTCGGCTTGGTGACGATCCAACCCTGCCAAGACGACATAATGGTCATCATCCTGCTGCCATGCTTCCAACACCGTGACGTTCTCCAGCATTTTGTTCGTCTTGAGCCGTACTTCATGCTCGACGGAAAGCGTGTGGACCGGATATTCCGTGGATCCTTGCTGCGTGGAGGTATACGATTCCACATCCGTCGACCGAGCCTGTACAGTTGTCTGAAAAACTTTAGCGACTGCGGCATACGCTCGTTCCACGGCAACCGCCCGCGTGGGACCCTCGCCGATACCCAAGAGATAGCGAGCGTTCGGATAGGTCTTGCTCTGACCAGAAATCCAATCTGGTGCAGCCGGATCTGTGTGCAAGCAGCCAGACATCATGCCGGCAAGCACAATTCCAGCCACCATGATCGCAAGAGCAGTCATGCCCTTCAGTCCAGCACACGATGAGTGAGAAATCGAGTTTGACCAGGGGCCAGAATGATCTCGAAGACATGCTCACGGTCGATTTTTCGGCCAGCCCGATCGATGGATTCTATCCTGACACGATACGCTCCGGCCGGCACCCACAGTCTGGCCAAGTGAATCTCTCCCGGAAGCAGTCGCCAACTGCGGGTATCGGCCTCTTCTGTCGCCAGCGCAAAGATACGAGCGATCGCCGCAACGAGCGCGCCAATCCATTGATCCTCGTCACGGTGAACGGCCGCGTTGACACTATATCCTATGCCTTCAGCTAACCCCATCTTAAGGGCCACCCGTGCAGCCGCCCGAACAAGGAGAGCCGGATAGGTATCCTCCAAATTTTTCTTCGCCACGGCTCCGAGATCATACATCCGCATAGTGTATCCATGATAGTAATGGCTGCCATTGTGCAGAGAGAGATGGTTCCGGGCCACACGAGAGGGCTGCGGCACGATTTCAGGGAGCGCAACACGCACGATTTTTCCGTACAACCCATACAGCGCCGCTTCACCGATTCGTACTCGATGGATCCCTCGCCCTCTAACCTGTTTGGCCAACACCACGAGTTGGAGCGCATCCAGGCTCAACGGCACATCCACGACCTGTTCTTCCTTGCGAGGGGCTCGCCCGACAAAACTGACCAACACGAGGGACCCCCCGCCATCTACCACGGGGCGTTCGGGCACATCAGGATACCGTGTCCGGTACATGGCATACTCATTGTCCAAACCTAGAGCTTGTGTAATCCACAGCAAATCCTGCTGGAGAAGTGTCGGGACCGGGAGCTTGAGCCATGGTCTCGCTTTCTGGTACGCGCGTTCAGCCTTGCGATAGGCCACATAGGCATTGGTCAAATCGCCGGCGGCTTCGTAAAGAAGACCAGAGAGATATCGGGCAAACGGATCCTCATGATATTCGTCAGGATCTCTCGCATCGGACAAAACATTCAAACGATGATCAATATTCCTGGCCTCGACAAGCGCTTCGTCGATTTCATCGACAAGCGCATAATTCAAGGCTTGGAGCACGTGGATCATAATATGTTCGTACGCTTCCCCCTCATACGGTAACTCTCGATCATTCACCAACAATGCCCGCGCTTCATCGCGCATATGCTTTGTATAGAGCTGTTCGACTAGCCGAATCGCTTCATCGAGATAGGTTATACTTTCTCGGTACCGACCGGCTAAGTGCAGCGTCATCCCTCGATCCATAACATACAGCAGCCGATCTTGAGCACGATAGCGATCCTGCGACTGCTCGATCACTCGATCGGCTACTTCAGGATGGCCTTGGATCAAACTGCGCTCAACGTATTCGTATCGAACGGCTCCATGGCTACAGGCCAAGCACACAATAAAGAGCCCGCAGACACAGCCTTTGAGAAACCAGACCATGCAGGAAAGGCACTTCTGCACGGATCCAAGAAGAGGGGACGCTCCGGAGAAGTAAACGCGGAAGGAAGGGTCACGACGACGAGGGCATAGTAAGAAGCGCACCGTTTACCATTGACATCCACGCAATGCCGAGCGCACCGATTAAAAGAGTAGCCGTTTGCGCTCAATGACTTTTTTGATTTTCTTTTGGCCAAACCACGACTTCACGTTATTCTCCAAATCGATCAAGACGAGATCGACTTGATAGAATACCGCCTTGACGCCTTCAGCCTCATCGAGAATGGTAGAAATGGTTCCTGTCATCATAAAATCCGCGCCCAGTTCGCGCCCTGGAGCTCTCTGCGTATCTTCACGAGCATGAACAGCCTGATCGCGACGCTCGGCCCTGAGGCTTCCCCGTTCCTCAGCACTCGCCACAAATTGCACCTTCTGAGAATTGGTCATTTCTCGTTCCAAATCCGTCACAAAAGTGTCAATGTTAATATGCTCGTGGCTTCGATTGACGATAGGACCGACAATGACCACAGGCCGTCGCCCTTTTTCCCGGACGAAGCTCTCTAGCCATGGACGACTGAGCATTTCCTTGATCATGGCCTCGGCAACCAACCGAGAATCGGTATCGTTCCAGCGCCCGCTGAGATCGGTGACCACTCCGGTGTCCACGCGGGTCACACGCGTTTCCTTTCCACAGCTGGCACAGAGTCCCGCCAGCCCACCGACGATGAGAGCCATGATGATAGGGCTCAGAACGCGCCTGGGCAGACACACACTAGAGCCCCACATAATGGCAATGAGCGAAGACGGGTCACTCATTGGTCTTCGTCGTCGCTGCACGGCGCTTGGCCTCTTCCTTCTCTAATCGCTCAAACACACGTTCGGCATTGCGTTTGACGAAATCCCGAACTTCTGCATTCAACTGGTGCGCCTGCTGCAACGCCTCTGTCATTTCTTTGAAAGAGAGCCGTGTCAACACATAGTAAGTGTTCGTCTCTTCGTCCTTGTAACGGTCGATGGGGCGCACGCCGTTCAGCGTCACAGCCGTGAACGTTTTAACGGCACGCTGGATATTTTGTTCTTCGGTCACCCTCGTGACATCGCCGGCATTCGTCGAGGCGGCATAATCTTCCATCAAATATGCCGTATACGTTTCGAAGGTCTTCGCCAATTCCGCGCGGGCACGATTTTCCGCCGTTTCCCATGCTAGCGGTTCGTTGCGAATGCCAACTACCGCTCCGACTCCATAGATGGCTTTCTCCTCTTCGTTGTAGACCCCAGAGCCCTGCTTCACCCATTTCGGTGGTCCACCGCACGCCACCAGCATACACAAACTGAGGAGCATCACAGACCACTTCACCAGTTTGCCGACAAGGTTGGATTGCGCGGCACTATTGTGTATCATAGAAGAACCCCTTACTTGATTTTCTTGAGGATGTGTGCAGCATGTCCGATGGTTGGGGGCGAGCGAAACCTGATGGCTGGGTTGGAAAAAATGCTAACACCAGGTCCCTAACCTGTCAAGAAAATGAGCCGAATCATACCCCTATCTGGCAAACGATGAACCGGATCTTTCCAGTCAGTGTGCGAACAACCATTTCTGAATAAGACGACGGAGTCAATATGGCTTAACAATAATGAGTTGCTAAGCGAAGGAGATATCAAGCATGGCTGACGTACAAATCATTGATGGCGTTATTCGCATTATCGATCTCGATGTACAAGATCCTAAGGCTGCCAAGATTCTAGCCGAATATCCAGAACAACGTTGGGCAGAAATCACGCGCCGGGCCATCAAGATCGGGCTAGGCTATCTGCAGGGCGGTGCACAAGAGTAGCTTCTTTTCTTTGAGGATCCTCTTGTCCCGCATGAGTGGTTGTGAACAGGCGGTATGCCAGCTCCAAGAGATCGCGAACCACTGAACGAGACCTCGCCATGTTAACGGTGGATGACTATCGTTTCATCTGTGAAAAAGGCATACCCTTCGAGCAAATCGAGCACCAGCTGTCACTGTTTCAACGAGGATTCCCCTACATTCAGCTTGTTCGCCCCTGCACCGTTGGCGACGGAATCCGCCGTCTGTCCTCTTCGGAAATTTCCGACTCGATCCAGGCCTTCGACGAAGCACAACGCATGGGCCGTGCAATGAAATTCGTACCGGCTTCCGGAGCTGCGACCCGCATGTTCAAAGATCTTCTGGCATTTTGGCAAAGAATCCGCGACTATGCTCCCGACCGTCCGATTCTCGAACTCGATACGTCGTCAGCAGGCCCGATCCACACGTTTTTCGCCAATCTCCCCGAATTCGCTTTTTATCAGGATCTTCAAGCCGTCCTCGCGCGAGCCGGATTCGACTGCCAGACGCTGCTTGCAACCAGGCGGATTAAACCTATTCTCGAATATTTGCTGTTTCCTGTCGGGCTTGACTATGCGCATCTCCCCAAAGGGCTGCTCCCCTTCCATCGCTATCCGGATCATATCCGCACTCCCATTGCGGAGCATATCGTCGAAGCGACGGTATACACCGCCGATCAATATGAGACGGCAACGGTTCACTTCACCATGTCGCCCGACCACCTCGCGTTGGCCCGACAGCACGTTCAACAGCTTCCCCTTCCAATCGTTCGGATGGGCAAACGATTGGCCGTCACCTTTTCTCCCCAACGGCCTTCTACCGACACGATCGCTGTCGATCTCGACAATAAGCCTTTTCGTACGTCCGAGGGACGTTTGGTCTTTCGTCCTGGTGGTCACGGCGCTTTGCTTCACAATCTCAATGATCTTCAGGGAGACCTCATCTTCATCAAAAATATCGACAATGTTCTCCCCGACTCTCGCAAGGCACCGACCTATACCTACAAAAAGGCATTGGGCGGTCTACTGGTAACGATTCAGCGTCAGGTGTTTGATTATCTCGAAGCACTCGCATCCGACCGGGCTCCGGAATCGAGCCTGCACGAGATGATGTATTTCGCCTCCGAAACCCTCTCCGTTTCGTTCCCTGAAGATTTTTCGCATTGGCCCGCATCGCAACGGAAGGCATGGCTTTTCGATCGACTCGATCGCCCGCTTCGCGTCTGCGGGATGGTCCCCAATACAGGCGAACCCGGTGGCGGTCCGTTTTGGGTGCGACACCCCGATGGGCGAATGTCGCTGCAAATCGTAGAGGCGGCCCAAGTCGACCCCGCTCAGCCGGATCAACAAGCCATTTTTGCCGCCGCCACACACTTCAATCCGGTGGACATGGTCTGCGGAGTCCGGGATTTTCGTCGCCAGCCTTTCGATTTGTTCCGCTTCCGCGATCCCGGGACTGGGCTCATCACGATCAAATCTTATGAAGGGCGGGAACTCAAGGCATTGGAATGGCCGGGGCTGTGGAATGGAGGAATGGCCTATTGGAATACTGTCTTCGTGGAAATTCCCCTCGAAACCTTTGCTCCGGTCAAAACGATCCTCGACCTGCTTCGCCCTGAACACCGTGCCTAGCAAAAATGGTAGGTATCAGCGGGTCCACTTTCCATCGCAGGCGGCAAAGGGTGGCGCGATTACCTCGTCCAGCGTTTCTCTTCCGCAGCATCGGATTTTCACTCTGAACTCTTGCGAGCCATGCGCAAGCTGCGCATAATGGCCACAACAAGCCGATATCGAATGTTGTCTTGCTTTGCGCTTTTTAGCGAGAGGAGTTAAGCCTATGCCCGAAGAACATGAAATCCTCGAAACCTTGTTACACGTCAAGCAAGTCTATCCCCCTCCGCCCCAACTCGTCGAACAGGCTTATATCAAGAACTACGAAGAAGCGTATCGCGAATCGATCGCCGATCCCGAACGGTTTTGGGATGGCATTGCCCGAGAACTGGAATGGTTTTCACCGTGGACGAAGGTACTGGAATGGAACTATCCCTGGGCCAAATGGTTCGTCGGGGCCACGTGCAATATTGTGCACAATTGTCTCGATCGGCATCTCAACAGTTGGCGAAAAAACAAAGTGGCGGTGATTTGGGTGGGCGAAGACGGCCAAGAGCGCATATTGACGTATGGCGAACTGGCACGCCAGGTCAACAAATGTGCCAATGCGCTCAAAACCCTTGGCCTGCAACAGGGGGATCGTGTCACCATTTATCTTCCGAAAATTCCTGAACAAATCGTGGCGATGTTGGCTTGCGCCCGGTTAGGCATCGTTCATTCCGTCGTCTATTCGGGATTCAGTGCACCAGCCTTGGAGGCGCGGATCCGAGATGCAGAGGCCCGTGTCATCATCACGGCCGACGTAGGATACGATCGAGGGAAAACCATTGCGCTGAAACCCGTCGTCGACGAAGCCATCGCCAAGTGCCCGACCATCGAACGGGTCGTGGTTGTTCGACGAGAAGCATCCGCTACCCCGCTCAAGACACCGCGAGAAATTGACTGGAACGAATGGCTGCATGACCAATCCACCAAATGTGATCTCGTCCCGTTAGATGCCGAAACCCCACTCTATATTTTGTATACCTCTGGCACGACGGGTAAACCCAAAGGAGTCGTTCATGTGCATGGCGGCTACATGGTGGGCACGTATATTACGACGAAATATGTGTTCGACCTGAAAGACGAGGATGTCTATTTTTGCGTTGCCGATCCCGGCTGGGTAACTGGACATAGCTACATTGTCTATGGACCGCTTCTCAATGGAGCGACGATTCTGACGGCGGAAGGCAAGCCGGATTATCCCAACCCGGGACGATGGTGGAGCCTGATCGAGCGATACGGGGTCAGCATTTTCTACACGACCCCGACGGCCATTCGGCTACTCATGAAATACGGGGAAGAATGGCCGGCTCGATACGATCTCTCGTCGCTCAAGATTTTGGGCTCTGTCGGAGAGCCCATCAATCCTGAAGCATGGCAATGGTTTTACCGGGTGACGGGCTCGAGCAAACCCATCATGGATACGTGGTGGCAAACGGAAACGGGCATGATCCTCGTCACCCCTCTTCCCTGTACCCCCTTGAAGCCTGGTTCCGCGGGCCGACCATTCCTGGGTATCGAAGCCGATGTGATGGATCGTGATGGGCACATCGTCGAGCACGGTGGTGGATTCGCCGTCATTAAAACCCCGTGGCCGGCCATGATGCGGACCATTTACAAAGACCCCGACCGCTATCTGCAATATTGGAACACGATTCCTGGTGTCTATACCACTGGCGATGTCTGTCACAAAGACGAAGATGGGTACCTCTGGTTCATGGGGCGGGCCGATGATGTGGTTAAAGTCGCCGGCAATCGCATCGGCACGGCGGAAGTCGAAAGCGCCTTGGTGGAGCATGAAGCCGTCGTCGAGGCCGCCGTGATCGGCAAGCCGCACAAAACCGCCGGAGAAATGATCAAAGCCTTCGTTGTGCTCAAACAGGGTGTGGCAGAATCTCCGGACCTCATCCAAAGCCTCAAGGATCACGTTCTCAACACATTGGGGAAAATTGCCGTGCCGCAAGAAATCGAAATTGTCTCCTCCCTGCCTAAAACCAGATCGGGGAAAATTATGCGCCGACTGCTCAAAGCCCGGGAACTTGGGCAAGACCCGGGCGATATCTCGACACTGGAGGAATAAGTCGAGAAAACAACCGTTGTGGAACGATAACGTCACCCCGCGATGGTGAAAGACTGTTCACCCAACAAGAGTCATTTGTACCGGCTGAAGAGCTCGGATGCAGTCGCAAAGGCAGAGGCATTCACCTTGGGCAGCGAGCATCCATCCTGGCAAATCACCTGCTGATGACAAGCGCTGTGTACGACTCTATTCTTCGTGAATGCGGTATAAACCAGCGGCGCGCGCGAGCCGCTTAGCCTCCTCGACCTCGCTCGACAATACCGGTCGATCGAGTTGGGAATGGCGCATAGCCTTGGCCATGGGATGGTATTGATCCATGATATGGACGTATGTATGACGGGAAATCGATTCGGCCAGAAACTGCATCACCTCAGCCGTCCCGGCCAAATCATGTGGCAGCACCAGATGGCGCACTAAGAGCCCGCGAATGGCCAATCCTTCCTCATCCATTTCCAAATCTCCGACTTGCCTATGCATTTCCTTGAGGGCGGCCTGAGCAACGGCGGGATAATCCGGCACCTTTGACAGACGGCGACCAACCACGGTATCGGCATATTTCATATCCGGCATGTAAATGTCCACTACCCCGTCCAATAACCGCAGCATCTCTACATTATCGTATGCGCTCGTGTTATACACGATCGGCACGCGCAGGCCTTGCTGCGCTGCAACGAGCAACCCTTCGAGAATCTGCGGAACTTGGTGCGAAGGGCTAACCCAATTGATGTTATGGCACCCGATCTCCTGAAGGTCCAGCATGAGCCGAGCAAGGGCTTCGGGATCGAGCTCTTGTCCGTTAGGCTGATGACTAATATCGTAGTTCTGGCAGTAAACACATCGCAGATTGCAACCCGCAAAAAAGATCGTGCCCGATCCATACCAACCACGAATGGGAAACTCTTCGCCAAAATGAGGAGCCGCGCTCGCGACACAGGCCCGTGCTCCTACGAGACAGGTTCCCAACTCCCCCTCGATCCGATTGACGCCGCAATGCCGAGGACAGACGCGGCATGCCGCTAAACACGCCTTCGCTTGCTCAACCCGCTCGTATAGTTCTCCATTTCTCAGCAATCGCCGATACCCGGCCTCGCATTTAGCTCCGATGTACGGCATAGACGCTCTCCTCCCCAATCTAAAGGTTGGTGTCAGCTCTAATCTAACGCTGACAAAGGAGCCGGACAAGATCGTCGAAACATCGGAGTCGCGGATCAAGCACGCCGAGCGAGAAACCGAAACGGAAGCTAAAAGCGGGCCACGACTGTTGGAATCCGGAGCATCGTCAAGGATCAGCATCTTCCATGTTTCAATCGATTCGACGCTGCACCGTATTTCTTCCGAGATCTCATCCAATCCTTACTAAGAAATACGTTGGAATTTGTCTCAGGTTCATAGTCAGCGCAGGGTTTTTAGGGTGGGTGTTTTCGCAAACCGATTTGCGGACCATGCTTCAAACGTGGAGCACGCTCGATTGGATCAGGTTGCTTGCCTCAGCCATCATCGTTCATCTTCTCTGCACGGCGCTTCGAACATGGAGATTGACCATCATCTTGAAAAATTTGGGGCTTGCCGTTTCACCGCTTTGGCTGTGGCTCTCTCATTTACGGGCCAATTGTGTGAGCACACTGTTGCCGGGGAATCTAGGCGGAGACTTTTATCGAACGGTAATGCTCGCCCGAACTTCCAACCAAAAGCTGGCTTCGGCATCCGCCATTATTATGGAACGGCTGTACGGAATCGCGGCCATGGGGATCCTTTCGTTGTTTGGATTTTTGTATGGAGTCTTTGCGCTCCGTCATCCAGCATTGCGCCCTTTGGCTCAACCTTCCCTTTTCTTCGCACTGCTCGCGGCCTTCAGCATTGCAACGGCCGGCTGGATTTATCGACACGAGCTGCTTTTCCGTTTCCACCAATGGGAGAAATGCGGAGCATCGGTCGCGCGAATAGTTCGCCTTATCGCACATCCCCTGACTCGCACATCGGAAGGGATACGGCTGTTGAGTGTCTCGCTGCTTTTTCAATTGGGGATCATCACCTGGTATGCCATGCTTGCTTCTATCATGGAACTCCACATGTCCTTTCCATTATTGATCGCCATTATTCCCATCGTGGAATTGTTCTTGTTGCTCCCTATTTCCATTGGAGGCGCTGGCATCCGGGAAACCGCTTTTTCTGTGCTCTTGGTTCCACTCGGAGTACCCCCGGAGCAAGCCATATCGTTTGCCTTGTTGAGTTTCACATTGTTGACCCTAACACGAACACTCTCAGGGCTCGCATTTTTCATCCCTTGCACGCCTCAAGTTCAGAGCTCGCCTCCCCGACAACACTACGAGAACCAAACGCAGCATCGACCAATACGCCAAAAAGTGCGGTGATCCTTCGCTCGGTCTCAACGCTGCGAAATGTCCACCACTCGTTTGCACTTTGCAACGAATGAACCTTAAGCAATTGGCGCAACGGTTTCTTGTCCCTCAACCCATTATCAGCTTGTATTATATGGTGAGGTTCCGCTGCATCATCAGCCTGAAAGCCGAAATCGAACTTTCTCCCATGATCACACTCGGACCGGGCGTGACAATCAGTTCTTTTACGAAAATCAAGGCCACGAATGGTCCGTTGTCGGTGGAAGCCCATACCGGATTCGGAGCGTCCTGTTATATCTCCACACAGGCCGGAGGCATCAGCATTGGAGAAAACTGCCTCTTCGGTCCACATGTGAATATCATGTCAGCCAATTATGATGTCAGCCAGATCGAGCAACCTTTTTATCTACAGGGGTCGATTTCCAGAGGCGTGCGTATTGGCAATAACGTCTGGGTAGGAGCAGGATCGACCATCCTCGATGGCACCGTCCTTGGAGACAACACAGTTGTAGTCGCCAATAGCCTCGTCAATCGGCGCTATCCCCCGAATGTCATGCTCCAGGGAAATCCAGCGAAAATCATTCTACGCCGATCAACAGGGAGTCCTTATGGAACGGAAAGACGTGTTTGCACTCGTGGCAACGGCCATTCATGATCTCAACGAAGAATTAGAATATCCAACGTTAGCACACGTGACGGAAGACACACCTATCTTTGGCGGAGAAGACAGTATCGATTCGTTGTCCTTAGTCCGATTGCTGGTCGATGTGGAAAGTCGATTGATGACCGCGTGCAGCCTTCCCATCAGTCTCGCCGACGAAAAAGCTATGTCATGGCACAACAGCCCCTATCGAACAGTCGGCACCTTAGTGGATTTCATTGTGTCAAAACTGACAAATGAGTCAGACGACGGATCTGCAACCAATGAAAATGAGACGGCGGCAAGAGCCGTCACACATTGACCAGCAGAGGAAAGTTTTTCACGTGTCGGGGAAACTCGACAGAGTGATGATCATTACCGGCACGCGCCGCGGGATTGGCCGATTCCTCGCCGAACATTACGGGCATCAGGGTTTTCGGGTCATCGGTTGCAGCCGCCAGCCCATGGATCTCCCCATCGAGAATTACGAGCACTTTTTGCTCGACGTGGCCGATGAACAGGCGGTTCAAAACATGGTCTGGTCCGTTCATCGAAAATACGGGCATATCGATGTGCTCATCAACAACGCCGGCATCGCGGCCATGAACCATTGCATCTTGACTCCCAAAACGACCGTGGACAAGATCTTTTCAACCAATATGACCGGCACGTTTTTGTTCGCCCGCGAAGTCGCAAAAGTCATGGTATCGCAACGCGCAGGCCGCATCGTCAACTTTGCCACCGTTGCCACCCCGTTAAAGCTCGAAGGCGAAGCCATCTACGCCGCCTCAAAAGCCGCAGTGACCACTTTCACACAAATCTTGGCACATGAACTAGCCCCCTACCATATCACCGTCAATGCCGTAGGACCGACCCCTGTGCCCACCGACCTCATTCGTAACGTTCCCCAGAATAAGATCGAGGCTCTCATCAACAAACAAGCCATCAAGCGATTGGGAACGAACGAAGACATCGCCAACGTGATCGATTTCTTCATTCGTCCAGAAAGTCACTTCGTGACCGGTCAAACGCTGTATCTGGGTGGGATCTGCTGATAGGGCGACCGTGCATACGATGACCTCGGACCAATTGTTTGCACGATTTCGGTCTTACCGGAATCACGAAGCGCTCATCATTGGGGATCAGTCTTACACTTATAGCGACCTCGACTATTGCCTGAACCAATGGATAGCGAGGCTTTCACCATTATTCCACAACGTCGGCACACCGGTTGTGGGACTCCAAAGCGATTATTCGCTCGAAAGTGTGGCGTGTCTGTTTGCGGTGTGGTCGCTGAAGGGCACCGCCGCACTCATTCCCCCGTCACCAACGAATACATCCCAAATCCTTGCTGATGCACAGGTGAATCTGCTTTTTCGACAAACATCTGACACATCTTGGACCTTGGACCCTATCGGCCATAACGTTTCCCATCCGCTCCTTCGACAACTGGCGAAGGATAAGATCCCGGGCCTGATTCTGTTTACCAGTGGATCTTCCGGACATCCAAAGGCTGTACTGCACCATGTCGATCGGTTTCTTTCCAAATTCGATACCCCGAAGCCTCCTTACCGAACCCTGGCATTTTTGCTTTTCGATCATGTAGCAGGAATCGACACCCTGCTATCGGTTTTCTCAAACGGAGGAACCCTGATCGTCCCGGCGACTCGTCACCCCACCTCCATTTGTCAACTCATCGAGCACCATCGCATTGAAGTGCTGCCAACTTCGCCGACGTTTTTGAGGCTTCTCTGTATGGCCAATGTCGCCTCTCAATTTGACCTTTCCAGCTTGAAAATTATTGCATACGGATCAGAGCCCATGACACCGAGCACGCTCGCCGCAGTTCGCACACAATTCCCGCAGGTTCGATTAATTCAGAAATACGGCAGCACCGAATTCGGCTCGCCACCTTCGTCAACCAAACAGGACGACGGGCTATGGATCAAACTTGACGACAACAGCGTTCGATTCAAAATCATTGATCAAATGCTGTGGATCAAAACCGATACGGCGATGATGGGGTATTTAAACGCTCCTGATCCCCGCGTCCAAGATGGGTGGTTCCCGACCGGTGACGAGGTGGTGATCGAGGGCGAATGGCTCAGGATTTTGGGGCGGAAATCGGACATTATATCTTAGTTGGAGGGGAAAAAGTTCATCCTGTGGAAGTGGAAACCGTGATCGCCGAACTCCCGTATGTTCGCGAAGTGATCGTGATGGGTGAACCGCATCCGTTTCTGGGACAGATCGTCGTAGCGATCGTTTCGGTGGACGATGCTCCGGCCAACGCTTCCTCACCCTCGATCAAAAATATTCGTGCTCACTGTCGAACGCGATTGGCCCCGTATAAAATTCCTATCAAGATCTTCATCACGCAAGAACTTCCTGCGCCCTATCGTCAAAAGAAGATGCGGAGATGCAGACCTGAGTACTTGCCCTCGCCTACCCGCCAAGCGTAATTACATCTTTTCTGCCGACCTCGAACCTGTCCGAGATACATCGACGTGCTATCATAATCTTATGTCAAGACCTGTTTGTTTTGATAAGCGCGAGCGGCACCGGCGCCGGTCTCTCGCATGAGAGGCCTGGTGACCCATTTTCGTTGAAACGAAAAGTATGCGTGCGATTCATTGCCAATGTTCGATCGTCTTCTTTCTCGGTCTTGCGATACTGACTGCGGATCTTTTCCCAGGATCATCTGT
This sequence comes from Nitrospirota bacterium, assembly GCA_003695915.1. GTDB lineage: Bacteria > Nitrospirota > Nitrospiria > Nitrospirales > UBA8639 > J017. The sequence goes on from RFGF01000129.1 coordinate 22,824, forward strand.
CCACGCCTCAGTCGAAGAAGGCATGAAAGCCTACATGCTGGGACAGTACGAGGTCGCCTTCGATCTCTTCCATGAGGAAGCGACGCAAGGCAATCGCTTGGCTCAAACCCTGCTCGGAGACATGTATCGAAAGGGATTAGGCACCTCGAAAAATGCTCAGGCGGCCTCGCAATGGTATCGCCGAGCTGTTGAACAAGGAGAACCTGAAGCGCAATACAATCTGGGTCTCATGTATCTCCGAGGGGAAGGCGTCACCTCAAACAAACGTCAAGGCGCGTTCTGGATCGAAAAAGCCGCACGACAACAATATTTGCCTGCCCTCTATGCATTGGGCTGGATGTACGTCAATGGCCATGGTGTCATGAAAAATTTGCCTCAGGCTCTAGAATGGTTTCGGCAGGCAGCCGAAAGAGGCGAACTTGAAGCCCAATACAGTCTCGGCTGGATCTTGGCTCAAGCCGAAGGATCGCTCCGGGATCGAACGGCGGCACAATATTGGTGGGAACAGGCGGCAACGAACGGTCATGTTGGCGCGCAATATGGACTGGGATGGTTGCTGCAGCAAACGAGTACAGGCCCATCTGACTATCAGGCGGCTGCACAGTGGTTCCTCAGAGCCGCAGAGCACGACAACGTCCATGCTCAATACAGCTTGGGCTGGCTTTACGCGAAAGGGCTTGGGGTGGATCAGGACGCTAAAGAGGCCGCCAAATGGTTTTATTTGGCAGCGAAACACGGCCTTGCCCAAGCCCAATACGACCTCGGAATGATGTATGCCCGAGAAAACGGCGTACCGCTGGACCATGAACAAGCCCGGCACTGGGTCACGCAAGCCGCCCAACAGGGCTTTACCGATGCTCAGTACCAGCTAGGCGCATGGTATCAAACTGGACAGGGTGTGGAGGGCGACAGCCATCGGGCAGCTTACTGGTTCCGGCTCGCTGCGGAACAGGGACATCCGGAGAGCCAATTTCATCTCGCCATGATGTACCGCCATGCAGAAGGCGTGGAGTACGACATCGTCGAAGCGTACAAATGGGCTGCCTTGGCAAGCGCACAAGGACACCAGCAGGCCCAGCATATGGAACGAGAATTGGCGTTGTCACTTTCCCCCTCTGCTTTGGCCAGGGCTCAACAACGGCTGCACGATTGGATTGCCGCACATCGGTGACCATTGCGCATTCCGGAAACGCATGTCCTCGACAATCATCGGTAAAGATCTTCTCCCTCAGACGCAGATTGACCTAGGTATTCGGCTCATACCCGAGGTTCGGAGCGAGCCATCGTTCGACTGTTCGAATATCCATGCCCTTCCGCCGAGCGTAATCGATCACTTGATCGCGCCCAATTTTCCCAACAGCAAAATACCTCGCGTCGGGATGGGCAAAATACCACCCACACACTGAGCTAGCCGGATACATAGCATAGGATTCGGTCAGCCGGATGCCCGTATGTTTTTCTACCTGCAACAAGTCGAACAATCTGACTTTCTCCGTGTGATCTGGGCAAGCAGGATAGCCGGGAGCTGGGCGAATCCCTCGATATCGCTCTTGAATCAATTCCTCGGTCGTCAAGTATTCGTCTCGCCCATAGCCCCACTCACGGCGTACTTCCCGATGTAGCCATTCTGCAAAGGCTTCGACCAGACGATCGGCTAAGGCCTTGACCATAATGGCATGATAATCGTCATGATCCCTTTCGAATCGCCCGCACAATGCCTCGATCCCGATACCTGTGGTCACCGCAAACGCGCCGATATAATCGACGAGTCCGGTAGACTTCGGCGCCACAAAATCCGCTAATGCATAGTTATAGTCTCCTTGCGGTTTCTCCATTTGCTGCCGGAGCGTATGAAACACCGTCAGGAGTCGCGATCTGGATTCGTCGGCATAGACCTCGATATCGTCATCCACACTGTTGGCCGGGAAAAATCCGTAGACACCTTTGGCCTGGAGCAGCCGTTGGCGAATGATCTTTTCCAGTAACCGTTGCGCATCATGATAGAGTTCCTTTGCTTTGCTGCCGACCTTAGGGTCATCGAAAATCTGCGGATAGCGCCCCCGAAGTTCCCAGGCATGAAAAAAGGGAGTCCAATCGATAACCGAGACCAGCGCATCCAACGGTATCTCGTCGAGCGTTCGGATACCAAGAAAGCTTGGTTTGGGCACGTCATAGCTCCGCCAATCAATCGGCAGTCGCCGTTTTCGAGCCTCTTCCAGAGGAAGCAAGGACCGAGTTGTTTGCTTTCTCGCATGCGCTTCCCTAGTTTGCGCCTGTTGGGTTCGAATCTGCTCGACAAACGCCGCATGCTCATGAGGACTCAGCAATTGCCGCACGACATTCACCGCCAAGGACGCATCGAGAACATGGACAACCGGGCCCTTATAGGCCGGCGCGATTTTCACAGCCGTATGGGCCTTGCTCGTGGTCGCGCCGCCGATGAGCAAGGGAATGGTCAATCCCGCCCGATCCATTTCTCGCGCATTGTGGACCATCTCATCGAGAGAGGGTGTAATCAGTCCGCTGAGGCCGATGATATCGACGTTATGGGCACAGGCCTCTTTCAAGATCGTTTCGCAGGGGACCATCACTCCGAGATCAATGACTTCGTAATTGTTGCAGGCGAGCACGACGCCGACGATATTTTTGCCGATATCGTGCACATCCCCTTTTACCGTGGCCAAAAGAATTTTCGCTTGCGGCTCTCCTCCACCCGACTGACGTTTCTCCTGTTCCATGAAGGGCAGCAAATAGGCGACGGCTTTTTTCATGACCCGAGCGCTTTTGACGACTTGGGGCAGAAACATTTTTCCAGAGCCGAATAACTCGCCGACGAGATTCATCCCATCCATGAGCGGCCCTTCGATCACCGCCAACGGTTTCCCCAGCTTTTGACGAGCCTCTTCGACATCTTGCTCGATATAGTCCACGATACCTTTGACGAGGGCATGCGATAGGCGCTCTTCGACGGGCCCTTTCCGCCACGCATCGTCCTTTGCTGAAGCTTTACCCGTCTGCTTGACAGTCTCCGCAAACGCCACCAGGCGCTCGGTCGCATCAGGTCGTCGATTCAACAAGACGTCTTCGACCAATTCCAAAAGATCTTTGGGAATTTCTTCGTAGACCCCTAACTGACCGGCATTCACGATGGCCATATCCAATCCAGCCTGAATAGCGTGATACAAGAAAGCGGTATGCATCGCTTCGCGAACGATATTGTTGCCACGGAACGAAAAGGAAATGTTGCTGATGCCACCGCTCACTTTGCAGTACGGCAACGTCGCCTTGATCTGTCGTGTGGCCTCGATGAAATTGACGGCATAGGCGTTATGTTCTTCGATTCCTGTGGCGACAGTGAGCACGTTAGGATCGAAGATGATATCTTCCGGTGGAAACCCTACCTCTTCCGTTAAAATTCGATACGCCCGTGTACAAATTTCAACTTTGCGCTCGACCGTTTCGGCTTGTCCGATTTCATCGAACGCCATAACCACCACAGCAGCGCCATAGTGACGAATAGCACGAGCCTGCTCTTTGAACTTCTCTTCTCCTTCTTTGAGACTGATGGAGTTGACGACGCCTTTCCCTTGCAAACATTTCAAACCCGCCTCGATCACCGTCCATTTGGAACTGTCCACCATAATAGGGATGCGTGCAATGTCGGGTTCAGCGCTGACGTAGTTGAGGAAGGTCACCATCGCCCGCTCAGAATCCAACATCGCTTCATCCATATTGACGTCCAGAATTTGCGCCCCGCCTTCGACCTGTTGCCGGGCCACCGTTAACGCCTCTTCATATTGGCCGTTTAAGATCAGCTTGGCGAATTTGGGCGAGCCCGTCACATTTGTCCGTTCGCCGATGGTGACAAACTTCGTTTCCGGGCGAATGACCAACGGCTCCAAGCCGCTCAGTCGCGTCAAATGATCCCGGGGAACCGGTGTATGAGGCCGCAGGTCCGCAACCGCTGCGGCAATGGCTCGAATATGCTCGGGCGTACTCCCGCAGCAGCCGCCGACAATGTTCACCCAACCGTTTTCAGCAAAATCCCGTAGATCGGCTGCCATCCGTTCTGGGGTTTCATCGAATCCGCCGAAAGCATTAGGCAATCCCGCATTGGGATAACAACTGATGTAGACGGGGGCAAGATTGGCCAGTTCTTCGATATACGGGCGCATTTGTCGTGCACCGAGTGCACAGTTGATGCCCACACTCAGCAAATCGACGTGGGAAATCGAGATCCAAAAGGCTTCGATGAGCTGCCCCGACAGAGTCCTGCCGCTTTGGTCAGTGATCGTCACAGAAGCCAGAATTGGCACGCGCACACCACATTCCTGTTGATAACGTTGAATCGCTTTAAAAGCCGCTTTGGCATTGAGGGTATCGAAAATCGTCTCGACCAATAACAGATCCGATCCGCCGTCAATCAATCCTCGAACCTGGTCATAATACGCTCGTTCCAAATCGTCGAACGTCACAGCGCGAAAAGCCGGATTGTTCACATCCGGCGACATGGAGGCTGTCCGGTTGGTAGGCCCGATGGATCCGGCCACAAAATATGGCCGAGCGGAATCCTTCTGCCTCATGAGTTCCACGGCTTCTCGTGCAATTCGAGCTCCTGCCACGTTGAGTTCATAGGCCAAATCTTCCATCCGATAATCCGCCTGAGAGATCGCATTCGAGTTAAACGTGTTGGTTTCGATAATGTCGGCACCGGCCTCTAAATATTGTTGATGGATGGAACGGATGAGCGCAGGTTTGGTCAAGGATAAAAGGTCGTTGTTCCCCTTGACATCGCAGGGATGATCGGCAAATCGAGAACCCCGAAAATCTCGTTCCTCTAATTGATGCCGTTGAATCATCGTCCCCATGGCCCCGTCCAACAACACGATTCGGGAAGCGAGGAGAGACTGTAACTGATCGAATGTCGATGTCGTCATAGTCAAAGCTACATCCTACAAATTAAGATGAACAATAAAAACATAGGGCAAACGTTCACGCTTCAAAAACATGCGAAAGAGTGTTGAGACGTGAGCCCTTTTGCTCGTTTCTTGACAGGACTCTTGTAACTGCCTAGGATAAATAACCACACGTTCGAGGAGCGCTTTATGCGGATAGACATCGCCAAAAAATCGATTTTGGGCTCCTGTGTCTTCATTGTCGCACTCACCTTTTCCTTCGGACTCGGCTTTTCTTGGGCTGCTGAACCTTATTTTGAAGACGGCTATCTCGGACTCACTCAACAAGATTTACGAGCCAAACTGGGGAAGCCGATGGCCGTTCGCGCCAGAAAGGCAGCGCTGCGCGTTTTCGGCTATTATTCGCTAAAAGACTGGGAACGCTATTTCAAAAAGCTCATGTCCCCCGAAAATGGGGAAGATGTCTATGTCTTTAACCGCAACGGCATTCAAGTTCGTTATGCCTTCGTTTATCAGCCTGACCGCAACGAACACAAGGATTTTCCTACATTATATGTCAAGCGCGTCGAGGTTGAATTTACACCGGCGGTACCGCTCAAGCAAATCCCAGATTTAGTGCCGGAATTTGATCCGCCGACCGATCCAGCCGCCCTGGCGTTTCGATCTAATTTGTGGGTGCTGCTTTTCAAGGGCCCTCCCTCGCCTCGAGCACGATTCATCGTAACAGAACGCGGGAAAGAGTCGTTTGACTGGACCTTGGCTTATCAAATGTATGCCATTCAAGGCCTTCCGGATTTTCTTACGCTCGATGCGCTTATCGATCGGCTGGAGATTTCCACTCAAAGCATCGGAGTCGTGAAGACACGACAACGCCATACGCATGAGCCGATTATGAATCCGTTTTCTGCGGAATTCGCTAATCGCCCTCGTCCGGCAGCGCCGCAACCCAAACCGATTCCTCGACCACAGTACGCAGAGTAGCCTCTTGTTCAAGAGCGTCAGGAGGCACCATGCGGATCATATCGGATATCGGATTCGCTGCTCAAAGAAAGATACGGCTCGCCCCACTGATTGGGACTTTCTAAACTCCATTCTTCGGTCAGCGATTCGGGTTTCAACCGCAATCCCCAGTTTCCCCCGTACACTAAATAAGCGATTCCTGCGCCTGAATCTTCAATCGGTTGAACCATCGCCGGACAAAGCGGATGAACAGGATCTTCGCACCAACCTACGATTTCGCACCATTCACCGTGCGCGATACGGTCATAGCTTCGAACATGGGTGATAGGGCGAGCAGGGCCGAGGGCCTTGAATCGGAGAAAGACGGAACTAGTGCAATTTGGGTTGCTTTCGACTTCGATAAACATGCACAACCTCTCTGTTCTTGACCGGCTTTTTATCCGCTGATACACTCATTTCTCAGCGATGTTACCACAATCTGAATCATCCCCGTCTCCCTCTCCTGTATCTATTGCCACCAATACGTCTGCTTCCGACTCCGTTGAGTCGCATTCTCCTTCACCTATTCCTGCTCATCTCTCTTCATCCAAAGCTCTGCCATTTATGTGCCGTCGGCCAGTGCGCCTGACGATGTTTATCATACTGGCGGCATTTGTCCTGTGGACACTGGCATGGGGAATTGTTCCCCGTTTGTTGGATCCTACGTTCGAACGACATATGAAAAACAAAGAAGTCATGGTAGGAATGACGAGAGAGCAGGTACTGGAAACGTGGGGATCGCCGTATCAAATGAATGTCAGCTATACATCAAAGGGCATTCGCCGAGAAGAGTGGATTTATGAGGATTGGAAAGACGCCGGAACAGTTTCGCATCGCTATTTGTATTTTGAAGAAGGCAAGTTAGTCGGTGGTTGGTATTATGAATAATCCCCTTTTTCATCCTGCCCATTTTTCAGTTTCTTCCCGCGGATCCTTCAAGCGACTCAGCAAGATTCGTGTGCGTTCGGCATCTGATTGCTGAACCATAATTATACGCCGGTTCATCGCAATTGCCGGTCCTGGATACAAGCTCCCAAAATGTTCGTTGTGAACGAAATATGCGATGCCGTTGGCTTCCAACAAGCTTTTGATCACCGAAAGTTCGCCTTCATCATAACATTCAAAAATTTGTTCCATCGTTCCCACCATTCCTAACTATCCTAACTAGCTCGGAAACACGGGGCCTCTCCGATTGGCCAAGATTCAGGGAGTTTCAGTAATCTGAGACCGACGCTCTTTTCCCGGACCTCCCGAAATCGTCAAAACCCGCTTCCATTCACGAATCTGATAGACCGCCCAAGCATTTGGCTTTCCCCGATAAAAGGCGTTAGGATCTTCCCCTTTGGCAGTCAGATAGGTAGGTTCCGTAAAACCTTGATCGAGCACATATTCCATCAGATTCTCCGTGGTAACCCCTGTTCCTCGAAGAGATATATCGGATAAGAATCGAAGAATTTCGTCCGGATCGCCTAAACTGATCGGTTCCATTGTTTACTGATCCTCCATACTTTATGGTATTCTATGAATGATATGCGAGAAAGGCAAATGATCTCGACTTGGTGTACTGAAAAAACCGATCGTTTTGCAATCGCCGTAATCATCCCGTTTCGTTAGTCCTCGATCCCGTATCTCCATGAACTTTCCGCTTCAGCATGTCCTGCTTATGAGAAAGCTCTCGCCAGATCAGTTCAGGGACAAACTCTTCGACGTTCTCCGTCGCAAACAACATTGGACGATCTCTCATTTTAACGGGCCTTCCGCCACCAGAGCTCAACTGAATATCCGGTATCACCAGGAATATGCTGTATACATTCGTGATTTTTCCGTTCTGCTCGCTCATGTCATTGCGAAAAATCCTCCGTGGAAAATTCGACGGCATTTGGCGACAACGATCTATGAAGAAGAGACAGGCGGATTATCGCTGGGAAGCCCTCACCAAGAATTGTTCCTGCAAATGATGAGCGGTCTGGGCTTCGATCGGGCAAGCTTTCGGGACGTGGAATTGTTAGGCAATAGCCGGGTGTATCGGGAGTGGTTGGACCATATTTGCCAAACCGAAGATTGGCTCATCGGTGCTTCGGTCCTCACGATTTTTGTCGAAGGGACGATTCATGATCCCGACGATGTTCAATATCTTCGTACTCGAAAATCGACTGCAGAAATTGAAGATCTCATCCAAAAACATCCACTGGTCTTGTATCATGGCCTTTCTCCTGATCACATGAATTTCATCCGTGTCCAGGAAATGATCGAACCGGCCAATCGGAAGGCTGCTTACGATATGATCATCGAATATGCCACCGATTCCCACCAACAGCAACACATTCTTCAAATACTCGAAGAAGCCTTGAAACTCTGGTTGCGCTATCAAGACGGCATTGCTCGAGCATGCGGTCTTCATCGAAATCCGTAGCTATGCAAGTGTGAGAAAGGATACGCCCTGAGGTAGCAGCTGTTACCGTTTTATCTGGCCAGCAAATAATGAAGAGCGGTATCAGAGAGAATTCCCAACCAGGCAACGAGATTTAACCCGGTCAATAGGCGATGCTTCCCCCATACCCTGAACAATGCCAGGGCAATAAAGACTTGGGCCAATATCGAGAACGGGCGATGAATGTTGACGGGAAGCCCTCCGCTTTCGCTCGCAATAGCCGTGACCGCTGCGAGCAGATACGCCAGAAGCGCGCCGGCCTGGATCCATCGTACCGGAGATTCTCGAGGAAAGCGCATCCCCAATACCAATGCCCACGTCAAACACATGACGACCACGAGTAAGAGGAGGGGGAAAAGAGGCCAAAGGGTTTTTGCACTAAATATCACGGGTGGTCGCCCACCATTCGAGGGGAAACGATTCGCATTACCTGCCATCTTACGAAAAGACGGCGAACTCTACTGCACAACAGCAGAAGCGTCAAGATGAGCCTCGATGAGTTGGTCCCCATGGTCGCTTTCCTAAATCCATTCGAAATCTGCTTGTCCGATATCGTGAAACGGAAGCAATGGTTTAACTCCTACTCACCAATAATTATAGATAGGAAACTCTCCCACAATACGTATATTCTGCCACTTAGGCGAACCCCACTATACTCCAACTCTTTTCACATTTAGCAATGCAACATGGAAGCCTGAACAGAAGATTTCCACTCAGTGACCCAAGATCATTTCCCATTTTGGGAACAATCATTATCGCATTCGCCTTGGGTACAAGCTGCAACTGGACTCCTCGTGTTGAAACCGTCCTCCATCAATCGCCCGAAGGTACTGTTTCTTTTCGTACCATTTCGGACCCTGCCTTCCAGGCCGATCACCCCGTCGATCTTTCACCGGCCCTTATCGAAAAAGTGTTGCGGGGAATTTCTGTTCAAAAAGAACCTCGACTCCTTCAGCGCCTGTTATCGGGAAGACGAGACCCCATTCCGGTCTTTTCTCCGAAACAAGTAGCCTTCTTAGCTCCGCTGATCGCCGATGCCCTATCTAAAGCGACGCCGGAAGAGGAAATCTTCTTTGACTTGGATGGGCGGGAAGAGCATGGAGCTCATATTGAAGGCACAGTCCTCGTTCGGCAACCAGCCATCATTCTCCGATGGAAAATACCCCTGTCTTCGGGAAAGCCGTCACACATCACCAAAAACACTGTCCCATCGACAACGCTCGCAACTACAATTCAGTTTTCTCCGAGAGAAGCCCTCATGGAAAGCACGAGACTCCCAGCGCCAGACTTTCTCTCTGAATCTGAGTATCAGACGTTGGTCATCAATTACAAAGCGCTAGACCGTTCTCGGGCGGATGAACAACCCCGATCGGCCGATCACGAGAGAATAGCCCCTACCCTACATGGTCAGGCTCAAAACGAGCCACTCGGCTCATCATCCACCGAGTCTTTTAAAAAGCCATCCAGGATCAAGAAGCCTCCGTCTTTTGAACAACAGGAGACAGACAGAACAAATCGACAGGATGTCACTGTTGAAAAGTTACGAGCCGAAATCGAAGCGCTTAAGCGAGCATTGGCCGAACAGCGAGCTGTCTTGGAGCAACTGACGGGCTCGGAACCTTAGCGTGACGCGCATCTTATCCCACATCGATCAATACGGGATTCCCGATAACATCTTCTTGCGGCAAAGGGTCCTGAAACATCATCCGTTGGTAACAGGCATAGGTCACGTAGGTATCTTGCAAGCAATACTCGGCAATCGCTTTCCCTTCGCCTGCAGCCCACATTTCCGCAACTTGTTTCCCGCTTCCGGACTTCGTAGCCACGTTCAGCGTTCTGGCCAAGACATCGAGTTTCACCCATCCCCTCGCATCCCAATTGCTCCAAACCGCCATCGTATCGTACACGGGATCGGTTCGAAAGCGCGCCAAATTGATGTCAATCGTTGGTTTTACCTGGTGAATGATCGACCGTTTTTTAAGGAAAGGGAGATCAAACGCCAGCCCATTGTGAGTAATGAACAGAGAAGGCCGAATATCACCCATGCGTGCCCAGAATTGCCGGAGCAACTCGGGTTCGTTTTGGCCATACCACGAGATGGCCCCATGCGGGGTCATCGATTCTGTAAAAATCAGCAGCCCGATACAGACGATTCTGCTAAATGTCGCATCAAATGCCGACCGTTCATACAAATCGTCCTCGCGTTTGACCCGCTCCTGAAAATCCGCATGCTCAAACAAATCCGAAGGCACTTCGCTCGAACTCGCCTCCCGGAGAGATTCGATGCCCATCAGCCGAGCCCACTCCTTCCGTGGAGCCTGCACTGTTTCGATGTCGAGCACAACTTTCATCGATTCCCTTTTACGGACACCCGGGGTCGGCAATCAATGAGCGATACATCATGATCGCATCCTGGCACGTGCCATCGTCGTTGACAATGGCCTGAGGAATGACACCCACGGTCACAAAGCCCAATTTTTCCCACAGAGCGCGAGCGATGTGATTTTGTGAAAAGACCAAATTAAAAATCACGCCCCGATATCCCATATCGCGAGCATGTCGAAGCATCAAAGCCCCGAGCAACCAGCCCAGTCCCTTCCTTCGCCAGTGCGGCGCAACCATGAATCCGGCATTGGCCACGAAGCGCGCTCGGCCGGGCCAGTTCGGTTTAAGATAGAACCCACCGAGCAATTCCGTGTTCGCCTCGGTCTCATCCAAGAAGGCACCAATCGTTGTTTTCCCCTCGAACCAATAGGCATAGGTTTCTTCCCGTGTCAATGGCCGCTGATGCGGATAGGACCATCCCTCTTGCACAATCAGGCCATACAAAGCTTGAAAGGCCGGTACATCCGCCTCGGTCGCTTGCGTTATGACAACAGGTGTTCCATCTTTTAAGCGGGCCTGAACGGGAAACTGCATGAGGTATACCAACAACGAGAAGATTATCCAGCAGAAGTCGGAGCTATCGTCGGCTCGAATTCGCTAGCTTATTCATGTCCTTGAATGATTTTATCCAAAATAGCAGCGTCAGCAGGTGGAAATTCATAGAGATGGAAATCATCCGGTCTCACCCATCGCACCGCAGCGCATCCCAACGGTCTCGGTTCGCCTTGAAGTATCGAACAGGAAAAGAAAAACAGCTCGACTGCTCGATCGAGATACAAATATCGCTGTGTGAACACGAGTTCTGGCACCCCGATCTCTATTCCCAACTCCTCAAGCAACTCACGGCGTAGACATTGCTCGAGTGATTCGCCTGCTTCCTGTTTACCTCCAGGGAACTCCCATAAACCACCGAGATGGGAATTGCCATGCCGCTGACTGAGCAAATACCGTCCCTCGCGTTGGATGAGTGCCGCAGCCACAGGAATCCATACGTGCTCAGAACCCGTTTGAGAAAAGGGACAGTCCATCGAACATTCAGGTCGAACGATCAGGATAGGCCCGACAAAGGCTCCGCAGAGGGCAGCGTACACAATAGGGCTTTCGTGCAGTACAGACCATCGCTCCGAAATCCATGAGCGCCTGGTTGAAATCATACCCTTTTCCCTTAGGAATCAGCGCTTCCGAAAGCGCCCACAGTCTGGATTTGAGCGCCTTCGGCTCACCCTCCCCGTAAAACACTCGGTGCAAAACCCGCATGACGTTGGTGTCTAAAATCGGTGCATCCTCGTTAAAGGCAAAAGATCGAACCGCCCCTGCCGTGTAACGCCCGATCCCTTTCAACGATAGCAGTGCATCTGGCTCCTTGGGAATCGTTCCACCATAACGCTCAACAGTTTCACAGGCAATGGAGTGCAGGCGATGGGGACGAATGTTATACCCTAAAGGGTACCACAGCTCACGGACTTCTTCCGGTTTGGCTGCTGCCAAGTCCTGTACCGTCGGATATTTTTCCAAAAACTCGTGATATTTAGGAATGACTCGATCCACCTGCGTCTGCTGGAGCATGACCTCCGACACTAAAATCTTGTACGGATCGGACGTTCGCCGCCAGGGAAGATCCCTTCCATATTTTCGGTACCAGGCGAGCAACCGGCGTTGAAACCGTCGCTTTATCGTGGGATCAATGGAATCAGTCTGTAGGTCGGATTGGCGGATGCGCTTTGAAGCACGGCTCCGCGAAGAATGGGATGGTGACCGCTTTCTCGACATATCTTGCGGAGATTGTAAAAGTCCTGGGATATCGCAGGCAATAGCAGCTCAAATCGTCATATCCTTCATCACTTTTAGATCCGAAACCGTAAATCTCACGGGACTCAGGCCATAACATCGTTTTGCGAATGTTGACGACAAGAGAGAATTACGGCCCCGGAGCATGCACATACTCAGCGCCGATAATCAATCAAAGACTCGACATTGATTGTGGACAAGAGCGATGGAAAGCATTTTTCGCGAAGCGTGCTTACTGCATAGGGGTCAACAGCGTGAAGGCCCATTCGATCGCACTCAAATAGGCATCTCGAAGAACCGTTAAAGCAAGGTTCTCGCAGCAAACCGCCTCCCATTCTCCTCGCTCATAGGCCACCACTGATTGAAGTGTTCGTCCCAAACGCCCTTTATAAGCAACTAAGGCTTCGACGATCTCTGGAGCCAAAGGCAAGGCTTCGACAATTTCTTTCATGTCACGATCGAAAAGGCTGTCGAGGACAGAGAATAATCCTACGGTAAAAAACTGTTCGGCTTGATCTGGGCACAACCGCATGCCCAGCAATTGGCACATTCGGGCCCTCACGGCAGCCAACACCAACAGTTCAAAAGGTTTGTCCTCTACACTCGAGAGAATAATAAGACTCATCCAAGCTCGGAGGCGATCGAGCCCTACAAAACACGCCGCTTGACCGATTGAGGTGACCGTTTTGGGAAGCCCCCAATATGCCGAATTTACATACCGCAGAATCTTATAACTCAAGGACAGATCGTGTTTGATCAATCCTTCCAGCTCCAAGATAGTGATATCGGGATCTTGGAGTTTGGCGAGCAACATCAGCAATGTCATCTTCTGAGCCGGCAGACGCTTTCCTTCGACAATTTTCGGCTTACAAAAGAAATATCCTTGAAAATATTCGAACCCGCGTTCCCGGCACCATTCGAACTCCTCGTGTGTTTCCACCTTTTCCGCCAACAACTTCACAGAATAGTCTCGAAGAAGCGCCACATGGTCTTCCAATGCTTCAGGGGACAGTGCGCGAATATCTACCTTGACGATCGAGGCGAGTTCGAGAAATGGGCGCAGCGAATCATGAAACGCAAAGTCATCCAATGCAAGGATGTAGCCCTGATTCGTGACCTCGCGCAAGGCTTCAACAATGCATTGGTCGGGCTCGACTGTTTCGAGCACTTCCAACACAACCCGATTTTTTGGAAACACTCGAAACGAACGTTCCAGAATAATCCCTCGTGTCACATTGAGAAAGGCCAGACGGTCTCCCACAATCGTCTCAAGTCCGATATCCAAAAATGTGTTCAGCATGACTTGGGCCGTGGCAGCATCGCCATCCACAACAGCAGCACGATCGGGCCGTTCTTGGCGATACAGCAGTTCATAAGCAAAGACATTGAGCGCACGGTCATAAATGGCCTGCCGCGCAACCAGAGCGGTTGAAATAATGTCAGATGGCGAAGTCGTGTTCATAGATGACATCATTTACACTGATGATTTCTGTGACCACCAAAAGCGACGAGAAACGCACACAGCTACAGGTCAGAAGGAATTGTGAGAAGCAATGATCCTATGGTATAGAAATGGTCAGCCTTTCGATACGGGCCGTTATACTTATCCTGAATCAAGTGGCGGTGTAGCTCAGTTGGTAGAGCAGCGGACTCATAAGCCGCGGGCCGGGGGTTCGAAACCCTCCACCGCCACCATTTCCTCAACGGAACAGAGAAAGAACCTGTCGTCAGGGTCCACGAAACGATAAGTTATGGCTGTGCGCAAGCTTTGATGGGAACTTCGACCACAACCCGCGTCCCCATTTGGGGTTGGCTCTGAATCTTGAGCTTGGCCCCGATTTTCTTGGCTCGCGCTACCATATTGCCTAACCCATGGCCTTGTGCCTCGACAAGATCCACTTCGAACCCTCGACCGTTGTCTTTAATTTCCAACACAACGGCACCGTTCTTTTTCGTCATCGACACCCATTCCCGAGATGCTCGGCCATGCTTCTGGCTATTGCTGATCGCCTCCCGCACAATGTGAAGCAATTGAGTCCCCTCTTCTTTTGATACATACTTGCCAATTCCCGGGTCGAGATGGATCTTCACTCGCGAAGGATGATCGCGAACCATCGAATCGATCAGAGAACGAAGGGAAAGCTCGAAATTCTCGCCGACAAGGAGACCGGATTTCATCTCCTCTGTGACGCGCTGAAGATTGGCTATCGCCTCATTGATCAAGGCAAGCAAGAGGGTTGTAGGCTTTCCGACTTCGACTGCAATTTTCAGTTGCTGGAATGTGCGGAGTAATCCTTCGTGGAGTTGTTGAGTCAGAGCCTGATGTTCTCGAAGTGCCTCGTAAAGCTGGTCGCTTCGTTTGCAAGTCACAAGAAGTGGAGCAATCAGGGCTACGCCGCCTACTATGAGCGCTGCGATCACCAAAGCCACCAATCCGTCGACTAAATTCGGAGTCTGCCAGGAATGATCTTCGATTAAGGTCATAAGCGGCATGGCACGATGAATAGTCATCAATGTTAATGCGCCCGCAATGAGCATCCACCCTATTCGTCGATGGGCATGACGAAGGCTTCGAACGGCAAAGGCCGCAGCTATGGCCTGCAAGACGACCGAAACCAGCCAAAGCGCCGTCGAGATCATCGGGACTCCTTCTGAATAACAACATAACCTATTGTTCGTGGAAGCATGGCCGACAAGATCGACCAGAACATGGCAGGAACCTTAGATTTTGCTACCTCATCGCTGGGCTTATCGTTATCGACCGCTCGGCAGCACCAAAAAAACGGGAAAAGGAGAGGGCCAAATCGGGCGGATTTGTCGCCAACCGATTCAGAACGAGGAGATGGGTTCCCAGTTCTGCTAGAGGCTCATCCATTGGGAACAAATCACGCGCGAGCCAAAGGCGATCGGTCTAGCCCTCTCCATAGACAGTAGCAAAACTCTTTTGGATCACCTGTTTTGAGGCCAGTATTTAATGTCGAACCCTCCAAATGCTCTTCCTATTTATCGGCCTCAGAGAATAAACGCTAAAGCATACCCGATAGGGATATATCGATGAGACCACACTTGTCCTCCAGTGCTTAACATGCCCCTCGCATCATCGATGATCATCTCCGTCATACCTATTCACCACACTTCCCCAAACGTGGTATTCCAATCGCCTACGCACCATGACCATACTGCTTACATCATCGATGTTTGGGACCCAATCTTATGCGGCTAATACTAGCTTGTCTCGTCGGGCTCATGTGCTGGACAGGCTCTCTTTACATAGAGCGACGGGGACCTGAGTCATCTTCTCCGTCCCAGCCGCATTCCTGCCAATCGATTCACCTGCTCTTCTTCCTGTCGTGGGCTCTTCATGAGGGAGTGGTTTCTCGCATTCATACTGATGCTACCGCTCTCACCGTTATCGTGCCACGGACGTGGTCAGCACTCGCGCCTTTCATTCGAAACGATGTCAAATTAGCCTTGACGTGCGTTGCGAACGCAAATCATCTCGCGGTCGCATGGATCACGACCAATACGAGAACCGAATCGCGCACACATTAATGGGCTCACCGCAATTACGCATTCCACGAACGCACGGGACAATTATTGCCACGTGGGCCAAATCTTCCATTAATGAGGGTCTTGCCCTGAATCTAATTGGTCACGTCTATGGTTAACTGAGCGGGATAGAGAACGGATGTATCCTTGCGAAGACGGACCTCGCGGAGAAGCGTCGAGAGGCTGGGATGAACCATTCCTTGGTATGTCACAATTCCATTGGTTCGAATCGTGATCGGACGCGAAAAATCGATCAGCTGATCATTCAAAAACAAGCTATACCGCTTGACATGTGTGGTGGAGACGGTAATGTCGTTAGGACGGATTATCTTTGCATCCAGTTTAGCGTACACCTTTCCTTCAATCAGTTCGTCGCGACTATCGATTAGATTCTCGGAAAAAGCAGCGATACGATCCGTCACGTCGATCCGCACCCATGAGAACGACTGCAGATGTGTCGCATCACGCACCACGGTTACATGTCTAGGCAGGGAATGCCGCGCCTGCTCATCAAACCACGCAATTAACCCCGGTAATTCTTCTCGTGGGAAAAAATGTCCGCCAGCATGCGGGTGCCGATAATGATGCTCGCGATACACATACCGAATCCCTCGACGATCCAACTCGTTCACCAATTCTCGGCTAAGCCAAACCGGCATGACGCGATCATAAAGCCCATGAATGACATACACTGCTGTCTGCCGTAAATTGTCCAAAAATGGATACAGTACATCGTCGATACCGCTGGCCATGGGAGCGATGCCTGCAAATTGGTCTGCCCGATGCATCCCGATCAACCACGTTCCGATTCCGCCATTCGACATTCCTGTTAAAAATAATTTATTGGAATCGATATGATAACGTGACCGAACGGCGGCCACTGTCGCGAGAACGAGTTCTTCTGCCTGCCGAGTCCACCAGGCTCCATCGGACATCGTCGGGCAAGCCAGAAGATAATCGCCTTTTAAGCGCGGCACCCAACGCTTCAAATACGAATCGCCGGTAAAACCTGCGCCGTGCAGACAAACAATCAACCCGTAAGAACGAGAAGGATCATAAAACGGCGGGACAAACAATCCGTATCGATAGACTCGACCCTGTACACGGATCGGCTGATCCGGTTGGATGCCAACCGGCATCTTGGCATATCGACGGGCTCCTTGTAACAGCAGGCTGACGGCTTCGACGGTTGCTTCAGGATGAACCGCGATCCGTTTTGCCAAGACTCGGCCTTCATCGGCATCTTCAGCATTCACAAATCGTTGAACCAATTCAGGCAACGACAGCTCGTTCTTTCGCTGTTCACCGATGGTAAGATCTGTCGCCCAGCTCGAAGAAGTGAGCAGGCTATTCGACACCCCGAACAGAACGATCACACTAAGCCATAACCACGAGCGCATCGCACACCACGATTTGAAGACATGCTTTCTTTACCCTAGCAACCTGTTTGAGAAAACATCAAAACGAGTGAACAGAGCTCACGTAAGCGGAAAGGCCTGGCCTGGGACCCGCGGACCGGATCTCATGTCTCAACTCGGCCTGTAATCAAAAGATCGCGCCCTAAAAAGCGAGTCGAAACATCCTGGACAGCAATCGCGGCCCGGAGGGATTTAGGTGACTGCCCTCCAAAGACACCGATGGCATCCTGTCCACCGAGGAGACGCGGCGCGACATACAACAAGATTCGATCGATCAGTCTCAAGCGAAGTGCATCAGCGTTGATCAGACTTCCCCCTTCGATAAGGACGCTTCTCATCCCCCATCGTCCCAACGTTTGGAGGCATGCCTTCAACGAAACATGACCACGCTGCGACCGCACACGAACCACTCGAACTCCGCGTGATTCAAGGACCGCAATTTTCCGAGCAGGAGCCTGGACGGTCGTGACGACGTAAGTCGGCTGAATCTCGATCCCTTGACAGACCCGAGCTCGCAAAGGAATCCGCAAGCGACTATCAAGAATGACGCGCACTGGCTGCTTGATTTTGAGACGCGTATCGGGTGAATGACCCCTAGCCGAGAGTTGAGGATCATCTTTGAGAACGGTGCCAATCCCCACTAAAATCGCGTCCACCGATCGGCGGATCCGATGAGCATGCTGGCGGGCTTCCTCACCAGTGATCCACTTGGATTCACCGGCTGCCGTCGCGATCTTGCCATCCAAGGTCATCGCGGCCTTGAGAATAACGAACGGACGCCCGGTGCGCATCCAATGAATGTACGCTTCGTTCAAGCGTGTGGCTTGCGCCTCTAAACAACCGACCTCCACCGTAATGCCGGCCCGCTGCAGGGCTCGGATCCCGAGCCCATTGACATGCGGGTTAGGGTCCAGCATGGCCACAACAATGCGACGTAGCCCGGCTTCGATGAGCGCCGGTACACAGGGCGGTGTCCGCTTGTTGCGATGGCAACAAGGCTCGAGGGTTACATAGAGCGTAGCACCCCGAGCGTGGCTCCCGGCTTGCTGAAGGGCAAGAATTTCGGCGTGTGGCTCTCCGGCCCTACGGTGGTATCCAGTCCCTACGATCGATCCGTTACGAACGATCACGGCCCCGACCATCGGATTAGGATGCGTACGCCCCCTGCCTTTTGCAGCAAGGCGCAGTGCTAATTGCATGAACGCGACGTCGCGAGGAGCCTCGCTCACCGTTTCGAGGGACGTTTCCGAGATCGTGGAGCGTTCACCGAGGCCGTTCGCCTTGATGAGGATGGAGTCCGGATCGAAGCAGGAGAGCGCTTCGGCGTTCGCGAACTCCTTGCTCGTGTCTTTGCTCGAGATGCTCGCCCAGCGGGTGTTGTAGGAGATGAGATGGCAGCCTGCGCTGCAGCCAATCTGGCAATGGGCACGCGATACGGCGAGCAGCTGACATATTGGAGACTCAACTGATGGCAAAATTCCACAGAACTGGGTTCACCGCCATGTTCGCCGCAAATCCCGAGTTTAATGGTGGGCCGTGTTTGACGCCCATCCTGAATCGCCCATTTCATTAAAGCGCCTACCCCTTCGCGATCGAGCACAGCAAAGGGATCAAAGTCGAGAATGTTGTCTGCTTTGCGTTCGATCGGTTGTTTGCACATGCGGCACACCATCTTTTTCCAGTCGACATTCGTTCGCTGGCAATGCGGACAGCGATCCTGCCGATCCATATAGAAGCCGATGAACTTGGCCGCATCGTCCCTCGAGAAACCATACGTCGTTTGCGTGAGATCGTTGGTGCCGAACGAAAAAAATTCGGCTTCTTCGGCAATGCGTCCAGCCGTGACCGCAGCGCGGGGCAGTTCGATCATTGTTCCGACCAAATATTCCAATTTCACTCCATACCGAGCCATCGTGGCTTCTGCGACTTCCTGGATAACTTCCTTTTGCGCCTTCATTTCCGATGCCATGCCGACTAACGGGATCATAATTTCAGGCACAATTTTTTTGCCTTCCTGCGTAATTTCGCAAGCCGCCTCAAAAATGGCTCGACTCTGCATCCTCGTGATTTCCGGCATCATGATGCCCAATCGACATCCTCTTAATCCGAGCATGGGATTAAACTCATGAAGTTCCTCGACCCGTGCGAGCAGTCGCCTCTTTTCTTCAATTTCCCGAGGATCGCCGTTCATGAGCTCTAACCGTGCCAGTTCCACCATCAATTGCTCACGTTTGGGGAGGAATTCGTGGAGCGGAGGATCGAGCAAGCGAATGGTCACGGGAAATCCTTGCATCTGTCGATACAATCCGATGAAGTCTTGTTTTTGCAACGGGAGCAATTGATCTAAAAACCGCTCTCGCTCTTCCCGAGACGACGCCAAAATCATCTGCTGCATAATCGGAACGCGATCTTCGGCGAAAAACATATGCTCCGTCCGACACAAGCCAATCCCTTCGGCGCCGAATCCTCGAGCGATCTGGGCTTGTTCAGGGATATCGGCGTTGGCTCGGACTTTGAGCACGCGAAATTGATCCGCCCATTTCAGCAAGGTCGAAAAATAGCGGTACTTTTCCGAGGCCGATGGTTCCATTTTTCCCTGAATCACCTGGATCACTTCCGAATCGACGACAGCAACTTTTCCAGCGTAGACATGACCGGTAAATCCGTTGACCGCAATTTCGTCCCCCTCGGACAACACCGCCGGCCCGATCCTCACTTTCCCATTTTCTAAAAATTCCATGTCCTCGCACCCGGCCACACAGACTTTTCCCATTTGTCGGGCCACAACAGCGGCGTGAGATGTCATCCCTCCCTTGGCCGTCAAAAACCCTTCTGCCGCATGCATTCCATGAATATCGTCCGGACTCGTTTCCTGGCGTACCAAAATCGTCCGTTCTCCTCGTTGTTTGAACTCCACGGCCCGTTCAGCGGTCAGTGCGATTTTTCCGGTGGCGGCCCCAGGTCCCGCAGGCAACCCCTTTCCGATCACTTGAGCCTTGGCTTCCTCCGCGCTTTCGAAAATGGGATACAAATATTGAGAAAGCTGCTCTGGCGCCACCCGCAGAACCGCCTCGCGACGATCGATGAGCCGCTCTCGAACCATGTCCACGGCAATGCGAACAGCCGCAATGCCTGTTCGCTTCCCGATTCGGGTTTGAAGCATGTACAGTTTGCCTTCTTGAATCGTAAACTCGAGATCCAACATGTCTCGATAATGCTTCTCGAGTATCTTTTGTGTTTTGATCAATTCGCGATAAGCACCGGGAATTTTCTCCTTCAACGCCTCGACCGGCAAGGGAGTCCGAATGCCGGCTACCACATCTTCGCCTTGGGCATTCAATAAACATTCGCCAAAAAACTTCGGCTCCCCTGTTGCAGGATTGCGGGTAAATGCCACACCGGTCCCAGAGGTTTCCCCCATGTTTCCAAACACCATCGCCACGATATTGACCGCCGTCCCCCATTCATCGGGGATGCCGTACAACCGTCGGTAGGTGACGGCACGGTCGCCATACCACGATTCAAAAACCGCTTGAATCGCCATGCGAAGTTGCTCAAAAGGATCCTGCGGGAATTCGCGCCCTGTTTCCGTTCGAACCAACTGTTTATAACGTTCAATCAAATCCCGCAAGGCTTCGACTGAAAGTTCCGTATCGAGCGTCGCTCCATATTCCTTTTTGACCTCTTCCAACACTTCTTCGAACCGTTCACGCGGAATCCCCATCACCACGCTTCCGAACATGGCCATAAATCGTCGATAGGCATCAGCGGCGAATCGCGGATTGTTGGTCTTTTTGGCCAGCCCTTCCATCGTGTGGTCATTCAACCCGAGATTAAGGACGGTATCCATCATGCCGGGCATCGATGCACGGGCGCCGGAACGGACGGAGACGAGAAGCGGATTGTCGGGATCGCCAAACACCGCGCGCATGGATCGCTCGACGCGCTTTAAGCCCTGCAATACCTGCTCCCACATTCCGGGAGGAAAGCGCTTCCGATGTCGAAAATATTCCACACAAGCCTCGGTCGTAATGGTCAAACCCGGAGGGACGGAAATTTTGAGATTGGTCATTTCAGCGAGGCCAGCTCCCTTTCCCCCGAGAAGCTCTTTCATCGAACCGTCGCCTTCTGCTTTGCCGTCAGCAAACAGATACACATACTTTTTGCGCCGCATATCTTTGCTCTCCTTTTGACGAGTGCGTGAGTTCGTTTGCGCCATGCCTCGTCGTCAGCAACAGTGAACAGAGGATGAGACAACCGTCAACAACGCATATGGCATCATTCGTAATGTCGACGATCCGAGCCTCGAATATACCGTTGGTATCTGGTTATTAAGGCGTGTTTTGTCCAGATGCCGCCCCCTATGACCATGACGATAAACACGAGCAGAAAGAGCAGACGCCGATCCTCCTCGGGTTGGCTCTGATATCGCCATTGGCCCGTGTCGGAGACCACAAGAGGTTGGCCTTGACGCATCCGGTGGGTGTTGCCGGATGGATCATCCAGTTCGAGCCATTCTACACACACTTGCATGGGGCGATCTCGGCCAACAACCGTTGCCCATCCCGTCCGCACGCAATACCCGGATTGCGGATCGTAAAATTCAGGAGCATTGAGAGCGACTTCGAGATCGATACCGCTGATCCATAAGCCGAGAAACAACAAACCGTTGCAGAACACAATCAGCACAATCGTGATGACGGCTGCGAAACGTCGAACACGAGGATGTTGCGTACGAGGATAGTGCGCCGGCGCGTTCACGGATCGAGAAACGGATCAAGAAAACCCCTTGAGCATTGCCTTTGTTTCCATTTTACACAGAAGAGACTCGGGAGCAATAGGGTTTGCGCATTTTATTCCTCAGGCCGTCGATTGAACGCGAGAAAAATCGGCAATCTTACCGAACAACCGATCGACAGCCGACAAGAGCGACAATCGATTGGCACGGATGACGGGATCATCGGCATTGACCAAGACTCCTGCAAAAAAACCATCGATCGGCTCTTTCAGGGAAAGGAGAGCGAGAAGCGCCTTTTTATATTCCCGTCCTTCCAGGGCTGCGTCTATCTGTCGTGTCGCAGAATCAAGCGCTCGGTACAGCACACGTTCCGTCTCATGTTCAAACAAAGAGGGATCGACATCGGCTCCCGTCCATCGTTCCTTCTGCACGATTCGATGGGCCCGTTTAAATCCGACTAAGAGCTGATCGAATGCCGGTTCCCCCGCAATTTCCTGAAGCGCGCACATGCGAGCCAAAAGATCGCCGAGGGAAAAGGAATCGGCATCACCCAAAGCCAAGACGGCCTCGATCAAATCTTCGCGGATACGGCGCACCGCCTGCGCATAAAATCGAAGGCGATCCATCACAAATGCCCGCACCTGCTTGCAGACCTCGAGGCGATTCTCTGCTCCATACCCCTGTGCTTCGAGGATGTGGTGTGCTTGTTCCAATAGCCGTGCGAGGTCGAACGCCAGCCCTCGCTCGCAGAGAAGACGGACCAAGCCGTAAGCCGTTCGTCTAAGCCCAAAAGGGTCTTCCGAGCCAGACGGAATCAAGCCAACGCTAAAAAAGGCCGTTAACGTATCCACACGATCAGCCACACCGAGCAGTACCCCTACCGGATTCTCGGGGACCGGATCATGCGGCCCTCGGGGTTCATAATGTTCCGCCAATGCACGACAGATGTCTTCGGGCTCTCCTTCCTCTCGTGCATATTCTCGCCCCATGATGCCTTGGAGAGACGGGAACTCCCCCACCATACCCGTCGTCAAATCCGCTTTGGCTAAATACGCTGCCCGCTCGCACCGTTCTTTGAGATCGAGCCGCCCTACCAGTTCAGTAAGAGCGCCTACTAAGCTTTTGACTCGGATGGTTTTCTCGTAAAGCGACCCCAGCTTCTGATGAAAAACGATTCCGCGCAGGCGTTCCACTCGTTCTTCCAATCGACATTTGCGATCTTCGTGGAAAAAGAATTTTGCATCGTTGAGCCGCGCCGCCAACACGCGTTCGTGCCCTTTCCGAATCAGATCCAACTTCGTCGATTTGACGTTCGTAACCGCGATGAATCGTGGCAACAACCGCTCATCGGATCCAACAAGGGAAAAATATCCTTGATGCTCTTTCATCGACGTGATCAGCACCTCCTGAGGCAACTCGAGATAGACCTCGTCGAACCGCCCCATCAGCGCCTGTGGCCATTCCACGCTAGAGACGGCTTGTTCGAGCAAGTCGTCGGCATGTTTGGCCAACACATGTCCGCGGACCCTGTGGGCAAGCTGGGTAAGTTGCGCACGAATGATGCTCTCTCGTTCCACGGGATCGACGATCACTCCTGCCCGTTTCATGAGCGCCGGGTAGGCATAGGGGTCGTTTATCTCGATGAACTGTCTGCCGACTCGAGTCGAGCGCCGCCAAAACCGATGTCCGACAGTTAGGGCACCGGAGACGACCTCCCCCACGGTGAACCGAATCGGACGTGTCCCATGAAGGGCTACAATCCACCGTAGCGGACGAGCGAATCGCAAACGCGAGGCATCCCATCGCATGGACTTGGGAAAAGAAAGCCGTTGGATCAAAGCAGGCAACTGTTCGCGGAGAATGGTCAAGGTCGGCTGGCCAGGATCATCTTTGACAACGCATAGATACCATCCTTTGGCCGTTTCTTCGACTTGCAGAGCCTCGACCGGAACGCCATGGGCCTGAGCAAATCCTCTAGCCGCTTGTGTCGGCTGCCCACTGGCATCGTAGGCCGCTGATTTCGGCGGACCGAGCACACGTGAGGAGAGCGGTGTCTGGTGGGTCGCCAGTTGCTCGACGATCAAGGCCAAACGACGAAGCGTGCCGAGCGATCGGATCGAGGCATAAGACAATCGATGCTCTGTAAAAAACGATTTGGCCAAATCGACCAGGTGCGTCAACGCCGGCTTGACGAAAGTCGCAGGGAGTTCTTCGACCCCGAGTTCCAACAAAAAGGGCGCGTGCCGGATGCGAGACGGGGGAGCCGGTCGTTTTGTAGCCTGTGAGCGTTTAGTGCGCGTAGAAGATGCCATCTTGTCAGAGTCACAGCTGCAAACTATCGTCTCAAGCCACAGCCGCTTTCCTTCGTTTTCGCACCTTCGGCGCGGTTGGGTGCGAGGGTTGAAGGGCAAGGAGTGGGAATCCTTTGGCTTCTCGTTGCTTCACATATGCCTCTGCACACTTCCGAGCGAGTCCGCGAACACGGGCAATATATTCAGTCCGCTCTGCCACACTGATCGCACCGCGCGCATCGATCAGATTAAAAATGTGGGAAATCTTCATGCAATAATCGTAGGCCGGCAGCACAAGATCGCGTTCGATCAATCGATGGCCTTCCGCCTCGAACGCCGTAAAGGTCGCAAATAGCATATCGACATCGGAGGCATCAAAATTATAGGTGGAAAACTGCACTTCTGCATCGTGATACAATTCCCCATACCGAATCGCATCTCCCCAACGGATCTCAAAGACGTTATCCACCTCTTGAATATACATGGCAATGCGCTCGACCCCATACGTTAGCTCGACCATCACGGGATCCACCTCTAATCCTCCGACCTCCTGAAAATAGGTAAACTGGGTGATCTCCATGCCATCCAACCGCACCTCCCACCCCAAACCCCAAGCTCCCAGCGTCGGCGATTCCCAATCATCCTGCACAAACTGAATGTCATGTTGAGCCAAATCGATACCCAAGTGAGCAAGGCTTTCCAAATATAAATCCTGAGAATTGGCTGGTGCCGGTTTGAGAACCACTTGGTATTGAAAATAGTGTTGGAGACGATTAGGGTTTTCTCCGTACCGACCATCCGTCGGTCGGCGACAGGGCTCTACGTAGGCAGCCCGCCAGGGTTCCGGTCCGAGCGCTCGCAGAAATGTGGCGGGATTAAAAGTTCCGGCTCCTTTCTCCGTATCATAAGGGTGAACCAGAAGACAACCGTGGCGTGCCCAAAATTGATGGAGTGAAAGGATCAGCTGTTGGAAGGTCACCGACGCGTCTCCCCGTTTCCGGGGCATTTTTCTACCCGATTGCACCTCAAATCAACATGGTACTGAGTATAACTCTGCACGATCGTTAAGGAATTCCATGGCGAACCCTAGCAACAACCTCTCGCCAAGGTCAAGGCAAGTGCAGGGGCTAGTCCTTGATGCTCGTGAGGCACCGACAAAAAATGTAAGAGCGCATCTTGTTTTTTGATGAGCGCTTGATTATATTTGCGCTCCGTCAACCATTTGAGGAGGAATCAAACTCATGAAGACAACAGCGGGTTTCTTTGTCGTTGCATTGAGTGTCGTCGTATTCTCGGCCGGCTGCGAAACATATCTGAAGATGGGTCAAGGGGCTGGAACAACCAGCGAACCAGCCGCCGTCGAATCTCGTGATGCTACATCGCTGACCGGCCCAAATCGGCCGGCTTCGGGAACATTCGGCGATACATTGGAAGCCTGTCTCGCACGGATTCCTGCCGACGCTTCAGCAGCTCAACGCATGTTGGCCGAAGATACCTGCCGCCGAAATGCCGAACGGCAACGGCCAATCGAATTGGTTCCTGGTCCATAATCATCCTCTCAGAGGCCTCCGAATCGCGAGACGATCGACGAGGCCTCATGTAAGCTCGTCATCCTGCTCGTCATCCCGATTGAGCCCATCGTTTGTGTTCATTGAACGTGCAACATGGCAGCTCTATTTGCGAACCGCGCTTGTACAGCGCGACGCTGAGCCAAAATGTCCTCAGCTCTCCCGAGCCTTCACGATCATAACTCCTTCCATCCCGGCATGTCCCTTGATCCAACAACGAAAGGCGTACACGCCTGCCCGAGGCTCAAGTATAAACCTCACCGTTTCGCCCGGATGAATCACAATTGCCTCCCCGTCTTGCACAGACAGATCTTCAGAAAGCCCTTGCACACGATGTGCAGACGTCAGAAGCAGCGG
Organism: Nitrospirota bacterium; assembly: GCA_003695915.1. Lineage (GTDB taxonomy): Bacteria > Nitrospirota > Nitrospiria > Nitrospirales > UBA8639 > J017. The sequence continues at coordinate 49,264 of RFGF01000129.1, forward strand.
GGCGTGAAATGTATGGGGTTCATGGCCTTGATTTCTCAAGACGAATCGGATCCGTTGCCCTTCGGTCACTTCTAAGAAAGAAGGAATAAACCGAAACTCTTGAGCCGTAATTTCCAGTGTGCGGTCCTGTCCCGTGCAGCTTCCGCACACCAGCATCGGCAGGGCGAATAGAAAGAACAAGCATCTTGACCAAATCCCGTTACTACGAGTAACCCGATCCCTCTTCGCACAAAAGAAAGAACCGTTCGATTCCTCCTCGCCGGTGGGACAATGGCCATTCTTGGGCGCTGAGAGGTAGGGATCACATTTCTTGACAGGCCGTCTCTTCCTTCTCACAATCTAACTAACCATCTAACCATCTAGCCATGCCTTCATTGCCAATCATCGTGCTTCGCGACATTCGCTTTACGGAATCGCATGGCGTGAGAGAGGGGGAACGTTCCCACAGTCAATGGATCGCGGTAGATCTGGAACTCACACCCCTGATGGATCAGACTCTCGTCACCGATAATTTGGTTGATACGATTGACTATGCCCAGGTCGCTTCCCGTGTTCACAGTATCGGCACTCACCGTACCTTTCATCGTCTGGAAGCGCTTGCCCGCGAAATTCGGGATACCTTACTCGCTGAATTTGCCATCTCATCAGTAAGTCTCTTTGTCAGAAAATTGGCTCCTCCCATTCCCACTATCCATGATTGCATAGGCGTTCGATTGATCGGTACTCGCGACATGGCATGCGGCTCTCACGCGAGTCCCCATGTCCCTTCTCTCGAGCCCGCTCGTTTTCTCATTGAACAACAACACCGTTTTCGGCAAGGCCGCATACTCGATCTCGCTGCCGGATACGGACGGCATACGCTGTACCTGGCTCAACGAGGGTGTTCGGTAGTCGCTATCGATCGCGATCCCGAGGCCCTGAAGACCATCGCCGAGCGAGCGCGACAACAATCTTTGGATGCCATCACCGTTCGGCAACAAGATTTGGAACAGCATGCGGTGGTCAACCCAGAAATGTTCGGTAAGGAAACGTTCGATGGCATTATCGTCTTTTTTTATTTATATCGCCCGCTGTTCCCAGCGCTCATAACCGCCTTGAAGCCGGGTGGCATCTTGCTGTACGAAACGTTTTTGATCGACAATCACCTTCGCCGACACCATCCCCGTCGGAAAGAATTTTGCCTCGACCATAATGAACTGCTCTCCCTTGTCGGAGAGTTGAGAATCGTTCATTACGATGAAGGTGAACACGTCATACAGGGAGACGATCAGACCGCTTTTACCGCCCGGTTGGTCGCCGAAAAACCCGTTCCTTCTGGTGATGACACGCCTTGATCTCCATCTTCATACCTTCTATTCGGATGGCGATCGTTCGCCCGCCGAGGTCGTCGAACTGGCTCACCGTGCACAGGTCATGGCGATGGCGATTACCGACCATGACAGCACCGCGGGCGTTGTCGAAGCCGTCACCGTCGGACAGCAAGTAGGCATCAAGGTCATCCCTGGTGTCGAAGTCAGCGCTCGCTACCAAGGAAAAGAAACGCATATTCTCGGGTACGGCATCGATCCAATGTATTTCCCGTTTCAAGAACGCCTGCGCTGGTTACGGGAGAGTCGTGTCAGGAGAGTTCGGGACATCGTCGAACGGCTTCGTCACCTCGGCCTTTCGATTCAGTACGAAGATATCCAAACCGTCGCAGGCGCCGGCGCCATTGGACGGCCACACATCGCACAAGTTTTGCTCGATCGCGGATATGTGCACACAATCCATGAGGCCTTCGAGGCCTATCTC
>RFGF01000130.1 GCA_003695915.1 Nitrospirota bacterium
GGATGCGATTTCCAATCTCGTCGCCGGCATCATGATCATTTTGTATAAACCGATCAGGCTCGGCCAGACGATCGAACTGGCCGGCTCGAAAGGGAAAGTCATCGATATCAATTTGCGATACGTCACGATCAAGGACGAAGGGGTCACGCATTTGATTCCCAATTCGCTGCTCCTGAGCACTAAGGTGACCATCGTTACCGTGCACGCGAATGTTGCCTGAGCTAGTGAAACAGGGTGCGAAACGGTTGTTCGTAGGAGACGGCGGATTTCTCGATCCACAATGCATACGCTGGGGACAAAAGGAGTGGTGCCTGTGGCATGTGCGCAATATCCACTACATCCTTGTTCGAGCAGAGTCGCGATACCTAGATCTTAAGTCCTTAAGTTGGCTTTCAGTTCGTCATTCGCCTTCTTCGAATGGTGAGCGTGGTTTACCATGCCCGTTTCATAGTCAACGCCGGAACTGCCGTCTCAAAGCAAGCAGCAGGAGTGCCACTTGGGCTGGAACAAGCAGGCGTTCGATCTGTTCGATCAACCACACGAGCCAGTGAGTCTTTGCGTAGGGAGTCGATTGTTGGAAAGTTGCGACCTCGACGGAATGGGCCAGCGAAGCCTGGAGGACGTCTCACCAGGTATCTGTGTGGATATCACAATACGGCATACCTCCGCCGAAGATGCAGAACGGCCAAAAGACCAGTCCGAAACCGATTAGCAAGAGCAGCAGCATACCGAACGCGCGGCTGTAGCTGCTTCCGTAATTGGAAGCCAGGCGATAAAGATTGGTCACGGAAAAGATGGTGTTCAGCCGGCGCAGCCATGGCCATCGCCTGTCATCGAGCCGGAGCCACACGGCGAGTGCCCCATGAGAAGGATCCTGCCGTTTCATGTCCATCGCGCCGATGAAGCATTCTTCGGCCAATTCGTATTGCCGTGCCTCGTCGAAGCCGCGCACCAATCGCCGATAGGCCGCCGCTACTTGTTCGTAGGAGGGATCGTTCCTCGTGGTTGTCAGACAATCGAGCTCGTCCTGAAGAACGATTCGTCCCCGTTCTCTGTGCCAATTGACATCCTCGAACACGATACCTTCGAGCGAGCAATCGACGAATCGTGCTCTGAATCCGCTCTGCGCCGTTCGGTTCACTTGAATAAAGCGGACCCGTTCGGGGCGAAAGAATGTGGTTTCGCGGAAGTCTGCAATGGCAAGAACATTCATCCTGTTCGTCAAGAATTGGTCGATCGGTATGCCGAACACCGTTCCCCTGAATATCGCTTCGCCCGTGAACGTAGCATGCCTGAAATCAACGCCTTCCCCAAAAGTGGTGTTGATGAAATTGACTTTTTTGTCGAACGTGGTTCGGACGAACTTAATACGATAATTGAATGTCGCACCAGAGAAGTTGGTCTTTTGGAAAAATGTGGCAGCAGAAAAATCAGCTACATGTTTGAACTCGGCAAAAAGAAAGTCTGCCCTTTGAAGGAAGGTAGCTCCTGTGAAATCAGCCCATCGATGAAACGTGACGCCGATGAAGCTAACAGGTTTTGTGAAGGTGACCCCGCTGAAGTTAGCGGTGGGGAAGACATATTGATAAAAGTCCACGATGTCCGTTGAACGGTGATACGAAGAGGAGCCATCGAGAATGGCTTGGATTTCCTCTTGGAATCGAGCGGCATCTTTTTGGGGATCCCGGGAGAGCATGAGACAGACTGGAGTTTCGTCAATCCCTTCCGGCGCGCGGTATATTGGGCGCCCGTAAGGATGACGATCGTACATCGTTGTTGAACATCTGTCAGAACATTGCTGTTTGCGCATATCCATGTCAGGCAGTCTACCGGCCAACCCCGAAGCAGACAAGACGAAGCTCACACGACGGGGGCAGCACTTCGATGGCCATGGTGATGCGTACATGACGTATTCGAGCAGCATAATGAGGCAGGCATGGGATAGGCCGATGAAAACCGTGTGATCGGCAGCCGCCTAGCGCACCCATGCACGGGCTCTTCGATCGGGTAAAACGGTCATGTGGTATCCGGAGCTCGAGTGCCTCACACCCGACAATTTCAGTCGTGCAAAAACCAAGGACAAGCGGATCGCCAGCATTATGAAATACATGGTTAGAGAAGATTCCATTGGAGGAAATCGTGTGTCTTTGAGGCAAGGCGAGCGAGTACCAACTGTATCCATGCATTGTGCATCCCCCAAACGGCGGGATTGAAAACTCTGAATTGGCATATTATGCAATTATGCGTTGTCCATCCGATGGCAATCCAATGATGCAATGAAAGAGGAAGGTGAGCCCCGGTGCGGATGGAGAAGCCGTTACAAAGCATAGACAACCCAGGGCAAACCAAATATGCGAGGGGTGACGCCGATCAACGGCATGCTGCTGTTCGTGAACCGAATTAACTCAAGGAAAGGCGAGGCAGACTCCTCGTTTTCTCGGTACTTGAAAAAGATGGATCGCGATTGTATACGAATGACCCCACAATGCTCATAAAAATACCTTTGGATCGTGTATAGCCCTAGCAGGATTCAAGGTGGGAGAAAGGAGGAAACAAATGGGCTGGTTTCAAGGAATTGCAGGATTTCTTGTTGCGTTGCTCTTACTGAGTTCCGATCCCGAGGCTGAAGCCGCATCCTTTTGGGGACTCGGAGATCGCACATGGGCCAATGGCGTCTCGGCGGATGGCTCAGTCGTCGTCGGATACTCAAATGATAAAAATACGTTGAACCTTCAAGCCTTTCGCTGGACCGAAGCGACCGGCGTGGAGCTCCTCGGCGATCTCCCTGGCGGTGAACTTCATAGTTGGGCCAATGCAGCTTCTGGCGATGGTTCGGTCATCGTCGGTGCTGGAACTAATGCTAGTAACAAGCAAGAGGCCTTTCGCTGGACGGACGCCACCGGCATGCAAGGCCTGGGCGACCTGCCGAATGGCCAATTTTTAAGCGAAGCCCATGATGTCTCATCGGACGGCTCGATCATCGTCGGGAACAGTCAGGGCAGCAATGGTCTCGAGGCATTTCGCTGGACGGACGCCGCCGGCATGGTCGGCCTCGGCGATCTACCCGGCGGGAGCACGTGGTCTTCGGCCCAGGGAATCTCGGCTGATGGATCGGTCATTGTCGGTGCGAGTATATCGAGTGGAGTGTCCGGGTACGAGGCCTTTCGCTGGACGGACGCCACCGGCATGCAAGGCCTGGGCGACTTGCCGGGAGGAAATTTTCAAAGTTGGGCCAATGCCGTTTCAGCGGATGGCTCTACGATTGTGGGATATGGAACCAATGCTGACGATACCTGGGAGGCGTTTCGTTGGACTGACGCGATCGGCATGGTGGGTCTCGGTGATCTCCCCGGCGGAATCACTTCCAGCACGGCTTTGGACGTTTCGGGCGATGGCTCTGCTATCGTCGGATGGAGTACGACCGATCGGTTCCATTGGGGAAGCTGGAGCTTTATCCATGAAGCCTTTATTTGGGATGCGAACCATGGGATGCGCAGTCTTCAGGATGTGCTGGTTCAGGATTATGGATTGGGTAGTGCGCTCAACGGGTGGTTTTTGCTGGAGGCCACGGGTATTTCCGACGACGGCCTGACAATCGTCGGCAGAGGAATCAATACCAACAAGCCTGTCGTAGATGTGACCGCTAGGGATGCCTGGGTTGTCCGTCTGGATCCGCCTGCACCTCATCCTGTGCCCGAACCCAACACGATGCTGCTGTTCGGCATCGGGCTGGTGATGCTTATCGGGAGCCGTTGGATACAGTCCATTTTCACTGCAGCGCAGCGAGGGAATGAATAATAATAAATAAGGATATCCAAATGTCGTGAGCCAAGTACTCTCCTAGAAGAATGTCGTTCTTGCGGCACTGAGACATCCCATGGTCTGGTCGAAGCGTCATCCTTCCAGCCTCATACTCCTGATGGATCTCGTCCTTCGGTTCCATCTGCCGATCTCGATACATGCGTGCAGTATCGATCCGTGTGCTTATGAGCGCTCCAGTGAAATGCCTGGTACGTAATCCTCCGTGGAACGACGTAGGAGGTCATCGATGATCGTGACGATGCCCTTGGGGCGTTTCGTCCCGGTACCCTCGCTCTGGGTTTCGATCTAGGTGATTGTCCAGGTGTTCCGTGGCCTAGAAACAAGGACGACCCGTTGAAAAAATTTGATCGAAATCGAAATCCTCTCGATATTGCTGCCGAGCAAGACGGGTGATTCTGACTGGCGGATCGTGACTTGCAGGGCACCGAACTCGGCTATCGGCAGGTGATCCGGTTCGTGCCTGCCGACCCTTTCCTTTTCAGCACGTTGATTCCATCTTTCTCGAGTGCGGCGTGAATCCGAGATTTGATTTCATCGCCTGAGATTTAGATATCGACCTTGCTTTTTTCAATATCACTGGCGCGACGAGGGCTCCTCTGAGACATCGAAAGACGGCGAGATCATGACAGTGTTCTCGATCCACTTGGAGTGCGCAATCGGAGGAGCGATCGGGAGCGCTGCAAGAATCGTGAGCAATGTGATGCTAAGAATAGGGATGAACGAGTGATACCAATGGACCGTGAGCGATGGTTTTTTCTTCAATGCTCCTAAATCGTTCATCCGCCACGTGATTCCTTGAATCGACTTTTATCGGAGCTTCTGAAGAGCCCTTCGCACTTCCCCGATGTCGTATCGCACGATAAGTGATCCATCCTTAGCGTTCAGACGATGCTTGTATCCTGTGCGCCGATCCATGCAGCACGAGGCTCGTGTTGGCCAAGTGCATCTATGAGGACAGCGGGATATTGGGTAACGATGCTCGCGGCAATTCAAGAGGACCGGCTGAGTTTGGATCGATCATCTTCTTATTCGATTTCGATCGTTCTCCAGAACATGACTGTCTATTCGTAGTTCCGCCCACCATAATTTAATGTCTGTCTCGGTAGAATTCGGAAACGAGTGGACCTCTGGATAGCAATAGAAATTACGAAGCAAGCGACCTTCGTTGTGTCAGCGCCGATTGCAGGGTTCATACGTGTGTTCGTATAGACGAGCTTTTTGCGCCCCTGTATGATGGTTTCATCGTCGCTATTCATCATCGTTTTTCCTGAAAGGACATTTTCGTATGCATCTGTTTCTTACCACTGTTCTGACAATCTTTGTATGCCTCCCGACACCGAGTTTGGCTCAGTTCGGGGATTTGTTCGAAGGGCTCAAGCAATTTGGGATGCCGAGTGAATCGGGCTTGAGAGAGGAGAAAATTGTCTCTGGCCTCAAGGAGGCGCTATTGGTGGGGACGGAACATGCCGTGCAACTGACAGGCACGGTCGATGGATACTTGAAAAACGAAGCCATCAAGATTCTGTTGCCGGAACGTTTGCAGGCGATGGATCAGGCGTTACGAATGGTGGGATTTGGGCCTCAGGTGGATGAATTCGTGACGAGTATGAATCGGGCTGCCGAGCGAGCGGTGCCGTTGGCCAAGCCGATTTTCGAAGATGCGATCCGGCAGATGAGCTTCGAAGATGCGAAAGCCATCTGGCAAGGTGGAGAGACGGCGGCCACGGAATATTTTCAGGCGAAGACCCGCGATCGTTTGGCGCAAGCGTTCAAGCCGGTGGTGGAGCAGACGATGAGCGAAGTCGGCGTCGCTGCGCGCTACAAACAATTGATGGCGCAATACACGGCGCTGCCGTTCGTCAACGCCGAGTCGTTCGATTTGGATCAGTATGTCGTGGGGAAGACCCTGGATGGATTGTTCTACGTGTTAGCCCAAGAAGAACGGAAAATCCGCACCGATCCTACCGCTCGCGTGACAGACCTGCTCCAAGAGGTGTTCGGCCGTCGATGAGATGAACGAGCCCGAGGTCCGATCCCACCAGCCATCGCTTTGGTCTATCAAAGATCCTATACCCGCGGCCGTTGAGAGATGACAAGATGTGCGCCAATGCTCGAGCCGTTGCGCTCGAACCCTTCGTCGTTTTGCGAAGACTCGAGTGCTTTTCCACGACCCACGAGATATACGGTAGAACAATATGTTTGGGCATACATTGAGAAAAATCCTGCATTAGAGGCAAGTTCTTTTGCTGAGGGATCCCAACCATCAGACCGATCCCGAATCATAGACCTTGCTCTATTGGTATCGACATGTGGATCGGGACCCGTAGAGTAAAAACCGGTATAGTGAACAACGAACGAAAGAAAGCAGCATCGATCGGAAGGCTGCTCCCTTGAAGGTGGAAGACTCGAATGACATCGTCGTGTGATTCGGGAGATGCGCTGTCGCTCCGCATCGGTACCTCCGGGTGGCACTATCCCCGCGAGCGGGAGGGTGAGCTCTCCTGGGAGGGCGTGTTCTATCCCGCTGAGCGACCGCGCGGATTCCGCGATCTTACCTATTACAGCCGGTTCTTCAACACGGTCGAGGTCAACCTCACCTTCTACCGGTTGCCGCGGCTGAGCCTGATTCATTCCTGGATCCGCCACACGCCGGAGGACTTTCTGTTTTCCGTGAAACTCCACCAGAAATTCACGCATCCGACCTTCTACGAACAACGCACCTTCGCCGAAGGCCGCGTGCCCACGCCGATCACCGACGAAGACTATTCGGCTATGCGCGCCATCCTCGACACACTGGCCGAAGCCGAAAAACTCGGCTGCCTGTTGATCCAGTATGGCTATGATGTGCCGCCGACACCGGAACAGATCGAGCGGGTCCTCGCACTCGCCGAGTGTTTCAAGCCGCATCGGGTGGCCATCGAGATCCGAACGCGAGGATGGCATTCGTCCCCGGACATCATGGACGCGTTTCGCGCCGCCAATCTGGCCTGGGTGTACGTGGACCAATACACCGTCCGGTATCCGAAGGTGCGCGATGTCTCGCCCACTGCCGATTTTTATTACCTCCGCTGCCATGGGCGGAACCCGCTCTGGGTCAAGCCGAAAAGCGGTGGGGAGCGCTACGATTATTTCTATAGCTGGGATGAGCTGCTGCAGATAGGGCAGCGGCTCAAGACGGTACTGCCGCGGGTGAAGACCGGTTTCGTGTATTTCAACAACCACGCACGAGCCAAAGCGGCCGCCAACGCCATGATGTTTCAAAGCCTATTCAGTCGGACACCTGCCGCACGTCCGAGCGAGACCCTGTGCGCCGCCTATCCGCAGCTCGAGGCGCTCGACGAGTATCGAGGCCGGGCTGTTGCGTGATCGATCATCGCGGCGGTATCGACGTTCGCGTTGCCTGCGAGGAACCGCGCCGCGTAGCCGCAGCATCCTGTGCGTGATCGCCTCCTGCGTACTTCACCGGTCAGCTCGGTCGGAGCGAACACGCTTCGCGATCCCTCTCTCATCATGCGCATTCCGCGTTTCATCAAACTGAATTGCTCTGGGTGGGATTCGTAGAAGGCGAGCCGACCATGCGTCCAGACCGGTTCGCGCGTCACGAAACATTTCGAACCCATCCAATCGACGAGCTCGGTACACGGTAGATGTGTAGGGTAAGCGTCTATCTGTACGGGGGCGGGTACTATGTCAATCGTGACAATGATCGCCGCATTCCAATGAGGATTCTAGACCTCCGTTTCCCCGAGCCATCGATGCGAACTTTCTGACAGACGACGAAGGCGGGTGCATTTCGATACGGAAACGCAAAGCATTCGAGCTCTCGAAGGTCGCCAAGGCAATAGTTCTCGACATATCCCTCGATACATTCTTTCGATTTTCAATCGAAATATTCGCGCTCCAGCGCCTTGACAAGAAAACACAAAACATGATACAGACAAATCTTTAAATGAGATTAGGAATCAGAATCGTTATCGAAAATTGATCCGATTGTGTAATGTCCGATCGACCAGCAGCTGCTCACCGCCGTCCATTATCGACTCAGCAATAGACCAAGTTCCACGATCACAAGGAGGATTGCCCATGCATGAACGCTCGATCCGCAAGCCATTCGCCAGCGTGCGTATCGCCCTGGCCTGTCTTCTCGTCCTCGCAGTCGGGTTCGCGTCACGCGGAGTAGCCGACGCACACGAGCGCGAATATTGGATCGCTGCGGAACAGGTCGAGTGGGATTACGCGCCGTTGGGACAGAACGCGATCGATCCCCACGCCGGAATGAGCCCGTGGGGAGATACCCATGTATATGATAAATATCGTTACGTGGAATACACCGAAGGGTTCGGCGCGCCGGTTCCCCAACCAGTCCATCGGGGTATTCTCGGCCCAGAACTCCGAGCGATCGAAGGCGAATGGATCGTGGTGCATTTTTGGAATCGCACGGATCGCCCGCTGTCCATCCATCCTCATGGGCTCCGCTATACCGAGGAACACGATGGGGCCGATTGGCCGCTGCGAGGAAAAACTTGCGGAGGGTGTTATGTCGCTCCCGGCGATCGATGGACGTACCGATGGAAAGCCGATCACGGTGCCGCACCTGGCCGCCATGAGGCCTCATCCTCCGTTTGGCTCTATCATTCCCATGTCGATTCGGTACAAGACATCTACGATGGGCTCATCGGGACGATCGTCGTGACCAAGCGCGGCTGGGCGCGTGGACGTCACGATCCGCGCCCGAGGGATGTCGATAGGGAATTCACGGCGCTGTTCATGGTCTTCGATGAAGAGCAAGGCGAGGAAGGCGGGCTCATGCACAGTATCAATGGCTTTATTTTCGGCAATCTGCCGGGACTCGACGTGCAGCGAGGGGAGCGCGTGCGGTGGTACCTCGTCGGACTGGGCACCGAAGTCGATGTGCACACGGCACACTGGCACGGGGAAACGGTGATGGAAGGCGGCTGGCGATCCGGCCGCCGCACGGATGTCGTCGAGCTCCTGCCATCTAGCATGAAGGTCGTTGATATGCAGGCCGACAACCCCGGTACCTGGCTCTTTCATTGCCATGTCGCCGACCACATAACTGCCGGCATGATGACCCGGTGGCGGGTGTATTGATGCAGTTCGTTTTGGCATCGATCGATCTGGGGGACAAGCCTGCACGGCTTGATTCAGTGCTGGTCGACGTTGCAATCGGCTGCCAATCTCGATGTCATGACCGAGTCGTTTTTCTCGGCGATACGGCATTGACGCTCGCTCGGCCTCGCTGGGGCTCTCCGCGGCAGCGCGAAGCGATGCCATCTCGTCATCGGGCGCATGAGCGCGATGGGGGGCACGGTTCGGCGCAGGTGGGATACCGGCTTCTCGGATGGCAATGCCGCCAAGAGGATCGACAAATGACCCGCCGCATCCCTGCTTCGCCGGCATACGATGGGCGGGGCCTGAGCCATCGTCCGGGCGTGGAGTCCGGCCTCGGCTTCAGCCGTGAAAGCCAGCGCCGAGCACGGCCCCGAAAAGGACATGGGCGATCAGGACGATGAGCGGCGTGCGATAGCCGTAATTGAGACCGAGAAAGCCGGGCGGTTCGAGCAATCGGAGCTGAGTCGGGCCATCGTATTCGCTCGCCATGCGAGGATGATAATGCGGAAGCAGCGGGAACACGATTAAAAGAAGGGCGAGGGCATGCGCCATCCCGATCAGCGCGCCGAGCCACCACGATGCCCAGCCGAGTATCTCGAAGACCAAGGCATACCCGAACGCGAGCACTCATCCGCCGACCAGGTATATGAGGGAGCCGATGACGGAAGCGCGATCGCGATCGCCGGTGAAAATGGTCCCCAATAAAAACGGGAGGCTCAGCCGGGAGAAGCCGAGCCCTTGACCGGCATGGAGCAACGCCGTCAGGAGTAAGGTGGCGAGCAACCCCCAGACGCCGATATTCAGCCAGAAATGCTCAGTGGTCATGATCGGGTCGGGGCGACGGCGGCGTGAACGGAATCGGCTGCCGACTCGCGGACTGTGGCCTCCTGTTCGGCGAGCGTGAGGGCGGCGGTGATCACTCCCACGTGGCTGAAGGCTTGGGGAAAATTCCCCATCGCCTCCCCGGTCGCCGTGTCTACTTCTTCGGCGAGCAAGCCCACATCGTTCGCGAGCGAGAAGAGATTGGCGAAACGGGCGTGCGCCAGATCGAGCGCGCCTCGAAGCGCGAGATATTCGACCTCCCAAAAGTTGCAGATCACAAAGGCGCCCTCGGTCCCCGGCGCGCAAAAGGCTTCGCCTTTGTACCGCGTGAGCAGATTCTTGTCAGCCAGTTCTCGCCGAAGCACGGCCGCAGTCGCACGAAGACGCGGGTGCATGGCCGGATGGAATCCGTACGAGGCCATCAAGAGCAAGCCGGCATCGAGATCCTGAGTATCCAACACCCCGGTGTACGCGCCGAGCGCAGCGCTGAAGCCGTGCTGCTCGATGAGATAGCGGATGCGCGCGTGTTCCCGGGCCACGGGTTCGATATCGAACGCCAAGACGCCCTGTGCCTGCAGGGCGAGCAGCCGATCCAAGGCCACCCAACACATCATTTTGGAATACGTATACTGGCGCGGGATGTCTCGGAACTCCCACAATCCGTAGTCGGGGTGTGTCCAGCGGCGGCAGACCTCGTAGCCCAGTTCGACGAGGAACCGGCGTTCGGACAGACTGAGCGCGCGCCCGTGCCGGACGCATTCGTAGGCGGCGAGAATCACTTCGCCGTACGCGTCCAACTGGTGTTGCCGGCTCGCCTCGTTTCCCACACGAACGGGTCCCTGCCCACGATAGCCCTGCCAATGCGAGAGGATCCGCTCGGGCAAGTGCGTCTCTCCGTAGACGTCGTAACAGACCTGAAGCGCGGGATGGCTCAATCTCGTGGCGTGCAGCAGCCAATCGAGAAAGGCATGGGCCTCGTCGGCATATCCCAGCGACAGGAAACTGCGAACCGTCATGGCGGCGTCCCGAAGCCAACAATAGCGATAGTCCCAGGTCAATCCGGGTAGGCGCTGAGATTCCGGTAGCGAGGTGGTCGCCGCCGCTACGATGGAACCGGACAGGCAATGCGTAAGGAGCTTGAGGGTGACGAGGCTCCGCAGCACCTGGTCGCGATACGGGCCTTGGTACGTACAGGTTCGGCTCCAGGCGGTCCACCACGCTCGCGCGGTCTCGAGGCGCGACCATGCGAGCGAAAGCGGAAGAAAGATCGCAGGATCGCCCTGCACGAAGTGACAGGCCAGGGTTTCGCGTTGCCCGGCTCGAACGATCACGTTTCCCTGCAGGGAGGTCGTGTCCGGATCGGGCTGCAAGGGGAAGCTGCTCTGCAAGCCGAGGAGGGCATTGCCGTACGAGAGCACCCAGCCGAGCCGCCCGCGCGAGGCGAGCGTGGGGCGCAGGAGACCGTAGCCCGGGCGAGGCTGCCACAGTACGTCGAGGGCGACATGCCCCTCGAGCCCTTCGATCAGGCGAACCAGTTCGCGCTGGGGAAACAGAGATCCGGCCTGCGCAGAATCGATGGGCAATGGCATGAAGTCGATGAGGCGCGCCTTGCCGGTGGGCGTCGTCACGACCGTTTCCAAGACCGGTGTAGTCCCGACATAGCGCCGCACGACCTGAACGGGGCTCACCGGACGAAGACGAAAGCGCCCTCCGTGTCGGGCATCGAGGAGTGCGCCGAAGATGGAAGGGCTCGAAAAATGGGGCCAACACAGCCAGTCGAGAGACCCGTCTCGGGCGATGAGTGCTGCAGAGCGACAATCACCGATGATGGCGTAATCGGCGATGGGAGGGTAGGTCTCGTCAGCGATGTTCACGCTCGGTTCGATCACCGTCCGGAAGGTTCATGGATCGATGTGTATCGATAGTGAGCCGAGAGAGCCGAACGCAAACGCGCGCGGAATCGGTGCGCGAGAACGGTCGCCTGATTCAGCTCGGCCGATCACGGTCGCCGGGTGGCACCTCCGGCAAGAAACTTGTGGCCAATGGAGGAGACTACAGCGCGGATCGTGCTCGTGGGGCAAAACCGAATGCCAGAGGACGTCGTCGGATCGAAAGAAGAGGGGGTGGGGTATCGTGTCGGGAGATAGTACAGAGGACCGTGATTCCAAGGACCACAGGCGAGCGAAGCCGCTCGTCGATCGAGCTCCCGCGCGACGAGGCCGATCCAGCCCGAGCACGGCGTCGGGCTAGACCTCCTGCCCTGCCTCCCTTTCTTTTTCTTTCGCCCTAGACAGGTTGCTGGCTGAGGCAGTGCTCCCGGAACCGTACACTCATCCCTTTTTGATCAGGTCTGAATTCCTACGGTAGTCATGCAAAACGAACCTGTATTCTTTACCTAATCTTAATCCCTTTTTAATCAGGTCTGAATTCCTACTGTGATCGTCGAGACATTCACGGGCGGCGGTTCGTCTTAATCCCTTTTTGATCAGGTCTGAATTCCTACAAAGCCCATCGAAGATAAACTCACGACCTTGTTCTGTCTTAATCCCTTTTTCTTCAGGTCTGAGTTCCTACCGAGAGGGGAGTAAGCTTAGATTAGCCGAGCATACGTCTTAATCCCTTTTTCTTCAGGTCTGAGTTCCTACGGCGGGGAAAACTATCATCGTCACCCGCCATTTCGTCTTAATCCCTTTTTCTTCAGGTCTGAGTTCCTACCCTACTGATGCGGGAAGGCACTAGGGGCCCGCTCCTAGTGGTCTTAATCCCTTTTTCTTCAGGTCTGAGTTCCTACAATGCCGTCAGCCGTATGTTTCAAGGGGCTGATCCGGTCTTAATCCCTTTTTCTTCAGGTCTGAGTTCCTACGGTATCGAAAATGGCGGATAGTAAAAATGCGGACAAGGTGTCTTAATCCCTTTTTCTTCAGGTCTGAGTTCCTACTCAAAAATTCTGACAGATGTTGAGACGCATGATAAGTCTTAATCCCTTTTTCTTCAGGTCTGAGTTCCTACTGCCCAGACAATATCAACCTAAACGAAAGGTGATGTCTTAATCCCTTTTTCTTCAGGTCTGAGTTCCTACGATCGTCAACGGGCAAACGGTAGCCGAAAAGCGCGATGTCTTAATCCCTTTTTCTTCAGGTCTGAGTTCCTACAGCACCCCCTTTAAAAGTTTAGCAAAATTGAGAGGTTACGAGCCCTCGTGTGCAGAATTTTCGGCTTCCTGTGTGGAACTTAACTTGCATGTCACCTCCTTTCCCGGATTTTGAGCGTGTCTCGTGCTGGGATCCTCGTCGGCTCTCCGTTCGATCCACACAGCGCCTGCACTCTCGGCGGCGATCGGATCTTTCATGGCTCTTCTTCAGGAAACAACTGGCGGTAGAGTTGCTCGAGTTTCGTCCGCAGTCGCGCTTCGTCCTGCAGCATGGCCTGTTCCTCTGCATCGGCCGGCCGCGTGGCGTGGACTACTGTATTCCGAATGCCTCGAAGTCTGCAATAGGCCGTCCATTGTGGATCGTCCCCATCGGCGGCCGGTGCCTGCCGAGTTTGCGCGGCGGCATAACATGCCTTTTCGTATTGTTCCTTGACCTGGTGTCGTTGATCGTAGTTCTGCGGGTCGCTTCCGGGAACGCGCGTTTGAATGAGATAAGTGATGAACCCTTCGAGCGCAAAAATTACTGAGCGAAGATAGTCCCGGTTCTCCAGATAAAACAAGGCCAAGTCCCGTTGCCGCGTGTAGAGGCGTTCGGAGTCGCGCCAGGCTGTGCGCTTGTCAAGCAGCGGCTCGATCACGTCTGCCGGGGCGGGCAGAGGATGTGGGCAGAGGCGCCAGAACTCTTGAAGGGGACGGCGCGCTTCGGTGACCCGCATGGTCCGCTCGTAGAACGCCGCACGTTCAAGCGCCTCCACGGCGTGGTCGGACACGCCACAGGCGCGCAACATAGGGGCAAAGACAGCGTAGTCCTGATCCTTGTCGAAGGCATGCACGGCCGTGAGCCATCGGGTAAGTTGCCAGAGCCCGTCGAGCCGCAGGACGGGAGTGTGTCCATCCGCATCGGTCAGGTCCAGCGCTCCATAGTACAGCGCGTCGATGGAGACGCGACGCACGATCTGTAAATACAGGGCGCTCACGAATCCCAGCAGCGGCAGATGCCGCAACCCGTGTGTGAGATCGAGCACGACACGATCGTCCGGGCCGACCATGGCGGCGAGCACGGAAAGAATGCGGCGTTGTTCCAGCTCGGTGCGTCCATAGGGGATCAGGCCGAAGCGGCACTCAGTGCCGAGGGCGCGTCCGACGATGGGCTCCAAGGCGCGAAGGAGCGGTTCGTCGACGGTCTGATTGGCGACGGCCTCCATGAGCTGGAGCCGTTCGCGTTCGGCTTCCGTGCCAATGGGCTGGTGTTCGACGAAGACATCCCACATGCTCCCGGGTGTCCCCAGCACGATCAGGCGGTCGGGCATGAGCACGTCGCGCAAGGCCAGGCCGAAGAAGCTGGTGGTGACGGTCCGGCCGTCTCCGAAGTCGTACCGGGCCGTTCGATAACCTGTGCTCGTCTGCTGGGGTTTCCCGAGAAAGCTGATGAGTATCCGCGGCATGAGAGATGGATTTATGACGTCGGGCGCACGGGGATGCGCATGTTGCCTTCGATGCGTACCACTATCGCGACATGCTTCAACTGACCCTTCTTCTCTAGGCGCTGGCGCTGTTCCGGGGATAAGGCTTGCAAAAACGCTTGCGCAGATGGCCCGCGTGCCTCAGCCTTTCCCTGTGTGCTCTGGACAGTCACGATGCCGCCCCCACCTTTGCTGTACGTCACGAGAGATGACTCCCATACGGTCTCGGTTGTTTGAGCAGGCGATGCCTGAGTCGTGCGAGGTTCTATGGGTTCAGCCGGCGCTTCTGCTTCGATAGTCGTGCTCCGTTCATCTGGCTGCGCACCTTTTCCGAATGCGACTGCCGGTTTCATCGCGCCGTATCCTCCGGCTGTTTTGGCTCCGAAGCCGAGCCAGGCGAAGGTATGGTGGAAGGAGGTTTCGAGCAGCGTCTTCCAGTGGGTTTCGCCTTCGGCGAGCAGATCGGGGGCATTGGACATCTTGTCTTTTGTCAGGCGTTTGAGGTGCTGCACGTCGCAGACGACATGGAACGTGAACTGCGAACCCGGTGGCACAGTGAGGAAGCTGATGGGATTCGGCTGGCCGGAGTCATGTGGCGATGTGCTCTCTCCACTCCTGCGTTCTAGCTTTTGCTGATAATAGTGGCTCTGATGCGGGGTCATGATCTCGACCATGAGTGAATCGCCGGTGATTTGGGGGATGACATCCCAAAACGACAAGGCGCCGCGGACGTGCTGCTGGGAACCTTCTTGGGATTCTAAGCCGAAGAGTACATCGATCATCGAGAGCCTGATGGCCTCGCGCCCAATCGGAATGGTGTACATTGGATCTTCCGCTCCGCTCCATCCTGTGGGATCTCCCCACGCACCGCTCGCCAATTCCTTCGCCGCTTGGCGGAGAACACCTTTGACGCCGCTCCCTGGCAGATAGGGAAGGCCGTAGGGATTCAAGAACGCGAAGCCGTTTTCCAGCGGGTGCTCGTTGCCCAATCCCGTAGCAAAGGGGGCGATCGAGACGGCTTCCATGACCATGCCCTGACGAGGCTGGCTGGCAAAGGCGGCTCGCTGGCGGGCCAGGAGTGAATTCATCACGATATGCCATGTCTTCAAGCCAGAATCTGCTTTGGGTTTTCGCCTTCTGGGTCGCTCTGCATCGGACTTCGGCGTTTTACAGGACACGATCATGCAAGCAAACTGGCCGTTGGGAAGGTCGTCCCACTCTGGACTGGATTTCCCAGTTTTTTGCTGCCCTGTTTTCTTATCGATCTTTGGTACTCGGTCAGCCATCCGCCAATCAATCTGGTCGCTTTCCTGATTTTCGCCCCAAGCAGGCAAATAGAGCAGGAAGCGATGTCCCGGAGGTGATGAAAGATAGAACTCTGGATCGTTTTCCTGCATGTATCTAGGCACTGCGGCAATCGGCATAGCGTGCTCCTGTACAATGTGCTACACTATCCAAACACGGAACCCAGAGGTGCCTCATGACCACGGATTTGACCATTCCACTCGATGATGAACTTGATGCCGAATTAACCCGGCTGGCGCAATTGACCCAGCGCAGCAAAAGTGAGTTGGCCCATGAGATGGTGCGCCGTGGTGCTGAGTTGGAGGCACTGCGCCTCGCCCGCCAACGACTGATACCCTATGCCGAGCGAGCAGGCTACCTGACCGACGAAGATTTCTGGCGCGCGTTTTCGTGAGGGTGTTCCTCGACACCAACGTGCTGTTCAGCGGTCTGTTCGGGACAGGGCTGTGTGCCCGGCTGCTCGACATGCTGGTGCTGACTGGACAAACCCTGGTCATCGGCGAACCCGTCTTAGCCGAGTTTACACGCATCGCTCGCGAAAAGTTCCAGGTTCCTGAGGTGTATGAGCGCTTGCAAGCCATTATTGATCATTTGTTGTAGTGTCGCGCTGTGAAGTCCGTGCGCTCGCCATCTGGCGGAGCCACTTGAGCCAGGCAAAGGCTTCGGTGGTGATGGCTTGGTAATCGCGGGGTGAGGCATTCATGAGCGCCTCCATGAAGGCTTCAAAGCCGAGATCGCGATTGCTGCCATTGAATCGGTAGTTCAGCCAAATCCTGAGCTGTTGTGCGACCAGTTCGTGGGCCCCGCCTTTTTCATGGCAAAAGGCCAGCACCTGCATAAGCCCGCTGTTCATGATCAGCGCTGGGAGCGCTTTGGCAATGTTGACGTGCTCTTTCGTGTATTGCTGGCACTTGGCCCAGGCATCTTGGGCACGGCGTTGTTCGAGCGTGAGGCGATGTCCCTGCTCCATCGAGGTCGTCATATCTGCTCCTCCTTGCTCTGCTGTAGGGTCCCATCCACGACTGTGGCCACAACCAAACCGCGCCCGGTGGTGGCATCGCCGCCGAGCTGTACTAGCTGGCCATGGATGACGGTCTTGATCTGTTCCACAACCACTTCAGCGGGTAACTCGTTGGCTTTGCCATTACCGGTCCGCGTCTGGCTGGCCAGCACCGGTGCCACCAGCAGGGATTCCGGCGGCAGGTTCTCGGTATAGAATAACCCGCCCTCAGCAGCCGTGCCGGTCTTGTCATCGATGCGCACATGCGGTTCAACGAGCGTGGCGTGCTGGACAAAATAGGCGAAGTCGGTGTCTGAAAGAACAACGAGATCGGTTTTGAGCTTTTCGCGGAAAAAGGTGTAGCCGTTGCCACCAGGAATGGCTTTCTGCGCAAGATCGGCGGCAACGGTTTTGAGAGCTTCGTTTTGCCAATCTTTCGCTGTGTATTCGAACGCCTCCAAGTGCAGGACCTTCATCGGCTGGCCGTTTATCTGACGCTGGGAAAGTAACGTCGGATTGGCCACAACACACTCGCCCTCTGCAACACATGGGAGGCCTTCTCGCCACGTGACTGAGAGTCCGACTGCCTCCATCAAACGCCTGGCCCGCGCCAGTGCCTGCGGACAAGTAGCATACACGTATCCGTCTTTCACACTGCGCACGGGAAAGGCCACAAGCTGGGCATCGCCAAAACTCACCGCGCCGGCGTGGAGATCAGAATTGCCTGATTCTGGGCCGAACAGCGTGTCCAGATATGAAGATTTTCCTCCTAGAGTTTCCCAGCTATGCCGCACGGCGCCCTTGATGCCGGAACCTGCAAAGCAGGGATGCCCCGTGTGGCGTTCGCGCTGGATGGGATTATCGATGACGCCGATGGCTTGCCCCGCGCCCATATGGATAGGGCTTATGGCGTAGAGAAAGAGAATGGCTCGTTGTTCAAACATCGTCCGCGCTCCTTGACTTGACTAGGTTTATGACCTACTTTTATGACCATGTCCAAGCTCGTCAATCTCCATGAGGCGAAAGCCCATCTCTCCAAGCTGCTCGATCGTGTCGAAGCCGGAGAAACCATCGTCATTTGTCGTCGCAATAAGCCAGTGGCCGAGCTCAAGCGGGTTCCTCCTTCGGGCTTGGCCGCACCGCGCCCGATCGGGTTGGCTAAAGGCGTCGGCCATGTGTTGCCCTCATTCTTCGAGCCGCTTGACGAGGAATTGCTCGCGTTGTTCGAAGGCCGTGGGGCCCCGTGAGGCTGCTCCTCGACAGTTGCACCTTTTTGTGGCTGATCTGGGACGAGCCTGAGCTGTCGCACGAGGCGCGCGTGCAGATCGCCGATCCCCAAAACGAGGTGTACCTGAGCTCGATCTCTCTTTGGGAAATTCTGATCAAGCACCAGGCTGGTCGCCTGGCCCTGTCGAAACCCATTGATCCCGAGCGACATTACATCGAACAACGGGAAGCCCATCGCATCGCGTCCCTACCACTGACCGAGGAAGCTGTGGCCCAGATGATTAAGCTGCCTAATCTGCATCGTGACCCCTTCGACCGCATCCTCATCTGCCAAGCCATCGCTCATGGTCTCGTCGTCTGCACGCCAGACCGAGCGATCCAGCAGTATCCTATCCGCACACTGTGGTGACGGCCTCATAGCCAGAGCGCCCATGTGGACAGGGCTTATGATGGTGTAAAGAAAAACGATTGTATGTCGTTCAAACATGAGTCTGCTCCTTTGCGGGGTCAACTGGAATGGACACCGAGGTCCGGGTGATGACCTCGCGGAGCGGGGCCGGCGCGCGGTTCCACAGCACAAGATCAACCCGGAACGGCAAGTCACTTTCGTCGAAGGCTTCTCTCATGGTTGCAAGCGCTATATCCGGCACCGGTTCGTCGCCCATAATGACCAGATCAAGATCGGAAAAGGGCTGAGCCGAACCGCGGGCGCGCGAGCCAAAGATGCGCACCTCGCGCCCGGGGAGATACTGCTCTAGGATCGCACGCACGATCACCAGATGTTCTGGGCGAAGATCAGGCATCTTGCTGTCCTTTCTGCTGCAAGGCCTCGAACAACCGACGGGCATCAGCAGCAAACCGCGGAAGAATCGCCGCAATTTCATTGGCCGTGGTCGCATCATATGTGTGCACCGTGAGATTGTGTTTGTCACGATAGAGAAACCAGACGTTGGGATCAGCAATCAAGCCTTGTTCTGCAC
>RFGF01000015.1 GCA_003695915.1 Nitrospirota bacterium
GGGCTGGCCAATGGCACCGTCATTCGGGCACCGGTGCGGGTGACGGCCACGGGGCTGACGGATACCGTGAGCGTGGAGAAGACGGTGACGGTGCAGAACTGAGCCCTCCATTGAGAGGCCTAACTAAACGCCTTGCTAAACAACGAGGCGCGAGGGTACTAACCCTCGCGCCTCTTCTTGCCCATGCTCTGTCGGCAGGCCGACCATTCGGGTTTTCGCCGTTACGCGGCCGCCTGCATAACGATCCGACCATGGTAACAGGCTGCGGTCACAATCTCGGCGTCTTTGACTTTTCCTTTGACCAGGAGGCGCGATAATGGGTTCTGTCCTGCTGAATCAGCCGCTTTACGCTTTAGAAGGAGTCGCGCTTGCATCGAGATCTGTTGACAATGACAGAGCTTGATTGTCCTGGCCGGGATTGAATATGGCCTGAATCATTGAACCCTTCATCTTGGCCGGTCATATCGCCGGGGATCGGCAGGATATCGGCACACACGAATGCGCATCGGTCTCTGCAGAGCAGCCAATTGATCAAGAAATCACACTCTTGCCAAGCCATATCATCTGAAAGCAGCGACCAAAAGCGAAAAGCAAGGTGCGCGACCGGGTAGCAGGCATTGTTGTCGTCCAGCTAGAGGCGAAATGGACAGGTTGCGCCCCGCTTGACCTGTTCTGCCTCTCGCAGTATTCTGGAGACCGTTTTTGTTGCGTCCATTTCGATTCAATCAACTCGCTGACTTTAGCATCAATGAACACATCAATGGATCCCTCGGAAGCGGCAGAGCAAAAAGAACAAAAACTTCACAAATCGGATGAAGTTCGGGATGAGATCGGTGAAGAGCCATCCGAACCGGAACAGACGCCAAAAGAATATTTGGAGCCGTTGCTCGTCAAAGCCCGAGCGGCCTCGCAACTCCTTGCTCCCTTGATGGCCAAAGTGAAAAATCGCGCGCTTCTGGCGATGGCTGACAGCCTAGAAGAAGCGACCGACACATTGCTAGAGGCCAATCAGCAAGATATCGAAAAACTGGAAGGGGATCCGTCTCGTTCTGCATTCGTTGATCGCTTGCGGTTGACGCCCGAGCGCATCGCTGACATGGCCAAGCAACTTCGAGAAGTCGCTCGGCTACGCGATCCGGTGGGTCAATCAGCCGGTTTTCAGGTGCGCCCCAATGGCCTAAAAGTCGGGCGAGTACGCGTTCCAATTGGGGTCATTGGGATTATTTACGAATCTCGTCCCAATGTCACTGCTGATGCCGCTGCCCTCTGTTTGAAATCAGGCAATGCCTGTGTTCTGCGGGGAGGGTCGGAAGCCATTCACTCCAATACCGCAATTGCCAAGATTTTAAGCGAAGCCGCTGAAAAGGCTGACGTCCCCGATGGTGCGATCACGTTTATCGATCGACCTGATCGGGATATTGTCATCGAATTGCTTCGCAGCGATCGGTATATCGACGTTATTATCCCTCGAGGTGGCGAAGCGTTGATGAAGACGGTAACGGAGCATGCAACGATTCCGGTCATCAAGCACGACAAGGGCGTCTGCCATATCTATGTGGATGCGGATGTCGATCTGGCTATGGCCCAACGAATTTGTTTCAACGCCAAAGTGCAGCGACCCTCGACGTGCAATGCTGTAGAAACGTTGTTGATCCACGAAAAGGTGGCGCGTCCGCTGCTCGCCGCGCTCGGACCGCAACTTCTTGAAGCCGGGGTAGAAGTCCGAGGCTGTCCCAAGACGTGTCAATTGTTTTCCGGTGCGAAACCGGCCAACGACGATGATTATGGGACGGAGTTTCTTGCGCTGATTGTGGCGGTCAAAATCGTGAAGGATATGGACGAAGCCATGGCCCATATTCGGCAATTTGGATCGCAGCATACCGAGGCGATCGTCACCAATGATTACAATCGTGCTTTGCGATTTCTCCGCGAAGTCGATGCGAGTGCCGTCATGGTAAACGCCTCGACGCGGCTCAACGATGGCTACGAGTTTGGCTTAGGAGCGGAGATCGGGATCAGCACAACCCGCATTCATGCACGTGGACCCATGGGCTTGGAAGATCTCACCTGTGCGAAATACGTGGTATACGGGTCCGGGCAAATTCGCGAATAATCAAGCCGACGAGCTCACGGTCATGCTTTCCCGTCACGCTTGTCCTCTGTTCTTTTCCCCTGATCATGGTTTCGTGGTAAGAAAATAGAATGTGCAACCGTTGCACGACCTGAAAAACCTCGATCATGATTTCAACAATTTGTCCCGATTTTCTCGTGCGCCAACCGGGAGCCATCGTATTCCCGGAAAATCGGATCTATGTCGAGGAATGGGAAACATCCGGCGGATCGGCCAAGCAACAAGCCAGCGGTCATTGGATCTTGTACAACCGTCATGGTTTACGATTTTTATATGCCGACCCCGAAGGGACGATTCTTCACGAGTGTGCATGGATCTCCACACCATTCGGCCCTCGATTGCGAGCCGTCCGCATGCAACTGGATTGGGGACAATGGGTCGGCATCAAGCCCGAAGGGCTGGTCAATCGGACGATGTTCAACCTCTCGAAACGACCCGGTTGGCAATGCATGACCCGCGACGACCTTCGTCTGATGGCGGCTCGAGCACTGAATACATCGCTGGAAACCGTGCGGTTTTTTTATCCAGACGAAGACCTGGTGATTCATCCGTCGGGGGAAGCCGTCATCCATCAACGCAAAGATGCGTTTTATATCCTGTCCGAAGGTCAGTTTGATGGCGCAAAATTCATGTCCTGTATGAGCCGCATGAACTGGCACGCCATCGATTACTTGCCTGTCGTGGAATTATTTTTATCTTTGCTTCCTGGGACAGGGAGCGCGACCTTCGAGCTGATTCGCGGATTATACGACGACCAAAATCCCGTCAATCCGCATCCGTTACGTTATCGAGGGATTCCGCCGTATCCATCCCTCGGCGCCTATTCTTTATTTAGTCAGTTTTTCGTTCCATCCTTGGAAAGCGGGGAAAATCCGTTGCCGGTTTTTCTCGATCCAGCCCGTTCGCACGAAGTGCTCTGGACGCCCACCACGCATCCGCCCGTTCGCTATTTCAAACGAGAGGCCCAGCTCTGTGTCGCAGTGAGAGGTGGAGCTATTCAGAAAGTGACGGATGCGAACGATCCGACTGGGCAACCATATTATGGCAGCGGCGAGACAGGGGTCGGGGCATCAGAACGGACAGTGATCGTCCAAGGCGCATCAATGATCTTGGAAGACGGAGTGACTCGAAAACACATTCCCTTGGATCCGCTCTGGCGGGTGATGCATGCGTCGACTGATACAGGGAAAAAGGCTTCTTTGATCCACCAGCGATCATGGCGTGATTTGTTTCCCTTTGGCCCTCCACAGGTCATGCCGCATGAGGCATATTCAGCCGTTTTGCTTTATCCGCAAGATGACGCACTCGCAGACGAGCGAGAGAGTCAGCCGTTCGTTTTTGATTATTTCGACGATCTTCTTGATGAAGGAGAAGCCTGGATACGCCCTGCCCAGGCGGCCCAACGCGTGTTGATCGACCATTGCGATGGTGCTCTGGGAGCCTGCGTTCGCCTCGATGCCCCGCGAAACTGGACCATCATTTACAACGCTCCAGCCTTTGCACAAAAAGCGGCACAGCAATTGTGGATGCGCCTCGTTCGACAGCATCACATGGATTGGGCCTCTGGCATTCGGTTTCTCCCGGATGCGCATGACAGCGAGGTCTTTGCCGAGCGCTCTTTTGATCTGATCTATGCATGGACACCATTTGCTTTGTATCATGAGCACCTCGAGTGGGAACGTTTCCTAAGTGTTCGCCTTCGAGCATTGGGGACTCATGGATTCTTGTTTCTCGCTGGACCGCGCCGTTTTATGGACGCCTTTCGACGCTATTCTGTGGAGATCAAATTCGCCCAATTGGTCCGAGACCTTCCAACCTTTCGTATTCACCAATCGATCTTACCGCAGGCTCGTCTCCATCCTGATCTGACGGCCTATATCATTGGTCTCTGAACGACCAGAGGCACAGTCCGAGACGAGTGTCTTCTTGACAGGGTGATCGGTTCGTTACTAGGATGAATGGACCTTTAAAGCCCATCCGGAGAGGTGGGAAAGGATGATACTCATGCAGCCGAATTGGCTTGACGCCGTGCACGATCGACCTTCTCATGCCGAGCATGAGGAGGTTTTTTTTTGAACTCGCTCTATCTCTCAGCCGAGACGAAAGCCTAAGTAGGTAGGAATGACGACCATTTCCCGACAAAAAGAAATCCTGCTCATGGACGCCCATGACATGAAACGGGCGCTTACGCGCATCAGTCATGAAATCCTCGAGCGCAATAAAGGGATCCAGGATTTGGCCCTCGTCGGCATCCGAACTGGCGGTGTCTACCTCGCTCGACGCATCCAGGCTTTCATTAAACAGATTGAAGGACACGAACTGCCACTTGGCGAGTTGGACATTACGCTGTACCGTGACGATCTCGGGTCGCGGCGGGATCAACCCGAAGTGCGAAAAACATCGATTCCCTTTCACATTACCGATCTCAAAATCGTCTTGGTGGACGATGTGTTGTTTACGGGCCGAACAATCCGTGCAGCGATGGATGGCTTGATCGATTTGGGAAGGCCGGCAGAGATTCAATTGGCGGTCTTGATCGACCGTGGCCATCGGCAGTTGCCCATCAAAGCCAACTATGTCGGGAAAAGCGTGCCTACAGCTCGAGACGAGATCGTCCATGTGTATTTGGAGGAATTGGGAGAACGAGATCGCGTCGTGCTCGTGACAGCGGAATAAGATTCGTTGGCATATTTAAGGGAAGATGGGACTCAAGCGGAAAGATTTGCTCGATGTGGCCTCGCTGTCTGCTGAAGACATTCACCTCATTTTGGAAACAGCCGATTCCTTCAAAGAAGTGAGTGGCCGGGAGATCAAAAAGGTCCCGGCGCTCCGCGGCAAAACCGTCGTCAATCTGTTCTTCGAGCCCAGCACGCGCACCCGTACGTCGTTTGAATTGGCCGCTAAACGCTTGAGTGCAGACGTGATCAATTTTTCTCCCTCGACGAGCAGCATCGTCAAGGGGGAAACGCTACTGGATACCGCTCGGAATATCGAGTCGATGCAGGCCGATATTATCGTCTTACGACATCCGTCGCCGGGGGCCGCGGAAACGTTGGCGCGTGGGGTCCGTTCTTCGGTCATCAATGCCGGCGACGGGTGCCATGAACATCCGACGCAAGCGCTTCTCGATCTCTTTACGATTCGCCAGCGCAAGGCTCACCTTGCCGGGCTCTGCGTGGTGATCGTCGGGGATATCGCCCACAGCCGTGTGGCGCGGTCGAATATTTATGCATTGACGAAGATGGGAGCGACCGTTCGGGTCGCGGCTCCTCCGACCATGATTCCCTTATATTTGGATCGCTTGGGTGTGTCGGTTTTCTTCGATCTCGACCGCGCGTTGGAGGGTGCGGATGTGGTCATGATGCTCCGGTTGCAATTAGAGCGGTTAGGACAAGCCTATCTCCCGAGCATTCGCGAATATGCTCGGCTCTACGGGCTGACCGCAGAGCGAATGAAGCGGGCCAAGCCTGATGCGCTGGTGATGCATCCAGGTCCCCTGAACCGCGGTGTGGAGATCGCTCCAGAGGTGGCCGACAGCGGGGCAGCGGTCATTCTCGATCAAGTAGCCAATGGCGTGGCAGTTCGAATGGGACTCATGTATCTGCTGAGCGGTGGATGAGCGTAAAGCGCCCGGTACAGGTGCAAGGCTCAGGGGTATGCCATCACATATTCTGATTCGAAACGGTACTGTTCTTGATCCTGGCCGGTATCACGGACCGGGAGATGTCTTGATCGAGGGCCCTGTGATCAAAGCCGTCGGGCGTGACTTGCCGGTTTCTCTGCGCTCGCCTCGTTCGTTGCTGACTATCGATGCCACAGGACTGCTGGTCGTACCGGGCTTGATCGACCTTCATGTCCACCTGCGAGAACCTGGCTTCGAGTACAAGGAAACGATCGAAACAGGTACCATGGCTGCCGTGGCAGGAGGGTTCACGTCCGTCTGCTGCATGCCCAACACCAACCCGGTCAACGACAATCAGGCGGTAACGGATTTCATTCGTGCCAAAGCCGCTGCAGCAGGCAAAGCGCGGGTCTTCCCGATCGGAGCGATCACCAAGGGGTCTCAAGGCAAGGAACTCGCCGACATCGGCGAGTTGGTCGAAGCCGGATGCGTTGCCATCTCCGATGATGGCCGACCGGTCATGGACAGTTCGATCATGCGCCGAGCCATGGAATATGCACGCGCCTTCGATGTGCCGGTCGTCGATCATTGCGAGGATCTTCATTTGACGACTCGCGGCTGCATGAACGAAGGGCTCGTGTCGACACAGCTCGGCATTCCCGGCATGCCCAATGCCGCTGAAGACGTGATGGTGGCACGGAATCTGGCCTTGGCGGAATTGACGGGGGCCAAACTGCATTTGGCCCATATCAGTACGGCAGGATCGGTACGACTGATTCGGGAGGCAAAGGCACGAGGCCTCGCGGTCACCGCAGAAGCCTGCCCGCATCATTTTACGTTGACGGACGAGGCCACGAAAACGTTCGATACGAACGCCAAAATGAACCCCCCGTTGCGAACCAGCGGGGATGTAGACGCCATCAAAGACGGGCTCGCTGACGGCACGATCGATGTTATCGCCACTGACCATGCTCCGCACGCCGTTCAAGAGAAACAACTCGAATTCGACGCTGCGCCGTTCGGGATCGTCGGGCTAGAAACAGCCCTTCCGCTGACGCTGGCGCTGGTAGACGATGGGATTCTGACGCTGGAAACGGCTCTACGAAAATTGACCGTGGAGGCGGCTCGGGTTTTTGGTCTCAAGAAGGGAACCCTCGCACCTGGAGCTGATGCCGATGTGGTGATCATCGATCCTGCGCGAGAATGGACCGTCGATGTTTCTCGCTTTTATTCCAAAGGACGCAATACCCCATTTGCTAGCTGGCGGATGCGAGGTAAAGCCGTCAAGACCATTGTTGCGGGCAAGCTGGTCTACGAGGCGGATTGATGTGAAGAGATCATCCTGGGAGAGCCTTCATTATGCGATGGGAGTTGCCGGCCTACTTTCTTGAAATGTGCGGATTAGCCGTGTGGTTCGGAGGATTGTTTATCATTATCGCAGTGGTGATTCCCGCGGTGTTCAATTCCTTCGGCATGGAGCCGGCCGGTCGATTTCTCCGGCGCATCTTCGATGGCTATAGCCAGGTGACGCTTGGCGTCTTGATGGTTCTCGGTATCAATCTGGCCGTACGGAGTTGGTTCTCGGCGCGCAAAGCGACCCTGATCTTTCCTGTGATGAAACTGGAATATGTGCTGATAACGGCTATGCTGGTCGTGACCGTGTTAATCATTTGGGTGTTTGGACCCGAAACGGTGGCCTTGCAAGAAGCCGCGTTTCAGGCGGTCACGGAAATTGAAAAACAAACGGCCTACGACCGATTTTTTCAAATGCACATGATCGTCCGGGGGCTCTACCTGACCAATGCCGGATTGGCCGTCGGACTGTTTATCATGAAGCTGCGACAGAGTCTGATGAGGCAATTGGCGCTTGGTGAGGGGTGAACGTTTTCAATGAACATTGCCACGAACAAAGAACGACGAGGCAAAAAGCCTGCGCTTCTCGTCCTAGCCGACGGCATGGTCTTTCACGGATACGCCTTGGGCCATGAGGGACAAACCGGCGGGGAAGTGGTGTTCAACACGGCCATGACCGGCTATCAGGAAATCCTCACGGACCCTTCATACAAAGGACAACTTGTGGCGATGACCTGTCCGCATATCGGCAATTATGGCACCACTTCCGAGGATAGCGAGTCTCGGGCGGTTTGGGCCGAAGGATTGATTGTGCGTGAAGCGGCTCGGCTTCCTAGCAACTGGCGATCGACGGCCTCGCTTCACGATTATCTGCAGCGGAATCGGGTGGTCGCGATTGAAGGGGTTGATACTCGCGCATTGACCAGACATGTGAGGGATTATGGCTCGCAGTACGGAATCATTGCCCATGACGTCTCGAGCACCGATTCGCTGATCGAACAGGCCCGTAACGCACCCTCGATCGTGGGACGAGATCTCGTGGCGGCCGTCACGTGCTCCCGAAGCTACGACTGGACGGAAGGCTCCCAGGAATGGAAACCCAACATCGCGGTGACGGATGGACCGAGCCCGGTCGCCACCAGTCGATATTGGAGGGTCGTGGTGATGGATTTCGGGGTGAAGTATACTATTCTCCGACGTCTGGTGGATGTCGGGTGTCAGGTTCAGGTCGTCCCGGCTTCGACCTCGGCCTCTGCCATTCAGGCCTTACAGCCTGATGGCATCGTGTTGTCCAACGGTCCCGGCGATCCTCAGGGAGTTCCCTATGCCGTGGATACCGTTCGCCAATTGTTGGGCTGGCGACCTATGCTCGGTATTTGTTTAGGGCATCAGATCATCGGCTTAGCCTTGGGGCTGACCTCTCATAAATTAAAATTTGGCCATCACGGCGCTAACCATCCGGTGATCGATCTGCGTTCCCGAAAAGTCGAAATCACCTCGCAAAATCATAATTTTGCGGTCGGTGGCACGCATGAGCATCGACAACACAATCGCGGGATCGAAGAATTCGACACACCGTGGGGACGGGTGTCGATCACGCATCGAAGCTTAAACGACGGGTGTTGTGAAGGGTTGATGGGAAAAGATCTCCCCTTTTTCTCCCTCCAATACCACCCCGAAGCCTCACCTGGCCCACATGATTCATCGTCTGTCTTCCGACATTTTACGCAGTTGATCGAGAGGCAAGCTCATGCGTAAGTTCAGAGCATGGGTCCCCATCGTGTTGCTCTGTGCAGCGATGGCAGGATGTATCACCATCGATGTGTTTCCTGGTCGAGGGCCCCTGCGGGAGTTCACCGTCTCGGGCGAAGGGCCAGACAAAATTTTGCTCGTCGAGCTGTCAGGCTTGCTCAGTACGAAATCCCCGTCACGGTGGTTGAACGAGCCCAGTTTGCTCGAGCGCGTCAAAGCCGAACTCACGTTGGCGGAAGAAGACCCCCGCATTAAGGCACTCATTTTACGGATCAATAGCCCCGGTGGGACAGTCACGGCCTCTGATATTCTCTACCATGAATTTCGTGAATTCCGGAACAAGCGGAACATTCCCATCGTAGCGGTCATCATGGATTTGGGGACATCGGGAGGGTACTACGTGGCCATGGCTGCAGACAAAGTGGTGGCTCATCCGTCGAGTGTGACTGGAAGTTTGGGAGTCATGATGGTGACGCTGAACGCTCAGGGCCTACTCGAAAAAGTGGGCATCGAACCGACGACCATCGTCTCAGGCCCGAAAAAGGCCATGGGATCGCCGTTCCGTGCTCTGACGGAAGAGGAGCGTCGAATCTTTCAAGGACTTATCGATTCTTTTCATGCCCGGTTCATCCAGGTCATTGATGAGAGCCGACCCAACCTGAACTCAGAGGACATCCGTCGCTTGGCCGATGGAAGAATCATGACAGCCCAACAGGCTCATGAAGCCGGGCTTATTGACCGGATCGGCTACATGGACGATGCCATTGCCTTGGCCAAAGCTCAAGCAGGACTGACACGAGCGACCGTTGTCACGTATCGCCGATCACGGCAGAAGTCGGCCAATATTTACTCATCGTTCGACAGCGCCCCGATCTCGCTTACCCCGGTTCCTCGTTTTGATACTATGGAACTCATGCATCTCTTGAGCGGAGGGGCTCCGCAATTCATGTACGTGTGGCTTCCATGACTGATCATCGGCCGCTTGTCCCGCTCCCCAAACCAGGTGGCGCATACTCGACGAGGGTCTCCTTCTCATCTTTGCGGCGCGTTCTTGTGCACAGCCTAAGTTGGGCATTGCTTATCGGGCTCGCGGCACTGCTCCAGGAAGGATGCCGAAAAGCTCCGATCACGGCTCGCAATCAATTGATTTATATCTCCGAAGAAAAAGAAATGGAGCTCGGGATCTCGGCGTTTCGGGAAATCCTCAAACAGGCTCGACTCAGCACCAATCCGCACCTGACCGAGCTGGTCAATCGTGTCGGCCACCGCATCGCGAAGGTCGCCAATAAACCGGAATATCATTGGGAATTCGTCGTGATCGAGGACGATGATACGGTCAATGCGTTCGCATTGCCGGGCGGCAAGGTGGCGATCTACACGGGAATCCTTCAGTACACGCAAACGGAAGCCGGCCTCGCCACGGTTATGGCCCATGAAATCGCCCATGCCCTTCAACGGCATGGCGCCGAACGCTACAGCCGAGGCATTCTCGAGCAGATCGGACAACTGGGGATGTTGGCCGGAGCCGCAGCGGGCGGCATCAACCCGCAAGCCGCAGTCGGTGCCATGAGCGCCTATGGCGTCGGGGTGGCGCTCCCGAATTCACGGGCGCAGGAATCCGAAGCGGACTTCATCGGATTGCAGCTCATGGCCAAGGCAGGGTACGATCCTCGAGAAGCGATCGCGTTTTGGGAACGAATGAGCGGATGCCCGCGCAAAATGATCGGAAAGTTCTGCTTTCGTTCCAACGCGGCCATCCCTGAATTTCTGTCCACACATCCTTCCGACGTCACACGGATCAATCAACTCGAAGCTTGGATTCCACGCGTCTTGCCATTGTACGAATCGCAAAAAGCTCGGAACGAGCGTGAGCATCGACCGCAATCTCGTTTGTCGACTTCGGCTTCGTAAGGATCTCGGATGCCCAAACGAACGGATATTCATCGGATTCTCTTGATCGGATCGGGACCGATCGTGATCGGTCAGGCTTGCGAGTTCGATTATTCGGGAACCCAAGCCTGCAAAGCGCTCAAAGAAGAAGGATTCGAAGTGGTGCTGTTGAACAGCAACCCCGCCACGATCATGACGGATCCGGAAATGGCGGATCGTACCTATGTTGAGCCGATGACGGTGGAAGTGGTCGAACGAATTTTGGAGCGCGATCGACCGGATGCGCTCCTGCCCACGATGGGCGGGCAGACCGCGTTGAACCTGACGATGGAACTGTCTCGCCGTCAGATCTTGCAAAAATATGGCGTCCGGGTCATCGGGGCCTCCGAAACGGCGATTCAGAAGGCCGAGGATCGGGAAGCCTTTAAGCAAGCCATGATGCGCATAGGCCTGACCGTGCCGGCTAGCGGCGCTATCCGATCGCGTGAGGAAGCGCTCCAGCTCCTGGATCTGATCGGGTTTCCGGCTATCGTCCGTCCTTCGTTTACGCTCGGCGGGGCGGGTGGAAACATCGCCTACAATCGCGAAGAATACGAACGGATCGTGGAGTGGGCCCTGGCTACCAGTCCTGTCGGACAGGCCCTGGTCGAGCAATCGCTCCTGGGATGGAAGGAATACGAACTCGAGGTGATGCGCGATCTTCGGGACAACGTGGTGATTGTGTGCCCCATCGAAAATTTCGATCCGATGGGAGTGCATACCGGCGACAGCATCACCGTCGCGCCAGCGATGACCTTGACGGACAAAGAATATCAGCGCATGCGGGATGCGGCGATCGCCATTATTCGGGAAATCGGCGTAGACACCGGCGGCTCCAATATTCAGTTTGCCGTCCATCCTGAAACCGGTCAACAAATGGTGATCGAGATGAATCCCCGGGTTTCTCGAAGCTCTGCGCTGGCTTCAAAGGCTACAGGGTTTCCGATCGCCAAAATTGCTGCCAAATTGGCCGTCGGCTATACGTTGGACGAAATTCCGAATGACATCACCAAAGTCACGACGGCATCGTTTGAGCCGAGCATTGATTATGTGGTCGTCAAAATCCCGCGCTTTACGTTTGAAAAATTTGCCGGCATCGATCGAACCCTGACCACGCACATGAAATCCGTCGGCGAGGCCATGGCGTTGGGGGCCACATTTGTCGAAGCTCTCCACAAAGCCATCCGTTCCTTGGAAATCGACCGATTTGGATTATGTTCCTTGCATGGGCTGGATCACCACCGGCCCGGTCAGACGATCGATCCCGGTCTCGTGGAAACGATTCGCCGCCATCTTCAGACGCCCACCGCCGATCGTTTGTGGCACATCGCGGATGCCATTCGAGCTGGGTTTTCACTCGACGAGATTTACGCATTGACGCACATTGATCCGTGGTTTTTAGCGCAGATCCAAACTGTGGTCGAATATGAACGCTACCTTGTTTCGCTCAGCCAGCCCTCGCATAGAGAACGCGGGAAGGAAGACTTTTCGCTTGACCCAGAGGTTTTGCGAAAAGCCAAACAATCGGGATTTGCCGATGAGCGTCTCGCACACTTAACGGGGTGTTCCGTTAGCGCCATCAGCACCGCCCGGGCTCGGGCATTCGCTCACGGCGGCGTGACCTATCGACGAGTGGATACGTGCGCAGCCGAATTCGAAGCGTACACGCCGTATTTGTATTCCACATATGGGATGGAGTGCGAGGCTCGGCCGACCGAGCGGAAAAAAGTCATGATTCTCGGAGGAGGCCCGAATCGCATCGGGCAAGGCATCGAATTTGATTATTGCTGTGTGCACGCGGCCATGGCGCTTCGAGAAGAGGGCGTCGAAAGCATCATGGTCAACTGCAATCCGGAAACAGTGAGTACGGATTACGATATTTCAGACCGCCTGTATTTTGAACCGCTTACCCAGGAAGATGTCCTGCATATCGTCGAGCGTGAACGACCGTTTGGGGTCGTCGTGCAATTCGGCGGACAAACCCCGTTGAAACTCTGCGTGCCGCTGGCACAAGCAGGCGTGCCGATCTTGGGAACGACACCGGATGCCATCGATCGTGCCGAAGATCGCAAACGGTTTAGCGCGTTGATTGCGGAACTCGGCTTGCACCAGCCACGCAATGGAAGTGCAATGTCTCACCATGAGGCCCACGTCACGGCGATCAATGTGGGATATCCCGTGATGGTCCGTCCTTCGTATGTCTTGGGCGGACGAGCCATGCAGATCCTCTACGATCCCGAATCGCTCGATCGCTATCTGGCTGCGAATCCTATCGATATGGCTCGTTATCCGCTCTTGATCGATCAATATCTCGATGACGCCATCGAAGTTGATGTCGATGCCATTGCTGATGGTCGCGACGTCGTGGTCGCGGGTATCA
This sequence comes from Nitrospirota bacterium, assembly GCA_003695915.1. Lineage (GTDB taxonomy): Bacteria > Nitrospirota > Nitrospiria > Nitrospirales > UBA8639 > J017. Next base: position 13,168 of record RFGF01000015.1, read on the forward strand.
TGGAGCACGTGGAACGGGCTGGCATCCACTCGGGAGACTCGGCTTGTTCGTTGCCGCCCTATTCTTTGGACGAACCCATCGTAAAGGAAATTGAAACCCAGACCGTTCAATTAGCTCGATCCCTTCATGTCGTCGGGTTGATGAATATTCAATTTGCCGTCAAAGGTCAGACCGTCTATGTCCTGGAAGTGAATCCTCGCGCCTCCCGAACGATTCCCTTCGTGAGCAAAACCATCGGCATTCCTCTTGCAAAGTTCGCTATGAAAGTCATGCTCGGACGGACGTTGAAAGAACTGGGATTGACGCAAACTCCGCCCGTTCCTCATATTGCGGTCAAAGAAGCCGTCTTTCCCTTCACCAAGTTGCAAGTAGCCGATGTTGTACTCGGCCCGGAAATGCTTTCGACAGGCGAGGTCATGGGGATCGACCGTGAGTTCGGATGGGCGTTTGCTAAATCACAACTAGCGGCTGGTAATGCGCTCCCTGACCGTGGGACGGTTTTGCTCAGCGTCAAAGATCGCGATAAGCCCGCCGCTGTCGAAGTCGCTCGGCGATTGCGAAGTCTCGGGTTCAGCCTCGTCGCCACTCGAGGAACGGCGGCCTTTCTGCGGGCACACGGAATCGACGTTGACAGCGTCAAAAAAGTTACAGAAGGACGGCCCCATATCGTTGATCTCATCAAAAACGGCCAATTGCAAGTGGTCGTCAATACCGTTGGGAGCCGGGCATCTCAGGATGATTCGGGTGCCATTCTCCGGCAGGCCTTGTATCAAGGGGTGCCGTATTTTACGACCATCCAAGCCGCCTGTGCGGCCGTGATGGGGATTGACGCCATGACCAAACATCCGTTATCGATCTGTTCGCTCCAAGAGTACAGACGACGATGAAGCGGAAAGGATACCATACGCCTGAGCTGGTTCATCATGAGAGACGGAGGGATGATGAAAGTTCCGATGACCAAGAAAGGATACGAGGCTCTCAAGGCAGAGCTCGATCGTCTTCGGAAAGAAGAACGGCCGAAAGTCATCCAAGCGATTGCTGAAGCCCGCGAACATGGAGACTTGCGGGAAAATGCCGAGTATGCAGCGGCCAAAGAACAGCAAGGCTTCCTCGAAGCCCGCATCGCAGAGATCGAACGAAAGCTCAGTGACGCGCATATCGTGGAAGTCGGCGACAATCATGCAGGCTCGGTGGTTTTTGGCGCGACGGTTCGCTTGATCGACATGTGTTCGCGAGAAGAAAAACAATATACGCTCGTCGGGCAAGACGAGGCCGATCTCAAAAAAGGCATGATCTCTGTTCAGTCACCGCTAGGTCGGGCGCTGATCGGGCATAAAGTTGGCGATATCGTCGAAGTCAATCGGCCGGCCGGCACAATCGAGTACCAAATTCAAGACATCTGGTTTGAGGAAGCCTAACCGATGCCGTCTGCGATTTCCGTCATCACCTTGCTCACCGATTTCGGCGAGCAAGATTACTTTGTCCCCAGCATGAAGGGGGTCATGTATGGGATCAATCCACAGTTGCGAATCGTCGATCTCACTCACCAGGTTCCTCCGCATGATATTCGATATGCCGCCTATGTCCTGCACGCCTGTTATCGCTACTTTCCCGACGGGACTGTGCATGTGGTGGTGGTCGATCCCGGTGTCGGAAGCGATCGACGGGCATTATTGGTCTCCACCTCCCGCCATTTTTTCCTAGCCCCGGACAACGGTGTGCTCAGTTGGATTTTGGACAATGAGACCAATGTGGAGGTGCGAGCCATTGAAAACAAGCAGTATCGCCTTGATTCTCCAGGAACGACATTCGATGGGCGCGATGTGTTTGCCCCCGCTGCAGCATGGCTCACGAAAGGGCGAGTGCCCGGGTCGTATGGACGCCTCATCCGAGACTATGTCACACTTTCTCGGCAAGAAGCGAAAATCATAGGAGACACGTTGGTGGGGGAGATCGTCTATATCGATCATTTCGGCAACCTCATTTCGAATATTACCACCGATGATCTCGAGCGGTTTCGCTCCGTCGTCAAGCGCGACCCCAAATTGATCACGCTCGGCGCCGTTGCGATTGAGGGGGTGAAATCGCACTATGCCCAAGGAGCGACCGGCATCCCTGAAGCGCTTATCAACAGCAATGGCCAGCTCGAGGTTTTCATCAAACAAGGGCGTGCCGTCGATCGATGCGGGGTCGGGATCGGGGGAAAAATCGAAATCCGATAATCGCTCTTCTGGATGGTGTGTTACCGCGAAGGCGCTGATAACTGTGCGGACACTGCTCGGAGTGCCTGTTCGAGGATGGCAATCATCGTCTTGAGATGCGCAACCGTCACGCAAAGTGGCGGCATGAGCACGAGCACATTGCCGATCGGTCGAATTAACAAGCCTCGTTTCTGCGCTTCGAGCGCGACGCGGTGCCCAATTCGCTCGGTAAGTGCAAATGGGGTTTTGTCCGCCCGATTGTGAACTAATTCAATCCCGACCATCATCCCGCATTGGCGAATATCTCCTACCAGCGGTTCGTTAGCCAAGCCAGCGAGTCGACGACGGAGGAATTGGATTTTCGGTTGCAGTTTGACCAGCGTGCGTTCCCGACGAAAGACGTCCAAATTGGCGAGCGCGACGGCGCAACCAAGAGGATTGGCCGTGTAGCTGTGTCCATGAAAAAACGTTTTCCATTCGCTGTAGTCACCAAGAAAGGCTTGGTAAATGGCGTCGGTGGTCAGAGTCGCTGCCAAGGGTAGATAGCCGCCGGTCAGGCCTTTAGCTATGGCCATGATGTCCGGTGTGACCCCCTCGTGCTCGCAGGCAAACATCCGACCGGTCCGCCCGAATCCTGTGGCCACTTCGTCAGCGATGAGAAGGACGTGGTATTGCGAACAGAGCGATCGAATACGGGAGACGTAGCCCGGAGGAGCGGGAAGAATCCCGGCCACGGCCTGAACCATGGGTTCGAGAATGACCCCTGCAATATCGCGGTGGTGTCGATCGAGCAATCGCGCTAGGGGCTCTGTACACGCAAGTCCACAGTCTGGAAATGTGCGACCGAGGGGGCAACGATAACAATACGGAGGGTCGACCCGATAGGAAGGGAACAGGAGCCGGTGAAAAGGCTTCTGAAACAAATCGATATCGCTGACGCTCATCGCGCCCACCGTATCGCCATGATAGGCCAGTCCTAAATGGATAAACTTCTGCTTGCGCGGCTGGGACGGCGTGCATTGACGCCAATATTGGACGGCCATCTTCAATGCCACCTCCATGGCCGTCGAGCCATTGTCGGAATAAAAGACGCGGGTCAGTCCTTGTGGTGCGAGTCGCACCAATGCTCGAGCGAGTTTAACCGCCGGTGGATGGGTCAGGCCTAAAAACGTGCTGTGTGCGATTTTTCGAAGTTGTTCGCGAAGGGCTCGATCCAAGACCGGGTGACGATGGCCATGGATGTTCACCCAAATCGACGACGATCCGTCCAAATAGCGTTTGCCGGTCGTATCGTAGAGAAATGGGCCACGGCCTCGTTCGATGATCAACGGCTCTTCTTGCTCCCATTCTTGCATTTGCGTGAACGGATGCCATACGTAGCGATGGTCCCACCGGGTGAGTTGTCGCGTGAGCCAAATTGGTTTCTTCATCGAATATCCCCTATAAGGAAAGGCTGCACGAGCCCTAAGGGTTTTTGACAACATCCAGGAGGGCGACTACAATCATGCCTTGAGAATAATGAAGCATACCATTCCCCAATCTCACATCCGCAATTTCTGTATTATCGCCCACATCGATCATGGAAAATCCACACTCGCGGACCGTTTCTTGGAGCTAACGGGCGCGATAACCCAGCGCGAATTCCGGGAGCAGTTCCTGGACGCGATGGACTTGGAGCGAGAGCGCGGCATCACGATCAAGGCCCATGCGGTGTCCACACGGTATCAAGCGTTGGATGGATCGGTCTATCTTCTCAATTTGATCGATACACCGGGGCACGTCGATTTTTCGTACGAAGTGTCACGGAGTCTCGCAGCTTGTGAAGGTGCGCTGCTCCTGGTGGATGCCACCCAAGGTGTCGAGGCCCAAACGATCGCCAATGCCTACCTCGCCATTGCCAATAATTTAACCATCATTCCCGTGATCAACAAAGTCGATTTGCCGAGTGCGGATGTCGAGGGGGTGAAACAGCAGATTCGGGATGTCGTGGGACTCGATGTCGAACACACCTATTTGGTGAGCGCCAAGGAAGGGTGGGGAGTCCGCGAGGTCTTGGAAGCCGTGGTGCGGGACATCCCACCGCCGTCCGGCGATGAACGCAAGCCGTTGAAGGCGTTGATTGTGGATTCCTGGTTCGATCCGTATCAAGGGGCGGTCGTGCTGTTGCGCGTGTTTGACGGTCGAATTACGCCGGGCATGAAAATTCAGATGATGTCCAATCGACGGATCTTCGAAGTGACCGAACTAGGGATCTTTACGCCCAAGAAATGCAAAGTGCCTCATTTGGGTACCGGCGAAGTGGGGTATATGTGTGCAGGCATGAAGGATCTGGCTGATACCAAGATCGGGGATACGATTACCGACGCTAGTCATCCCACCGACGAGCCATTGCCGGGGTATCGCGAGGTGAAGCCAGTGGTGTTTTGCGGGCTATACACGACGGATAATGCGAAATTCGAGGATTTACGGGAATCCCTGGAAAAACTCCGGTTAAACGATTCGTCGTTCGTCTTCGAGCCTGAAACGTCGCTGGCACTCGGATTCGGGTTTCGGTGCGGATTTTTAGGTCTTCTCCATATGGAAATCATTCGTGAGCGACTGGAACGCGAGTACGGCCTCGATCTCATCAGCACCGCTCCCACGGTGGTGTATCGTGTTCATACGACTCGGGGAGAAGTCATCGATATCGATAACCCTTCCAAGATGCCGGATCTGGCCCTCATCGAGTACATGGAGGAACCCTTTATCCTGGCCACGATTATTGCCCCGGATCGTTACGTTGGGAATATCTTGCAACTGTGCCAGGAACGGCGTGGCATTCAAAAAAGTTTGCAATATCTCGATCCCACTCGGGTCATGCTCACGTATGAACTGCCTCTCAATGAAATCGTGTTGGACTTTTACGATCGATTGAAATCGCGATCACAAGGGTATGCCTCGTTGGATTACGAGTTCATTGGGTATCGGCGGTCGGACCTCGTCAAATTGGATTTGTTGCTCAACGGCGAAACGGTCGACGCCCTGTCGATCATCACGCATCGCGACAAAGCGCAGCAACGGGGTCGGCAACTGGTCGAAAAGATGAAAGAATTGATTCCGCGACAAATGTTCGAGGTGGCCATTCAAGCGGCCATCGGCAAGCGCGTGATCGCGCGGGAAACGGTGGGTGCGCTCAAAAAGAATGTGACGGCGAAGTGTTATGGCGGCGATATCACGCGAAAACGCAAGCTGTGGGAAAAGCAGAAGGAAGGCAAAAAACGCATGAAACAAGTTGGACGAGTCGAGGTCCCTCAAGAGGCATTTTTGGCGCTGTTGAAAACGAACGATTCCTGATCATGCCACCGCAAGACGAACACAAGCTTTCCCAAGGCGATCCCCCGTCGTCCGAGACCGTCTCGGACCCTCATGCGCCGGGTGCTTCTACCGAGCAGGATGCTGTTGCGTCACAAAAATCGGTCTTGCGCGAATATGCCGAAGCCATTGTCATCGCCGTCGTTTTAGCCCTGGTCATTCGAGTTTTCGTCGTCCAGGCGTTCAAAATCCCTTCCGGGTCCATGATTCCCACTTTGTTGATCGGCGATCACATCCTCGTCAGCAAACTCGCGTATGGCCTTCAGTGGCCCGAGGACTGTCAATTTGAACTAGGCTTTCCACCTGTCACGTGTTACTCCTCGTCCATGCTGATCGACTTCGGAACGCCACAGCGGGGCGACATCATCGTCTTTCGCTATCCCGAAGACGAAAAAAAAGATTTTATCAAACGGATCATCGGGCTGCCTGGCGAAACGATCACGATTCGGAACAAGGTGGTTTTCATCAACGGTCGGCGTCTCAATGACGATGCCTATACTCAACACATCGATCCCACCATCCTGGATGGGATGATTAGTCCGCGCGATAATTTCGGGCCCGTGACGGTTCCACAGGAATCTTACTTTGTGATGGGTGATAACCGAGATCAAAGTCTCGACAGTCGGTTTTGGGGATTTGTCAAATTCAACAAAATCAAGGGCAAAGCGTTTCTGATCTATTGGTCATGGAGCGGCCAAGGCCCGTGGACCGAATGGGTCCGATGGGAGCGCATTGGTAAAATCATTCGGTGAGTCCGTGAGGTGCGTCGGCGATGACACCGACGATCGATCGATGATTCAGGATGCTCAAGCCCTGTTATCGTCATGCACGTGAGAAAACTGGCACGCTATCTCGATCGGTTTTCACGAACACGCGTGCTGGTCATCGGCGATCTCATTCTCGATCAGTATATCTGGGGAACAGTCGATCGCGTCTCCCCTGAAGCCCCGGTTCCTGTTGTTCAGGTCGAATCCGAATCGCTTCGTTTAGGGGGAGCCGCCAACGTCTATCGCAATGTGGTCGCCTTGGGAGGCCAGGCCGATGTCTGCGGGGTGGTCGGACGCGATGAAGCTGGAGAGGCGCTTTTGCGGGAATTGGGTCTTCCTCGACGCGGTGGCAACGGCATCGTGGTGGATGCAAGTCGCCCCACAACGCGGAAAACACGGATCGTCGCACATAATCAGCAAATTGTGCGGTTCGACGTCGAACAGCGCACACCCGTGCCGACGCATCTGGAGCGGAAAATATTGCGATACGTGGCCTCTCGTCTGCCTGATCTCTCATGCGTGATCGTTTCGGATTATGCGAAGGGGACGATCACCCCATCTTTGATGCATCAGCTTCGCTTGATGGCTTCCATGCGAAATCTGCCGCTCGTCATCGATCCTAAAGTCGACCATCTAACCTATTATCACGGCGCAACTCTGATTACGCCGAACACCGCCGAGGCGACGCAGGCAGCCATTCGGCTCGGGATCGAGCAGCCATCGATCGAACAACTCGGCCATGCCTTGCGTCAAAAGCTCGATTGTCAGGCCGTGTTGATTACCCGAGGAGAGCACGGGATGAGTCTCTACGACACATCCGGGGCCACCTGGCATATTCCCGCTGTTGCCAGACAGGTGTATGATGTGACAGGCGCCGGGGACACGGTCGTGGGAACCATGGCTTTGGCCTTGAGCGCAGGGGCCAGCCTTCGGGAGGCTGCGTTGTTGGCCAACCAAGCCGCCAGTGTGGTCGTCGGCATGATCGGGACCGCATATGTCACCCAAGCTCAGCTCAAGGATGCGTTGCGCGATGCTGTTTAATCGTTCATCGGTGGCTGTCCTCATCCCGGCCCGGTACGAATCCACACGGTTTCCGGGCAAAGTTCTCGTTTCCATAGACGACAAACCGATGATCCAACATATTTATGAAGCGGCTCGCCAAAGCCCGTACGTTTCGACCGTTCGGGTCGTGACGGATGATGCACGGATCGAGACCGCCGTTCGCAACTTTGATGGAGCGGTATCCGTGGTTGATCGCCCCTGTCGGACCGGTTCGGATCGGGTCGCAGCAGCAATCCAGGATCTCGACGAAGAGATCGTCGTTAATTGGCAAGCCGATGAGATTCCCCGCGATCCGGGATTGTTGGATGACTTGATCAGGCCGTTCCTTGCCGATCCGTCTGCTCAAATGGGCACCTTGATGCGAAAGGCCCAGCCTTCGGACAATCCTTCGGATCCATCCGTCGTCAAAGTTGTCACGGATCGCCGTAGTCGAGCATTGTATTTTTCTCGGGCGCCCATTCCCTACGTCAGAGATCGTCCCACTGGGAGCCAGAGAGGTGATTATTGGCTCCACCTTGGCTTGTATATCTTTCGTCGGGAGACCTTGTTACGATTTGCAGAACTTCCCACAGGGACATGGGAAGCAGCGGAACAATTGGAACAGCTTCGAGCGTTGGAATTCGGCATTCCCGTTCACGTCTGGGAAACTCACGTCCAATCCGTACGAATCGATACGCCTGACGATCTCATCCATGCAAACCGGTGAGCGTATCCGGTAGAATCGACGTATGAGCAAGTTTATTTTTATTACAGGCGGCGTCGTGTCATCGTTGGGAAAGGGGTTGGCATCGGCCTCCATTGGCCAGCTGCTGGAAAGCCGGGGGATCAGCGTGACATTTCTCAAGCTGGATCCGTACATCAACGTGGATCCGGGCACGATGAATCCGTATCAGCACGGCGAAGTGTTTGTCACCGATGATGGGGCCGAAACCGATTTGGATCTCGGACATTATGAACGGTTCACGTCGGTTCGGTTGACGAAAGACAACAACTATACCACCGGTCGAATTTACGATGCGGTGATCAGAAAAGAACGTCGAGGCGAATATTTGGGCGGGACCGTGCAGGTAGTCCCCCATATCACGGATGAAATCAAGCATACGATTCTCAATGTTGCCCATCAGGTTGATGTCGTCATTGTGGAGATCGGGGGTACGGTAGGGGATATTGAAAGCCTTCCCTTTTTGGAGGCTATTCGCCAATTACCCTATGACGTCGGTCGGGAAAACGTCCTTTATATCCATTTGACCTTGGTCCCCTATATAGATACTGCGGGGGAATTGAAAACCAAGCCGACGCAACATTCGGTCAATAAATTGCGAGAAATCGGTATCCAGCCTAACATCTTGCTGTGTCGAACCGATCGAATGCTTCCGCCATCGGTCAAAGCCAAGATCGCGCTGTTTTGTAATGTCGATAAAGAATCGGTCATCACGGCCAAAGACGTGGAAACCGTCTATGAAGTCCCGATCCTCCTCCGGCGAGAAGGATTGGATGAGCTGATCGTCCGAGCCCTGCGCCTGGACACCCACCCCCCGAATTTGCGGGAATGGGATGCTCTCGTTCAGCGCATCAAACGCCCTCAACATGAAGTGCGGATCGCGATCGTGGGGAAATATGTAGGATCGCGCGAATCCTACAAAAGTTTGTCCGAAGCGCTCGTTCACGGCGGGCTCGCGCATGATACCGGCGTGGCCGTGCAATGGGTGGAATCGGGGGACATCGAGCGGGAAGGGACCGAGCAGTTTTTGCAGGAGGTGGATGGTATTTTGATCCCTGGAGGGTTCGGCCTTCGAGGCATCGAGGGCAAAGTTGCCGCGATTCGGTACGCGCGCGAGCGAAAGATCCCCTACCTGGGATTGTGCCTCGGTATGCAATGTGCCGTGATCGAATTCGCTCGCCATGTCGCAGGATTGGAAAGGGCGAACAGCTCCGAGTTCGACAGTACCACTCCTCACCCGGTGATCGATCTGTTGCCCGGCCAACGGGATCTCACCGAAGTTGGCGGGACGATGCGCTTAGGCTCGTATCCTTGCCAATTGCTTCCGGGCAGCTTGGCTCATCGAATTTATGGCACGGAGCGGATCCATGAGCGACATCGCCACCGTTACGAATTTAACAATGCCTATCGAGAGACGTTGACAACCAACGGGTTGGTTATTAGCGGAATGTCTCCAGATCAGACATTGGTCGAAATCATCGAGTTGCCCGATCATCCCTGGTTTATCGGAACCCAATTTCACCCGGAATTTCAATCGCGGCTCCGCAATCCGCATCCATTATTCGTCGCCTTTGTCGGAGCCGCCTTGCAGAAAAAGACCGGTCGATAAGCTGTCTGGCTGTTGGATAGACGATCCTATGTCGCAAGTCCATGCACATGAAGTCGATCTGGGGAATTTCAAAATCGGAGGGGCGCATCCTCATGTCCTCATTGCCGGCCCCTGTGTGATCGAAAGCGAATCTCTCGTCTTGGAGACGGCTGCTCAACTGGCCTCCATTGCTCAAGCCGTTGGTTTTCCTTACATTTTCAAATCTTCCTATGATAAGGCGAATCGAAGTTCCATTTCCTCGTTTCGCGGACCGGGGCTTATCCAGGGCTTGAAGATTTTGAAAAAGGTCAAGGAAGTCGTGCGCGTCCCTCTTTTGACGGATGTTCACGATGTTCGTGAGGCCGCGATGGCATCCGAAGTTGTCGACATTCTTCAGATTCCTGCTTTTCTCTGCCGACAAACGGATCTTCTTGTGGCTGCGGCCAAAACTGGAAAAATCGTCAATGTCAAAAAAGGGCAGTTTCTATCACCATGGGAAATGAAAAATGTCGTAGAAAAACTGGAAGCCGGTGGCACTCACCGAATTTTATTGACGGAACGAGGAACAATGTTCGGATACCACAATTTGGTGGTCGATATGCGGTCGCTTCCCGTCATGCGGACCATGGGCTATCCGGTGATTTTCGATGCGACTCATAGCGTTCAACTCCCCGGAGGAGGGGGCACACATTCAACGGGTCAACGAGAATTTGTCGCTCCTTTGGCAAGAGCCGCAGCAGCGGTCGGGTGCGATGGCTTCTTCATGGAAGTGCATCCGAATCCCGACCAAGCCCCTTCGGACGGGCCTAACATGATTCGATTGTCGGAACTTAAACCGTTGCTTGAACATCTGATGGATATCTGCCGCGTATCTGGCAAGGGTGAAAGTCTAATCCAAAAGCACGTGTAAGGGCGCAGAACAGGTTCTCAGGCTTCTTGTCTGCTCAGCTCTGCGATCTTGTGCGACTGAATTGTATGAAGGTTTCAGAGGTTCATGCGTTAAAAGCGTCGCCGGCGTGGTGTTCGATCGCGTATCGAAATCTTAACCTACCGAATTGTTTAACCATTTCCAGGATTTGCCTCATCCCTGTTTTTGTTCTGCTGTTTATCAATCCAACAGAGTACCGTTCGATCCTGGCTGCCCTCGTCTTCTCCGCTGCGGCGGGTACCGACTTTCTCGACGGCTATATCGCCCGACGGCGTGGACAGATCACCAATTTGGGAAAATTTTTGGATCCCGTCGCAGATAAACTCTTGGTCGTCTCCGGTTTGATTCTCTTAGTTCAGGTGCAACGCGTCGAGGTATGGATTGTCATTGCTATGATTGCGAGAGAATTGATCGTCACTGGATTTCGCGCCGTGGCAGCCCGAGAAGGAATCATTGTGCCAGCCGGAGTCGGGGGGAAAATTAAAGTAATTTGTCAAATTTTAGGCATTCTCTGTTTGATTTTGGAGGGCGTTACGTTTCTTCCTAGTCATCAGTTGCATGTAACGGGAACAGTAATTTTAATTATCGCTTTAATTTTTTCTCTGGCTTCTGGGTTCCAATACATCTTCGAGATGTGGAGGGCGTCGCCTATAGGCTCAGAGAAGTGTGGCAGAAAATCCGATGGCTGACCATTGGCTCATAGCCTGCCTATGGGCGTACCTACTCGGTTCGATCCCTTTTGGAGTATTAGCGGCTAAAATCTTTAGGTGTGCGGATCCTAGGGCGGCTGGAAGCGGCAATATCGGATTCACCAACGCTCTCCGTGTATGTGGCAAGAAGATCGGATTCTTGACCTTGGCTGGCGATTTCGGCAAAGGGTTGGTTGTCGGATTTGCGGTTACGAGCGCAGCAATACCAGAACCACACGCTTTTCTGGTGCTGTTATCAGCAGTGCTCGGACACGTGTTTTCTCTTTTCCTGAAATTTCATGGCGGTAAAGGTGTAGCAACTGGGCTAGGTGTCTTGATCGGCTATGACGGCATTATTGGAGCCTTGCTCATATGCATTTGGGGGATCGCGGTATCGGTCTGGCGGTATTCCTCAGGAGGAGCTCTTGCGGCATTTGTCGCGTTGCCAATTCTTGCTGCCGCATTAGGAAGGACATTTGACTATATTGTATTTTGCATAATGCTCAGCGGGCTCATCTTGTGGAAGCATAGAGATAATATACAAAGATTATTAGGGGGGACTGAAAATAAACTTGGAACGAGAAAAGCGGCTAGTTGACATAATAGTTCTTATCCGACATTGTAAAAGGGAATCTTCATGGTGATCTTTGCATGAAGGCTAAATTCGATGGTTGTGCCAATGTCCCGACAATTCTTCTCTGCATGGCTCCTGATCTTGATTGTGGCAGGAACTCTTTTGGTGCTTTCTCCTAGATTAGAGCAGCCGAGTCTGGCTGAAGATCTGGCATCTCGCGGCTTCGAAATCCTCGAGGCCGTGCAAGCGGCGATCACGCAATTGGCCGAGCAGGTTACACCGACAGTCGTCACCATTTCTCCTCTGCGTCCCCAAGCTTCCTCTCGAGCGTTTCCCCGCTCACGAAGCCAAACTGTCCCGGGAAGCGGATCTGGCGTCCTCGTAAGTCCGGATGGATACATCGTGACCAATCACCATGTCGTGGGCGAGGATGCCATCGAAGCCGAAGTCCGGTTATCGGACAAACGTCGATTTATTGCCCGCATCGTTGGACGAGATCAAGACACCGACATTGCCTTATTGAAAATTGAAAGTAATGAGGATCTTCCATGGGCCCCGTTCGGGGATTCTACCCGATTAAAAGTGGGACAATGGGTGCTCGCTGTGGGAAACCCGATGGGATTGGATCGGACCGTGACACTCGGAGTCGTTAGCGGCATCGGCCGTGACACGGTCAATATTTCCAAATATGAGAATTTCATCCAAACCGACGCCGCGATCAATCCTGGAAACTCAGGTGGCCCGCTCTTCAATCTCCATGGAGAAATCATCGGGATCAACACCGCGATCATTCATATGGCCCAAGGCATCGGTTTTTCGATTCCTGCCGATATGGTTGTGCATGTGGTGGAGCAACTGCGGACGCGGGGCCACGTCGTTCGAGGATGGCTGGGAGTAGGCATTCAGTCACTCACGCCGGAGCTTGCCAACAAATTCGGCGTTTCTCCTGGACGGGGAGTGCTAGTGAACGAAGTCTTCAAAAATGATCCTGCTGACGCAGCAGGGATCCTTCCGGGCGATATCATTGTAAGCATTGAAGGAACTTCTGTGGAAACGCCGAAGCAACTTTCTCGGTTGATCGCTCGATTCGGCCCCGGAGAAACCGTCCATATCGACGTGATACGCAATGGGCGCCGTCACACCCTCCCTGTCGTGATGGGAGAAAAAGAGGAGCGTGCCGTCACCGCCTCGCTTCCTTTCAAGACAACCGAAGTTGCCTTGGGGATCGACGTGCAAACCTTGACGCCGGGATTGGCCGAAAGATTTGGCCTGAACGAGCGCAGCGGCGTGTTGGTCTCCAAAGTGGACCGAGGAAGCCTGGCCTATACGGAGGGGCTCCAGGTCGGAGATCTCATCAAAGAAGTCAATCGGAAGGAAGTCCGCTCGGTTTCCGAATTCTCCGAAGCCATTCAGCGTGTCAAACCCGGCGACACCATTCTTTTACGAATTGTTCGAGGATCTAGAGCTTTTTTTGTGGTCTTAAAAACTCAAGGAGCTGGATGAGCGTCATGGCTCAGATGGCTCAGTCTCTTTTCTCTAGGACGATACAGCCGCCTTTTCTCGTTTGCTTTCCTCGACGATCTTATTGATGAGGTCACGAGGCACCTCCTCATAGCCAGCAAATTCCATGACGTAACTTCCTTTTCCCGCCGTCATTGACGTGAGGGCAGGCGCGTATTTCAGCATTTCAGCCAACGGGACACAGGCTTTGATGATTTGGTTATGCCCTTTTGCCGACATCCCGAGAATTCGCCCGCGTCGTGCATTGAGATCCCCGATAATCGTTCCGACCAGATCATCGGGTACCGTCACCTCTACGGTCATCATGGGCTCCAGCAAGGTCGGTTGAGCGGATTCCAACGCCTTTTTGATCCCGAGCGAACCGGCGACTTTGAAGGCCAGCTCTGAAGAATCCACGGGATGGTGGGAGCCATCATAGACCGTGACTCGGAGATCGACAACCGGATATCCGGCCACGACTCCTTCCTGCAATGCCTCGATCACCCCTTTTTCGACCGCCGGAATAAAGTTTCGCGGGATGACACCGCCGACAATTTTATTGTGGAATTCGAAGCCTCCGCCGCGGGGGAGTGGATCGACCTGCAACCAACAATCGCCATATTGGCCATGACCACCGGTTTGCTTTTTATATTTTCCTTGTGCTTGCGCCGTGCGGTGAATCGTTTCCTTATACGGGACCTTCGGCGTATTCAATTTCACTTCCACGCCATATTTCCGTTTGAGCTTTTCCAGCGTGACATCGATATGGGTCTGTCCGACACCGCTCAACAACATTTCTTTGGTCTCGTCGTTGCGGACGAACTCCAGGGACGGATCCTCTTCCACCAGTTTATGGAGCCCTAAGCTCACCTTATCGATGTCGGCCTTGCTTTTCGGTTCGAGCGCGAACGACATCACCGGTCGCGGAAGCACGAGCCGAGGGTACACGATGGGATGCTTGTCATCACAGATCGTATCCCCGGTTTGCGTTTCTTTGAGTTTTGCGACCACGGCAATGTCTCCTGCGATCACTTTGTCCGTCTGGGTATGCTTTTTCCCAAGGGGATGAAACACATGCCCGCCTTTTTCCTTGATATTTCGACTGGCATTCAAGAATCCGGAGTCGGCTTCGAGAACACCGGAATGCACACGAATAAAGGTCAGTCGCCCCATAAAAGGATCGATGGTGGTTTTGAAAACAACGGCTGAAAAAGGTTGAGCAGGATCGGGGTGTCGTTCGATCTGTTCGCCGGACTGGGGATGTGTTCCGAGCGGTGGATGAGTTTTGGCCCGCTCGACGGGCGATGGGAGGTAGGCGACCATTGCGTCCAGGAGGCTATGCATGCCGATATTGTGCAAGGCGGCCCCGCAAAACACCGGAAGAAAGGTTCGCGATCGCGCGCCGGCAACGATGCCTTGAATCAAGGCCTCGGTTCCCAAGTTCCCGTTGGCAAGATATTGTTCGACAAGGGCGTCGTCTGTTTCAGCGGCGTGTTCCATGAGCATCCGTCTCGCCTCTTCCATTGTCGAGACGTAATCCGCTGGGATCGCCCCTTGTTGAATCTTAGCACTCGTAGGGCTTGCCGAGACGATCGCCCCATGGACTAAATCGATGACGCCTGTGAGCCCATCGGCCTCCCCCACTGGAATGACAACCGGCACCACGTTGCGCTCCAGAGCCGTTCGGCAATCTTCGAGGATCTGACGGAAATCGGTCCGTTCTTTGTCGAGTTGGTTAATGAACAGGACGCAGGGCAAGTCCAGTTCAGAAATCCGGTCCCACACGCGTTCCAATTCGGTGCGAATCCCAACCGATGCGCCAATCACGAGAACAACGGCATCAGCGGCAGCCAGACACCATCGGGTGTCAGCGAAAAAATCCAGGGAGCCCGGGGTATCGATGAGATTGAGGCGATGCCCTTTCCAGAGCAATGACAAAACCGCGGAACTCACGGAATGATGCCGATGTATTTCTTCCGGCTCGAAGTCGGCTACAGTCGAGCCCTTTTCGATGCTTCCCATGGTCTGAATCGCTCCCGCAGTAAAGGCGAGCGCTTCACAGAGCGACGTCTTTCCGGCACCAGGATACGAAGCCAATACGACATTGCGAATTTTCTCTGGACTGTAATCGCTCATAGCCGTCCTCCTCGTTCTGTAGCCGCATTCTAGGCGTGCGTCGGAGGGGTGTCAACGGACGAACAGTCGGTGCTTCCGTCAAAATCCCAAACACCGACGGCCGTTCCTGTCATATCCGGCGTCATGGTTGTTCCGGAAGTCATGCATCTGTTTTGCTGTGCAAGCCCGATAACGATCCAAACTTCTTGAAGAATCCATGCTTTGATCCCGATGCCGGCGATTGCGGATGGTGGGATCGGTTATGGCATAGCCGTTGCTTCATCGCTGTCTTGGGATATGGCAGGCCTTCCAGAGCACCGCATCGCTCATGCTTCGCGTTCAATTCTTGAACAACGAGTCATTCTAAAAGAGAAAGGAACGGAACCCGATGAATGCACGCCGAGACCTCACGCGCATCGATCGCCAGCCTTTCGTCATCCGATCGCATGCTGTTCCTGAACCAACCACGTTCTTTCGAGGATCGCACCCGCCGCCATCCGGGTTGATCCCAACCCTCATCAAAGCTTCCGGTGCCACCTGGAACGGGCACATCCACGCACGCTCGTTGACCACCGTGACCGTGACCTGTAAGGGATTGCCTCCTGTCTCACCGGCACAACGCGCATCCCTTCGCTGGGACACGCCGCTAGGGTGCATAGAGTTCGGTGCATGCATCGCTACGGTGTGCTCCGACCCCGACGTTCGCATGACGACGACGATCATCTTTGCCTTCGGTGACCTCGACGAATTTACGCGGCACCGCTTGCAACGAGCCTGGCAACATTCCGCGATGGCTCGACGGATGCACCTGCATGTCTCTGTGCGACCGACCGATCACCCTGAAACCCTCATCGACATGCTCAACGAAAGAGCGGGAGGCTCCCAGGCACTCGATCCGCGACATGAACCACCCCCGGTTTGTGACCCTACGACGCGCATCCACCCGGCTCATCACATCCGAATAAAGCCCGCGCCCCAAATCCAGGTCGCCGAGCCACTCTCACGAGTTCATCAGGAGAAACCCTCGATCGTCAGTCGTGAAGTCCTCGTACGCAATCGGCACGGCGAGCGAATTGTCGGCTTTTGGGATTCGGCTCCCACGATGATTCGCGAAGGCGCTCCTGTGGCGATTGTGGCATCTGCCTATGGAGAAACGAAACGGGATTCCCTCTCGCTCGCCTATCATCTGGCTGCCAACGGGTTTCACGTTATCCGTTATGATCACACCAATCATGTGGGAGAAAGCGACGGAGACCATATAATGACGACGCTCTCTCGCATGCACGATGATCTTCAGGATGTGTGGGGATGGGCCAGCCAGCACTTCCCTGCACATCCCACTGTTGTGATCGCCACAAGCCTCGCCGGTCGCGTGGCCCTCAAAGCGTCGAGAACTGCGAGGTGTCACCCTGAACTGCTCGTTTTGATCAATCCCGTTGTCGATATGCGACGGACGCTCCAAGCCGTCCATCAAGAGGATTTATTGGGTGACTACCAGCAGGGGAAACCTCGAGGCATTACCAATGTTCTGGGATTGAATGTCGATGGGCAACGTTGGTTAGCGGATGCGCATCGCGAGGGCTATACCGATTTAGAGACGACGATTCTCGACGGCCAACAACTCAGCAGCCCGATCATCGTCTTCTCCAGCGAGCATGACGTGTGGGTGTCCTCTCGAGACGTGTCGCGCCTCACGACGGCAGTGGGGTCTCGACTCTACGGCTGGTTCATGATGCCCGGCGGTCTGCATCGTCTGGTCGAAAATCCTCGATTGGCCCGGCTGGTCTACGCCCATGTTGTACAACGCTGTCGTGTGATGTTTCAGGGTCTCCCCTCCACATCTCCTCTTATGGAGCCAGATCAGCGCCAACTCGGCAAACAAAAGCGTTTAGAACGCCTGCGCGGCCGATTGGGGCTCATCCCGAGCGATTTAACCCAGTTCTGGAACGAGTATTTGGCCCATTTTGACTTTGTGATCAACAGCCATGATTATCGACAATTGCTCGACCATATTGTGCATTTACTGAACCCGCTGAAATCCGGAGGACGCTTGTTAGATGCCGGATGTGGGAACGGAATACTCGCTGCTTTTCTTCTGACGTGTTCCGACTGGTTTACGCCGACCTGCCGTTCTCTTTTGTCACCTGTTCGCTATATTGGTTTGGATTTTGTGGCCTCTGCACTGTCGCGCGCTCGCAAGCGCATCGACCTGCTGCGCGCAAACACCAGTGATCATGCGACACGGAACGACCGGGCTGATGCATTTCGCCCTTCGTTCCTTCGCGCCGATCTTCGTTCCTCGTTGGCCTTCTCCAACCATACATTTGATGCCGTGGTTGCCAATCTCGTTCTCGGGTATCTGGCCGACCAGCAGCATTTTATTCGCGAATGTCTTCGTGTCTTAAAGCCCGGCGGAACGCTCATCGTAACCAATCTCAAACCCCATTCGGATCTCTCGCGGATTTACTGCAATTTTGTCCAACGGACACGGAAGCCAGAAGACATCGAAGAGGCCCGACATTTGCTCTCGAACGCCGGGAAAATTCGGGAAGCCGAAGGCGATGGCGTTTTTCAGTTTCCCGACAAAGAGGAGTTGCGCCGGCTTCTCCAATCGGCAAGCCCTGGCGCGCCTGTCCAAGTCTTCACGACCTTTGCCAACCAAGCGTATGTTGCCGTCCTACAAAAACCCGATCTCGCTCACCCTCGCACCTCATCCCCGTTTTGGGAACAGGCAGCGTGAGGTTCGTCTTCCACCAGTCTGGTCTTCCGAGATTGCTTTCCCGCAGCGACGCCGCGAAAAGGGTTGGATAAACGTTCGCAGCTGTCTTCGTGCCCGGCCCCAATCCCGTCCGATGCACCGAGTCGCTTGAACTCGGAATCGTTAGGCCCTCGCTCTTGAACGAGTTCTTCACAGCTTGTAGGACGAATCAACGGATGCGTCAAGCACGTCTTCTTTGCCCGGCTATCGGCAGGTCTTGTCAGGACCTGCCTCACTGTCATGGGCATCGTTCCCGATCGGGCGCCGTGTTGCGCTAACTCCCAGTCGATGCTACTTTTGATCCATAACCGTGCGTTCAGACCCCGTTCTCGCAAGCTGTGATTCTGCTGCCTCCAGATGACCGAAGAAGGGGGTTCGCGATCGACTGTCACCCACCGTGAACGTGCACAATGACGTTTTTGGCGATTAGCGGGCTCCTCAACGGCTTGGTCGCGCTTGGGCTCGGCATCACGCTCTACGCGCATGCTCCCCGCAACCCCAAGCATTGGACCTATGGTCTGTACTGCGGAAGCATCGCCGTCTGGGGATTCGGGTACTGTGCATGGCAACTGGCCACATCGGACACGATGGCGCTTGGCATGCTGCGCATACTCATGTTGGGGGCAGTTTTTATTCCCATCACCCATCTGCATCACGTCATCGCGCTTCTTGAGCTCAGCCGATCTCATCGGCACCTCGTTCGTTTCGGTTATCTGCTCAGCAGCCTTTTGGCGATCGGCATGCTGAGCCCCTATGGCGTGGCCGGCGTGCATGCCATGTTAGGATTCGCCTATTGGCCCCAGGCCGGTTCCGGTTTTGCATTGTATATCGTGTGGTTGGCATTTTGCGTCGGCTATGCCTCCTGTTTATTTGCCAAGGCGCATCGCGCAGCAACCGATACCCAGCGTTTCCAGTATCGGATTTTGATGGTCGCGTATCTCATCGGGTACATCGGCGGCGCGACCAATTTCCCTATCTGGTACGGTGTACCGTTTCCTCCTTATGGAACGATTTTCGTGAGCATTTACGCTATTGCGGTCGCCTCGATCCTCGTGCATGCCCGCTTGTTGGATGTCTCGCTGGCGGTCGAGCGCAGTTTGCCCTATGTCTTCATGGCGATTGTTGTCACCCCGGCGATCGCCGTATTTCTCTATGCGCAAGTACTGTATTTTGGTTCGATGCATATGGAATTTTCGTTACTGGTTGCGCTCGTCTTTGGACTGTTCGTCATTGCCGGCACATGGATGTTGGTAAACATGCGAGCAGCTTTATCTTCGCTCCTGTTCCGAGAACGCCATGCGATGTACGAAGCCATGACCCATTTTTCCAAATCGCTGGTCACGAACCTCGATCTCCAGTCACTCTCTCGCGATTTGGTGCGCACAGTCGGACAACTCATGGGCATTCAGCACGTCACTCTGTACTTGCTCCAGCAAGATCAGCATGTCTTTGCTCCCGTTGCTCGGTACGGCAACATCCCCTCCCCGCCTGCCCCCCGCATCCCTGTCGATGCGCCGTTGCCCCGTCATCTTGCCCAGACTCGCGATCTTCTCGTGCCAACCGAGCTGGGTCAGCCCTGCTCGTCGGTCCAGGAGGACATTCAACAAAGTTGTGAGTTTTTGGGAGCCGAGGTGGGCTTGCCATTGGTCAGCAAGAATATGCTGTTCGGATTTTGTATTCTCGGCCCGCGTTCATCGAAAGAACGCTACGCGGAGGCCGATTTGGATTTGCTCCGAATGGTGTCGCAGGAAGCCGCGATTGCCTTGGACAACGCCCGGCTCTACGAAGAACTCAAACGATCTCAAGCGTTGGTTCGGCGAACGGATCGGCTCCGCTCATTGGAAATCATGGCGGGCGGACTCGCTCATGAGATTCGCAATCCCTTGACCTCCATCAAGGCGTTCGTCGACTTGGCTCCCGAACGGCGAGACGACGAAGATTTTTTGATGCGCTTTAGTCGCATCGTCAAAGAGGATGTGGCTCGGATCGAACGACTCACACGGGAAATTCTGGACTACGCGCGTCCCACCGATCCTCATCTCCAGTACGAATCGCTCAATGAAATTGTCGAATCGTGCGTGTACAGTGTCAGGACGCGCCCCACCTACCGCACGACGACCTTCCAGCTGGAATTGGCTGGCGATCTTCCTGCGATTCTCGCGGATCGCCAACAAGTAAAACAGGTATTGTTGAATCTATTATTGAACGGCTTGGAAGCCATGGGACCCCAAGGCGGGACACTCACGTTACGGACCTATGCTCTCAAAAAGGCGCATCGAGACGATGCATGTGTGGAAGTCAACGATACAGGACCGGGCATCGCCCCGGATGATCTGGAGCACATTTTCGACCCGTTCTTTACGACCAAACATCTCAGTTCGGAACATGAAGGAACCGGGTTAGGTTTAGCCATTGCCCATCAGATTGTCCAAGAACATCGGGGCTGCATCGAAGTCTCCAGTCAACTCGGACATGGAACCACATTTATCATTCGGTTTCCCGTCCCGCATGCTGATTCCGTTCATCAAGGCGCCTCATCTCGCGGCGAGCAGTCTCTTTCGCCCGGAACGATCGAGTCCATGTCGCAGCCCTCTATCGGGAACTCCTTGCCTTTTCAGGCCTAGGTTCTCGAGAGGTCCCGCGCCGTTTTCCCGCGGATCCCTCCACGATCACGCCTTCCCAATCACCGGTTCCCGGTTTCAACTTGATCAGGCGCTGGCTCGTACAGCCGACCGTTTTCAGCCACGCGAGTACCTCACGAACATGGTAGGTATTGCCCGTTTCCGTAAAGAGCAGCATGGTCACGGCGAACAAATTCGCTTCCGCGGGGCGCAATCCCTCTTTGTCCGTCAGAAACGTATCTTGAATGAGAAGACGCCCACCGGGGTTGAGCGCCTGCTTGGCTAGCCTTAGAAGACGGATGTTTTCCGCAGCAGAATAAATATGAATCACATTGGAAATCCACACCACATCGAATCCCTGTGGCCAGGGCGTGGTAAACAAATCGCCGGGGTACAGATGCAACCGCGCGCGTTGAGGTCGCGAGTCGGCAATCTCTTTGGCCACCTCCAATGCCGCAGGTCGATCCATCACGGTCGCATGCAGTTGAGGGTTTTTTCTCAAGAATGCGAGAGCATAGGTCCCAGGCCCACCGCCGACGTCCAATAACGATCGGGCCCCACTCAAATCGAGCTGTGATGCTACCTCTCGGGCAGACTCGATCGAGCGTTGATGCATGGCCCAGGTAAAGGCACGTCGATACTCCGGCGTCTCCGGTTCCTTATCATCGACAGGTTTTCCAGTCTTGACGGCCTGTGTCAAGTGAGACCAGTCCTCCCATTGCCGACGGAGAAGATCCAGATAGGCTCCGCGATATGTTGGGCTGTTCGCGTTGAGCACGTGTTGCGCCAATGGACTAGCTCGATAGCGAGGGCCCTGTTTTTTTAACAGCCCTGCCGTCGCAAGGTTTCTGCAGAGTATCTCAACGCCACGCTCGCTGGCGGAAAGCGCGTTGGCTAATTGACGAACCGTCCAAGTGGTTCTTCCCATCACGGTAAAGATATCGAGCTCGATGGCGCTTAAAAGAATTCTCGGAAGCCGAAAGGCGAACACGGCATCACGAAATTGGTCGAAGTTCCGAATAGAAGCAATCTCTGACATCGTCCGGCATTCGCAAGGTTACGGAGAAAAATTTGATTGAACGGTTTTCGATGATGTGCGGCTCAAGCATGCACAGCCAAATGTGTCGAATAACATGTTGGCAACAGCAAGCCCGCTTCAAGCAGGCACGGCCGACCATCATCGGGCAAATCCGTCAGCCCGATGTGCCCGACGAGCGAAATCGAGCTTGATAGGAGCGAATGAGGTCTAGCAGCTTCTTCGGATCGTTCAATTCGACGGGCTTTTCAAAGGATACGGCGACATAGTCTCCCGTCATTTCCACTCGTTCTTCACATCCGTGTTGGAGCAGCCATGGTCGGTACTTTGCCGTGGCTTGTTGGAGATAAAATTTGACTTGTTTGGCCAACTCATCGTTGCCAAGATCCTCCGCCGTTCCATCGGAGAGGATGCTTCGCATATCTTCGAGCTCATATCCGGCCTGGCATCGCAAAATGCCGTCAGGACCAAGCTCGAGAATCCAGTCTTCGTCATCTAAGCGGAGCAGAAGATCATGGTCGGATGAATCACGAGCCAATTCCGGAATCTGTGAAAGAAGATAGGCTCGCGTGTTATGCCATACATCTGTAGGCATGGTGCTCATGAAAGCACAGACGAGCGATGGGCTGGAGCGGAGGTCGGTTGGCTCTTCTGGCGCTGAATCAATGCCTCGAGCCGAGCCGTATTTTCCTGTAACTTCGGGAGGCGGAATTTTCGATCAATGCGAACGACGAGCGTCAAGCACTCGATAGCTTCGGCGATTTGTCCCATATCTTCAAAGCACTCAGCAAGCACGTACTGAGCCCCACCCACACGTAATTCATCATGAAGTCGCTCTGCCATGGCTAAGCTCGTGCGAGCGCAAGCCAGGGCCTCTTGCCTGCGGCCCATCGCGAGATATAACCGAGCAATCATTCGATAGACATCAGCTTGTCCAGCGATGTTGTGCGCTTGCCGCATGAGACGAAGCGCTTCGTCGTAGTAGCTCAGTGCCAGATCGAACTCGCCCATTTCTTTCGCGACCAGGCCGAGGTCCGAAAGCAAGACGGCTTTGGCTCCGATGTCGCCGGTTCGATTCATCAGATCCAGCGCCTCTAAATAATACGCGCGGCCCCGTTCCCATTCCCCGGCATCCACGCACAGGTTTCCCAAATTGGCCAATGTCGCGCCGATGCCTCGATCATCTCCCAGATTTTTTTGGAGTTCCAACACTTCGAGATAATATTGGTGGGCTTGCTCGCGCCGTCCACTGACCGCGCAAATGTTTCCGAGGTTCCCCATAGTCGTTGCGACTGCGCGACAATCGCCGCCGCGACGATCGAATTCCAAGGCGCGGATGTAACAGCGATAGGCTTCTGTATAATATCCGCGTGAGAAATACCGATTCCCCAGTTCATTCAGATAGGCAGAGGACGATTCCAACATTGTCATCCACTTGGATCAAGCTCATCACGCAAGACAGAGACAGAACAGCCCTAAGATTGAAGGATCTGTTGGAGTGCGGATTTGGCTTCTCGCCAAATGCAAACTCCGTCTCCGACGAGCAATGTGGTGAACTCGTATTTCAGGAGGCGCTGCAAGCCGCGTTTGGCTTTCTCGATATCGGCATATTTATCCGGTGGAAGAAGACGAAGCGAGTCGGGAGGATCACCGATGACGGCATCTCCAACAATTATGATGCCCCCCTGGTGCTGAAGATACAACGCTGACTCGCCCGGTGTTTTCTGGTCCTGTAACTGGATGACCCAGATTCCTCCCGGCAACAATTCTCCATCCGTAAACGTTTTGTCGATCTCCATAGTCATCGCCGCTGCATCCGCTTCCGGAGCAAAAACGCGACAGCGAAATTCCTCGCGATACCGATCCGCCTCTCGTTGATGATCACGGTTGGTGATCACAATGTAGTCGATGGGACCACCCTGACGGATTTCCGCCATTTCCTGGGGAGATAAGGGCGGAGGATCGACAAGCACGCGATGGTCTCCGACATGCAATAAATGGCCATTGAAATCCAATTGCTTTTCCGGAGAAAACCACGACCATTGCCAAATGTGCGGCAGCACGGGTCTCATAACGAGGCGATCGTCTCCTTGAGCAGTGTCATGGTTTTTTGTCGGATATCGTCTTCGCTTATCAGGTCCAACATATCGTCTTCCGGCACGGTAATGAATTTCCGGTTAGCCCCTTTCGTCAGCGATATCAGGAATAAGCCATTGGACGGCGAGGTCGGAATCACCACCTCGACCTGGGCATCGATTGCTTTGACGAGCTCCAAAAACTGCTGCTTCCCCTCCTCAAAATTTTCCATCAGGCCAATCGGCTCCTTTCTCTATCGGTTCCCAAACAGGACAGCGTCCGAGATGGAAGTTATCTGTCCACCGTAACACGCGTCACGTGTGCGGCGATGTCGGAGGCTTCGCTTCTGCAAGCAATTTTTCCACTTCTTGAAGAATCACATCGGCATCGGCTAAATCCATGTTTCCCACCCGCTGCCATCGGATAATGCCCTGTTGATCGATGATATACACGTTGGGAATGAATCGGCCCCCACCATAGAGCTTATCTGTCATGCGTTCTGGATCAATGGCATAAGGATAGGTTACTTTCACTGGAAAATGTTGAAGAAACTCTTGAACATCAGCCAGAGAATCTCCTGAAGAATTCACGCCGATAACCGCCACAGGCTTCCCTTGTGTACGCTCGTGGACTGTCTGCAAATTGGTCCCCTGGATCAGACATGGCTCGCAAATATGAAAGAGTCCTAAAACCACGACCTTCCCGCGTAAGTGTTTTAACGAAATGGTCTCTCCAGTTACTGTGGTCAATGTAAAATCGGGTGCGACTTCGCCGACTTTAAAAAAACTTCCAGCAGGCGCGGTGGATGTTCCAGCGAGGACTGCTCCCCCTATCGCGAGGAAGAACAAAAGAGCACGAGTCATATGTCACTCCTTATATTTGTTAGCCTTCGCCACCGTGTTGAAAGACATCGGTATTCGAGCGAAATCATCCTATCACAGCACACAAGGCTCAGCAACGCATAGATAAACAAGAAGGAAATGCCATCTATCATAAAACAGACCAGCGTTATAGTTATTGAAGCATGAACGTTTCATATTCCAACTTTTGGAGTTTCTTGTTTAAAAGCATCATGCCGACGATGACTACTAGCAAAAGGGATCCGGCAAACCCATAGCCATAATACAAGGGCCCAGCATGGATCGACCAAGCCGTCAATCCGGCATTGCCGACCAAAAACAAGCATGAGAGCCATACGGCCTCTCTACGCTTGTCCAAATAAAACAACACATTAAGGATGCCGAGAAACAGGACTTGAAGCCCAGCGCCGACAATAAACACATACAGCAACGATTCATAGACATTGGCGATGCCCAGCCAATCGAGAAGCGTAGGTCCACCTGCCCAAATCACCAAGCACACGGCCCCTTGCACTTTGATGATTTCCAACAAGCCATGGCGCACGATCACCATCATCTCCTGTTTTGCGCGCCGAATCGTGTCGAGCGGAGCGCCCTCGCGAATGGCCGTGTAAAACGCTTCGTGTCGTTCGACAAAATCGGTCTCCATGCGCACAAGGAAACTCGCCATAGCCGGTAGAATGGATAAATAGGCCAGGAAGATGGGAAGATCGTACAGAGGCGCAGACCGGATCGGACCGATCACCGCGACACTCGTTTCGGGCACGAACCAAAACAACAGTTTGTCGATCCAAATGGCCAGATTGTACACGAAGCCCAACAGGACCAGACTGAGATACATGCGATTGCGATTCAGGAAATCCCACGAGAACAGAAGCTCTGAGGGATAGTGGCGAAAGATCAATGCCATCATCCCGAACAACATCGTCGTTTGTCCGAGAAAAAATCCCAGTAGCAATCCTTCCATGCCGAGGGGACGCAACCCCAACGATGCCGCGATCGCGATGCCGTACCCCACGGCATACATCGCGAGAATCGCCTGATACGCCTTTATGCCAGAAAGAAAGATCGTGGCAATCCAGATATTGCCCAAGACGACAAAACTCCCGATCATGAGCGCACGGTAGAGCGCACTTTCTTGAGCGAAGAAGCCCCATATCACCACGCTGCCCACCAACCCGCACAACAGCGTGACCACGCAAATGGCTCCGTGGAAATTGCCCAGTACGACGTGATCCTGCTTCTCGAACAGACGATCGGAGACGTAACGCGTGAAGGCGGGTTGAATGAAGCCTGTCAGGATGAGACTGCCCGCGATCAGATAGGTGGCCGATAATTGAAACTGCTGGATGAGCACATCAGGCACGACGACCGTGAGGCTGAACATGCCCACGACCAGAATGCCGATAATGGAGAGGATCCACGGGCCGGAACTAATGACGCCGGCATAGGCATAGGCTTGGATAACCGAGAGGTAGGTATCGCGGGTCAGGATTTTGCGAAGTTCAAAGCCGATTCCGGCCATGTCTGCATGGCTCCTTGATACATCGCCGCATACCGAGCGATCATCGCCCTGGCGGTATACCGGGCTTCGACCCGTTTGATTCCCGCCGCCTGAGCGGCTCTCCACCGCTCGCCATCCGTCAATAAGGTCAGCGCCTCGTGAGCCAGCGCTTCGGGGTTGGCAATGGGGACGACGGCACCGGCTGCGCCGAACTCGTCGCCTTCCGCCCCTTCGCCGTAAACGAGTTCGCGACAGGCTCCCACGTCCGTCGTGACGGACGGCACGCCCGCCGCCATCGCCTCCAAGACCACGAGCGGGAGCGCCTCGCTGATCGAGCTCAAGACCAACAGGCCGATGCGGGGAAGCAACTCGTCTACGCGCTGAAAGCCCAAGAATTTCATGCGAGCGCGCATGCCTAAGTTCTCGACGAGGTGGCGGCACTCCGTCACGTACTCCGGGTCTTCTTCCTCGGGACCCGCAATCCAGCCCTCTGCGTGTGGGATGTGATTCAACACCGTGCGAAACGCACGAATGAAGGTTTTCACATCTTTGACGGGAACGACTCGCCCGATGAGACACAACACCGGGGGAGGTAATGGAGGGCGTTGGTAACGAAGGGGAACAAACCGTTCGACGGGGATACCGTTCGGGACGACCCTCGTTCGCTGGGGATCGGCGCCGTCCTGAATTTGTCGCTGCCGATTCGCTTCATAGAGCGACACGATCGGATCGGCGGCCGCATAGCATAGCCGTCCCAAAGTATCGAAAAACCGAATCCATAGATGCTGGAAATAGCTCAGATGATCAGTCCCTTTTTCGAACGACCATCGATGATCACGAAGCCATGTCGCCTGGAATAAGTCGATTGTACGCTCTTTCGTGTAAATACCGTGTTCCGACAGAATGAGCGGGCGTTTCGTTCGATGGTGGAGCAATGCTCCAAGAAATCCCGCATAGCCTGTGGAGACTGTATGATAGACTTTTCCCGCGGCGCATTGAGAGACAGCACGGCCCAGCGTCCAGATTGGCTCGTGCATGGCTCGGACCGTCCAGAAAAAATCGATGAACGAGGGATCGGTACAATGGTGTTCGTACACCTCGGTCAGATACGACCAGGCGGTCTCGCTATATAAAAATTCCGCTTGCAATGCGCGCGGATAACAGGACACGAGCCACATCATATCGTCCACCATGCTCTTGGCGTGTGCACAAGGCTCTCCCCTGCGCATCCAATCGTGCAGCCGGCGCATAAATTCCATGATCCGCGGTTCGCCGGGTCGAGGGGAGACCGGAGGCTGGTCCTGGCCCGCATGCACATAATGGTGTTCCAGATGGACCACATGTGGCGGCAGATCGTATTTCGGCTCGCCATAATCCTCGGGACGACTTCCGAGAAAGACCACTCCGAAACGATAATGAGGCAAGGCGGTGATCAACTGATGCACCCAACTCGAGACACCACCGCTGACATAGGGATAGGTGCCTTCCAGCAGAAGGACGATATCGATCTCATTGTGGCTGGCAGGCTTCATGGCGTTCTCGCTGCCTGTAAGTCTGTCGATCCTACCCAGCGATCGGCGATCGATCGAGGCTCGTTCCGCCAATAGGCCGCCACCGCCTGTAAAAGCGGGACATCTTCTATGAACAATGCCTCCCTAAAATACGAACGCACGGATGCGAAATCCTTTTCTCGAAAGGCCAATTCAGCCAAGTAGGGTATGACGCGGCTCTCTGGCGCGCCATATTCACGAGCCTTGTGAAGGGCTGTCCGTGCCTCTGCCCACGCTTCCCCCCGGAGCGCAATTTGGCCTAACAGCGCCCATATGCCAGGGTTGCGCTCATCAACAGCCAAGGCCTCATGGGCATACTGACGCGCTTGTGACAAGACATGAACGGCCACGTCACCCTGTACCAAGTCTTCGAACACGAGTTCCCAAAAGGCCAGAGCCAATACTCGCGCATGCTCGGCTCGTGTCTGGGCATCCGAACATTGTCGATACCATTCCAATTCTCGATTGATGCGGGCTTGAATAGCCTGCTCTTTTTTATCCAGCATGCCAAAGGCGACGAGCCGAACCTCTTCGACGCTATCGTGTAGAGCATGCCGAAAAAGCGGCGTGGCGTACCGCCCTTCCAATGCTTGTAATTTCCCCAGTGTCTTGAGTCGTGTCTCTACCGGGACGGCAGAGGACATCAGCCGGCCGATGACATCTGAGCTTGGGGACGCGATGACCTCAGCAGGACGATGTTCCTGTGACCGCTCTCCCAGGCGCTGGATACCCTCGACATCGAATCGTTTTTGCTGTCGATGAGCCAGACCTACCAACAACAAGACACCCACAGCGCCCAACGCGGGGACGAACAATGTCAGCCCACTGAATAGGACCCCAAGGCCCCAGCGAGGCGCTTTGGCATGATTCGGCACCCCCACCTCCCCTAACCAGCCAATCCCCAGACTCAGCAGGACATGGGCCAACCCGTGCGTCCAAGAGATCGAGAACTGATCCGAAAACAGCAGGGCCGGGATTCCCACCACCTCAATGAGTGTGGCTAGGCACAAGCAGATGATGATCATCATGACTGCAGGGGAAAGCATCTTCCAGTACCGATACGGCATCCGCACCCGCCAGGCTCTTGATCATGCAATGAATACCAAGTTCGTCAAACGTCCTGCCGAATCGCTCTGTAAACAGTTGGCGCATCCGAGCAAGAAATCCTTCTACTGCGGCATCATCGGAAAATGGAAGGAGAATGCATACCACGCGGCTGTTGGGACGTTGGACGTCCCACGCCAGATCTAACCCGCGAATATTGTGACAGAGCACCTGCGCAAATTCGTCTTGGCTCGGTCCATCCCGTAAGACGAACACGACCAGTCGGCTTTGTTGGTGCCACTCGTGTTGCAGACGAATTAGACGGGGAAGTTCCTGGGCAAAGGGTAACGGGCAATCAGGGAAGCGGTGAAGGATCGGTTCGACCAGCGGTGCAAGATGAACGCCGTCGGCGAAATAACTGAGGAACACATTGAGCATGTGAAGGGATTCATGGTGCAGATTGAGAAACCGTATCTGTTCAACCGCCAACCACCCGACGATGTGTTCATCGCTTGTGGTAGCGGGCGCCACGACCACATAACGGGTATCAGAAGCTGCGCCGTCACTCATCACATGCACGCGGTCCTGAGAGGCCTGGGCGTATCGCACGAGCGGATCGTCTTCGACGAGCGGGCCGGGATTCCCGATCGTCGCGATCGGGTGCGGGAGGATCGAGCCGTCGGCACGGGCGCCATACAACGATGCACATTCGAGTTGAAAATACTGAGCCAACAATTGGAGAAACCGTTGGGCGATGGCTGGTGGAATGGACCCGGACGAAGATTCCTTCACCAACATGCCGCGAAGGCGAGCCAGCGCCACGCGTAAGGTCAAAGGGCGGCTTGCCAAGCTTGCTTCCAAATGCTGGTGTGACATCCCCAAGAGGTGATAGGCGACCGTCGTGTCATGCAGCCGTTCGGAAAGGTATCGCAGGCGTTCCCCTAATTGTTTTCCATACAAATTCCATCGACTTCCGAACTCGCCGCAGATGAGAACGAGAAAGAGCTCGCCAATCAGATAGGCCTTAGAGACACCTATCCTTTCGCCCATTCCCTTTTCCATCAGGACTCCGCCGAGGATCAGACTCGACGACAGCAATCCACCCCACAGCCCATAACGAAGCGCCATCAAAACCGGAGCCAGCCAAATCCAGGGAAACGGAGATTGCGTTAAATAGGGGTCCTCGGGAACCCAGATATGACTCAAAACCAACAGCACGAGCGTGCCCGCACACACTTCGCTCCATTGCCATTTCGTCGGAAGGCGTCGCAGATGAAGCGGAAGCGCGATCATCGCCATTCCAGTTCCGAAAGCAATTCGTCGAGGAGCGTTTGCGCGACGCCGCTCAGGGCCTCTCGGCTCCAACCCGATTTGGCTCCTACGGCACTCCAGACGACTTGATCCGTTTTTAGATCGATCAACTCGAGGTTCACGCCCACAGCAGGTTCGCCATCAATGCCCACTTTGTACCGCCACTCATCCACCGCTCCGGTAAATGCGTAGCGCAGTCCTTGCTCCTTCGCCCATTGCACCGCTTTCTGTCGAAGCCGGTCGTCGGAGGCCAGCGGGGAAGCTTCCTGTATAAACGTGGGCGGATACCGACGCAGCGTGACCAAGCCCTGACTCTGCAGCAATGAGGCCGTTATGTCTTCGACCCGGCGTCCGGCTAGCGGGGTTTCCGTATGATTGACAATGGGAAGGAGGACGTAGCTCGCGGTCGGATCAAGCGTCGGTGGCGGACTGTGTGTCACCGTCGTACATCCGGCAATGGCACCCATGATCCCCAACAACACATAGATCGAGAGAAGTCTCTTGCGCTGATGGGTCCACTGATCTCCTGTGTCAGAGGGGAGAGGAGGATTAAAAGATTGAGTGATACTCGAGCATGAATTGTCGCGTGGTCGCATTTTTTCCGAACCCTCCTTTCAATTGGCTCGCACTGATGATTAAGCGGTCACGCCCGAACAGGCTGGTCTGCAGACCGCCTTCGAGACTGTACCCAAACCCGAACACGCTGTTCATATTCACTCCGGTGTGTCCAAACACCCGAATGCCTTTACCGTGAACACGACGGATCGTTTCCCCGAGGCTCACCTGCAGTCCGATTTGTTCGAAGCCATTGGGAATCGCAAAATCGATATTCCGATTGATCGTTGGAGGAACGAAACGAAACATACTCGATGGCAAAGCATCGGCGCGCGAATATCGTTGAATTTGCCCGATAAGACGCAGATTGATATCCGGATACTGCTTGCGAAACCAATGGCCGATCGCGCCTTCCGCCCCGATCCCGCTCCCCAATCGATCGCGTGTTTGGCTGTAAAACTGAGCGGCGCGCACCGTCAGTTCGAGAAATTGACGTTTCGCGAATTGATAGGATCCCTCCCCTGAGACTTCATCTTTCACCCCGCCAACAATCAAGGCCACCGAATCATCCGTTTCCTGGTTGTACCCTCCCATGAGCGAAAATGCGGCCCGACGGCTCCACTGATGATCATATTGCAAGCGGAACATGGGAACGGCCGATGCAGCTCGGCGATAGAACCCCGTCACCGCCAACGTGCCTTGTCCGATGGGATAAGCCAGCGTTCCTCCCAGCCAGAGTTCATCGGCAGGAACTCTGACCAGTTCTGTCGAATCCGCGCTTTTCTGCCAACGGACACGGACGCGGGGCATCAGGCGGAATTGCCCGAGATCGATCTTCGATGAGACACGCAGGTGATACCCCAATAAGGGGCTCCGATCAAAGATCATCGCCTGGGTGGTAAGTGCGTCCTCTTGCTCCCGAGTTGTGTCGCGGAAAAGCTGATGGAGATCTTGACGAGCCGGCTGGGCGCTTAACGCGGCAAAGGCTTCACTCTGTGCCTCGGGCCATCGGCGGAGGTGCGCGAGCGCGACGATCCGATCGTGCGGAGCGATCTTGGCCTCTTCCTCGGTCACCACGGCATCGATCTCTGCCCAATCGTTCTCGGCCAGGGCCATCATGAGTCTCGCCCAAGCCGGGCGATCGAGCGTACGCACATAATTGATCCACAGCCACCAACGCGCGGCTGCGTGACGATCACGAGCGAGCAACCAGGAGAGCACCATCTCTTTGAGCACAGGATCGGAACGCGAGGCGGCACGATCGTGGATCCATCGCAAAAATGGTTCGGTCGGTGCCTGCGAGAGCGCGATGTCCACAGCAGTGCGAATCGCATCCGGGAGCACCTCGGTCGATGGATCACGCAGGAGATGTGCTCGTACCTGAAGCCAGGCCACACGGCGAACGCGCCAAGCCTCGGCTCGCCGCGCGGCCGCCTCCAAGGCCTGGGCATAGTTCAAGAGCAACAGGTAATCCTGGCCTCGATCGCGAAGGGCCAATTGGAAATACGGCAGCGCCTGAGTGGGGTAATCCAAGAGGAGATAAGCGGCCGCAAATGGCTCCCATAATATTGGATCGTTCTGGGCATCCTCGGACCAACTGCGGACGACACGCTCCAGACGATCGAGCTCTCGTTGATCGATCAAAAACCACAGCCATGCCGCTCGAAGCTCGGAATTGTCCGGATCGCGCTCGAGCGCATGCTGATACGCCGCCGACGCTTCCGTGGGGTTCCCGATGTTTCGCATCACTTCCGCACGAAGGATCCAGTAGCGGGGATGGGCAACGACCATCGGCAGCCGCTCGGTAGATACCCCTTGTAATAGATCTTTTGCTCGCACCCAACGTTTGTTTTCGATCAGCAGATCGATGGTGCGGATGAACAACGCTGGGTCGCCATCGCGTTCCCATTCCCAAAGGCTGACCGCCACCGCTTGTTCAGGATCGACTTGTTGCAGAAGTGCGATCAACCGTTCGGTCTGCTCGCGGGCAATCGCCCTGCTGTCCCACAGTCGGCGATAGGCCGCTCTGGCAGTATCGTCCTCTTGCAGCAACCAGGCCAGATCGCCCAATAACGCCCAATACCGGTCGACGGTGGGAGTCAGGGCTTGCACGGCGATCAACACATCGTATGCCTGACGGAGGCGGCCGTATTGAATGAGCAGCGCGGCCCGCCGAATAGCCCGAGGCACGGTCGGACCATAGGTTTCCGTCAAACGGCTATAAACTTCCAGCGAGGCAGCCCCATTTCCCATGCGTTGATAGAGGTCGGCCAACTCTTGGAGTAGCGCTTCATGAGGCTGCTCAGCCAATCGTTGTCGGAGATACTCGACGGCTCGGTGAGGCTGACCGAGGCGTTCGAAGGCGGCAACCACTGCACGCCAATCCTGGTTCGGCAACCACCCATGCCGGTCCAATTCCGTCAAAGCAAACAGGAGGCTTTCGTCGTCGTACACCGCCGGAGCGAGTTGCCGAATCCGCTCCAGCGCCATCCGATCGGGCTTGTGCTCGGCCACGACTCTCCATTGGTCGAGTGCAACCCGAGGCCGGCCGGTCCATTCCGCCACCTGTGCCAACCGACGTCGCCATCCCACATGATCAGGCACTTCGCGGACGGCTCGCTGGGCCAATTCATAGGCGTCGGTCAGATTGTGATTTTCGACGAATACATCATATGCCAGGGTATAAATTCGATCGTCGAACGGACGCCAGTCCGTCGAGGTGTCGGGCACACGTTGACGATCCGAAATGGGCCAGAGGCTCGATCTTCGTGAGTCAAAAATGGCCAGACGATCTTCGGCAAAAACCCATGGAGACACAGACAACGCTGGAGGCTGACCGGAGCTAGGCTCGACGCTCCCCTTCCACATGGCGAGTCGGATTCTGGCCTGCTCAAACGCTCCTTGTACCTGAGAAAGGCGAAGGAGCTGTTTGACGTAACGCTGAGCAAATTCGCCATGGCCCGCTGCCCGACCGAGCACGACCAGAAACTCCAAAACGGATGGATCGCGGTCCAATCCATCGAGGTGCTGTTCGGCAGCGACAAGGGCCTCCTCCAAGAGATTGCCCGCCTGTAATGCGCGCAAGCCTTCGAGATAATAGGTGCGTTGAGCAGCCAGTGTGTGGCTCTGTGCTTGCGCCGAGAAATACGCATCGGCCGCCTGACGATAGGCTCCCTGTGCCAAAGCCAGATCACCGATCTTTCGATACCATTCGTCGAGGTGCGTCGTGGCTCGCTCCGCGCCTTTTCGATACCACGCTTGGGCCACAGCCAATTCGCCGATTGCGAGTGCCGACTCGGCGAGACTGGGAATGAGTTCGAGGGGGACGGCCTGCGATGTCAGCGCCCGAAGAAGCTCAACGATCTTTGTCTTGATTCTTTCTTTTTCGCCGATCGACGACGATCCGGAGAAATACTGGCGTTCGGCGATTTCGAGAGCCAGAAGCATGGCGTCCGTCTTTCGATCGGGTATGGGGTGATCGAGAAGCGGATCGACGCTGTTCCAGGCCTGCTCCCAGTCTCCCAGAGCCAGATACTGTCGAGCTAAGAGCAGGCGGAGCTTCTCATTGTCTGGGTCGTGTCGGAGCAAATTCTGGGTAAACATGACAGTCTCCGGTACGGGGTGAGCCGTCTCTGCGAGCATGTCGAGAACCTGTTCACGCGGAAAGAGAAGCACGAGGGCGAGGCTGACCCCTAACGCAAAGAGGGCGATGAACCACCATGGAAAGACTTGGTCATCCGACATGCCCTGTGCTCATCGATCACACGAAATGGTCAGAGATCCCACCCGAGGCCGAGCCGTGTACAGCCGAACGGACTCTCCTTTCGCGCGCACGTGTTTGGTGTCGTGTCCGGACCGAAGATGACATTGACGGATATTGGCCATGCGCAAATCCAGCGGGAAGTCATGGTGAGCCTGGAACGCAAGCCGTTGAGGACCGTGCGTCCACTGTGATATCCGGACATTCCCGGAACCGATATACGGTTCGCGCGGCGGATCGGTGGCCAATGCTACAACGATTTCATCATCTCCGCTGAGATGGAGATAGCGAACTTCTTCATGATCGGAGAATCCTACCACTCCTCGGCTTCGGCGAAGGTCAGGGAAACCTAAGGCCCGAGGAATACGCAATTCCCGCAGGTGCTGGGCGCCTCGGATCTGCCACTGCTCGTCCTGCTTCGCAATTGTGAGCGTCTGAAAATCCAATACCTTTCGAATATATTGTGAGGCGTAAACGGGAAAGACGTCCTGTTCCAGCGCCCACCGATATACGGTATGCAGGGCTGCCAGCGACGCGGCTTTGCTGGCAGAGTACATATGGTAATAAATGTTGATCGGCTTCAATCGGCGCGGACGGTCCGTCAATGCAAAAGTTTCAAGGACCTCCTGATAGCCATAAAACGGCCCACGCCATTGATGGGTATAGAGATTTTCATTCTGATTCGGGGCGTAGACCTGAAAGTGCCCACCTTTGTTGATACCCAGGGGCGCAACGGCCGTCAGCGTGTGTCGCTCCTGGGTCATGACCGTGTCGCCCCCGTTCATGTTGAGCACGCGACCGGCATAGGTTTCGCCTACCGCTTCCGGGGGCGGATCGCAATCACCCGTCCACAAGAATACGGTGACCCGCTTGCCGGGAGGAGCCAACCGACGATTGATGTACTCGATCGATCCGAGAATCTCCCGTTTGTACGCGTCCGGTCCATAGCGATAGTGGGGCACGGGCAGATGATAGTGGCCGGGTCGTGTCGGGCCTTTCGAGAGAAACTCGCGCCAGAAGAAGGGGTGCGAGTAGGAATGGCTGGCCAGCTCGACGTGGGGAAGCGTGAACATGTCGCGGGCAATCGCCTCCAACTCGGACGACTGGTCGGGATATAACCCGGTCGGCCCGATCTCGCCCTCGATGACGGAGACCGTCGACGGAACAGGATAGCGAACGAGAATCTCGCGATAGAGCACCTCGCCGGCATACGGC
The DNA here is from genome assembly GCA_003695915.1 of Nitrospirota bacterium. GTDB lineage: Bacteria > Nitrospirota > Nitrospiria > Nitrospirales > UBA8639 > J017. The sequence continues at coordinate 48,954 of RFGF01000015.1, forward strand.
GTACCCGGAAGTTCGGCTCGGCTCGGGAAGCCGTCGCCGTCGATGTGGACGAGCAGCAAGCGCCGCCCCAACTCCGTTGTCGTATCCGGCACCGGCATCGGAGGTAGTTGCAGGGCGTCTCGAAGAAAACGAATCGGATCGATGATCCATCGTGAATGACCGTCGGGAAGGTGGACGAGCGCATACGGGCGCAACGCGTATCCTCCCCATTCCGTGAGCGCGAGGACATCCGAGCGTTCGCCCGAAGACGAATCGCGCACTTGGAGGAGTGTGTGGCCCTTGTGCAATCTCAGCGGAACGAAGGCACGTCGATCGGCCACCGGTTCGATCTCGTACCCGACTCGTGGATCCTTCGGCATGAGCGTCACGTTGTCCACATGTCGAGGAGGCGGAGCACTGGCCAGGTCGAACGGTTCGAGAAACGGTGCCTGAAGCGGAAAGCCGAACGACTCGAACATCGCAACCCGCATGCCGTGTCGAATCTGCTCCACGAGCCATCGATGCCAGGCTCGGCTCCACGACGCCCGATTACGCGGCAACCACGCCACGATCCCCGCATACCGGCCGACGAGCGAGTACGAAGGGAGCGGGTCCGCAATGTTCCAGTGCTCGGGTATATAGCCTAAGTAATTCAACGGCATATCGAGATAGCGATGCAGCTCGCTGTGCGCTGGATCCGGGTCGTCTCCCCCATCGAACACGGCCAGCACTTTTCGGGGCATGACCTCCACGAGTCCCACGCCGAGTTGATCGAGTTCCGGATTGGATATCCATGGAATCATGCCCAAATTACGGATGTCGCGGGCAATCGCACGGGCGCGTTCCCGTTCATGGGGGGGAACGTAATCGATCACGATGATCGGGAGGCGATGGTCTCGTTTGATTTTCGTGAGACTCTCGATCAACCATTGGCGTTCGTCTCGGGAGATGGTGACATACCGATGCGCACCCTGATCCCATCCTTGAAAAAGCGACTCGACAGCCACGGCGAAGACCAGGTGAGAGACGGCCGGGATAATTTCAAATCCTCGATTCATAATCAGCTTGGCTTCGGGATACGCGGTTTTGATCGCCCGAACGATGGCGATCAACCCTGCCTCTTGACGGTGCCGGGCAGTCGGCGTCGTCGCAACTAGGTGATACGAATCGAGCGTGTCGAGAAAGAATCCACGAAACCCGCGCTCCCACAAAGGACCGATGATCCGTTGAACGAGGAAGGTCGCCCATCCCGGTTGCGCAAGATCCACGACCGCCGATTCCCAAGCCGTGTTCTCCCCGATGATCCAGTTGCGCGGCACGTCATCGGCAAAGGATCGATACGGTTCGAGTTCTCCGACGCTCACGTAGGCAAAGAGCTCGCTCGTCGCGGTGCGATACGTTCGTGGATCGAGCCCATGATCGGGATCGATCACCGCCACATCAAAAGCCTGTAATTCATCGACCGGCGGATGTTCACCGTAATAGAAGGCGACGCTGAACTCGCTGGCGAACGCCACGCGCACGGTGAATGCGAATGTCAGGAATCCAATCGACAGAAGCGCGGCCCGCACCCTAGACATTGACCCTCTCCTCGAGAAGCGCATTCAATCCGTCGGACAAGGGCGTCAGGTGCCGAATGCCGAATGCATCGCGCATCACGTCGATTCGCGCACCGGAATGGGGAATGTCTCCGGCCTGTGCCGGGGCGTAGGTGAGCCGAAGCGGATTCCCGAGGCAATGACTCAGCGTCTCGATGAGATCGAGCAAACACCACCGAGTGCCGGTCCCGACGTTACAAACGCCGGTCATCGTGCTGTGCAAGGCACGCACATTGATCGCTGCCACATCTCTGACGAAGACAAAGTCCCGCGTCTGGAGACCATCGCCATACACCGTCAGAGGACGATGCTGCTCTGCGCAGTGCACGAACTTGCTGATGACGCCCGCGTATGGCGAACACGGATCCTGCCGTGGTCCATACACATTGAAATAGCGCAAGCCCAGCGAAGGAAATCCAAAGAGGCGTTGGAAGAGTGCGGCATAGTGCTCGTCGATGCTTTTTTCCAACCCGTAGGGCGAAATGGGTCGAACGGGCGCGCGTTCCGCGACAGGGACTTCATCCGGAACACCATACACAGCAGCACTCGAGGCATAGACCAATCGCTGCACACCGTGGGAGCGGGCCGCATGCAGAACCGTGACGAATCCGAGCACATTATGGCTACAGGAAGTCGGCGGCGATTCCACCGAAGCATGTACCGAGACCTGTGCCGCAAGATGCAGCACGTGTGTGACGCCTTGCATGGCTTGTCCGACGACCGCGGCATCGCGGATATCGCCAGCCTGAATGTCTAACTTGGGGTGATGGGGCAGATTCGCCCGCTTTCCCGTTGAAAAATTGTCGAGGATGCGCACGGTCGCACCTTCAGCCAATAGAGCTTCCACGGTATGAGACCCGATAAACCCGGCGCCGCCGGTCACAAGGACATACATGATCTTCCTCCGAAAAATGGCGATGGATTCAAAGTCGAAGCGGAGATGGGGCGCTTCCCATCGTAGTGTTTCGGAAGAATGTCCTCTATTCTGAAGAAACGGGCACGATGGAACGGAAACGACGTACTAGCGGGCACACTGCCGAGCAACCAGAATGGGATCGGAGGAAGGGTACTTGAGCGGGAAGAACGGCAAAATCTGCAGCGACGCGGACGATGCCATGATCATCTATCAGGGATGGGCTCCACACACTACATAAGGGGTGTCCTTCTGCATCGCCCGTGGAGACCCATCCAGACGGTCAGGGCTTTATTCGTCCAGGCGGGGAACTTGCCTCGCCCCATTGGGACGTCCGGCGTGAACCGGCTAGCGCTTGAAGCTTGTCGAGGTTGACGACAACCAGCGCATCGGGCTGTTCTTTGATCAACTGCATGCGCGCGAGTTTGCCCATGATCCGGCTCACGGTTTCGGTCGTCGTTCCCACCGCGCGAGCCAGAACCGGCCGGCGGAGCTTGAAAGGAATCGTTATGCGGCCTTTGTCGTCCGGTGAAACCGCGAAGTATCGGACCAAAAACGCAAGAAAGCGAATGATGCGGTTTTTCACATCTTGATGTTGATAGGCGACGAAACGATCCTCCAAATCCTTCAGTTGCGCCACGGCGATGTCAAACATTCCCATGGCAAACGACACATCTCTTCTCATGTGGCCGAGAATCTGGGCAGGCTGGAAAAAGGCAATCGTCGTCTCGACCAAGGCTTCTGCCGAGCAGGTGTATGTTCGTCCACTCCTGGCATGATCGGACAGATTGAGGATGCCGCCAGGCGGGATCACGTGCATCACCGCCTCTTGTCCATGCGGATTGAGTTTGGTCACCAGTACCAGTCCCGCGCAGACGAGATGCAATGCGCTGATCGGCTCCCCTTCAGAAAAAATGATACTCCCTTGAGGGTACACCTTGGAGGAAATGAACCCGGATTCGTGCAAGCCGACCCGTTCGATCAATGTACGAAACGGACAGGTTTGACTAGAGGTACAGTGGTGGCATACGGGCGTATGCAAAGTTAACGGATCAGGAATACCGGGCATGTAATCCGAGAGAAGGCGCCGATCTGATGCCAACCACTGGCTCGATGACGGCCATCAAGAAATTTATAGTCTTTCGTCATTGACAGAAACGGTTGAACAATTACCATTCGATGAGCATGAATGCTGATTGTCAAAACCAAAATCTTTTTATAGCAAGCCTCAGAGAAATTCTATGTTATCAATCAATGATTTAGGTGACGCTCATCATGTTCTAACCTAGCGGTGCGATTGCGCACTTGGCAAATTCGCACCTTGGCCTCGCTGATCAGAGATACCCCGTACCTTTCTTTTCATCGTTTCCTCCATCCACGCAATGTCGCATCGGTGTTGTCTATGACTCTTGATCATCTCACCCGTGAACAGGCCTTAGAAGTTCTCGTTCGCGACGTCAGAGCGTTCATCGGTGAACGTGACCTTCCGCGACTCCTCGGACTGATCATCGAAAGCGCTCGTCGGCTCACCAGCGCTCGCTATGCCGCTGTGGGGCTCGTCGATGAAGCCGAGAAGCAGATCGGCACGTTCATCGCTTCCGGTCTCGATGAAGCGACACAGGTCGCAATCGGACATCCTCCGACCGGAAACGGATTGCTGGGAGCCATTCCATCCGACGGGAGTCCGTTGCGGCTGCACGAGCTGACGCGACATCCGTCGTTCCGTGGCTTTCCCTCTGCCCATCCCCCCATGCGATCGTTTTTGGGGATTGCGCTCCATGCGCACGACCGAGTGTTCGGACGACTCTATCTCGCGGATAAACAGGGATCGGACGGGATGATCATCGACTTTACTCAGTTGGATGAGGCCATCATCACGCTGCTGGCCGCCCACGCTGGCGCAGCCATTGAAAATTGCTTGCTGCTTCAATCCATTCACCGACAAACACGCGAATACCAACAGACGCTGGCCTCGCTGCCGGTCTCCGTTGTGCAAATGACCCGGGAGCTCGTCATCCGATCCGTCAATCACACATTCTGTCATCTCCTCCAGGCCCGGGACTCGGATCTGATCGGGCGTCATCTGGGAGAAGTCCTGCCTGTTAAGGACTTGCTGGCGTTTTTGGCGCCCTTCCAATCTCAGCCACGGAGTGTCGCCACAGTGGAACTCGAATGGTGGGTTCCTCGTCGCGACAGCGATGGCGCCGATGAACGATTGCTCTCGTGTTCAGCGACGAGCGTGGAAGACCAGGACACGCGTCAAATCGTGTTAGTCATCCAAGATCGAACGGAATTCAGGAATTTGGAGAACCAAGCTCGACAATCGCAAAAGCTCGAAATGATCGGCACGCTGGCGGGAGGCATCGCACACGATTTCAACAACATTTTGACGATCATTTCCGGATACAGCCAGATGGCTTCAATGAAAGTGCCGCCTCGCGATCCTGTCTACCATGACTTGGAACGGATTATCCAGGCAACCGATCGGGCATCCGCGCTCACGCAACAATTGCTGGCGTTTTGTCGCGCCCAGGTCATGCAACGCAAGGCTTTGAATATCAATCAGGTGATCGAACAGCTTTCGCACATGCTCAACCGGATTATCGGAGAAGATATCGAGTATGCCGTGGAGCTGGAACCTGCCGTAAATTCCATCACGGCTGACCCGGTTCAAATCGAACAGGTCGTCTTGAACTTGGTCATCAATGCTCGACAAGCCATGCCCTATGGCGGACGGTTGATGCTCCGGACCCGCAACATCCAAATTCCTCAACCCTTGTATGCACGAGGGGAACACATTCCGGCTGGCGACTATGTGCAAGTGGATATCGCCGACACCGGCTCCGGGATGAGCGAAGAAACGATGGACCGAATCTTCGAGCCGTTTTTTACCACCAAAGAACCCGGCGAAGGTACGGGACTCGGACTTTCCACGGTCTATGGCATCGTCAAACAAAGCCAGGGGTTCATCGTTGTCTCGAGCGCCCTCGGTCGAGGTTCGACCTTTACGATGTATTTCCCGGCCATCCGCCGACAACCGGATAGGCAGTCGCCTCCGCCCATGCCTGCTTCAGTCAAACCTGGCACGGCTACGATCCTCCTCGTCGAAGACGAATACGGCATCCGCGTGCTCTTGGCCGATGTTCTGGCGTTTCATGGCTATACCGTGTTGCAAGCGGCGTCCTCTAGCGAGGCGCTCGCCATCAGCGAACGACATCGGGATCCTATCGATCTCTTGGTGACCGACGTGATCATGCCCGGACTGAGCGGGTGGCAGCTTGCCGAATATTTTCTTGCACGTTACCCCGCATCAAAAGTCTTGTTGATGTCCGGGTATCCGGCGGAGCGAGCTTCGCGGCTAGCACAAGAGCAATGCTCCGCTGGATCGCATAGCACAACGAACCTCTCGCTCGACAATCTCTCGCCACAGGTGGCCTACATTCAAAAACCCTTTTCGCCGCAGGCCCTTCTTCACCAGATTCAACGCCTCTTGTCGGAAACATGAGCCGAGATCGGTTTGGGCAGTTCGAGACTCGCAACACGCGGCCGCCTTCCGCCATCGTGGCGCTCATCGAAAGCCGATATCGCCGGTACAGCGAGCGAGGCGGCCACGACGTCGCGCGGCAACGTTTCCCGCTCAGGATCCGTCATTTTTCTAGTCATGCGATCATCGTGCATGAAGGCTCGCCTGTGAGCCATGTGGCTTTTCTCTCAAAAGGAACTGTGGCGCTTTCGATCCTCGGACAATCGGGAAACCGTCGAGTGTTCATGCTGCTCTCCGCCGAAGCGGATCAGGATGCCATCATCGATCCCGCCTCGCTGGAGTGCGCGAATCATTCGCTCACCTGCGAGGCGCTGACCGATGTCGACGTCTATGTCGTCGACCGGCCTGCCTTCTCGGCGCTCGCAGAAACGGATGCGACGCTTTCCTACGCGATGAGCCGCATGTTGAGCGCCTTCTCCGGACGGCTCGTGGCCGAATTTCACAGCCAGCTTGTTCTTCCGGCACGGGAACGATTGGCCGGCGTATTGCTGCAGTTGGCGGCCCTTCACGGGCGGACACAGAATCAACGGACGCGGATCACCCTCCCCCTCAGCCGTCAAGACCTCGCTTCGATCGTCGGCGTGTCAAAAGAAACCCTCATTCGCATGCTCCAGGCGCTCAAAAATGATGGCCTCATCGATCTGATCGGCCTTGAGATCGATATCGTGTCGCGAGCTAAGCTTCAGACCCTCGCCGATCGAACCCGTCTCCGCCTGAATCTCCCGATGATGTCGTCTGCCTGATCGAGGAACCCGAAACCCTGTGTCTACAAGGCGGTAGCTGTTAGCGGGAGTCGGTACAATCCGTTGCCGCTCATTGGCTCAGACATTGATCCGGTCCGCCTCGCTCTGTGCAATTGTGCGCCCTTTCACCGCGATGATCTGCATCATCGTGTAACCTCGACGAACACCCGACAACGTTCTTGAAAGACCAGCGCCATGCGACGTCATTCCGGAGCATCCGCCATTATCAGTGGATGACTGGAATCCATGGGGTATGGGTATCACGATGTTCGGTTGTCGAGAGGAGTCATGCATGTCAAGACTGTTTCAGCCTGCGGTCGCATTCATGAACCGCTTGCGTTACCCGCAAAAAGTGTTGACCATCATCTCGGTCTTTGCGCTCCCGCTGGCGATGTTCACGGTTGTGTATTGCTTGGAAATCCAGCGCGATATCGCCTTTACCGAACGCGAATTGATGGGGAATGCACACCTCCGTCCGCTCCTGAGATTGTTGAATCATGTCCAGCAGCTGCGAGGCACCACACAAATGGTGGACGAGTCCGCGGCCGCATGGCAATCCGATCTCGTGCCACGCATCGAACAGGACGTTCATCGTCTCGAGCGCCTCGTTGACGAAACCGACAACCAACTCGGCATCGCCGACTCCGTGCACAAGGTGATCCGGGAATGGCACGAGCTCGAGCGCATCACTCCGACGCTGTCGAAAACGGACAGCTTCACCCGCTATTCAGGCCTGATCCAGCATCTGCTCGATGTGATTGTCTTGATCGGCGACCAATCCAATTTGATTCTCGATCCCGATTTGCAGGCCTATTATCTGATGGACGCCGTGGTGACCGTTTTGCCCACGCACCTCGAACGCCTCGGTCAAGTGAGAGGCGTGGGCACCAGGCTCCTCGCGCAGCGCCGTCTTTCCCCGGTCGATCACTTTCATATGTCCCAATTGATTGCCTTGGTCCAAGACACCCAACAGGATCTCCGTCGGGCGATGAGCATTATTTACCGAGAAACACCCTTCCTCGTCCCTCGACTCGGTCCGGTGTTCGACCATGCCACCACGATGTCGAGCTCGTTCCTCGAAATGACGCAAGAGGCGCTCTTCGGTTCAGATTCCACGGTCAGTTCGACTCGGGAGTATTGGCAGCGGGCATCGGAGGCGCTGGAAGCGTACTATCGCTTGCACACCCTTCTTTCGACTGCGCTCGACGATATACTCCACGCCCGTATCGCGGAACGGCAACACACCCGCCTGCTCGTCCTGCTCCTGATCGGGGCCGCTGCCCTTCTCGGCGTGTACCTGTTCGGCGGATTCTGTCTCGGCGTCCATCGGCTTTTGTCTACGATCGAGCACCGCATGATCGAAGTCGGCCTGCACGGACCATCGCGTGAGGAAACCCCGCATGCGTCGAATGACGAATGGGGGGATATAGCACGCACGTTCGACACGTTGGCTCAGCACTACGACGCCGAACGAACGCTCGCCGAAGAACAGGCTTCTCGCGCTCTCGTCGCCAAGAGGCGGCTTCGCTCGACGGAGGCGCGCATGCGGACGATCGTGGAGTACGCCGATTGCGGCATCATCAGCATCGACGAGCAGGGCATCGTGGAATCCTTCAATCGGACGGCCTCGTATATGTTCGGATACGAACCGGAGGAGGTGATCGGCCACAATGTGTCGATGCTCATGCCGATACCGTATCGCGAGGCCCATCCCCAGTATCTCGAATGCTATCGTCACACCCATGAACGACGTGTGATCGGACAGCCGCGAGAAGTGGAAGGACAGCGAAAAGACGGGAGCGTGTTTCCGCTCGAAATCACCGTGAGCGAGGTTCGAGAGCCGGATGGCCGGCTCTTTATCGGGCTGTGCCGCGATTTGACCCGCGAAAAAGAAGCCAGAGACGAGATTGTGCGGATCACCGAGGAGCTCAAGCAGACCAATCGCGAATTGGTGGAGGCCAACCGTCAGCTGATGGATGCGCGGGACAAGGCCCAGGAGGTTGCTCGATTGAAGTCGGAATTTCTCGCGACCATGAGCCATGAGATTCGCACGCCGATGAACGGCATTATCGGCATGACGTCGCTCCTGTTAGATACCGACCTGACCGAAGAACAGCGAGATTATGCCGAAACGGTACAAAAATCCGGCGAGCATTTGTTGACCATCATCAACGACATCTTGGACTTTTCGAAAATCGAAGCAGGCAAATTCGACATCCAACACATCGAGTTCGATCTTCGGAGCCTGATCGATGACATTCTCGAATTGTTTGCCGAACAGGCAGCCGCGAAATCGCTCGAGCTGATTGGCCTGACCCATGCCGAGGTTCCCGATAGGCTCATCGGCGATCCCGGACGCATCCGGCAAATCCTGATCAACTTGATCGGCAATGCCCTCAAGTTCACCGATGCCGGTGAAATCGTCCTTCGCACGTCGGTGCGCGAACACCACCGCGAGGACTGCATCATCGAATGCAGTGTCACGGATACCGGAATCGGCATCGCTCCTGAAGCTCAGACACGGCTGTTCGAGGCGTTTACGCAAGTCGATGGTTCTGCAACCAGAAAATATGAAGGCACCGGGCTTGGTCTGGCAATTTGTCAAAAATTGGTCGAACTCATGGGCGGCACGATCGGTGTCGAGAGCACAGTCGGCCAAGGGAGTCGATTTTGGGTTACGGTTCGCATGCGGATCGGACAACAACGAGATCGGGAGGTGCTCTCTCCGATTAGCTTAGCGGGGCGACGGATCTGCCTAGTCGACGACAACGAAGTGAACCGCTTTTTGCTGCATCATTACACCACCGCGTGGGGCATGCACGCGACGGCCGTTTGTTCCGGGTTGGAAGCCCTCGACGAGCTTCGTCGCGCAGCGACACTGGGACAGCCCTACGATACCGCGATCCTCGATCAACAGATGCCTGAAATGGACGGTTACGCCTTGTGCAAGGCCATCAAGGCCGATCCGGTCCTCGCTTCGATACCGGTCATTTTGTTGACCTCGGTGGGAAGGCGCGGCGATCTCAAAGAGGCCGGCGAGACCGGCTTCGACGGGTATCTGACCAAGCCTGTCCGGCACCACGCCTTGAAAAAAGTGCTCGAAGTGGTCTTGAGCCATGGTCCTCGAGACACGCTGTCCCGTTCACCGCATCGCATCGTCACCCACCACACCATTCGCGAATTGGCTACTCAAGACTCGACGCGAGTGCTGGTGGCTGAAGACGACATCGTCGGTCAAAAGATGGCTGTCAAGATGCTGGAAAAACTGGGGTGTCGCGTCGATGTCGTTCGTGACGGCCGTCAAGCGGTCGAGGCTGTGATGCGCAATGAGTATGATCTGGTCTTGATGGATTGTCAGATGCCGAATGTGGACGGATGGGAAGCGACGCGTCGGATCCGCGAATGGGAAGCCAACGCACAGCGACGGCACCTGCCGATCGTGGCCTTGACGGCTCATGCGCTGATCACCGATCGAGAACGATGCGTGCGTGCCGGCATGGACGATGTGCTCTCCAAGCCTGCCAGCGGAGAGGCGATAGCAACACTCATCATCCGGTGGGGGAAAAGACCGCAGGGTGAAAAGCAGGATGTTACGTTTCCGGAAGGGGCCGCGACAGGCCTTACCCGAAGATGAACAAAGGATGGGTGTCGTTCAAGAAGCAGGGGAGGAAGCCGAGTCGAAGAGACCGAGTTGCAGTTGCTCGGCACGCGTCAACGAGATGGGATATCGCTCGGTAAAACAGGCGTTGCAATAGTGATGGGCCAGACCGGGTGCCGTCGCCAACATCCCTTCGAGGCTCAAATATCCGAGTGAATCCGCTGTCAGATACTGCCGGATCTCGTCGATCGAGTGGTGGGCTGCGATCAATTCCTGTTGCGTCGGTGTATCGATTCCGTAAAAACACGGGGCGATGACCGGCGGCGAACTGATGCGCATATGAATTTGTTTGGCCCCGGCTTGTCGGAGCATTTTGACGATCTTCCGGCTCGTCGTCCCGCGCACGATGGAATCGTCCACCACCACCACGCGTTTGCCTTCGAGGATTTCCGGGACGGCATTGAGCTTGAGCTTGACGCCGAAGTGCCGAATCTGTTGCTCCGGCTCGATGAAGGTCCGTCCCACATAATGATTGCGGGTCAATCCAATCTCGAAGGGTATGCCCAGCCCTTCGGCATATCCCAAGGCAGCCGGTACACCGGAATCCGGCACCGGAATCACACAATCGGCCTCCGCCGGACATTCCTTGGCCAATTGCCGGCCCAATGCCTTCCGAATCGGGTACACGGAGCCGGCCCCGAAAATTTTAGAATCCGGCCTGGCAAAATAGACATATTCAAAAATACACTTGGCTGGCGGCCGTTCGAAAAACGGATAATATGACGATAGCCCTTGATCATTGATCACCAACAGCTCCCCAGGCTCGATCTCCCGCAAAAACTCTGCACCAATAAGGTCGAAGGCGCAGGTCTCGGAGGCGACGACCCAACTGTCATGGTACTGCCCGAGGCACAGCGGGCGAAAACCATAGGGGTCTCGGGCCACGAACAAGGCTTCGTCCGTCAAAATCAACAACGAGAACGCCCCTCGCACCGTATTCAGCGCATCGACAATGCGATTCAACAGCGTATGCGCTTTGGATTGCGCGATCAAATGAATGATGACTTCGCTATCGGAGTCTGACTGAAAAATGGCACCATACGCTTCGAGCTCGCTGCGTAGCACGGCCGCGTTGATCAGATTGCCGTTGTGAGCCAGCGCAAGGTTGCCGAAAGCAAAATTGACGGTCAAAGGCTGGACGTTTTTGAGATCGCTATCCCCAGCAGTGGAATACCGGTTATGCCCGATGGCCTTCGAACCAGGAAGTCCCTTCAAGACTTTTTTCGAATAAATATCCGCAACCAGTCCCATGCCTTTTTGCTGATAGAAACGCCGCCCGTCCGAGGAGACGATCCCTGAGCCTTCCTGGCCGCGATGTTGCAAGGCATATAAGCCGAGGTAGGTCATGTTGGCGGCCTCGCGATGGCCGTAAATGCCAAAGACCGCGCATTCTTCGCGAAATGTATCCTGGGCATCGCTATCTTCGTGAAACATGAGGGAATGGCGCAACGATAGGTGACGGTCCGTCATGAGCAAGCAAGAGATTATTCGAATTGCCTATAGGGCATCAGAAAGTTGTGCTTCGAGAGCTGTGCTCCAGGTCGTCAACAGGCTTTCAATCGACTGATCGATGGACGCACATTCTTGACCGGTATCGTCCAGAATCTTCACAGTCAATCTGTCCCCCCCTACTTCGCCGATAACGGCTGCCGGGACCCGATGGGCTGCCGCACATTCGAGCACCCGATTGCCCTCGTGCGTTGGAACACTCAACACCACACGAGATGGCGTTTCACCGAACAAGACCGCATCGAGCCGCAAGCGTCCTTTGGAAAGCTGAATTGTGGCTCCTAGGGGCCGTGCGGGATTCGTGATGCATGATTCGGCGATCGCCACAGCTAATCCGCCCTCTGAACAATCATGCGCTGAGCGAATGACACCATCATGGATGAGTGCGAGGAGGCACGCCTGCAAGGCTTTTTCACGATCGAGATGCAACCATGGGGGCTGTCCTTGCTCTCGATGGTGAACGATCTTGAGATACTCCGTGCCTCCGAGATCCTCTTCAGTTTCGCCCAACAGGATCACGAGATCGCCCTCGTGTTTAAACCATTGGGTGATCGCTGTCCGTGGTGGCTCGATCAATCCTACCATGCCGAGAATCGGCGTCGGCGGGATGGAAAGCCCATTAGTTTCATTATAGAAGCTCACGTTTCCGCTGACCACAGGAATCCCCAATGCCCGACAGGCCTCGGCCATCCCTTCGATGGCTAGCACAAATTGCCACATCACATCTGGCCGTTCGGGATTGCCGAAATTGAGGCAATCCGTCATGCCGATCGGCTCTGCCCCCGAACACACCAGATTGCGGGCGGCCTCTGCGACCGCCAGCATGCCGCCCAGATAGGGATTCAACAGGCAATAGCGCCCATTTCCATCTGTCGTGATCGCTAGCGCTTTCTGTGTTCCGTGGATGCGGAGTACCGCGGCGTCGGAGCCCGGCCGCACGATAGTCCGGATTCCAACCATGTGATCGTATTGGCGATAGACCCAGCGCTTGCTGGCGATCGTGGGAGATTGCAGCAATGATCGCAACGTTTCAGACGGATCTTTGACGCCGGGAAGATTGTCGATCGCCAGTGATTGGAGCATCTCTTGATAGCCAGGCGGAGCGCAGGGGCGCTCATAGCGTGGCGCTTCGTCGGTCAACAATGTGGCGGGAATTTCCGCAACGGTTTGTCCGCCGTGACGCACCCGAAGCATGCCGTCGTCCGTCACCTGTCCGATCACAGCCGCATCGATGCCCCACTTGTGACAGATTTCCATCACCCTGTGCTCTTCTCCAGTTCTGGCCACGAGCAACATGCGTTCCTGGGACTCGGAGAGGAGGATGTCATAGGCCGTCATGTTCGGCTCGCGGCAGGGAACGTGGTCGAGCTCCAATTGAATGCCGGTTCCCGCTCGCGAGGCCATCTCGCACGAAGAACTGGTGAGCCCTGCGGCCCCCATGTCTTGAATGCCTACTAGCAGATCGTGATCCAACAGTTCGAGACAGACTTCCAAAAGCAACTTTTCCAAGAAGGGATCGCCGACCTGAACATTGGGGCGCTTGGCATCAGCGGATTCATCGAAACTATCCGAGGCCATAGTGGCTCCATGAATCCCATCCCGTCCGGTTTTGGCCCCGATATAGAGGACCGGATTCCCGACACCCTGAGCCCGTCCCCGAAGCAACCGGTCTTTCTCGACGATCCCGAGGCACAACACATTGACGAGCGGATTCCGGGAATACAAATCGTTGACGGCAATCTCACCTCCTACGGTGGGCACCCCCACACAATTGCCATACCATGAGATTCCCGCCACCACTTGCTTCAACAAATGTCGATTCTGCGGAAGATGAAGCTCGCCGAAGCGTAAGGCATTCAATAAGGCAATGGGTCTAGCTCCCATGGTGAAAATATCTCGAAGAATCCCGCCTACGCCCGTCGCTGCTCCCTGGAACGGCTCGATGAAGGAAGGATGATTATGGGATTCGATCTTGAAGACTGCCGCGAGTCCATCGCCGATATCGACAGCTCCGGCGTTTTCCCCCGGGCCTTGAAGAACCCGGGCTCCTTCCGTTGGGAAGCGTTTGAGATGGATGCGCGAACTCTTGTAACTGCAGTGTTCGCTCCACATCACAGAAAACATTCCCAACTCGGTTATTGTAGGGGCACGCCCCAATCGATCGACGATCCGTTGGTATTCGTCGTGAGACAATCCGTGTTGGTCCAATAGTTCTTGGCTAATCGATGTCATGGATTGTTGTGGAGGACTCGTCATTCCTCGTGTCTAGACGCCGGGTCGCCTCTGAAACGTCTTTCGGTCTCGACCGTTGCAAAAGATGGTCGAAACCGGATCACGCTCGTCTTTCAAGGGCTACGATGGAGAAGTGCCAGTATGGTTCGGCGGATTTTCAAGCTGTTTACGGAGTTCGATCAATTCGCGCTCGATCGCATCGAACCGCTCGGCGATGGGGTCCGGAAGATTGATGTGATCCATGGATTCTTCGGGAACTCGGACCCCGACGGTTTTAATGACCTTGCCCGGAATGCCGATCACGGTGGAATTCGACGGGACCGAGCGCAGCACGACAGAATTCGCTCCGATTTTCACGAAGTCACCGATGCGGATATTGCCGAGGACTTTGGCGCCGGCTCCCACCACCACATGGTTCCCCAGCGTCGGGTGCCGTTTCCCTCGCTCTTTCCCCGTTCCTCCCAACGTCACACCTTGAAACAACGTGACATAGTCGCCGATTTCGGTCGTTTCCCCGATCACGACCCCCATTCCATGGTCGATAAAAAACCCTTTTCCAATCTTTGCACCCGGATGAATCTCGATGCCAGTCAACCACCGGGCGACATGGGCGATCAATCGCGGCAACAGCGGAATCCGACGGCACCATAACCAATGGGCCAGACGATGAGCCAAGAGGGCATGAAAGCCGGCATAGGTCAAGAGTACTTCCAAGCGGCTCCGCGCTGCAGGATCGCGTTCGAGTGCAGCCTGTAAGTCTTGGCTAATGGTTTTCAATAAGGTCACGGCTAATGTGGTAAGAAGCCAATACGTTGTTCATCGTGGCTTATGGGTCATTGATGCAGGGGCCGGCGTTGGAGGAGGCACACGGCTTGAGCACCGATTCCTTCTCCACGGCCGATCGCCCCTAATCCCTCCCCGCTTTTTACCTTCACATTGATCTGATGCGATTCGACCGCCAACACACGCGCGAGTCGTTCGGCCATCGGCTTAAGGTACGGACTCAGCTTCGGAGCTTCGGCCAAGATACAACAATCGAGATTGACGAGTTGAAAGCCTTTGGTTTCCATCAACGTTGCCACGTCTTTCAGCATGGCCAGGCTGTCGAGATCTTTGAATTGGGGGTTGGAACTGGGGAAATGTCCGCCTAAATCGCCTTCTCCAAGCGCTCCCAAAATGGCATCGCACACCGCATGCGTCAAGGCATCGGCATCCGAATGGCCATCGAGCCCTTTGGCGAAGGGAATCTCGATCCCGCCAAGGATCAGCCGCCGTCCAACCCTCAAGGGGTGTATGTCATACCCTTGTCCAATACGCATACTCACCGTCCCGTGGTTAAACGTGCTCGGTGAATCGAAGCAAAGCCTCCCCCAAGGCTAAATCCTCCGGTGTGGTTATTTTAACATTGTGAGGGCTCCCAAGAACCACCCGTATGGGATGACCGATGCGTTCAATCAATGCCGCATCGTCTGTGACTTCCCAGCCCTGAGCGACGGCGAGGCGATGTCCTTCTTCGAGCCACTCATAGCGGAACACTTGAGGCGTTTGAATGATCCAGAGTTCTTCGCGATTCAACGTTTCGACGACTGTTCCTTGTGGGCTCACCCGTTTGACCGTATCGTTCATGGGGATTCCCGCCACCGCGGCGCCGGTGTCTCGAGCCGCTCGAAGGACGCGTTCGACCATCATGCGCGTGAGAAACGGTCTCACCCCATCATGCACCAAGACGAAATCCGGGACCTCTCGAATGGCTGCCAACCCCCTCCCGACCGAATCCTGCCGTCTCGGCCCACCATCGACAACCCGCACAGCGGGGCCAAATCCATAATGATCGATGATCTGGGTTTGGCAATACTGGCGATCGGCTTCGGGAACGAGAACAACGATTTCTGCGATAACAGGAAGGGACGTCAAGATTCGAAGGGAATACACCAAAATCGGGAGCCCGCCGAGCGACAAGAATTGTTTGGGAACCGCTCCTCCCATGCGTCGGCCTTGGCCGGCGGCCGGGATAATGGCCACCACGCGATTAGACACGTGCCAGGCTTAACTCCTCTCGCTCGGTCTCTTCTCGCAGTCGGGTAAAAATCATTCGGCCGGCACTCGTTTGCAGCACGCTGGTCACCACGACTTCGACATTTTTCCCGATCAACCGTTTGGCATTGTCCACGACCACCATCGTACCGTCATCCAAATAAGCCACTCCTTGGCCAGCTTCCTTCCCTTCTTTGAGAACAAAGACACGAATGGTCTCGCCCGGAAGCACAACGGGTTTCAGCGCATTGCACAGCTCGTTGATATTGAGGACCGGAACACCCTGAAGAGCCGCCACTTTATTCAGATTCAAATCGTTGGTGATAATTTTAGCATCCAATTTCTTGGCCAGTTCCACCAATTTGGTATCCACTTCTTTGACATGGGGAAAATCGTCTTCGACGATTTCCACCTTGACGTGCGTCATTTTTTGCATCGTCTTCAGGACGTCCAATCCTCGACGGCCTCTCGCTCGTTTGAGTCCGTCAGACGAATCGGAGATATGTTGTAATTCCAACAAAATAAATTGCGGAACGAGCAACGTGCCCTCGATAAAACCCGTTTCGCACAAATCTGCGATTCGCCCATCGATGATGGCGCTCGTATCGAGGAGTTTCAAAGAACAGACTTCTTCTCGAGTAGGGCCCGACGTGCCGGCCTGTGCCACACGGAGCCAGCCTTCCGTTCCAATGCGCTGCCCCAATCCCCAACCGACATAGGGGAAGCCGAGAAACAAAAATAGACTGCTGGCCAGTGTCACCCACCAGTTGGCCACATGGGCCAGATTCGTCAATTGAAAGATCACCCCGGCAACCAGCAAGCCAGTTGTAAAGCCGGCGATCCCTCCAACCATCGACTGCCACGGCATGGCCAGCAACGCCCGCTCGATCCAAAGAATCGCGCTCGCTGTTACTGCTCCAACCATCGCCCCAACGAGCAGAGTCACCATGTCTCCTCCAACGAGGAAGCCAGCTCCTCCGCCGGCAAGAATACCGAAGATCGGCAACCATATTCGCGAGATCATACGCAATGCTCGTGGGGCTTCGTATCGGACAATAGCGTGAAAGGGCGTGTCGAGAAAAACTCGTTACGCAGTCTGGATAAATTCTTCGGCCTGTCGAACATCCTCACGGCTTCCAATGATCAACGGCACGCGTTGGTGTAACGCTTTGGGTTGGATTCGAAGGATAGGCTCGCGCCCCGTACTCCCTCGCCCCCCAGCTTGTTCGAGAAGGAAACTCAAGGGAGCGGCCTCGTACATGAGTCGGAGCTTGCCTTCCGGCTTTTTGGTTTCGGCTGGATAAAGAAAGATCCCGCCCTTGAGCAGGATCCGATGCACGTCGGCAACGAGACATCCGGAATAGCGGCTTGAATACGGTCGGCCAGACGCCGCATCGGGCTCTTTTAAAAAGTCGAGATATCGTCGAGTGCCGGACGGCCATTTGTGATAATTCCCTTCGTTGACACTGTACAGGGATCCGCGAGCGGGCACCCGGACGTGTTGCGCAGCGAGAAGGAACTCTCCTATTCCAGGATCCAAAATGAACTGATGCACACCGGATCCACAGGAATAGACGAGAGACACGCTCGGGCCATACAACAGATATCCAGCAGCGACTTGCTCCGCTCCGGTTTTCAACAAATCGGATTCATTCACCGGCTCACCCGATGACGCCAATCGATGAATGGAGAAAATCGATCCCAGCGGCGCATTGACATCGATATTGGATGAACCGTCCAGGGGATCGAAAAATAAGGCATATTTCCCCGGTTGTTTGGCAGTGGTGATCGTGAGCGGTTTTTCCATTTCTTCGGAAATCAATGTGCGAACGACATTGCTCGAATCAAAGGCGGCAATGAACGTCTGATTCGCTCGCTCATCGAGTTTCTGCACCTCTTCGCCCTGAACATTGCGTGCCCCTGTCGAGCCGATCAGATCCAATAATCCCGAACGGCTGAGATCACGGGCAATACATTTCCCGGCTAAGGCGATCTGAAGCATAATGGACGAAAACTCGCCCGTAGCCTGGGGATGGAGGGCTTCTTCGCGCAGGATGAATTGCGTCAGGGTCAGCGCTGCATGCATGTCAAACAGCCGGAGGCTCTATAAAGTTAGGGTGTGTCATATTATAGAACCTTCATGGCCCCACGAGCAATGAAAATCTCTCGGTTTTGGTCTGAGAGTGCAGGCTCGAGGCGGATGGATCCACAGCAGGACCAGGCAATGATCGATAAGGATGGAACTCCAGGAACACAGGAAAACCGAACCAAAGCGCGTGGAACGTTCCACGCATCTTCAACGGTTCGGGTATCAGCTTGGCGTGTGACGACAGGCCTGGAGTTCCGATTCGAGAAAGTGGCGAATTTTTTGAAGCGCTTCCGGCGTGGCGGCTTCGAATCGGAGAACCAATGCCGGTTGCGTATTCGATGCGCGGATCAAACCCCACCCTTCTGGAAATTGGACGCGGACGCCATCGATGGTGACGAGTTTTCGAATCGCCAAGTCTGGATCGGGCGGCTGACCGTGGGCGGCGAGGCTGTCGAGACGATTTTTCACGGCTTCGACTAAGACGAATTTTTGGTCGTCGGGGCAGTCCAACCGGATTTCCGGCGTCACGACCGTTCGAGGGATGTCGCTTAACAAGGCTGACAACGGTTTCCCCGTCTTGACCATAATTTCAATCAATCGACAGGAGGCATACACCGCATCGTCGTACCCGTAATAGCGGTCGGCGAAAAACATGTGTCCGGACATTTCGCCGGCAAGCACAGCGCCTTCCTCTTTCATTTTGGCCTTGATGACGGAATGGCCCGTTTTCCACATAATGCCTCGTCCACCACGTTTTTCGATATCGTCATAGAGAAACTGTGAGGCTTTGACTTCGGAAATACACGTACTTCCAGGTCTGGCTTCTAATACATCGCGAGCAAAGATCATGAGCAAACGATCGCCCCACAGAATATCCCCGTGTTCATCGATCGCACCGATCCGATCGGCATCACCGTCGTATCCGATTCCGACATCAGCTCGAGTTTCCTTGACAGCGCGGATGAGATCCTGCAGATTTTCAACGACCGTCGGATCGGGGTGGTGATGAGGGAACCGCCCGTCCAACTCGCAATACAACCCAGTCACGTTGCACCCGAGTTGTTCCAAGGCCGGCTTGGCGACGAGCGATGCGGCCCCATTCCCACAATCGATGACCACGTGCAAACCGCTGGCATCCAGCGATGCAAACTGCTGGCGCAAATAGGCGAGATACTCATCGAGAATCGGTGAATCCTTGACCCTGCCGTGCCCATCTGTGAAATCGCCCCGCTCCATGATCGTGCGGAGTTCCTGAATCGCTGACCCATGGAGTGCTTCTTTACCGAGACAGAGCTTGAAGCCATTGTATTCTGCGGCGTTATGACTACCAGTGACCATAATGCCCCCTTCTACCGGGCGATGATACAAGGAAAAATACAGAAGAGGCGTGGTACAGACGCCGATATCCAATACATCGAGCCCTCCTGCAGTCAAGCCGGCAACGAGGGCATCCCGCAGCGAGGGAGACGTGAGGCGCCCATCGCGTCCGACCGTCACCGTTCGCACACGATGGTTGCGACCCATCGTTGCGTAAGCCCGCCCGAGCGACTCGGCCATCTGAGGCGTCAGTTCTGTACCTACGACCCCGCGAATATCGTACTCTCGAAAGATACTCATGATGCGATGCTCCTCGAATCAGCCTACTTGATGAATTAGCCCAATTGCTGCGGTGGGCGTCCGAAATCATCGTGCAGACGGACGATATCGTCTTCCCCAAGGTAGTTCCCATTTTGCACTTCCACGATCTCTAAAATCTGGTCACCCGGATTTTCCAGGCGATGGGGCGTTTCTCGGGGAATAGCTGTGCTTTGTCCAGGGTGAAGATCAAAGATTTCCTCTCCCCGCGTCACCCGCGCGCGCCCTGCGATCACCACCCAATGTTCGCTTCGTCGATGATGAAGCTGCAGTGACAACCGCTTGCCGGGGTTCACCGTGATCCGCTTGACTTTATAGCCGCTCGCTTCTTCGAGGATCGTATACGACCCCCAAGGCCGGTACACGGTACGGTGCTCTCGATGTTCTTGCGCATTGCGGGCGCGCAAGGCCTCGACGACTTTCTTGACGTCTTGCGCTCTGTCTTTGGGACAGACCAATGTCGCATCCGGTGTATCCACCACAATCATGTCCGCCAGCCCAATGGTCGCGACGATGCGTTGCTGACCAAACAACACGGAGTTCGTGCTGCCGAGATCGATAATGTTTCCGCTCATAACGTTCCCCGCCCGATCGCATGGCATGACCTCAGGCAAACTCGCCCAACTCCCGACGTCGGACCAGGTGAAGTCGACGGGAATCATGGCAGTTTTTTCAGATCGTTCCATCACGCCGTAATCGATGGAGACCGCTTCGAGTTTCCGATACGCACGGGCAAACGCTCCAGTGTCCGATGAACGGGAGTACGCCACGACGCGTTGAAGGGCACGGAACAATGCCGGCTTGTGCCGCTGCAATTCTTCCACGATCGTGCGGGCTTTCCAGACGAACATTCCACTGTTCCAAAAATATCGGCCTGATCGAAGATACCGCCGCGCAGTGCGAGAATCCGGTTTTTCCACAAACCGAGTGACACGATAGCCGAGGATACGTCCGGCTTTCGACAAGGGGTGTTTGAGCGAAGGCTGGATATAGCCGTATCCCGTTTCCGGTCGGGTGGGACGAACGCCAAACGTCACCAGATAATCAGCCTGCGCCAACGTGGTTCCAGCGACCACGGCATGATGAAATTTGCGTTGCGGGGTAATCACATGATCAGCGGGCAGCACCACCATGATGGCATCCGGATCCTCTTGCAGCAAACGCAGCGCTGCCAGGCCGATAGCTGGTGCCGTGTTTCGCCCTTCGGGCTCGGCGACAATGTGCGGCGACAGTTGGTCGTTCCATGCCGCCAATTGCCACTGAATGGATTCGGCCTGTCGATGATTGGTCACAATCCAGATTCGATCGGCGGTCATGCAGCCGAGCAATCGACGAACGGTCTGTTGGATCAGGGTTTCCTCTCCGAGAATGTTCAGCAATTGCTTGGGGAATCGTTCGCGACTGAGCGGCCAAAATCGTGTGCCGCTTCCCCCTGCTAAAATGACACCGTGCAGGTGTGGGATGTGCATAGGCGCCTCGTTCGTTTGAGCGTGCTATGGGTTGCGTTTATTCAACAGTCTGGATTTCTCTGTACGGACTACTCATCGAGCTATCAGGACCGGCGATGCATTCTGATTGGCATGACCGGAGTTGCGAAGGATGAGAGCCACTTCGTGGAACTTGACGAGACAGGAAAAGACGCCCCGGACCCGCGCTCTCAACGCGAACCAGTGTGCCGCGCTTCTAAAATCAATTCGGCAACTTCCCGGACGGCGCCTGCTCCACCCCCTTTGCGACACACGTAATGTACCACACGGCGGACAGCTTCCACGCAATCGGCTGGAGCTCCAGAAAATCCCACGGCTTGCAATGCGTCGAGATCGTTGACATCATCCCCCATATACGCAATCTCTTGAAGCGTGATCCGATAGCGTGTGGCTAATCCGCGAAGGACGGCGAGCTTGTCTGTCACACCTTGATGGACTTCGGCAATACCCAGTTTTTCGGCGCGCCGTGCGACAAGTTTAGTATTTTCCATTGTGATGATGGCTGTGATGATGCCCTCCTCTTGCAAGAGCTTGATGCCCATTCCGTCACGAGTGTGAAATTTTTTAAGTTCTTCCCCGCTTTCGCCGTAGTACATCCCTCCGTCGGTCAGGACACCATCGACGTCCGTCGCGAACAACCGAATGCGACCCAAGGCCGCCTGATGCCTCAGCAACGCCGTCTCTCGTGGTTGATAGGGCGACGTCATGGACAACAACCTCCAAGATAAATTCCCACCGTCGACCTTTCAGAATTCCGTCGGCTTGGACGATCGCGAGGAAGCTCCATGAGAAAGGAATGTCGCAGGTATCTTCGCTTGGCGGATCTGTTTTATCCCCCACAAACCTGCCAGACTGCCAAGTCCCCCGCCCACGACGTTGAAAATCACATCGGTCATGCTCGGAAATCTGACCAGATTGAATCCCTGAATGACTTCAACCATTACGGAGAGCCCGAGACTCAGCAACACCGCAACGACCACCCTTTTGCTGTCCTGAGGATGGCGAGAAGCCACAACGAAGAGAAAGCCTACCGGAACAAATAACAGCGTATTGAGTGCGATGTCTCCAAGTAAAATCGGAACGCCCCGAAACGGGATCCAGTTGATGCGGTGCCATTGTACGATCGAAGTAAAATGGGTCCATGGATAGGTGGTGACGGTTATCACGAGACAAATCCATAACACCAAAAGCGCTCGATAGTACATCGTGATGTTAGCCCATGGGCGATCGTTCACCGGCACCTAGAATCCGCATGAAGCATGTTTATCAAAGAATGCGCTTTTTTACCACCGTTTTCATTCCCAGAACAACGGCCTGTTCGAGAAACCGGAACGCTCCGTCACGGTGGCCATCCGTGTTTGCCATGACCTTACGGAAGGCTCTCCCCTTGACCTCGACCTGTTCGGGATTTAGCCTAACAGCTCAGTCTGGTTTGCCCTTACTAATGGCGTCCGAGGACAGACATAGAGCAGGACATTGGATGAAAGCAATGCGGGTAATCGCGTTGATGGGCAGCCTTGCTCGGGTCATCGGCATTGTCGCAAGCCTTTGCATTTTGACAGGCTGTTCCTCTTCAAATTCTTCCAAGACCGTCGATTATGTATTGTGTTGGCTACGGCCTTCGTGCCTACCCTCTTCGATACCGCCTGAAGCGCCGGTCCATCGAGCACAGGATTCGGAGCCCGTCAAGACCTTGGGTCGACCACAGTCCGTCCGAGAACACACGGCCGAAGATTCGTCACTCGCGCATCCTCCTCTACGGATTCGTGAGGCCGGTCAGCGGCTCGCCGGAGACTGCCATGCCATGGCCTGGGCAGAGATCGAGCCGAACCAGGAGACGCTGACGATTCGGTATCAAGAACCGACGACTCAACATGATGGGAGCCCGTTACGGGACCTTGCGAAAACCAGCATTTACAAAGATGTCGGCGCCGGATTTGTAAAAATCATAGATGTGCCAGCGAGCAATCCGGCTGGTGGAGGCATCGTCGAGGAAACGATTCCTCTCGATGCCCACATGAAACAGATGCGACGATTCAAAATTTGCGTAACCGCCACTGATCGTCATGGATTAGAAAACTAAATGCTCGCCTGGGTCATGCTCGACATTCAGATACCGTACATCCGACAACTATGCACGCCTTGTCGCGTCGTGGCGTCGCTCATTCCCCTGAGACAAGCGTTACCGTAAGCATGCATGCCCAGAGCAATCCTGCAACACCATTTTTGAAAACTCTGTGCGAAGGTGTGAGAGCCGTCATCTCTCTGTGCTCTTCATCGGGGTCCCTTCTCTGTTCGATTTTCTGCAGAGTCGTGTTTCGCTGTCCCGTTTGTTGAATATTTTTTCACTAGGCAAGCAGAAAAACGTAACAGATCTTCATCGTCGAGGACATCCATGCAGCGTTGTCGGTTAAGACCCCTTCGACTATAATGACCGCAAGGCTTATTGGACTCGTTCATTTCAAGGAGGTCGGTCGTATGGAAATCTACACACGTCAGGAAACCGGAACCACTGTGCGCGACGATCCCAAAGCGCGGGAATTATTGCGCCGGGCCTTCGAGAAAACCGCTCGATGGCAGCCGGATTTCAAGGGATTTCAGGCCAATCTGACGATCAATGACAACGGGAACACCTATACAGGGACAGTGACCGTGAAAGGCCCGAGGGACATCTCGGTCAACGTACCGGATGAGCACCTTCGACAATGGGCACAGAATCAAATTGGCATGATCGCGATTCACCGTGGTCCTCGAAGCTTTGAGGAATCCGACGGCAAGTATGCCTTGACGGTCGAAGAAGACATCGCGCATCCCTTAGGCGTGCGGCTCAACATTCACGGAGATGGCATGGAATCGTGGTACCGCATCAAAGATGATCGGATCACGCAAATCAATCGAAAAATGCCTCATATCGCGTTTACGATCAACGTCGAAGAGAGCACGGTCACCCCGGAGCACAAATATCTGACTACACGGTATACGGTGTACTATTTTTCGCCTCGAGACGGCTCTTTGACCAATGTCGAAAGTTTTTCCGACACGCATACGCGAGTGCAGGCATCGGACCTTCCTGCCACTCGGCGCATCATTTCGTATGAACGTGCTGAAATCGTCACACGCCTGTTGACGTTTTCCAATCATGTCCTGTTGTAATGGCCGTGGAGGAAGGGCGCGCCTCATCGCGTGTTCGGGGGGAACGAGATGGATCTGCGGGTGGACTACCCTCGCAGCATGAGAGACCGACTCGGTGGCTATGTCCATTTGGCGCGCATGATCGACAAATGTCGAGCCAAATTGGCAGGCACATTGGGCGAATATCGTTACCCGTGTCCGCTGGATCAGCGACTGCTCGAGTTTCTCGGTGTGTCTGCGGAACAGTTTCTCCACGCTGTCGACGGTCGTTCGGACGACGATATGGTGACTTGGCTCGCGCATCATGCCAAACCCCATACACCAGAGGAAATCGAATCGTGGAACGACATGATGCTCCATCTGGGACCAGATTCCGACGAAAAATGGGCGTTTTTTCGCCAGGTCCGTGATTCCATCGATCCGACACGCACCGATATCACGACATGGGCTGATTTGCTCGATTTAGAAGAGCACCGACCCGTCCCTCTCCGTATGCTCACCGACTCGTCCTCCCATACATGATGTTCGTGGTCATGCGAAGCCACCGAGGATCCACCGTATCGATCGATCCCTCTGACCGTCAATGCATACTCTTCGTTGCTGCCGTCCCGGCGAGCCTCGCTACTGGCCCCCTACCGGCAAGGTTAACGTGGGCGCGGGATGAATCACTTGGCCAGCCTGCAATCTGAATAATTGTTGCAGGAGGAGAAAACTGGACTTGGATTGGAGATCATCGTCTGCAATATAAAACCAGGCGCCTCGATAAGGAACAGCCAAAAAGGCATTAACAGGACGTTCGCGACTCGATCGGACTCTGAACATCATTCCTCCCGGTGTTTCCCCCCAATCGAAGAGACGACCATCCGCTGTTTTCGTCAGAGTCACCAGTCCCGCCATGCGATGCTCTTCGGGAATCTCGATATTTTGGGACAGATAAAACAAGACGCTGGAAATCGACCGCACACGCACATCCCATTGCTGATTTTTGGGTTCGAGAATATTCGTGTTGATTTCGAACCGATAGATCGTTTGTTCCTCGGTGATCCCCAAAAGGGTACGAAGCTCCTCAAGGATTTCCGGGTGTGAAGGATCGGGGGTGATCTGAACGATCAAATGCTGCGTGGCCGGATCCAATCCCATGAGAATGCGATCCTCGAGTTGCAAGTGGCGTAGAAGCGCCAACAGGCGCTTGAACCGTCGATAGGGGGGGACATAGTCGGGGGTCGGGCCAGAAGCTCCCGGGGCATTCGCAAGATCGTTGAGTCGCTCGATGCACAGACCGAACACCCGCTCGATACTCCATCCCGACTGAGTCATTGCCAACAGGGCATCGATCGAAATGGGCGAAAAGATCCGCTGTAAAAGGTCCTTTCCCTGAAGGGGCGCATAGGAGATCGTCGGACGTTGTGAATAGGTCACACCAAGGTTGGGTTTCAAAAAATCGCTTCCCGCGCCCAAATCAATATCCGCACCCACCCCAACAGTGGTATCCAACGAGAGCGAAGCCGTGACAGACCCGACTT
Source organism: Nitrospirota bacterium (assembly GCA_003695915.1). GTDB lineage: Bacteria > Nitrospirota > Nitrospiria > Nitrospirales > UBA8639 > J017. Next base: position 75,030 of record RFGF01000015.1, read on the forward strand.
CGAGGAAATACGGAATATCTCGATAGCGGAGCCTGACCAGATTCAGCAACATCTGTTGTCCCAGGGAATTGACGATGGCCTGATTGTAAGCAGGATGCATGGTTTCCAATGCTCTTGGTCCAAAGGTAGACTGACATCCTGCTATGAGCACGCTGAGGAGGCACGCGACGACAGGCGCGTGCGAGAGGACTGGTAGATTGACGTACTCCCCACGCCTAAAGGCGGGGGATTCTCGATAACGAGACGGCATGATCAGCTCCGACCAGTTTCGAGCTACACCGGAGATGCGGTGTCCACCGTATTCCGATGGGGGACGCCATCGCCCCGATTACGTGGCTCGAACGGACGCCACGATACTTGTGCAGGATGTTCACTTGCCCCACAACGTCCCGGTGCGCCTTGAACCCGCAGGACGCACAGGAATAGTTCCTGCCCTTCGGGTTGTTGTGCTGGCCACAACGCGGACAATCCTTGCCGCTATAGGCTTCGTCCTGGAAATCCGACTCCTGCCAGCCGAGACGAAGGCCCTTGTACACCAAATAGGACCGAATGCGTCCGAGCGGAGCTTGGTGCATTCGCTGGTTCTGCCCCCGGCCCTTGTCATAGCCGACCCGAACATCGCGCAGATCGCCGAAGACGAGCTTTCGGACTCCTGCCTCATGCAGAGCCTTGATCCCCGCCGTCGTCAGCTTGTGCTCGATATCCCGAATCTGGTTGTCCAGCTTCTTCAGCTGGCGTCTCTTCGACGTGATCAGTTTTTCACGGCGCTTCCCTCCTTTCTGTTTCCGGTCGATCTTGGCCGACAACTTCGCCTTGAGACGCTCACGGTATCGGCGCTTGGATCTGAGAAGTCGTCCGTTCAGGATGACATGGACGTCGTCCGTCCCCATGACGGCGGAGTGGACTTCCCCGAGATCGACAGACGCAACGAAGCCTTGAGACGTTTCGCGCGGCTCGGTCTTATAGCTTGCCCGGAGTTCGTACTGCTTGCCGTCCCAGCCGAGCTCAACTTGGACCGGCTTGGCGGAGAGCCAGTCGTCGATGATGACCGGAGCTGTGCCTCTGGTGTTCGGGAGCACAAGCCTCCCCTCGCGCACCTTGATCGCTTGATCCTTCCAGATGATCTTGGAGAACTTCTTGCGTTTTCTGGGAGGTCTCAGATCTGGATTGCGTGTCCTCGCTCGTCGCCATGTTCTGAGCGCCTCGAAGAAACATTGGATCGACTTCTGGGCGGACTGAGAATGCAGTAGAGTGGGCTGCCCATTTGCGAGGAGACGCTGGAGCGTGCCTTCGGACAACCAGATTCCCTTGCGACGAACGATACGCCAGAACCAGACTTTTGCCATGGTATAGACTCGACCAGACTCCAAGGCGAACAGATCGAGCGTTTCGGACCGGCCGAGCTTGCGTTTGCGAACGAGGTACATAGCCTAGACGTTCTTCTGATTCGCGATGTACTGCTTCACGGTTTCGAGGCTGACGCTTCCGATGGTCGCCACGAAGTCGCTGTTCGTCCAGAGAGTCGGAAGACGGGACTTGAGCCAGGTGCACTTCCTCCGAAGGTCGTGGCTGGAGCGGCCCTTCATCCTCTTGACGACCCGATGGATTCCGAACTGCGGATCGCATGCGACGAGCACCTGAACGTGGTCCGGCATGACCTCCATCTTGATAATCTTCGAGTGCGTGTCCGGCGCAACCGTCTTGAGAATCGTCTTGTGTGGCTCATCTACAGGCGGGTTGAGAACGGATCGCCGGTATTTCGGACACCAGACGACGTGGTATCGGCACAGGTGCACCACATTCTGGTTGTTGTTATACCCTTCCATTAGGGATACTCAATATACTGTATAGCTAGAATACTCAAGGCCGCGCTTCATCCCCATGCCTGAAGGCAGGGGCTTTCGCGCGGAGGAGTTTGTAAAGAGGAGCCGCTTCCCCCGTGTAGGGAAAAAGGGACTCATATTCAGGAAACATCGAGGGGAGGGAACAAATGACAGGGAGGCAATGCCGTTATGATGGTTGTCGGGGTTCCAGCTCAATAATGCCTTTTCGAATGGCCAAGATCGCCGCTTGGGTTCGATCATAGACATGAAGCTTATGGAAAATATTGCGTACATGGTTTTTTACCGTTTTTTCGCTGAGATCCAACACATTGGCAATTTCCTTATTCGTTTTTCCGTCTGCCACAAGTCGCAGGACAGTGATTTCGCGTTCCGTCAGATCGTGTTCCAACATGGCGCGCTTTTTGCCCTTGCCTTCGGCCAACAGGGAAAACTCCGCGAGGATTTTGCTGGCAACGGACGGGTGAATCAGCGATTCACCTCGCGACACAGCTCGAATCGCTGCGACGATTTGAGCCGAATCGCTATCTTTCAACAAATATCCGGTAGCTCCAGCCCGCACTAGGTCGAAAATGTACTGCTGTTCTTCGTACATAGTCAGTGCAATGACCCCGATATGCGGAAATTCTCGCTTGATGATGCGCGTGGCTTCGATGCCCGTCATACCCGGCATACTGACATCCATGAGAATGACGTCCGGCATCAGACTGCGCGCTTTTTCAACCGCCTCGCCGCCGGTCTGAGCTTCGCCGACGACCTGAATATCGTCCTTGGTTTCGAGAATGGCCGAGAGGCCTTCCCGAACGACCCGATGATCATCGACAATGAGGACTTTCGTTCGTTTCGCCATACGTTACAAGCTCGAGTTCCGTCGGGACCCGAATCGTCACACGCGTCCCATGGCCGCGTTTGGAATCCCAGACGACTTCCCCGCCCAACATGCGCGCACGTTCCATCATACCACGGAGACCGAAATGATCCCACTTTTCCGGATCTCGGAAGACGGCTCGCACATTAAACCCTTGGCCATTGTCCGTAATGGTCACCACAATGTCTCGTCGCCGCATGTGCAATTTGACAGCGACGCGCGTCGCTCGTGCATGCTGGCTGACATTGCTCAAGGCTTCCTGCACCATGCGAAAAAGAAACACTTTCGTTTTCGATCCGATCCGTGACTCATCACAGACGGCCCGAAATTCCGTTCGAATGCGATGATGTTGCTCATAGGACTTTAAATAATTCGACAGCGCGGGAACGAGTTCGAGATTTTCGTAATGGCCGGGGCGAAGGTTATAAATCACCTGCCGCGCCTCTTGAATGGCATGTTTCAATTGTTTTCGCGTTTGATTCAACATCCCCTGACACTGGGAGGGATCATATTGCGCCAATTCGCGACATCGATCGAGCTTAAAATTCACGCCGACGAGCGTTTGCACCAAGCCATCATGGATTTCACAGGCAATCCGGGTCCGCTCATCGTTCACGGCGCTCTCTGCTTCTTCCTTCACATACAGACGGAACAAAGACTGATATCGATTGAGGGTGCGCTCGATCTCAGCGGTCGCACGAATACGCGCTTCGATCAATTGCCACATGAATTTGGCGCTGGCTCCACCCACGATCGCCACCTGCGGAGCCCGTACTTGAGTCAGCGCACGTTCGACATCAGGATTGCCTGTGACGTCGATCACCAAATCAACGTTCTTTCGTCTCAGGAGCGTACGATAATCTCGCGTCACGGGAATTTTCAGTTGACGAGCCAACCGAATACCGCGCGTCTGGCTCCGAATCTCTGCAAGGCCCACAATTTTGACCAAGGGATCTTTGGCAAAAATTTCCATGAGGGCGGTTCCGCCTTTGCCACCGCCGATAATGGCCACACGGGTCACGCCATTACGAGAATGAAGCTGGGATTGCGTCGATGGCATAGAAGCCAGAGACGTCATGGCACTCTCGACACACGTCCTGCTCTTTTCATACCGCTCGATGTGGCCTTCGAGCAAATGGATGTTTTCCTCATCGAGGCCCATTTGGGTAAACGCCGTCGATGCCCGCTGTTCCGGATGTGATGGACGTGCCGCTATGAATGCTGGCTGCTTTCATGTTTTTCTTGGGTCAAGGCTTTGATCGTATCCATAAATTGATCGATATCCTTGAATTCGCGATACACAGAGGCAAAACGCACGTAGGCGACCGGATCCAATTCCCGAAGCTCTCTCATGACTTCTTCACCCACATCGCGACTCGAGATTTCTGTCTCTCCGCGATCTTGCAAGCGCTTCTCGATCCGGTCAACGGCTGCATTGAGTGCGCTGATGCTGACTGGGCGTTTTTCGCAGGCTTTTTTTAGGCCGGCCAAGATTTTCGCGCGATCGAAGGGCTCGCGGCGGTTATCTTTTTTGACCACCATGGGAAGGCTTTCTTCGATCCGTTCGTAGGTCGTATATCGGCGATGGCAGGACAAACACTCACGACGACGGCGAATCACCTCACCTTCCCGAGCGATGCGAGAATCGATGACTTTGTCTTCGTGTTGGTTGCAAAATGGGCACTTCACCCAGCAGGGATCCCGTTGACGCTGAGATATTACGACGAAGCAGATGATGAGGTGTGAAAGGTCGGAAATCGCGAACACAGGCGCTTGACTTCCGCACGAATGCGTCGATGAAGGCGAGCGTCCTGTGGATGCTGTAAAACCTCATCGGCCCACGATACAATTGTATCCATCTCCGTTTGGCCCATCCCCCTGGTCGACACAATGGGTGTTCCGAGCCGAATCCCGCTGGCGACAGCCGGTGGCCGTTCATCGTAAGGGACGGCATTTTTATTGACGACGATGCCCGCTGCATCCAATGCGGCTTCAGCATCTTTCCCGGTCACCCCACGGGATGTGAGATTGAGCAAAAAGAGATGATTGTCGGTTCCACCGGATACAACGCGATAGCCCCGCTCGCTAAATCCTTGTGCCAAACGTTTGGCGTTGGCGATGACCCGCTGTTGATAGGCGATAAAGGAGGGAGACAAGGCTTCTTGAAAGGCCACGGCCTTGGCAGCGATCACGTGCATCAAGGGGCCGCCTTGGAGCCCCGGGAACACGATCTTATCGACCGCTTTGGCATACTCGGCCTTGCACATGATCATACCGGACCTTGGACCGCGCAACGTCTTGTGAGTCGTCGTAGTGACAAAATCCGCGTAAGGGATCGGGTTCGGATGCAAGCCGGCCGCAATCAAGCCGGCAATATGGGCAATGTCGACCATGAGGTAGGCCCCGACGGAACGGGCAATGGCCTGAAACCGCGGAAAGTCCAAGACACGCGAATAGGCACTCGCTCCGACCACAATCATGCGCGGACGACATTCCTCAGCAATTCGCTGTACCGCGTCATAGTCGATCTGTTCCGTATTCCGATCCACCCCATAGGTAAACGCACGGAAAATGATGCCTGAAAAATTCACACGGCTCCCATGGGTGAGATGCCCCCCATGTGCCAAATCCATGCCGAGAATGGCATCGCCAGGCTTGAGGACGGCGAGATACGCGGCCATGTTCGCTTGCGATCCCGAATGAGGCTGGACATTGACATGTTCGCACCCGAAAAGCTGCTTGGCCCGAGCGATAGCCAACTCTTCGACGGCATCGACATATTGACATCCTCCGTAATAGCGGCGGCGAGGATATCCTTCTGCATACTTGTTCGTCATCACGCAGCCCTGCGCTCCCAAGACGGCAGGGCTGGCGTAATTTTCGGATGCGATCAACACCAGATTGTCGCGCTGTCGTTTTTCTTCCGCACGAATGGCTGCAGCGACATCGGGATCGACGTCTTGGATAGCCTTGAACGTTCCTACCGGATAGCGAGCCATGTCAGGGTGACGCCTCTTGCGGCGATGCTGTCGGGCTTTCGGTCTCGCTTGTCGATGATTCGGGTTGAGGGCTGGATGCTTCGGTCCCTTGCTTCTGAACCGAGACCATAATTTCTGCCGTCACCTCTCGATGGAGCTTGATCGGCACGGAAAACGTGCCCAACTCTTTGATCGACTGAGCCAATTGAATTTTGCGCCGATCGATGGCAAAACCTCGGGCAGCCAACTCATCGGCGATATCTTTCACCGTGACCGATCCGAACATTTTGTCGTCTTTTCCGGTCTGCACGGTAAAGGTTAAAGTCACGTGAGACAGTTGACGAGCCAAGTCCTGAAATTCGCGCAACTCTTGATTGGCTTTCTTGGCCGTCATCTGTTTCAGGTGTTCGAGCATTTTGAGATTGCGCGGATTGGCGACGATAGCCTTTTTTCGAGGAATCAAGTAGTTCCGAGCATAGCCATCAGCGACAGTCAGAATATCGCCGGTATACCCTAATCCTTCAACATTTTCTTGAAGAATGACCTGCATAGCTCTCACTCCTTCCTAGGCGAAAAACCAGGATGGATCATACGGTCGGTGGGAGAAAAAGTCAATTTACAAAGCAGGTACAATCGCGGCTGGACAGCTGAGAAAGGCTTCAATACAATGCCTGTAGATTGCTCTGGCAATGTTAAGAGCATGTTCCGACATCGCATGCAACACGCATCGGACAATGGATCGTGCATCCATGACCACCAGCATGCTCTCGCCAATTTGTTTCGATTGTTCGTCGGGCCGAACCGACTTCAAAAGAGGAAAAGGGTTGCGCTCGTGCGTGGATTCACGCTAAGCCACAACTCCCGTCGATTCGTCGAGGGAAAGTCATCGCGGACAGGTCCGGCAATCGTCCTGACCGGCCTGCTGATGATAGGAATCGCCTCTTCTCCTGGGATCGCTCAAGAATCGTCTGAACCGTCGACGACCACCCCTTCGCAGATGGCCAGCGATGTGAACATCCGCTTGAGTAGCAAGGCTCTCATACCCCCCGATGAACTCATCGTCCACCGTGTGCCGTTGCATGGGCTGACCGTGGCTCAACCATTCGTCGGTCCCCCGATGTATTCCGCGATCTTAGAAGACGATCATCGCCATCGTCTCGCGATCCTGACAGCCGACGCACATGGCCAACTCACGGCGTATCTCTTGGAAGACATTGCGCTGGCATCTTCTCTTCCCGAGATCGGCAGATGTGCGCAGCATCGTCAGTGCGCCACGGATCGCATGCCGGCAACAGGAGGAATCGCCTGTATCGCCATTTGCTTTCGAGAAGCCCTTATGGCTGAATACCTTCCATAGATCATGAAGCTGTTCGACCTCCTGCCCTATTTCGTCGAGCAATTGACCAAAGAACGAGAGGTCGCGATGAGTACCGGGCCCGATGCCCCGCTTGTCGTACCGGAAACTCGGCGCATCAGAACCGTGGGATCCCTGCATGTGTATGCGCTTTCGTTGGATCATCCCCCGCGATTTCTCCAGGATGTTCCGCTGACGATTCTCCCAGGCAATGAATTGGAGCCCACGGAAGGATCGGTACTCTCCGTCGACGGTTCCGAAGTGCTCATCCAAGCCATGGATGCTTTCGGAGATGCTGTTCCAGGATGTACCTGCATCGCCGATACGTCCGGATTTTTAGAAACCGTATCCGGACGACTCCAGGAGATGAGCGCGAAACCTGAATCGTTTACCCTCGGCCCTGCGGAACGACTCGCTCCCTGGTTAAGCCCTGAAACCCGTCTCGGCGATGAACATCATTGGCCACCAGCTCCGCCTTCGGTCTTATCGATTATCTGGGAGAAGGATCCAGCCATTCGTCGCGCACAGCTCGGCGCAATGGCCGTCGAAGCTGTGCGCCAGAATAAGCGCATGCTGTTGTTAGCTCCCGATCATCATTCCGTCGACGACTTGGTGGCCGTGATGGCGCGGGCCTTGCGTACGGCAGCGCTTCCCTATCAGAGCCTTTTGAGCCGATATGAATTTCCGCTTCGTCAAGAGAGTCTCGGAATCAAATTACAGGAGCTCGGCTTTGAAACCTACATGTTTCAATTTTCCGCTAAAGCCAATGCGCACAAGAGCACCCTTCGAAAAAAATACGATCGTTTTCGCGAGCTCACGCCGCTCTTGGCCTATAAGCGCGAAAAACAAAAAGATCTCAACGAAGTGAAGCTGCTGGAGTGGCGTCTCCTGACGCAACTGAGCGAATGGCAGGCCAAGATTCGAAACATTGACAAAATCGTAGCCGAATACGAAGCCATCCCGATCTGGAAACGGTTGGCGATGCAAGCCGCAGGGAAAAACGTAGAAACCCTGGCCGAGTATCGAGTCCTGTACGAGCAGAAGATTCAAGCGCTCATGCGCGAGGTGGAAATTGCTCAACAGCGCATTCGCGAACTCACATCGGAAGCCGCAATTCCCAAAGACCTCCGACCGGAATATGAAGAGCTGAAAGAAGAAATCGCGCGGTTGGGCGGAACTCAAAAAATTCGTGAAATGTTAGCGGCTGGCGAAGGCACCAATCGTCAAGCCTTTGCTCAAAATAAACGCCTTCTCGCAACAACGGCCGGTCGCGTGGTCTGCGACCCGCTCTTTCGACGCCTGCGCTTCGATCTCTTGATCGTCGACGATGCCACGAGCATTCCAGCCCCGTTACTTCTCGGAGCAGCGGGGATGATTCGCGAGCGCATCGTGTTAGGGGCTCGCCCTTCCCCGCGCAAGCAGGTGGCTCCTCGTGAAGAAGGATCAACGCTCTGGACTCAGCACATCGTCCCGATCGAAACTCCACTCCCTGCTCAAGCCGAGAGCATGGAGTCTTCGGCTGGTTTCTAATTGGACATGAGCAGATTCGGCTTTGTTCGCCTCTCGTCTGATAGAAAAGAGGCTCCAGATAGCCGGCTCGCTTGCCCAGCGAAGAAGAAAAAGTCGATCATTCTCACGCGTACCGAAGCGACGGAATTGGCGGACGCACCAGATTCCGGGACATTCTATCACGCATGTCGCAACCAGCGAGGCCGCTGCCATCAAGCCCGCGGGGCCGTTCCTGCCAATTCATATTGATCCCTACCTGCAGATTGTTGGTCACGAACTGAGTCGTGCGGATAAAGACATCGATGCCATCCGTGCCCATATGATGGCCCAACGGGAACCCACGATGCCGCATTCCACTCACGTAGGTGCCATTCTTGTACCAAACCCCTGCCAGTTCCGGATGGCGCCGCCGAGCGAGATCCGTATCGGCATATTCGATTCGCAAGTCCAAGCTATCACCCTTGAAGAGTTGAGGGATATAGAGGCCCGTCAAGAAGGCCACCCGGCTCGGCAAGAGAAACTGTGACCATTTATCCTCTGAGCCTAGTTCTCCGTACAGCTGAAGGCCTGCCGGAAACGGAAGAACATATGGAACGCGCGGAAGGCGCAGCCGAATGTCGAGCATGGCCTGTTCGTTCACCTCTAAATCCCCTGCTCGATTCGGGGCCTTCGTATAAGCATCGATAATGGCCTGGGGAAAGGATTGGCCGCGCCCGCGCCCATCAAATTGCGTCAGGCGCGTGGCTCCGAGCTCTACCCAGCGACTTGGAAGCCAACTGATGCGCAAGCCGAACAGTTTGGCTCGAGGAAAGTCGCGATCCCGTTCCAAAGGGCCGAGAAACGACTGGATCTTCCACTGCCCCAAGACCCGGAAGACCCATGGCAGGTGAAACGGTTCATCGCTGTAGAGTTTGATCATCTCGAGCGGAAAAGCATGATCTGTGAGGAGCAACGAGCCGTGGTAGCCCGGCCCCCACCACGTGGTTTCCCGCCCGACTTCCAGGGCGATATTCGCCAAGCTCAGCTTGAGGCTAAACGTACGGAGGTAGAATTGCTTGTCGTTGGCGGTCGCGCCAATTCCCAGGATCCGGGGATTGCTGATGAATTTTGGCTGCCCGGCCAGCGCCAGCCAATTCCCCACTTCCACCCAGCCCCGTACATCTACTTGGGCTTGCAACCCATTCACAGAATATTCACCCGCGCGATTTGCTCTAAACCGTACCGTTTGGCCTTCTCCGATCCAGGAACTATTCCCTTCGACTTGGAGTCGTCCGCCGAACCGAAACGACCCAACCCGGTTGCGGCGCTGCTGGTGTCGATGGCGCGAGGGAGCCAAGGCGCTAATACGCCGAAGTTCTTCGTGGAATTCCTCGATCAACCGTTCCAGCAACCGTTCAGCAATACGTTCGCGCCCGTCGATGGGGATCTGATTCGACTTGATTCGTGCGATGGCCCGTGCAACTGCTCTCGCCGCCTCCAGGCGGCTGTAGGGTTTTGGTGTGACCATGGCCAGGTCGATCACTTGAAGATCGACCAAGCGCTCGATGGCCACATAGGCCCAATGATGTAATGGCAAATTGACAGATGCGAATGCCTCCAGCCTTGCGCTAAGCCCCAACCAGACGACAAGGATCAGCAGACCGGCACTGAGTCGCTTCACTCATCGCACCTTTGCGAGACCTTGGATCCCTACCCGGTTCGGTCGAGCGCTTTCCAAGCTGTATTGGGCATGCTGCGGCGTGCGCTCGATTGACCGATTCATCGATCGTCGTCACACGCTCCGTAAAACGATGCAGGGAACCACAGTGGGAAATCTCCTCAGCGAGTAGATAACGATGACGTCCGTTGGACAGAAGTCATGCAAAAAGCGCGCGTCGCAAAACGGTTCCCTTGTGGCTAATGGTGACTCCGGCAAAGCGGAAAGCAAGGCACGTTCCATCCCCATGCCGTGGCTGTACTCATGATGAACCACTAGTCGAATACCAGACCACTCCAATTGCCCTCGGCAACCAGAGCAGAACGATTGCCCAGAGCCAAGCGTGCTCTTGCGACGCTGCCCCCCGAACGAGCGTGCGATTCTTCCACAATGCTCGCACGCTGTCAAACGATGTTTCGGGCTGTGGGATTCATTAGCCCATGCGGAAGGCCAGTAGATTGGGTGACGTTCGACTTTTCGGGTCGCTGATCGGCGACAACCCGATCACGATGCGTCCATGCCTCTTGAGGCATGGCCTGGACCATGGCTGTTGGTGTGTTGCGCCACAGTTTTGCGGTCTGCCGCCTCATTGGATCACCGCAAGGTCAACCTCTTTCGGCCAAGCCCGAGGCTGAACATGCCTCCCGGCATCCCACATGAGGCGCTCGCAGCGCACGCTCTTTTCCCCTTCAATGCCTCTCCATTCACGGTCGCTTCCCGCACATGCCCAGGCGCAGACTGAACCGTTTTGTGCACGTCCCGTCAAGACCTCGGTCTCCGCCATGGAACACAGGCGTTCCCACCCATCGCAGAGGTGCCTGATAGCGAGTCTTCCTCGGCACTTGACACATGACGGCTTCCACCCTCAATATGCATCCCAACACTCAGGACATGGCAGCAGCCGACCGTTGGATCGCATTCCCGTGCCATCTATACATAGGCTTCCGATGAGGGCCATGCCATGTGATGGTAAGCAAGGCCATCGGGCAAGGGTCGATCGCTGGTTTTCGATCCTATGGGAGGTTGTTCGGGATCACGACGAGACCGTGTCTTCGCTGGCAGGCGGTTCTGCATTGTCACGGCGTGCGGGAGCATCGCATTTTCGAAACATACGGGTGCCGAGGTAGCTCAGTTGGCAGAGCACAGCCCTGAAAAGGCTGGTGTCGACAGTTCGATTCTGTCCCTCGGCACCATTTTCTTCTCCGGTAATCTCTCTCCTACTTCTTTTTCCTCTATAAATTCTTCTGAAGAAAGCTATGCTCGACATTTCAGGCGATAAATACCTATACCATGAAACGACTTCGACGGGGTGCAACAGTTGAAGATTGTCCATTCACTCATTCCATGAGGTCTTCCATGAGATGCCTTGCTCTCTTGTGGTGCGTATTGGTGGGTTTGATCAGCTCGAGTCTTGCGAATACCCAAACTCCTCCTGAAACTCCGACTCCTTCGCAGACTCGCACCATTGTCGCGGATTTGTTGATGATCGACGGCGATTTCTATGTCGTGCGAGGCGAGCGTGGCGAGATCCGAATCGAAGTGACCCCTCGAACGACCGTCACCGAGGAATTCACATTCGGCGACCGTATCAAAGCCGTGGTTTTGCCAAACGACAAGGCCATCTCCATTGAACGGGCAGGCCCGAACGATCCGGTCGGCATCACGGTCAACGCCCCTCCAGCACCCACTACGCCTCCACTCAAACAGGAAGCACGTCCAGCGCAAACAAAGGCACAGGAAGACGCCGCCCTTGCTCCCATCCCCGAAGAAAAAACACCACGAATTATTGTCGCGGATCTGTTGATGGTGGATGGCGATTTTTATGTCGTCAGAGGCGAGCGTGGGGAAATTCGGATCGAAGTGACCCCTGAGACTGAATTGACCGAAACATTCAAGTTTGGCGATCGTATCAAGGCGGCTGTACTTCCCAACGATAAAGCGTTGTGGATCAAACGCGCGACGCCAGACGATCAACCTGGTGTGTATACGCAAAAGCCGCCATCGCGCACGGCTCAGCCTTCCTCTCCGCAGGGTTCGAATGCGCAAGCCAAACGCTCGAAGGAAGCTTCAAGCGCAAGCAGCCTGGCACATCAACATGGCATCCGCACTATTGTCGCGGATCTGTTGATGGTGGATGGCGATTTTTATGTCGTCAGAGGCGAGCGTGGGGAAATTCGGATCGAAATCACACCAGAAACCAAGCTAACTGACACTTTTACATTCGGCGATCGCATCAAAGCCAAAGTGCTGCCCAATGATAAAGCCATTTCCATCGAGCGAGCGAAGCCAAACGACCCTATTGGTGTATTCGAGGCCAAATAATTTGTCGGTGGATGACGGCACCGTTCCCCTTGTGATGATTTCAAAAGAAGCGCAAGACATCCGAGACAAGGCAGGAAAACGACGAGAGCTGAGTTACAATTCAGCAGCGTCTGGTCGAGCTTGGTGGATAGCCATGTGCTCGAGGATTTCTTGATACGCACGAATGCGCTTTACGTACTGGACTGGTTCCCACCCCCGCGCGTATCGATGGGGGAGCGTTTGGTAGTATTTTTTCTTCGCCAAAAGAGGTAAGACCGTCTTCAGATCGTCCCACCGATCGGGATCTTTTCCTAAACGCTTCGCCAGAAGACGGGCATCCTTGAGGTGGCCCATCCCCACATTATAAGCCGCAAGCGCCATAAACATTCTGTCGGGATGAGGAATATGTGGCGGAACTTGCCGAAGGAGACGGGCAAGATACCGGGCTCCACCCATGATACTATCATCGACGTCCAGCCGATTTTCGATGCCAAGATCTCGAGCCGTGGCCCGTGTCAGCATCATGATCCCTCGGACACCCGTATGGCTCATGGCGTTCCGATTCCATTTGGACTCTTGGTAGGCCTGCGCAGCGAGGAGAGTCCAAGGAAGGCCGTATCGGTCAGCAGCCTGTTCAAACTGTTCTCGATATCGGGGAAGGCGCGTGCTGATATGACGGAGAAAGGTTTTGGTATCAAACGGCGGAAGCTGGTGTTCTAGCATGGTGGGAATCTCTTGTTGAGCGATGGACTGCTGTTCCCACTGAGGGATTTCCCATAAGAGAACTACCCCCATGCCTATCAGCACACTTACTAAGACGCTTTTAACAAATTGAACGATCGCGCTCATATGGCCGCCAAGGCTTCATTATACTTTTGCGAGAGATTGAGCAGAATCAGCTGAAAGGTGATGTTATTTTTACACATGGCATTCTATATGGCAAGCACAAATTGACGGAATGAAGAAGAGGAATCATCACCGCCTCTTTTTTTTCTTACGACAACGGTGCCTGCCAGCTTGTCATGCCATCCTTGTTTTCTTGGATCGAACGCAATCCAGATTATGCCCAATGGGGGGAAAATGGGGAGCATCGACAAGTAATATCCCACATATCGCACAATGAGCTGTTTGACTGTGGGATCGGTAAAACTGGTCGCATCCACGATTTTGGCGCCGATGGCCATTTTCCCAGGAGTTGCGGAGCGACAAATCCAAAAGGCAAGGACGGCGATGGCTGGCAACACCCATGAAATCAAAAAATCTACCGGACCTTTACCAACGAGGCTCCACGAATTCACATAGAAGAGACGCATTAGATCGCTGGAGGTTTCACCTGAGAAATCGAAAGACGGAAGAGCCGAACCAGAGGCGAATTGAAGGAATGGCACCACAATCATGAGTACCAGTATCGTATCGAGCAGCGAGGCCCACAGCCGAATCCAGAACCCTGCATATCGTAAGTGGGAAGGCAGGGCATCGGAATTGCACTTGTGAGTGTTGTGCTCTGGGATGACGGTGAAGGAAGCCATGGCGCTGCTGCCTCCACATTGGTTGGTGTTTATGTGCACTGAGAGAAAACTGAGGGCTGCCGAGTCTGCTTTTACTAACGGATAATTGTCGGGATAACTTAATTGTTATTCGATCGCCTGTGCCATGCTTTCTCGACGCGAGAGTGCTGCACTCGATTTATTCCTTTCCTCTTTTGGAACTATCGGTTTGTTGAGAATCCGAACACCAGCCAGCATCCGTTTGCACATCTTCGTGACGGTTTAGCGCATCTTCGTCTAGGCATTGCCGCTGAACCGTTTGCAGCTGGTTGGTAATTGCAATAATAGCCTGCTGCAGCGCCCGTCTGGCTCTTGCGATTTCCGATACCCTCCTGGATTCCCTCGAGCGATGTCGAATGCACCACGCCCGTCCGCCATCAAACCCTCGAAGGAATGGACCGCAAGAAGGTGACTTCTGGAACGCGATCCGGTTGAGTTGATGCAGAGCCTGAAGATAGGCTTGCCGTTCGACAACGGCTTGCTGGGCAGAACGCAAGAGTTCCGTCGCATCCGAACAGGAACCACTCCATATCGTTCCAGCATGAACAGCGGGTATCCAAAGTACGCGGCAAAAAGACTCACCAGCAGCCCCATCCAACTCATGATGCCGTTCGATTTCCATATTTGATATTTCTTCATTTCTTGTTTTTTTCCGAAAAACATCCTTTCCATGGTCCGTCATTCGCATCGTACTGCCAAAGCAGAAATCGAATGGAAGCCGGAGCACGCTCCCACGATCGGGGGAGCGAGAAGAATCGTTCAGGGCGATCTCGAACGACTGGCGAAGGGAACGATGTCAGATGTTTATAAAACGGAAACCAGGGAGGCTGAATGGCGAGGGTGGCAACGACTCACGCCGGTTCTTCGGTCACCGTCATGGTCATAACGACGGGGTCGATGGGGTTGTCGCGAGCATCCCGTTGAACATGGGCAATGCGATCGACCACCTCCATCCCGTCAACGACCTCGCCAAAGACCGTATATTGACGATCGAGGAACGGGCAATCGGCCACACAGATAAAAAATTGGGAACCGGCGCTATTCGGATCTTGAGCACGAGCCATCGACAGCACTCCGCGTCGATGCGGGCGATCGTTGAATTCCGCAGCAAGACGATACCCAGGGCCTCCCATCCCGTGCGTGGAGCGATCCGGATTGCGGCTGTTCGGATCACCACCTTGAATCATGAAGCCGGGAATCACTCGATGAAACGTGGTACCATCGTAAAATTTGTCGTCGGCGAGCGTGACCATGTTTCGAACATGGTTGGGGGCAACGTCCGGATAAAACTTGAGCGTGATCGTTCCCCAATCTTCGTTCTTGACAGTGACACGAATGATCAATCTCGTCCGATCGTTGATAGTTCGTTCGTTCACAGTTCGCTCCTGTCGGTGTTTCGACAGGCCCGATGCCCTATCAAAACACATCGGGCTGACGATGGGTTGTCAATAGGGCCGGGGCTGATAGGTGTGCAGACCAAATCCTTCGCTCACGTTGACCCAATGCTTGCCATTATCGTCGCTCCGAAACGCTCCCTGGCTGGTCCCCACGTACAACACTCCGGCTGGTGACATCACAAACGTTTGAATCGACAGTTCGGTCAACCCGCTGTTGATCGGCTGCCACCGCCGATCTTCTCTCCCCAATACATACACCCCCAAGCCTGTTGCGACATACAAGGCAGAATCCTGCGAAACAATCCCGCGAATGGAATCATTGGGCAATGTTCGACTGATAGGATGCCACGATCGCCCCTCATCGGTGCTCATGAACAGCCCGCCGTCTTGTGTGCCGAGGAAAATCTGCTGTCGCTCGTTCACGACCACGATACGCAAATAGCGATGAGGAAGGCGCTCTTTCGGATCCACCAATCCGGAGGATCCTCGAAGCCACGTCGATTGCTTCGTATCCACCGTATCGACGGTAAACAACCCTTTACCAGCTGTCGCGGCGAGGAGAATCCGATCGTTCAACATCGCCATGCTCGGGATTAAAAATTGATCCAACGCTTGATGCACCATGGTCCATTGGTGATCGGCTTCATCCCAGCGATAGACACCACGACCGGTTCCTGCATAGATGCCGCGATCACCGATGAGAAGGGACTTGACTTCGACGCGTTTTAGACCGGTCTTGATGCTTTCCCATGCCGTCGTCCCATGAACGAGACGATAGACTCCTCCTCGGACCGTGCCCGCGTACACATCGCCATTGGGATGCACGGCGAGGCACAAGACGAACAAATCGGTCAGCCCGTGATTGATCATCGTCCAAGATTGGCCTTTATCCGAACTGCGGAAGACCCCCATACCAAAGGATCCGGCATAGACCACTTCATCCGGCGTGATCGCCATGGCCTGGATGCTCGGAGCAAACGGCACACCGTGCCCCATCCCGCCATGACCGGGAGAGGGCGTGCGCAATGGATCGACCAACGCGCTGGCAGAGGCTCCTGCGCCCAAGATCATCCCTAGTGCCAGAACCAGCACGCTCATCCTTTTTATACAGGTTCGTGTATGCATGATGGCCCTCACAGACGGTTTCGTTATGCCCATACGCAATTAGAGGTTCGACTATTATCCGGCAGCTCGCTGAGAGGCCGTCTGTTGCGCATCGTTCTCCTCGTGTGACATTCGGGAACGGCCGAAAATTTTCGCCCCCCAAATCCCTATTTCATAAAGCACCATCAAGGGCACGGCCATCAGCAACATCGTAAACAAGGTCGCATCGGGTGTAATGACCGCCGATACGATAAGGGCGATCATCGCGGCATGTTTGCGATACCGGGCCAACCATTCCGCTGTAATGAACCCGGCCCTGGCGAGCAAGGTCAAGGCCAAGGGAATTTCGAATGCGAAGCCGAACGCGAGGAGAAATTTCACATTGAAATCGACATAGAGCCCGACAGCCAATTCAGGGGCCAGCGATCGATCCATGCCAAAGGTCACAAAAAAATGAATGACCAACGGAAGGATCACCAAATTGCAGAAGACCAATCCGAGGACAAAACACCCCAACCCCAAGAAAAATAATGGGATCGCCCATCGCCGTTCTCGCTTGAGCAAGGCCGGCTCGATGAATTTCCAGAATTGGTGCAGAATCACAGGAATACTGGCCACGACCGCGGCCAGAAAGGAAATCTTAATGGACGCAAACAAGGCCTCTGCCGGCGCGTAAAAAATAAGGTCATCCTGAAAGGGTCGTTTAAACCATGCGATCAATTCGGAGGAAAACGCAAAAGCCACGGCAAACCACACCATGATGCTCGCTCCAACGATCAGCAAGCGGCGTTTGAGTTCATGGATATGCCGTTGCAGCGGATGGGCGAATGCCGTCATGGCCATGGCCGGTGGATTCTCCTTCTCAGAAACATCGGACGTCGGTCCTCGTGCCGTCCGGTCCTTAGGATGGAGAGAGTTGGCTCTGATTGTTCCGATATTCTCGAATTAGCGCCGCCATCCGATCCTTTTTCCCGAGTTTTTCTTTTTGAATCTGCTTTTTCAAGATTTCTTCTTGTGGGGTCAAGACATGGTGTTTCAGGAGTTCTTGCAGCTCGAGATCCAGGCGATGATGCGATTCTTCCAATTCACGAAATTCGGGACTGATAGCCCGTAATTGCTCGGCAATCTGTTCGTCAGAGAGCATAAGGATCCCTCCTTTGCAAACGTGATAATGGATAGAAGCGGAAGATGATCATAGGCGCGGGTTCTGTATAGGTTGCGGTTGAACCGAATCTGGAGAACACAAGGGCTCGAACGTCATTAGGATAGCATCCTCGTCGGGATTCGTATAGTAGCCGGTTCGAGTACCGTAGGCGCGAAAGCCGAGCCGTCGATAAAAATTCAGGGCCGGTTCGTTGGAAGCACGAACTTCCAAGAGCGCCCGCGTCGCACCATGGGTCCGGCCTTCGGCCATGGCATGTCTCAGCAGCCGAGCACCGATGCCCTGCCGCCTGTGTTCGCGTCGCACGGCGCAATTCAAGATCCGCAATTCCTCGAAAACGATCCAGAAGCAGCAATAACCAGCTAGCGCGGGACCGATCTGGGCCGGGAAACGGGCAACGAGCAAATGACTAAACGCATTCCCTCGAAGTTCTGCTTCGAACGCTTCGCGCGACCATGGTGTCGGAAACGAGGCCTGCTCGATAGCCACGATCGCATCGAGATCCGACATCGTCGCCCGCTCGATGGTTATCTCTTTCAGAGCAGATGGATTGTCATGAGGAAGAATCCGATCCATGAGCGCGTTTTCCGACTTCGGCTTCTTGTCTGTATCGTTACCGCGTCGACATTGCCAGGCGCCTCAAGCGATCACACGCATCTTCCGGATCGTCCACCCATCGACTCGGACCGATGCTTGAGCTCCTCGACTTCGGCCCGAGCGCGCTGCACATACCGAGGCCCCTCCCCCGAAGCGAGGCGCTCTCCGGCCTCCAATCGTTCGAGCCCAGCCCGCCCTACACTCACTGCCGAAGGGGACATGCAATCCGCCGGGCCTTCTTGATGAAACCGATCGGCATTGACGAACTGATCGAGCACCGTTTGGCGATGGCGCTGCCAGCCTTCGCCAAACAAAAGAACCGGTTCGCGCAAAGCATGGCGGAGATCAGACCATGTGCCCAATTGATCCTCCGTGAGGCGAAGGAGTCGCTCCCCTTCCCAGCGAAAACATGCCCAATACACATGGTCGGTCTGAGCATGAATGATCGGACAAAGCGTCCGTGTTTCTCCGCGAAGAGTCCAGGCCATTCCTTCCAATGTTGGAACGCCTACAAGGGGGAGCCCCGTCACGTACCGCAATCCCATCATCGTCGCGAAACTCGTCCGCAGGCCGGTGAACGAACCCGGACCGGCAGAGAGTACCAACCCGTCAAGATCCGACAAGCGCATCTTGATGGAAGCCAACAGCCGGTCGATTGCCGGAATCAACCATCTGGTCTGACCGCTCGCGGCGGTCTGTTCCAGAGTCGCTATCGGAGTGGTGCCCTCCAGGACAGCGATACTCTGCCGCGGCGTAGCGGTTTCCACAGCGAGGATGCGCCGATGCATGGCCCGTCTCATGCGTTCACCCCACGGTGGCCAGAATTTCGATGAACGTCATCGTCACCGAAAGGGACTGTTCGAGATCTCTGGCTTGTACATGATAGGGTAATCGCAGTTCCGCAGCATTCAGTGGCAACGAAGAGACCCGTTGATAGTGATCATACCTGACGACCAAAATTGGATCGCCCCCTGCATCCAGATAGGCCAAGCGAAGCGGCTCGTAACTGCCATTCACCCACACACGGATATGCGGATGCACGGTGGCATCATGTTTTTGACGATACACGTCCAAGCGATAACGATTTTCCTCTTGAAAAACGAGAATGCGCGGGTTCTCCTGCGTGAGAGTGCCAAGCATCGGTCCCATGGCCTGCAACGCGAGTCGGATAGGACGCCCGAATTCGCCGATCTCATCCAATTGGTCGAGCGTCCCCACCAACGGTTGAGAAACCATCCCTGGAACCTGGAGCGTAAAGCGATCGCCTTGTTGCACAAAGTCGAACACGATTCCTCCGAATTGTGTCAACCCTTTCAATCTGATGAAACGAGGTCGCTGATAATACAGCACCCCGTTCATCGATTGAGTTGCGAGGGGAATCCTCCCGTCTCCGATTGCAACTTGAAACAATCCCTGCATCATAGAGAGGCGTTCCTCGCGAGAAGCTATCGCCGTCAAAATTTGCTCGGACTGCTCCGGATCTAGCGGGACCGCGTGAAGTGTCGGACCTGTGGTACAACTCGTAACGAACAGGCTGACCAGAGCCAACATCATCCAGGATCCCACGGCGCGCGCAGGATGATCGGGGGAAAGGCGTCCCATCTTGATCAACTCCCGAGGCCAACTGACACAGCATCGTGCAAGTCGTGGATGCCCATCAGCTCCACCCCTGGATTGCTCCCC
The DNA here is from genome assembly GCA_003695915.1 of Nitrospirota bacterium. Taxonomy (GTDB): domain Bacteria; phylum Nitrospirota; class Nitrospiria; order Nitrospirales; family UBA8639; genus J017. The sequence goes on from RFGF01000015.1 coordinate 95,067, forward strand.
CACGATCCGACATTAGCCGCAGGAAGAATGCATCGACGGAATCCCAGCTTCTCAGCTTCGCGCACGCGTTGCTCGGCTTGGTGAACGGGGCGCACCTCTCCGCTGAGCCCCACTTCCCCGAGCACCATGGTGTGCGGATCAAGAGGATGATCGCGCAATGACGAGGCGACGGCAAGTACAATGCCGAGATCCAGAGCTGGTTCATTCGTTTGTAAGCCGCCGACCACATTGACGTAGACATCTTGCCCAGCGACCTGCATGCCGAGTCGCTTTTCCATGACGGCCAATAACAGGGCCACGCGATTGACCTCGACGCCGTTGGCCATTCGTTTGGGCATGGGATAAGCCGTATCCGTCACCAAGGCCTGCAGTTCGACAAGAATCGGCCGAGTCCCTTCGAGCGTGCAGACCACGACGGATCCCGTGCTGTTGACCGGCCGTCCGGCCAGAAACAGCGCTGACGGGTTGGGGACTTCCACGAGCCCCTGTTCCTTCATTTCGAACACCCCGATTTCGTTGGTCGTGCCGAATCGGTTTTTGACCGCGCGCAACATGCGATACGTGTGCGTCTTGTCACCTTCGAAATACAACACGGTATCCACGAGATGCTCGAGCAAGCGCGGACCGGCGATCGCACCTTCTTTGGTCACATGACCGATAATAAAAACTGGCATATGGTTTCGTTTGGCCAACCACATGAGTTGGCAAGCAACTTCCTGAATCTGACTGACGGTACCGGGAGCGGAGCTGATCTGGTCCGTATAGACGGTCTGAATAGAATCGACGACTATCGCGATAGGCTGGATGTCCTGGGCTGCGTTGATCACATCGGGAAGCAGGGTCGTAGGCAAAAGATAAAAGGTCGGACACGTCAAGCCAAGTCGGTCGGCTCGTAATTTTATCTGTCGTCCTGATTCTTCTCCGGAGACATACAAGACGGTTCCTCGACCGGAAGCCAAAGCGGCGAGGACCTGGAGCAACAATGTCGTTTTGCCGATACCAGGATCGCCTCCCACCAACACCACGGACCCCGGGACCACCCCTCCCCCTAAGACGCGATCCAGTTCTCCAAAGCCGGTGGGAAAGCGCATGTCCTCCACACCCGCAATCGCATGAAGGGGAACCGGTCTGGACTGTTCGGGTCCAGATGCTAGCGGACGCCCTGGTCCCTGGTGCTCCCGTACTTGTTCTTCGCGCAAGCTGTTCCATTCTCCGCAGTCGGGGCAACGCCCGCTCCAACGCGGTGCACGATAACCACACTGCTGACACACGAACTGGGTTTTTGTGCGCAGGATTTTCATCGTTCTCTGCTGAGGGAGAGGGTCGCGAACCCGTCAAAGGTGTTTCCGAACCGACTTCCAATTTTCAACGATCACCGTCCGGCGAGGATAGCCTTCACGCTCGTCGGGGTCTCCGAGCACAATCGTCCGAATTCGTTGACTCACCAGCGCATGTGCAAAATCCTTCGTCAGCCCGATGCCGGCACCCACGTGTTCCCAACCTTCCTGTTTGAGTTGCGACAAAAAGGCCTTGAGACCCTCTGCTCCTTTTTCGACGATTCGAGGGATTCCAGGAGGAAACTGATGTTGGCGCAGCCATTGTTGAAGATCCAAGACTGTCACAGACTCGGCAGGAACGATGTACATGAGGTTATAGTAAAATTTGCCGAGCTTCTCCAATTCGGCCACAGCATCGGGATCGGGTTCTCCAAGCGCCAGCGTGACAAGCGAAGGCATGCCTGGAACCAACGGTGGAATCGGACGTGCACGGGTTCGCAACGTGGCACGAAGATCGACGAGAAGGATCGGCTTTCGTCGTTCCCACGAAGCTAATAAGCCGGTGCCTTCATTGGCCTTGACGCGGGGACTCTCCAGGACCCGAGCGGTCAGCGTATGATTGCCGCGCATCCGCGGCGCAAACGCCAAATACGCCCATCCATCGCCGCCGGTCATGACAGTCCCGACTGTTTGGCCTTGCACGATGAATTCAACATGCTCTCCCCCGACCCCAACCGGTCCGAGCAAGCCTTGTTGGACAACGCGCGCACGCAATCGTACCTCTCTGCCCGGCGACGTGAGGACATCGGGTACCAAGACCGTGACTTCTGCCTTTTCAGCAGCATGGGAAGACTCACTCCCTAACACAATGAACCATCCGGCAAGAACTAGGGCAGAAACCACCCATAATCGAGGCATGAACAAGATGATGGTGGGGTATTGATGCGTTCCCAGGCGAAAACAAAGGCCGCGCATGCTAGAAGAGCCCGAATCCGCGCTTGGCAAAGGCAAAGGCGTCGAAGGCGGCAAAGATGGCGAATTGAACATAAAACAACCAACCGGGCGGCCAGAAGAACTGAGAAACGACTATGAGCGCAAGCCCGCAGGCCAAAAACACATATCCCCGTTTGACGCCGACGTAAAGATGTCCGACGCCCGGCACAATGGACAAGGTTGCAGCGCCGATGGCATACCAGGTTCTTTCGCGGTCGTGATCGCTCTCGTTCATAAGAAAATGCCTCATACTAGGGTAGAGACGTGGTATTCACCTTATCATGGACCGTCGTCAGGGTTCCAGACAGTAGGGACCGATGACTCATCGAGACTGCAGGCGACGCAAGAATCGGCTATTCCAATTTGCGCTTGCGCAGTTCTTCGGCATAGGTTTTTTGATAAAGGATGTCCCATTCTTGGGACCCTTCGGGAATAGGGCGGGAATATGACTGCAATCGCGCTCGAACTTTTTGATCCAATTCTTGCTCCAACTTCATTTGCTCGGCGATCACCCGCTTTATATCTCGAAGCGCCAATGCCGGATCACCGATGATCTTCGCTTCCGAAGCTTGCTGCAGGCACTGCAGAATCACATGCGCGAGATGGGTCTGTTTTTCATCGGAGAGCAGAGCCATGATGGCACACTGGTCAGCTGGCTGGATACAGTTTCAGGTGTCAGCCTCGGCCGTACATGCTTAGAGAACGAGTCCACGTTCTTGAACCAATTTGCTTTTCAATAGCGTAAACATTTTTTGATAATCCGCCCGGCCTTGTTCGAATTCTTTTTCGAACTGCTTCAGCATTTCGCGAACCTCGGCGTTCAGCCGGTCTTCGACAGACAGTTCATCGATGATCGTCTGCTCCAAACCACGGAGCAGCGATTCGGACGATCCCGTCACCTCCAACCGATGATGGTCCTGCAGGCGCTTGAGGATCGTCGTAGCCATCTGGTGAATACGCGGTTTGTTGAGTCGCATGGTTCCGCTAGGGAAGGGGTTCGACCTTGATCGTCGGGACACCCATCGCTTGCCGAAGGACCTTGGGGTCTCCCAGAATTTTTCCGATCACGTTCACGCGATCCGCCGGAACCGGATCTTCACCGAGGCTCATAGGCGTGCGACCAAAAAAGATGGCCACCATCTCGCCGACACCCCAGACGGCCACATCTCCGACTTTGACTTGCGTGGTGGCCGTTTCCCGATAATCTTTAATTCCCGGCATCTTGAAATAAAATTCCTCACCCCACATGTTGACGGCTGTCTCAATAGGTAACGCCTTATAAACGGCTTGAGCCGTCCGATTGGGTTTCAGTTCGGCTTCGACCGTCACATTGCCCAAAGAAATTTTAATGCGTCGGGGAACCAATTCCATATGCACACCTGTTCGATGCCGGATTGAGCGCAGTACTGTCCATGACGACCTTCTTGCGTGCCGGTTCGGAATGTAGCTTGTCCTTCCGATGAAATCAAGGATAGAATGGCTGCCGTCAGACCGCTTTCCATGCTGTCTTCCACGTTCATTTTTCTCAAAGGTATCGGCGAAGCAACGGAACGACGTCTGTGGGAATGCGGCATCCATTCGTGGGAGCATTTTCTTGCTGCCCCTGCTATTCCCGGTATTCCTCCAGCTCGCAAGGCGCTCTATGACCGGGAATTGGAGCGAGCCATCAAAGCGCTGGATGCACGCAATGCCCGATATTTTGCACGGCTCCTCAAGCCACGCGACCATTGGCGCCTGTTCGACACCTTCCGGCAGACCACGGCGTACGTGGATATCGAAACGACGGGTGCTCCGGCTGGGCAAGGCAGTATTACCGTTGTGGGGCTGTACGGAAAGCAAGGCATGAAAACCTTTATTCATGGCGAATCCCTCGATGAAGCCCATCTGGCTGACGAAATCGCCTCTTACGATCTGCTCGTGACATTTTATGGATCAGGGTTCGATTTGCCGTTTCTGCGAACGCAGTTTCCATCCCTCACTCTTGATCATGCCCATTTCGACCTGTGTTTTGCTGCGCGGCGACTCGGCTATCGCGGCGGGCTCAAAGCGCTCGAACACCATTTCGGCCTAGCGCGACCATCGGCCATCCAGGGGCTGACCGGATGGGATGCCGTGGAATTATGGCGGGCCTGGCAAGCTGGCGATCGCACGGCCCGAAACACGCTGCTGGCCTATAACGAAGCCGATACCAAGAATCTCGAGACCCTGGCCGAATATGTGTACCAGGCAATGGTCGCGCGGCATGGGTTCCCACACATTAGTTCGCTGTCCTCGTAAACAACGACATCACGCTATGAAATGGATCGGCACAGGGCTTTCGGATATCGGCCGCGTGCGCCACATCAATCAAGACGCCTATGCGGTGGACAACGAACACCAATTGTGGATCGTGGCCGATGGCATGGGCGGCCATGTGGGAGGGGAAATTGCAAGCCGGTTGGCCGTCGATAGCTTGCTCCAAACTGTGAAATCGCGGGCGCGGGAATGGGACAGGGTCCCGTCAACTCACGAAGGAGCACGGTTGTTGGTCGAAGCGGTGGAAATGGCCAATCAAGCGGTTCGTGCCTATGCGATCGAGCATCCGGCCTACTACGGCATGGGGACGACGATCGCTGTCCTCAAAATGTTCGATCAACTCCCCGGAGAAGCCGTCATCGCGCATGCGGGCGATAGCCGGATCTATCGGGTTCGGGACCGCGACCTCAAGACCCTGACACGCGATCATTCGCTGGTCCAAGACCAGATCGATCTCGGACTCTTGCGCCCCGAAGAGGCCGAGCATCACCCCCTTCGTCACATTCTAACCAAAGCGCTGGGGATCGAGCCTCGTGTCCAGCCTGCCGTGCAACCTATCGATGTACAACCGACCGATCGGTTTCTCTTGTGCACGGACGGACTGACCAAGATGCTCGGTGATTTGGACATTGCAAAGATAATCGAAACGACCGATGCAAAGGGCGAGGCACTGTGCCGGGCGCTCATCAACGAAGCCAATGCCCGTGGAGGCGAAGACAACGTCACGATAGTCGTCATCGAGCCCCTGGACCATAAAGAGCTCATCGAGGCGTCGACATCCGAGGGGCGCGGCGGAACAAGGCCGGGAGTCCAAAATAGCCCACCGCATCCTTGAGATTCGAAAACCATCGTTTGACCGGCGTCATTTCGGGATTGGTGACGAATTGCAACGTCAAGACCACCCGTTCTTCTCCCTTCCCTAACGGCGTCACCGCATGGTAAAGCAAATCCCCGTTAAAAAAGACGAACGATCCAGGTGGCGTCGCCAACGAAAGATGCTGGCTTTCCCGTTGTGAATCTTTAGTGTGGAGCCGGCATTCCAGCCGGCTGGTCGATCGATCGATCAATCCGATCAGCAACGTATAGCGGGCCCCTTTGTAATACGATGTATCATAATGATAGCCAATGTGATCGCCAGGCTCGGTATACCAGTAAAGCGCGCAGGCATGGGGATCATCGTCCGGACAGCGGAGGAGCGTTTCGCCGGTAAGATGATTCAGCAAGGTCAACAAAGCGGGCGATCGATAGAACGCGATCGTTGCCGGCGCCTGTTCGGTCAAAATATAGTAACTGACGCTCCCGCCCTTTTTATGCCCGGGAATGTAGTTGCGATTTACGTACGGCCGGACCTGATGCACTTCAGCGACGAGCTCATCGACTACTGCCGGTGGAAATAGGTGTTCCAGCGCAAGAAATTCTCCCTGTTCCCAATATTTCCGCCGAAGTTCCTCGACATCCAGTGCCCGAAGACTGTCTTGGACCGCCTCATCCATGGCCAGTGCCATTTCCCGCATCATGCTCCGTCCTCCTTGAAGGGGTTGTCTTTCGATCTTTGCTCAGGTGAAGAAAGCTTTGTTTCGCGGTGAACGACGATCTCCATGTGATCGCTCGTAACCTCGTTGGGCCTGATTCCCAACTTTACAAGCACTCGCGCACCATCTCTCAATGGATCTTCGGTTCAAGCCAAAAGGAGCGAGGGCTAGACCAAAACGAATGGCACCTCACCAGGTGACAGCTCTGGCCATCGAATGATACAGTGTCTCCCTGCTGTCCACATGGCGGTAATGCATCACTGAGCTCGAGTGTTTCAGTGCGATGCGCCTTCCATTCCGCGAACTCAAACAAGGCGAAGATTATTGGGTCGAGGATAACATACTCGCCGATCCGCTTGAAGTCGCTCGTCGCTGTATAGCGAAAAGTACATGGACGCTCGGATCGCCGTGGCGACCGGAACCATGGCCGGGCATGCGGGCTCCGGATGCCCTAACGCCCGACGAACTCGATAGAATCGAACGCTGCGTCAAGCAGCGTCTGGGCATTCGGACCCTGCAACCGCAATCGCAAAGCATAAGGGGAATCTCCGGGCACAACCACATTCAGATCGTTGGCGGCGGCGAAGGCGTGGCTCGTCCACATGTGGATTCAGCCAAGATTTGCGATTACGCGGCCGTGCTGTATCTCCATCCCCACCCTCCGACCATCCATTGCGGCACCTCGTTTTACCGTCTTCACCTGCCTGGTGAATCACCGGACGGCAATGTTTGCCCCCGAGAATATGAGAGCTTAAGCGAAGTCCCCGGTCTCCCCAAGGAAATGGACCCCACCATGTTTCAAGAAATACTTGAAGTTCCGTATGTGTTCAATCGGCTTTTGGCCTATAAGTCGGATATCATTCATTCGGCGACTTCGTACTTCGGATGGGGGCATGAACTCGCCTCCAAACGCATGGCCGTGATCTTTTTCTGGAAAGCCTCGTAGGTGCTTCTTTCCTTATTTCCTTCCTTTTGGTTTTCGCATCAACAGCCTTTTCGAATACCGGTCTCCTACTCGTGGATCATGCATTGGACTGAAGCCATCTTGGATACACAGATATCGCGGGCACGACGCTGTACACTGAAGCGGCTTGCTGGACCGAAGCAGGCCACCCGAGTGCTTGTCGACGGTCCTGCCAACGTATCTCGCAGCGTCCTACTTCAGTAGAACCTATCTCAAAATTAATTTTTCTAAAGAACGCGTCTTGTTCCAGGAAAACAGGAATTCTGAAAAGCCTAACAACACTGGATTCCCGCCTCCGCGGGAATGACATCAAGAGCTTCAATGAACCGACAAGAGAATTTTGAGATAGGTTCTAGCCCCAGGAGATGCCTCGACAATTCTTTATTTTTATTTGAGCGAGCGTGGACCTCTTGCTCTCGGCAATGTTCGGTTCGCCATCAGGCGTTCGAGCTTGCTGAATGCCATCCATGACATGAGGAGCTTTCCCGGCTTCCTGATTCAGAACTCGTGCCTTCGGCATCACGATCAAGGAGGCATCTCCTTGGAGGACTGCAATATCTCAAGAACTACTTGAAATGGCGTAGGCCGACAATTGCTCGGTAGCTGCACCTCTCAGGCGATTCATTCGTAGTTGTTTCAGATGAGCAACGAAACGGCCAGCGGAAATAGCTGCTCGTCTTTTGCGGATAGCAAGAAACGTTCTAAAGTTCGACATTTATTGGGGCCACGGCTTCATACAAGAGAGACACCCTTTTCGGCCAAGAAAATCGTTATGAGAATCCAAGGGCATACACGAACCCTGCACAGCTGTCCAGGGAGCACGACAAGCAAGCGCGCTCAGCGAACGCGGCGGGAACGTCGTTTGCTGGATGCTAACATTTCTGCTGCGGATTGTCGGACGGATGGGGTAATCTCCAAGCCTCCCAACATGCGTGCCACTTCCTGTTCCCGCTCTTCGCCATTCAAAGGGATCACGGTGACTGTAGTCTCGTCCATGTCATGGTGCTTACGCACGAGGAAGTGTTGATCGGCTTGAGAAGCGATCTGCGGAAGATGGGTAACGCAGAGGACTTGGTGGTACCGTGCGAGCGCACGGAGTCGTTGTCCCATACGTGTGGCCACGGCCCCGCCGATGCCGACGTCGATTTCGTCAAAGATCAACGTGGGAATGGTATCGCTGGTTGCGAGCACCGTTTTGAGCGCCAACATAATTCGAGACAGTTCACCTCCCGAAGCAACTTTAGCCAGGGGCTGCATCGGCGATCCGGGGTTGACGGCTAGCAGATACTCCAGGCGATCCCGACCATTGGGACCCATACGATCCTCTTCCAACGACGAATCGATGGCCACGCGGAAAGCGATATGGTCCATGGCCAAGGCTCGAAGCTCTTGCGTCACTTGCTGTTCAAAGGTTTCGGCAGCGGCCCGTCGCTGTGTGGTGAGTTCCTGCGCCAACCTAGCAGCTGTGCAACGGGCTTCTTCGAGATCCCGTTGCAGCGCATTGAGTCGGCTGTGCCCTTCTTCCCATTCGCACAATCGACGACGAAGCTCCTCTCTTAGGTCGATCAACCCTTGTACACTTGTCCGATATTTGTTTTTTAGGTGCTGAAGTACCGCCAAACGCTCGTCAATGGCGCTGAGACGTTGCGGATCGTGTTCCACTGCCTGACGGTACTTGCGAAGTTCGTCGGCCAAATCGCGAAGTTGGACCGATGCCGTTTCTTCAACTGCCGCCCATTCAGCAAGCCGCGGATCGAGCTCGACCAATTCGTCGATGGCTTGGCTGACCATGCGCAGTTGCTCCAGTATCGATCCGTCGGCACCGTACAGATGCTGATAAGCCAACTCAGCACGCTCTGCAATACGTTCGGCATAGTGAAGTCTGGTTCGTTCAGCGACGAGGGCCGCTTCTTCGTCAGCATCGAGTTCCGCCCGACACAGCTCGTCATATTGGAAGGTTAATAGTTCGTGTTCTCGTTGAAGTTCGGCAAATCGCTCCTCTTCCGCACGAAGTGCTTCTTGCTTTTGGAGCCATGTGGTACGAGCCTGTTGATATTCCGTGAGCAATGACCCGAGATTGGCAAACTCATCCAGAACTGCACGTTGAAAAGTCGAAGACAGCAAGGACTGCTGTTCATGCTGACCGTGAAAATCGATCAAGAAGGACGCCAATGTTTGCAAGGTTTGGACAGGAACCAAATGTCCGTTGACATAGGCCCGGTTCCGCCCGGCCCGAGAGAGGATTCGACGTATCACCAGCACATGAGGATCGTCTCCCAGGAGATCCATCTCGCGCAGTCGTTCAACAGCCGTTCCACGATCCGAAAGCGAAAACATCGCTTCGAGCGTAGCTTCTTGCGCACCTGAGCGAATGTGATCGGTCGAGGCTCGTCCCCCCATCAACACCAAGAGGGCGTCAATGAGCAGAGATTTCCCCGCTCCGGTTTCTCCCGTCACGACATTGAATCCCGGAGCGAGCTCGAGGTGAAGATGATCGATCAGGACAAAGTGGGAAATACGGAGCTCGAGAAGCATCGTTCTCGCTCGCTCCCGGCGCCTTTAAGCCGTAGCGGACGACTGTGCCAGGAGCGAATCGATCACTTGTTTGAATTGCTGCTTGGGACGGGCGCCAATGAGTTTTTCGACAGGCTGGCCATCCTTGAAGAAAATAATGGTAGGAATGCTCATGATCTGATAGCGCCCTGCGATTTCCGGAGCTTCATCGGTATTGAGTTTTGCAACTTTGAGTTTTCCTGCATATTCTTGAGCCAATTCCTCGATGATGGGGGCTACCATTTGACAGGGCCCGCACCATACGGCCCAAAAATCCACCATAACGGGTTGAGAGGACTTCAACACTTCCGCTTCCCAGTTGCTTGCATCGACTTGCGTTACGTGTGTGGACACGAGATCCTCCTTTGGTCGTGAATGACGGTTGTCGATGATCCTAAACTGGCCTTTTCTACCCTGTCAACTTGTTCGAGGGTCAGCGTCATTGCCGTTGCGTCTCGCGCATGACTCGAACCATACTGAGCTTCGTGCATCGTCGATAAGAAACCCGATGCATCGCCGAAGGCCGCTATACGCTTTACCAATCCCAGGCTTCCGGGACACCAGCCCACCACCGATCGGGGTTGGCTTCGCGCCAGGCCGTTTGCTGAGCCCAGAGTTCATCCGTCCGGTTTTTATCCAGTTGATTGGCCATCGAGGCCGTGACATCGGATTGTTGACGAACGCCTTCATGGATCATTTCTCGTGCCATACGAGGCATAATATTGGGAGGATCGACGAGATCGAACATTCCTCGCGTAGCCAGACTGATGGAAACATACCCGATTTTGACCCATTCGTCTCGCTTAGCCAAATGTTCCAAATAGCCTTCCAGGGCATGATAGACATAGGTCAGATACACATACGCTTCAACGGAAGGATATGCTTCCAGATGCCGTTGGCAAGCTTCGATCGCTCGCCGATAGTCCGTTGCAGCCAAAAAAATCTTCGCCCGCTGAAGATGCGGTGACGTTTTCGCTTCACTCGCGTTTCCCGAGCTGGGCAACCCCATAATAGAGGCGAACAAGACCATAATGAGCAGGATATTCCACCGTGTGTTCGTGTGTTCGGGGTCTTTTAGGTTCAACATGGTCAATCCTCCTTGCCCTGGATGAACGAAATGCGCGAGACCAACAAACTCCCTATAAAATAATGCGATTTTCAAACCGAGGGTACCTCAACAATGCCGATCCTTTTAGCGAATGGTGCAACCCAGCATATTGGAATCGATCGACGGATGCATAATATAATAATACAGCAATGACTATAGACGGACCGAGATCCCCAAGTACAACAATTTGGCATACTATGAAAGGAATGAAATGAGAGAGAATCTACTTGACAATGAGTCAACCGCCAAAATGCTGATCGATTCTTTGTGCATGAAACCTGTAGCCCTTTAGGTATCGCCTTCGGAATTCTTATCGAATAACAGCGTACTCATCCCAAATTGCAGACCTATTTCCTGTTTCGAGCTTTGTTTGGATAGAAGCAACCCTGGGAACGCATGTCATGCTCCATACCGCCAGGTTGGTAAATGGCCTACATTTTGCTGTATTCCATTGACAGCAAAGACGAAATATTAGGAGCACAATAGACGTGGAAAGGTGGCCGCGTGGCCGAAGGCAACGGTTTGCTAAACCGCTTTCATTGAATCGATCGGAGCAGACTAGATCGACCGTATCTGGTCACTTGCCTTCAGCAAGGTTCGAGCTTGGCTGTTTGCGAATCTACGACAGAGTTTAGTGAACGGTTCGCTAACCTGCATCCTAGAGCCCGCCAAATCCGCTGACCAGGCGATAGGTTTCGATCTCTTTATGCGACGCCTCGTCGACGCTCCGCAAGCGTAGTCGCGTGCCTCGTCGTGGCAACGATTCGAGACCGCACAGCAGGTGGCTCTACCTTATGCCTCGTGAGACCCTCGCGCATGGATGTGATCCGCAGATGCTACCCGGTCTGTTCGATGTGCGGCAGAAATTTGCCGTTCCAGGTCATGAAGACCCGATCCTCACCCTGTGCCCCTTTGATCTTTTTGATCGTGATCTTGAAATCGATGGCCGACATGATGCCATCGCCGAATTGTTCGTGAATAATATCGAGAATGGCCGGGTCATAAGAGCGCACCGGACAGGCTCGCATCGCCTTCACTCAGTCTTCCGTCAATCCCGGCACAAGCTGTACGAGTTTCTTTTCCGTCTCCGGTTTCAATTTGTGCCTGGCGACGAAAAAAAGTTGTGCCACATACACATTACCGAGATGTCAAGCCTCCGCCAGTTCATCCTACGTCCTGCCTGAGGCTTCCTTGGCGGCCAGGAGCTGTTCGACAATGATGCGTTTGTCCATGGTAGACTCCCTCCCCATGAGAAGATGATTGACTTTTGGAAAAAATCAGTCCCAATCCTATCAACAACATGAATTCTGAATAATCCTGTCTATGCAGGCAGGGCGGCATACAGGGTCATGCAACACGAACCGCGTCCTTTCGCACGATCGCTGTAGCGTTGGTACGACGCCGTCGCCTAGCAAAATCAACCAAGAACCGCGAGCGGGATAGGTTGCTTTTCGAGGAGAATGCTTGGAGAGGCGAGGAAGAAGGGAAGGAGGACGGAAATAAGAAAGAGCCGGATGGCTAAGCGATCGAAGACATGGCGGAGCGTGGGAGACCGCTAGATGCTCCGAGGTGGGCCAACACCGGCACCGCAAACGTTTTCTGCTTGTCAGGAAAGGCCATAAGTGTGAAAAAGGTTCCCGATCGGCATGGCGAAAGACGGTGTCTCGCATGACCATTTCGGGTTTCTCCACTTCTCGATGGAGCGTGAAGGTCTGGACACATTTCCGGTGGATTCCGAGAAAGCTAAGGCTCTCGTTTCAGACTCGCTGAGTCCTCGAAGAAAGATTCCTCAACAGAACACGCTCGCTCTGGAATCTACGCACTCGCCAACCCACATCACAGGTTGCAATACGGAAGAGCTAGGAAGGCGGGGCAGAATTTACCTCGAGATGAGGCACTCGATAGTTCCCCGTTGGCCCAGCGTTCTGATCGCGTCACCAATTCGTACAAGTTCCTCTTTTTTCAAGCGCTTCCTGAAGCTTGCAGCGTCGGGCTGAGCCGGAACCGCGCCTTCGCCTCTTTGACCTCGGGCTGGACATGCTCGTGCGCGCCTGGTCCCCCTATGTTTATTTTCACTTGTCCTTCGGTCCTCAAGATCGGATCGGCCTCCTCTTGGATCGTGTGGAGGATCACAGCGTACTGCGCGCGTCGGGCACTCGCACGTCGGCTCAGCAACAGGTGCGAGGGACGATCCGGCGCCAATGGGAGCAGATTGAAGGAGAGCGCCTCCTGCGCTACGTGCCCTTTCGCCTGCTCCGGCCGTTTTTGGCACGTGAGCTCCGCGGCCTCCCAGACAGCGTGATCGATCGACACTTGGCGCCTGGTCGCAGACCGCGTTTGTTTCGAGACGCACGCTCTCTGCCATCGAGGACGATGGCATCTACCTCCGGATCCATCCTGCCTGGGCCGACTACGTGAGACGAAACAGGGGTCTTCACTGGCTGGGCTCGGTGGCATTGGATCCGGTACCACCAGCGCTGTAATCCACATATTCCTGGTATTCCCGAAAAACTCGCACCGCCTGCAGCTAGAACCTCATTGGTCACCTTGTGACAGATTTGGGCTGCGATTCTCGAGCTTGGTGCGCGACAGGAGCCGTTTCGCTGCGTGTACTCGAACGCCGTCCTCACACCGGAGCGCTTTGCATCTGATCATGTGATCCCATGGGCCTTTGTCGCTCATGATCAACCCTGGTACCTTCTGCCGGTGCTGCTGGAAGTGAACGCCGCCAAATCCCATGCCGCGCCGCATCCTCGCTATATCCCCGGGCTCGCGGTTCGACAGGCCAAAGCGTTAGATAGTTAGATAGAAGTTAGCGAATCCTCCGTCCGGCGCGCTGGAACAGCTATTCCTGGCTCCCTTCGTTGCGGACCTGCGAGTCCCGCAAGACCATGTCAGCGATTCGGCCATCTTGACTCGTGCCTATGACGAGACGCTTCTGTCACTGATGAGCCTCGCCCGTCATTGTATGGAACCCTGATCCCGTTGAGAGAAACCCGAACATGGCGAAAAAAGGGTAAGCCGATCGATCGACAACACTCGGTGGATCAGGTCAGGAAGCGAGGACTCCGTCACTGTGAAACTCCTGGTTCAATATCAGCCAACGTGGCTTGGTCATAGCAGTCTACCGGTTCGACCACATCGATTTTCTTAGTCGCTCGGCACGCGTGCCACAAGGGAACTCCAAGCTATGGGGATCGGGGCTCACTCGCGTCGGCTGCAGCGATCTGGGATCAGGAACCAGGACACATCGTGCTGGCACAGGCCTTACGTTCAACCCCAGAAAATGTTCGACATACGGGAAGCATGACGCACGCTATCGCTCAATTTTTGGGATTTCACTCCGCCACCGAACTCCTGGAGAAAAAAAGAACGGTGCACGTGAGATAAGCTCCAGGGGGAAGGGTAATGCCCCGTTTGTCAAGACACTGTTTATGCTGATGAGAGTGAGTCACCCTACGCAGCAGTTTGTACCGATCCCTGCTCCCTGAGCGCTGCTTCGAACTCCACTGGCCTCCGGTACCTGAACGCTGAATGCGCGTATTGTTGGTTGTCGTCCACCGTGATCCACTGAGCGATGGCTTCCCGCGCCTCTTCAAGCGTGTGGAACTCTCGCAGCCAGAGCAACTCTTCTTTGATCGTGCGCATCAGCCGCTCCGTCTCGGCATGGCCCTTCGGGTTGTCGTAGCTGGTGAAGATATGCTCAATGCCCAAGCGGCTCAGGGCAGCGACGAACCCGCTGGCCGTGGGTTGGCTGCCGTTGTCGACCAGGCTCAACCCTGAACCGCAGATGCCCTGAGGGAATTCTGCCTGCACCCCATCGCCAGCGCGGCCTCCTATTCCTGCCGTCGACTGCGCAACGAGAGATTCCAGCCGATGATCTTTTTCGTGCACCAGTCCCCCACGAATGAACTTCTCGCTAAGACGTGGTCTTGAAAAAGAACATTTATCTCAGGAATAAGAACATGGTTATTTCTGATATTGATAATTATATTCATTTGCGATCAAGATTCCTTCATCCCAGGCTTTCTATGAAACGACGGCATCCTTGTCATCAACGCCTTCAACAGCGCCGATGTGCAAGCTTCATTCTATGCGTTTTGTCTTGGGCCTTCTTGGCCGGGGCGTCTGCTCAAGCGGATACCGGGTTTCTCATTGTGGCTCAGGATCGGGGATTCGTCGGCAACAAGGAAATTCGCGAGTTGGTGGATGCTTTTGCACAAACGCATCCCGTCGCTTTAGCGTGGCAGGGGCGTCAGGCATCCGGCTTCGAACAGGACTATATCCGATATCTCGATCGCGCAATCCAACAGCTCGAGGACATGGGCACGCAGCGCATTGTTGTGATTCCCATGTTCGTTTCCGCAGCCCATCCTGTGCTCAAACGGACACGAGCGACGCTCGCTCAGCGCTATCCGGGTCTCGTCGTCCAATGGGCCCCGACGATGGCCAGCAGTGACTTGATCGGCCAAGTGCTCCTGGATCATACGCAAGAAATCAGCCAGAACCCCGCTCAGGAACGCGTGATCCTACTCGGGTTAGGAGCGGTCGATGAGCAGACGGCCTCGGGGATTCAAACGGATATCCAACGCTTGGCAGCCTACCTCACTCGATATCTCCCTTTCCAAGCGGTGGAGATCTTCGTTTATTATGACCCAGCTGCTCCTGAGGCGGATGAACGCAATCAGCACATCAAGGCTCAACTCATCGAGCGCATTGCCAAGAAAGGACGGACCTTGATCGTCCCAGCCTTTATTGGACCGAAATACGATTACAGCATGTCGATGGCCAATTGGTTGGGCCAGTTTTTTGCTGAACACGAAGCCGTCTTTCAGCCCAAGGTCCTTGTTCCGCATCCCAATATATTGCTGTGGCTTGCCAAGACGGCGAATACGATGACGCCACCCAAAACATCGGAAGCCATCGGCATCGTGCTCATGCCTCACGGTGCCACCCAGCCCTACAATGACGCTATCGAACGGCTCATTGCACCGCTCCGGAAGGAATATCGCATCGAAATGGCATATGGGATGGGCGACCCTCAGCTTCTCCAAGAAGCGATCAGCCGTCTCGAACAAGCGGGAGCGACGCATATCGTCGTTGTTCGGATGTACTCGCTGGCAGAGCAGTTTCAAGCAAAGATGGAATATCTGCTGGGACTCTCGACAACGTTGCTCAACGAGCTTGCTGAGGGAGACGTGCCTCCTCCTCAAGTTCGAAGTGCCGCACGGTTCATTACGTTCGGTGGATATGAAGAAGACCCGCGTGCCGCCCAGATCCTTTGCGAGCGCATTCGGGAGGTCAGTACCAATCCTGCCAAAGAGACGGTGCTCTTGCTTGCGCACGGGGCCAAATCAGAAGAGCGGAATGCCAAGTGGCTCACCGTGATGCATAGCAATATTGCCAGGCTCCGCTCCCTCGCAGCCTGCCAGGAGTACCGCACGATCTATGCAGCCACCCTACGAGAGGATTGGCCAACGCTCCGCGACTCGGCGCTCGACAACATCCGATCGCTTATTGAACGAGCCAGCCGACACGGAAAGGTGCTGGTGATCGCCAATCGACTGTATGGAGCTGGTCCATATCGAACACTCCTCGATGGACTCGTGTACACCCTCAACGACAAGGGGTTCCTCCATCCCCTCCTTCGTGAGTGGTTGCGAACCGGGATCGAAGAACACATCGCGCGTTTGTATGCTCCCGACGAGTCACCACATGTACACTGATCGTCCTCGTTATAGGCCATTCCCCAGGCGCGCCGCCATATGAAGAGCGTCGCATGGTGCCCGCCACCGTTCGAGCGGCCCGCCTGGGCCATTCTGAATCCACCCTATTCGCTTGAATCGTATTGATCGGAGGAAAGACTATGATCCGACCCAAACTGCCGCGAATCAGACGACCTGCATTGTATCGTGGAAGGTTGATGTATTTTGATTTCGCTCGATTGTTAGGGCACCGGACGGTCCTCTGTTTGCTTCGGCGTATCCGCCTTCATGAGGCCATTTTCTTACACCGGCAAGCGCTTTGGTTTGCCGAGCACCACATCACATTGGCGGCCATTACGAGTGATGAAAACCCATTTCGAGATTCGTGGGTCAGCACCCTTCCCGCTCTCGATATTCCCCTCATAGCCGATCCTTTGGGGCTGGCGCATCGCCGACTGGGCATTCCGTTATCAATGCCACATGACAAGGTTCAGAGCATCCTATTTGACCATCACGGCACCCTTCAACGGTATGTCATCCATGAGCTCAATGGACGAGGGATGCGCTTCCTCCTGGATCTGATCATGGATGGGCGACGCGATACCGATCTTGGAACCTCTCCTGCCAGTTCGTCATTCGCCCAGCAAATCGTGTGTTCCTCATCACATTACCCATCCGCTCGCACCCAGGATGGCCATTGCCATGTCGATCCATGCCGAGTGTCGGAACCCTAATCCCCTAGGCCACTCGACGTCATTGGGCACGCGGCCATTCACCTGGTTCCGCAGTGGTGTGCCAATGAGCAGAGAGATAGGACTGGCGATCGAACTTCGTCAACGTAGTGCAGAATTCCTCTTTGTCTGATCCAGTGAGGAATGACAGCCGCTTATTTGAAAGTGACAATCAAGTTCACTGCTAAGCTTTCCGAAAACCACGCAAGAAGGAAAATGGAGGAGGGCCGACTTGGACACTTTGTCGTATAGCGTTCAATTGATAGGGTTAGGCTTGCTGGCCGGCGTCATGCCGTTGTTTGTCGGAATGGCGATCGCTTTGGCAATGCTCTGGACCTTGCCCCGCACGCACCGGTCGCTGATGATGGGGTTTTCGATCGGCGTCCTATTGTACCTGTTTTTTGAAGTCATGCACGAAGCCGTAGAGTTCACCGCGGCCAACGATTTCGGAACATGGCTGATTTTTACGGTGAGTCTCGTTGTGAGTTTTATCGGTTTGGTGTACCTTGAGCAGCATCTTTCCGGTTCTGAACCCAGAAACCCTGATGGGTTGTTCTTGGTCTATATGATCGCCCTCGGGCTCGGGCTCCACAATTTCGGCGAAGGGCTGGCCATAGGGGGTTCATTCGCTCAGGGTCAATGGGTACTCAGCAGCCTGCTGGTCGGCGGTTTTACGCTGCATAACGCCACCGAAGGCTTCGCCATCATGGCGCCGGCAGGTCGACAGCATCATCGGATCAAGCACATCATGCTCCTCGGGCTTCTCGGTGGCGGGCCGACCTGTCTCGGAACGCTGATCAGCGGGTATTTTCTCTCCCCGTATGTGTCGATCGCATTTTACACAATGGCGGCAGGTTCCTTGTTGTATGTCATCGTCTCGCTTTCGGCACTCCCGTCGGCAACCGCGCACCGACTTCACACGGCAACGGGCATTACCGCAGGAATCTGCATGATGTTTATCACGGGCATGATTCTCGCCTTGTTGGTGGGCTTCCGCTCGTAAGGTTCAGGATCGAGAGCACGCCTTTCGCCAACACTCTGACATGAGCGGATCAATTCTGACATTTGTCGTCGGCGGGCTCACATTAAGTCTCCTCCTATGCTTACTCATCTGGCTTGCGATTCGCCTGCGTCAGTCTCATGATCAATTGGCCGCTCACACCGCGTTACTGCAGACAAAGAATCAGGAACTCGAAGATGCACGAGCAACATTAGATGCAGCAATGCGGGAACTTGAAGAAAAAAATTCTGCGTTAATGGATGCTCTGGAGCGCGCACAAGCCTCCACTAAGGCGAAATCACAGTTTTTGGCTACCATGAGCCACGAAATTCGGACTCCAATGAATGGCGTAATCGGCATGACATCGCTCTTATTAGATACAGACTTGACGGACGAACAACGTGAATTCGCCGAAACCATCCAGCAATCGGGAGAGCATTTGCTGAGCCTGATTAACGACATCCTGGATTTTTCGAAAATAGAGGCCGGCAAGCTGACGTTGGAACATGTCACCTTCAACCCACGAAGTCTCACCGAAGATGTCATCGAACTGCTGATCGGAACCGCGCAGGCCAAAAATCTCGACATGGCATGTTTAATTCATGCGAATGTTCCCGAGTGTGTGGAAGGGGATCCAGGGCGACTCCGGCAAATCTTAGTGAATCTGATCGGCAATGCGATTAAATTTACCGAACAAGGCGCGGTGATTGTCGAAGTCCAAGGGATCCCATCATCGTCAGCAACCCACTCGTCTGGAACGATAACCCTTCGATTTTCAGTGACGGATACCGGAATCGGTATTCCTAAGGATCGACAACGAACACTCTTCGAACCCTTCACACAAGTCGATGCCTCCACAACCCGCCGATTCGGAGGCACCGGTCTCGGATTGGCGATTTGTCATCAACTCGTGCAAATGATGGGCGGTACGCTCAGCGTCGACAGCGAGGAAGGCAAGGGCAGCACCTTTTGGTTTACCGTTCAATGTGTCCCATCTCAGGATGATGCCCCCATTCCCCCTCAACCTGCCATATCCTTACAGGGTCGACGAGTCTGTCTCATTAGCGCACGACAGGGGTCTCATCGTGCGCTCGTGCACTACCTCCACCAATGGGGGGTGGAGACACTCACGGCTGATGACCCTCTGTCCGCCATCACCATGATCAGTCAGATGCAGGCCGATGGACGAACGTGCGATCTTCTCCTGCTCGATATTCAGGCTGCTCATCCCGATGGCTTTGCGCTTGTCCAGACCATCAAGGAACATCCAGTCCTGGCAGCATGTCCTTTGGTCGTCTTGACGCCGTTCGGATTTCGAGGAGATGGCGCCAAGGCCCGAGAACTTGGTATCTCGGCCTATTTAACAGCGCCCATTCGTCAATCGCTGCTGCGTCAATGCCTCGAACAAATTTTTTCCGACCGGACATCTGAGTCCTCGGACTCATTGGTCACCCGCCACACACTCAGGGAAACGCACTCGCCGTCGCGTGGAGACGTTCTGGTCGTGGAAGATAATCCCGTCAACCAAATGATTATCGTGAAGATGCTTCACAAGTATGGTTGTCGTGTCGACATCGCGACGAATGGTCAAGAAGCATTGGAAGCCCTGGAACACAAAGCGTATCGACTCGTCTTTATGGATTGCCAGATGCCTGAGATGGACGGGTATGAAGCGACGCGCAGGATCCGCCAGTGGACGACAGCCAAATACCATGGAGGAAAATCTCCGAACCAGGGATCGACAAATCGGATTCCCATTATCGCCTTAACAGCTAACGCCATGCCGGAGGACCGGGATCGCTGCCTTCAATCCGGCATGGATGATTATCTCGCCAAGCCCATCAATATTGATGAATTCCGCCGCCTCGTTGAACGATGGCTTCCGCCTGCATCAGAGAAAGGATCAATCTCTTAAACGCCGTTCCAGCCTCGACCAGAGGTTTACCGAGAATAGGCCTTCTCGCTTCGTGTTCTGTAAAACCGATTCTAGTCCTCTTCATTGCTCTGCGCTCTCCAACGAATTGTCGTCCGCTCCTTTGATGTTTCGCTGAACATAAAAGGCCTGGTATCAGAACATGGGAACGGCGGGGGAGCTTCATATATGATAATGACAATCGTTATCATATCCTTTGATGCGGCCTTGCTCCTGTCATCCTACAGCGAAGGACAAGCTAAGCATTCACACAAGACAGGAGGGTGCTCTATGCGGCATGGCCAAGCATATCTACCGCACATTGCGATTCCCGGATATCGGTTCGGTTCGCGTACGCGCATCACCTTATCCGACTATCGCGACCAATGGGTCCTCATCTGTAGTGCGCCTCAAGTCCACCACGACCATGTTCACTTGCTAGGCCACTTCAATTGTGAAATGACCCGATCCGAAACTCTCTTGGTGGTCATGACGTCTCAAACTGCGACGCTTGTCGATAGCCTGAGCGAGACGGGGGAGCCTTTTACATCGATTGTTTGGATCGAAAGAGAAGCCATCGTGACACAAAGCCTGGAGATTCCGTTTCCCACCAATGGCCTATGTCATTCCTTGGCGTTTGATCCCCGAGGATGCCTCATATTTCAAGCTGTTCATGCGCTTTCCGTCGAGGGGCTCAATTTTGTCCAACAGGTGCTCACGAGCTTTCAAAAAGGGCGTTCCCGCCCGCCATGTCTCGCGAGTTATGACCCTCATCGAAAACGGTTGATTTTTTATCAATCGCCCCAGTTGTTGAGGCCGGCATGAGCTCGCGACGATGAAAGCCATAGGCTGACGAGATTTCGGTGCCCATGAACGTTGTTTCAGATCATAACGATGCTCAACGAGAGGCAGCCATTCGAGATATATGGCGCAGCCTCAAAAACGCCCGTTGGTATCCAGGGAAAGATCATTCATTGTAGACGGCGAAGCTCCCGTAGCCTTGAGTCTCCTGATTTCTGTCGGTCTGATTCTGGTCAGAGTGCTAGGGAACGTCTGTTGCCTTGGATTCGAGAGATTTTGGAAGCTATGGGATTCTAAGCACAACAAGGATGCGAAGAACGAGAGAGTGGGCCATATCCAAGTTAGACCGGCACACTTTATTCATCCATAAGCTGTTGGCGATCTGAAGAGATCTCGCAATTGGTGAACTATAAAATAGGCTAGCGCCGGCCTGCTTCCAGAGCTTGGAGCTTCTTTATGGCCCAACAGTGGGACGGCCTCGCCCTCAAAAGCAGGCCGGGGCTCTGTGGGATTGCTTGTTGAGCCTTCGGACTTTATGTGATCAATCGCGACGACGATGTAGAAATTGAAGCAAAGGTGCTGTATGTTCGTCTCTTGCGCACAGAAAAATCCTGAACCATTGCCTGTTTCAACATCCAATCCTTGCCCACGCTGCCATGGATTGCTGGTTTCTCAGTATATCGATCGGCCCGATATGAGCGAACCACAGGCACAAGGCAATGCCCTTTGGGTGCAACGCTGCGTCAACTGCGGCGCTTGGGTGGATGAACAAATCTTGCTCAATGGTCGTTCTCCCTTATCGGAGGGTAGGCCCCAACCACACAAGCGTCATCGGCGCTCCTCACGGCAATGGCCATTCCCGATACGCGATCGATAGGACTGTGTTATTTTTTGATCTGCTCACTCAAATAATTTTCAAGCCCTACTTGCTTGATGGTTTCTTGTTGAGTCTCCAACCAATCGATATGTTCCTCCGTTTCCACGCAAAGATCTTCGAGTTTATGCCGAGTGGTAAAATCCCCGACCTGCGTACAATGAGCGATGGCCGCCCTGAGCAACGTCAGTACCTCCATCTCGAGCACCAAATCATGTTGAAACTGTTCAGGGACGGTTTGACCGATGGTCAACGGATTGACCGTTTGCAAGTCAGGAGTGCCATCGAGATATAAAATGTGTTCGACCAGGCTTCGAGCATGATCCAGTTCATCGTGTGCGCGTTCTTGGAGTGCATGGTGCAGCCGCTCATATCCCCAATTCTCGCACATGGCCGCATGCGCGACATATTGGTGCACGGCGGTCAACTCCCCTGTTAAAATTTTGTTCAAGTGCTCCAGCACACCTTGTTTGGCTTCCATGGCTCCCTCCTTTGATGATGAACAGTCCGATCAACCATCATTCCGAATGGGTCGAGCGTGAACAGCCTACAGTGCTCCCCGGCCTTGTTATTCCTCTTTTTTGATTTGCTCACGTAAATAGTGTTCGAGCCCCACTTGCTTGATAGTCTCTCGTTGCGTCTCGAGCCAGTCAATATGCTCTTCCTCGCTTTTGAGAATCTCTTCAAGCTTATGGCGCGTTGTAAAATCCCCCACATTGGCACAATGCGCAACAGCTTCGCGCAAGAGCGCGACATTCTCCAATTCTAATTTGAGATCAACGTCGAATTGCTCAGGGACGGTTTCCCCCACCGTGACCGTTCCCAATCGCTGCATATTGGGAATGCCTTCCAAGTAGAGAATGTGCTCGATAATTTCTTCGGCATGTTTCATTTCATCGATGGCATGCATCCGGACTTTGCGGTACAGGCGCTCATAGCCCCAATGCTGGCATAGCTCCGCATGCACAAAATATTGGTTAATGGCCGTCAATTCGTTGGTCAGGATTTTATTGAGAAAATCGATCACGCCTTCTTTCGCTTTCATACCGTTGCTCCTTTCTTCGCTGGATCGCTGAATGGCTACTCGAGGATCAATGCAGGCGGGGCACTCGAGGGGCTCACTGCTCGCATGGACGAGCAGCCGCAGTCGTTATGTTGACCCATAGACATTGCTTTTGTCAATAGAATTTCCTAGGAATAATTATCTAAAGTTGAAATTCATGTTCAATATCGATGAAATCGAGAGTTGCGCTCCTCCATCCATTGTTCAGGCATCTGTCATCCGGCGTAGAGACATGGTGATCGAAACGAACATTTGGTACACTGACACCGCAACGGCGCGGCACCGTGAAGAGAGCCACCAACTCGCTGTTTGTCGTCGCGCTCGCGTGCGAAAGAAGCCATGCTCTACAGCATGTGGATGATCCGCAATACATTTTGATCGTGATGGACACGTTGGTGTTCGTCATCACGGTCACGAACACCGTTACGAGAGGCGTCAAACGAAGGCATGGGCAGCGTGTTCGCATGGCCGGTGGCACGTCCAGCATTCCGCCTCCACAAGCGTGCTCTCATCTGAACGAGACCGAGAAGGCGAGTCTGTTTACATCAAGGTGAGGACCACAACGAATGCGTTGTGATCGCTCGGATCATGGAGTCTTCCATGAAACGCCGGACCGGACTTGTACCGAACGAGTGAAATCAATTCCTTGGGCTTGCATCAAAAATCGCATACGCTCCATTGAGCGCGCAAGCAGAATCTTGTCCATTTCGTTGCGGTTCGCCTGATGGTGAGGAAGCGTTTTTCCGAGGAGAACGAGTTGTTCTTCATCTCGACAAAAGAAAGAATGAATGGGTTTTTTCGCAACACCGTGACTGAATGCGACATGTTCTGCAGCCGCAGTCCCAGGATCGTGGAGTCTACCTCGGGTCTCAACGCTGAGCGACAATACGCGTGATCAAGCGAGAACCATTCAAGCGCGTCATGTGATTGTCCTCGAAAGACTTCGGCACTCTGACCGGAATTCGCTCAAGTCTGTTCTATGTGCGCTGAACGTTTCATGAAGTGATGCATGAAGACCCCGACGCATTGTTGCCGCCTTGGCGCGTGTTTGGCCCTGGTCGCTCTTCTCTGGTGCTCACCAGTGACGCCGGCCCGATCGATCGCCTCTCAAGAGCATCTGCAGGTCCCCACGCTTGCCGGCTGGGCGATCATTCACGCCAGCCACCCCTCGCACGCCGATCGACGGATAGTATGGGCACCTTCCTGGAAACGAGGCGATCAGCCGCGGGAACGGCTTACTGTGCAATACCTTTCGAGCCTCCGTCGACAGAAGCCCAGCACCTTTGCCTTTGAATATGTCAGGAGTTACCAATATCTTTGCGAAGACGTGTGGGCGCGGAATCTTCCACAATCCATGATCGACCATCGTCCGACTATGCGACTGTTCATCGCGACTCGGCGATGCCGCATGCAGCCCGATCATCATGAACTGCTCCTCCTTATCCAAGGTCGGGCTGCCCTGTATGCGATCCATTATGCTTGGCCTCGTTCGTCAGGTCTCTCGCCCGAGCTTCACTTCGCTACGCACGTGCTGAATAAGGTCCGCCTCTGCGGATCAGCGAACGCATCCTGTAAGGATTAGCTTCTCCACTACTAGCCCCGATGCATCCGCGGTCAAGGACACCACGGTCAACCAACGCCTTATTTCCGCTCTGCCCAGCGGAGAGAAAATTTGGTTTTACCGGTTTTCTTCTTCGATCGATCGATGACACCGTCGCATCCGTTAGCACCGGCTCGATACTCCCTCGTGACAACAGCCTCGTGGATCTCTGACCGATGACCTGCGCAACGCCTTCCAGCCAAGGCCAAGAATAATTCATGCGATGGTGTTGATTCGTCTCGAGATGCCTACTATCGTTCCGCAAGTTTCGGTTTTCAGTTCGCATCGTGGCCTGAGCGAACCACTGCTGGGTGTTGTGAATGTCGTGGAGTAGGCTCCGTCTGCTTCGAATAGTCCTGCCCTCCAGAGTCATCGTGGGCGTTAGCCCATGGCTCGCGGCTTGCTGCCGGGTACAGGCCAAAATCGAACCGGTCTCACTGACTCTCTTGGTCACCTGTCAAAAACCTCGGCGTGACGCCGCGCAGAATTTTCTCAAAAGGAGCCAGTGGCAGCTTGGCGTCGAATTTATCATGGCAGTCAGCCGAGGCAGCGATGTACGATCTTAGGGAAAGAGATGAGAAAACCAGGCAGCGGCTTCTCTCATGAGCGTCCGCAGCGATCCTCGGCTACCGTGAGAGATCCACAAATCGAAATCCATTCAGGATGGTACCTCGACATGCCTAAGCTCATTTTTCTCGGCAGCATCCTGACAGGTTCCGGCGTTATCCTGCTCCTCAGCCTTCCATACCTTGGATTCGGTCGATGGGTCGTTCGGTTCAATCGTCTCGTGTTAGTGATCCTCATCGCTCTTTGCGTTGCTTATGGCATGCATCTATGAACCATCTGCACCGGTGAGTTGGTCTCTTCCCCTCGGATGACGACACAATGGACGAACTATCCTCTCGTATGTCGATCGGGCCTCGCTCGATCCCGACGCTTTCGCGATCACCTATGTTGCCTCGAAGAGAAGCGCCAATCGAACCCATCGATTCAGCATGAAGCAGTTCGTGGCGCATGCAGGCGAACAGAATCCAGCCGTTTTTCCGACGGCGAAAAGATCCATGAGCCTAAATCGAGCAGTCCTCGCCTGACGGCTCAGAAGGCCGTTACCTGTCGCGGCCCGCGTTTGTGCAGCCAGCAACGGTTCTGTTTGAAAGACGGAATGCCTGGCGTGATGGTGACGATCAGCAAGCCATGTCTGCTGAATGAACAGCAATGCTTCGTGGAATTGCTGGAAAGGTGAAACGGACGCGTCGTCGATTCGGAGAGCGCGAGATGCGTTGGAAGTCCGAAAACGCCTGTAGACAGGGGTCGACCGTTTAAGCTGAAAGCTTACATGTCCGAGTGAAAGAAAATAATATCAGCTTACAGCGCAAAAGAACGGCGCTTGGATGTTCATCGACTCGATTCTTGGTTTTCAACAACACGTGTTCTTGGGAATCGGCCTGCTTTTGGGATGGCGAATTCTCCGCAGTTGGATGACAACTCGACGGGAAAACCGGGATAATCTCCGTCTTCTCCATCAAGCTCTTTATCGAATCGAGATGACCCACACGAAATCGGGCCAGCCGCGAGAGACCACTTCCCTCACTGAATGGTCTCGCTCCGCTCAGCGCATCCATCACACCTGAACATGCACCACCGATCGCACGAATGACCATCTCGACATTCGTCGCGATCGGTCATCAAGAGGAGAGCCTATCGGCCATTCGAAGAAGCCGTGCGATTCCAAAAGGATGGCCATATAACCGATAAAGGACGGGGTGAATCGTTCTGGGTCTCCAAGGCCGGGACAAACCGATACAGTCGCTCATACCGGGCATCGAACAACAACAACGCCCCATCGTGGTCAAAGGCAATATCGATAATCAACGGCGGCCGTCCGTTCGGTGCATCCTGAGCGAGGGTTTTCAGAATATCATAATATGTCATGCGGTCATCATCGGTAAAAAATGCTTTGTCGTCTCCCGGATCGATACCGATCAAGACCGGCCCTCGATGCTGGGCCCGCCCCTCTGCATCCTGAAAAACGAATCTCCGGCTGACCAGAAACAGATGCCCTGCAGCATTGAATGCGATCCCCATGGGACGTTCGCCGAATCGAGCGCGCGGAAGGTTGACGAGCCTGAATGAAAACTGCTGACTCGCGAGATCGCCATCTTGAGGGTCAAAAACGGCAAGCTGATTTTTCATCGGGACGGGGAAATACAAGATGCCCGAGGGGCCTAGGGCGGCAGGACTAGGTTCGGGGGTTCCTACGGTCTCGAGCGATCCAAATGGCCATTGCACGGTGTCTTCTCGATCATTGCCATTAAAAAACATGCCATCCACAGCATCCCGCAGGATTGCACTCGGCCATTTGGCGGCAAACATCAGTAACCGGCCATCGGGCAAAAAAATCGCTCCGCTTCTCGTGGATCCAAATCGTGAGGACAAGACATCATTGCCGTTACAAAAGATCCCATCTACCGGATCGAGCACTTGAACTTGTCCTGGTGCAAAAGAATCTCCTCGAACATGGATGAAAGGCTCGAATAACCACAATTTCCCGTCTGGTCCGATCTCGATTGAGGGGATCCCTTGTCCCACATTATTCGGTTCGTGATCAGTAAAGCGACACACGCCTCCCAAGACAAAACCCGAGGGAAGTTCTTCGGTGTGCCCCCACGGACTGCCCACGCTCACCAGCACGATCATCACCAAGCCCGAGAATAACCAGCGCATCGCTCTCGACTCCTTTTGGTTGGAGGTGAAAAAATCGTTCTTGAATCTCATGATTCCCCAGAAAGAAATCTCTTATCTTGAGACCTCCAAGATGAAGGTTTCTCTGTGTTCAATTGGGTGAAGGCTCTCATGCTCAGAGCAGCGAGCTCGCCTCGCCGGCCTCATCCACACGTGCCCTTCAGCTCGTTCGCCATTGCCTGACCGTTGCTGCATACGTGACTTATGGGTTATGGGACGCCGATTCGGCTGGCGGGACGGGCCACGACTCTCTCTCGGATTCCTCTCGAATGGCAGAGAGCATGGCTTCCGTGAGGCCATATTTCACCATGATTTCGTGTCGATAGACCTCGCGTCGAATATTCCGAATCCTGTTCCAATCTTGTTCTGCCGGATGATCATGGGCCGTACGGGATAGCAATTCATGCTGTTCCACCCATCCATATCCGAGATAAGTATGTTCCGCCGTCCATGCAATAACCCCATACCACACCGTCCCCGCGCGCTGAACGATATCCTCCACCTCGACGAGCGTTCCGGCCTCTACGATGCGTGCCCCTGCCTCTGTCGCCTTACGGTATCGATTCCCATAGGCGGGCCGAAGCATGAGTCGATCGTTCAGCAGGATTTCAGCTCCGACCCTCAACAGCGGAGTGCTGTCTTGTTCAACGGAGCGTCGGGCTTTGGCCCGGCGCTCTGCCCGCACCAATTCCTCCCAAATAATTCTACGCAACGTCGGAGAAAGGACAACTGAAGACCCAGCATCCGTGCGCTGATCGGCTCTAGAAGCGGCCCGATCATGTGGCGTTGAAGCAGGAGGTTGCCAGGCGGACGTCCTCGCCTGAGGACGGTTTGAAAAATCGGCATGACTCTCGTCACGAGGTCTATTCGTCGACGGTTCGACCTGATTCGTGGGAGACTCTTGCGACATCCACCAATTCATCATCATCAACAGAATGGTTCCGAACAGGAGATAGACCAACGCGCCGATGAGATAGCTTCGCCAGAAAGGAACGCGATGAGGGTTTGACTGCATCCTCGACCCGAGATTCGTTCAACCAATACACGATGCGGCTATTTCCGATTGGTCGAGCGATCATAAGAGCGAGCAGCTTACCGACGTGCCGCACGAACAACCATGTTCATGAGCAGCATAAAAAGGTGCATCCGGACAGATCGCAGAACATTGTCACAAGATCTACTGCTCACGAGACCGCCGATTCCCATTGTAGCCGTGCCGATGTCGTCCCCAGATATCTTTGACGACCTTTTTGAATGCCGTGATTTTGCCGGAGGGAGCACCGGCTTGCTCTAAACGAATGATCATCAAGGCATGAGGAACGGGGATATCGGCATGTTCAGGGTTGTCGTAAAAGGCTGACAGAAGTTTTCGCATCTCGCCCAAAGTCGTTCGAGGCAAATCGCGTTTATAGTCCGCTCGCTCTTCGGCCAAGAAGGCCCCATCATAGAGACCTTTCAGGTACCACAATTGATCGGCTTCGTTCATCGCCTGCCAGTCCTTTTTGTTCGTCAAACGGGCATCGCTTCCGGCCTGGACGACGCACACGCTGAGCAACCAAACCCCCAAGCAGACGATCACACATTTGATTACAGTCCTCCTCATCATCGAACTCCCTTCCTCGCATCCTATCGATTCGATTGCTGATAAGCAGGCTCCGATGCATAACAAATCCTGTGAGGGATGGCCATGTTCATCTTATGGAACACAATATGTTTTTTCGATGGTTCGGTCCCGTTTCCTGTTTCCAACCACGCTGCAAACATCCCATTCCGGTCCAAGATCATGGTTTACTGATATTGCAAATGATAATGATAGACGATATCGATAATATCCCGCTTCTTTGAAGCGAACAAGCGGAAAGATTCTCAGACGGTATACGACGACATCTGTGAAGAGCCGATTGAAATTCGGAACAGGCTAACAAAGACTTTATGCGCTCCTCGGCTTGGGACTTGTCGAAACTTGGACTTCATTTCGCAGACGAGGTTCTAACATGTTGTAGCGAGGCGCAACCAGAACGAGAAGAAACCGGAGGTGTTGTCATCCCCGCGCTAGCGAGAATCCGGTTATGCGAAACCTTCTGGATACCTGACCAGAACCGCGGGCACGGCTCCGCGTCAAGAGCACCGCCTCGACAATGCCAGCTCCTGACGGATTCCGAGACGATGGGTCAGCCGAAACCTCAGAATCGAAGTGTTGGCAGTTTTTATATATGAACGAAAAATGAAAGGAGACATCATTATGTGCAATGGAACAAGGAAATCACATCGAACTGTGTTCGGTATAACCCTCGCTACCCTGTGTTTCGTATTCATCACGTTCGGCGGCCTTGGTCAAACTCTGGCGCAGGATCATCCTCGCGAGAAACATCCGCACAAGGTGCGCGTTGAGCTCCGGGAATTCAGCGTGTCGCCACACCGAACGACAGTCAAAGCAGGTTGGATTACATTCAAGGCCTTGAACACAGGGCAGCGAAACCATGAATTGGTGATTATTCGAACCGACCTCGAGGCGG
Organism: Nitrospirota bacterium; assembly: GCA_003695915.1. Lineage (GTDB taxonomy): Bacteria > Nitrospirota > Nitrospiria > Nitrospirales > UBA8639 > J017. The sequence continues at coordinate 124,733 of RFGF01000015.1, forward strand.
TCAATTTACCACGTGTTGTAGAGCCCAATGACGAGGAAGACGGCTCTTCCGTCAGAGTCCCGGAAGATGCAGTCGAAATCGTCGATGAAATCGAGGCCTTCCCGCCAGGTTCCCACGAACGCAAGCAATTCCTGCTTCCGGCTGGCCATTACGCGCTCATCTGCAACCTGCCGGATCATTACATGATGGGCATGCACGCGGATTTTGAGGTCGTGCCATAAAAGGCGAGTTACATCGGGGGCATTGTTTCACGACAATGGCCCCTCAATCCAGCCCAACTTCAACTTCGCCTAGAATCTATCGATTTGAGCGATCAATCATACAACACATGCGCGTCCTCCCCTTTACGAATATCCACTTTCTGCTGAGTTCTCTCCTCCTCCATGCACTCGTGATAAAAGCCCATATGGATCGACCCAGGGAACATTCATCGATCTGGATTAGCGATGACCGGCGCTTCTGTCACTGATACTCAGTAGACTTGTGGCACTCAAACATCAGGTCTGATTTGACATTTTTGTGTGAAATCAAGAGAGGGCGCAGCTCAATGAGCCATGAAAATTTTCAACAAAGTACTGAACCTGGCATCGAAGCCAAAACCGCGGATCTCACTGTCCATCCCATGATTGATCTCCTTTCCACCTTCTACCAAATCCCCGGTGAACCAACCGATCCGGTAAGAGCGACAGCGTGCTTTTTTGCTTTCTCAGAAGTCCTGAGAGCCATTCAGCTTCGATCGCGAAAAGAAAGATTCTTCGTTTGGAGTCTGATGCTGCTCCAAGAAAGGTCGTATAGCATCACAGAGAAGCCAAATCGAAAGTATTCCAACTACGGAGGTGCGGTCGTTACAGTGACCATGTGATCCGGCGAGGATAATGTCTTGACGGCTCGTCCCCCGCACAGATCGCGGGTCTCTATCACGATGGGCCCATTTTCTGTACCCAATCCCACATGAGCGACCAGCGTATCCTGAGTCCCTGTCCCTTTTCCTGCCATTACAGTCCGCTGGTATGTCGCCTGGCCGGTGTTCACGATCACTGTGGCCCCGACACCCAAACGCTGACAGTGCTGGCTGTGAACCTGAACTGCCACCCAATGATGGGCGGTCCCGTCATTTTGAAACAATCGGACGCCATCCTGACTAGCGACGAAGATGTCCAGATCGCCATCCCGGTCGTAATCAGCCATGGCGGTCCCCCATCCATTTTCCACGCGGGTCCCGCTCAACCACGTCACGTCGCGAAAGTGCCCTTGTCCGTCGTTCAGATAGAGATGACTGCTTCGCCCTGGATAAATGGCGGTCATATACAGATCCACATCGCCGTCGTTGTCCACATCCCCTAGCGTGACATCGGCATTCGTCTCTTCGTACCAAATTCCCGATTGCGCGAACCGGTCGCGGAGCATGTATCCTGGCGCTCCCTGATTGAACAGGACCATACTCATATCGACATGGGGCAATGTACGAGGATGGGCGAGATTCGTCGTCATCACATCGCGGTCGCCATCACCATCGAGATCGCTCACGACACTGCCAATACTGTGTCCAAAGGCGCCATGGTGGTTATGCCCTCGGAATCCAAGAACTTTCGCTTGATCGCGAAACGTTCCGTCCCGCTGATTGAGCCACAAGAAATTCGGATCCAGCCGATAATTGGACACCAGGATATCCTGCCATCCGTCATGGTCGATGTCCGTCCATACCGCGCCTCGCCCGCACATGGCTTCATCCGTCATGATGCCGGCCTTGGCGGTTACGTCGACAAAACGCGTCCCATGTGCGTTCTGGAACAGGCGATCCTGCACGCATAATCCCAATTCGACCCCTGCGCGTTCATAGTTGGCCACATAGAGATCCAGCCATCCATCGCGATTGAGATCGCCCCATGCAGCCGCCTCCGTCGGTCCACCAATGGGACCCGGGAAAACGGTTTCGCTCACATCCGTAAAGACCCATCCCTGGTGATTCTTCAACACGCGATCGGTCGGTCCCCCGAATAGAAACAGGTCCGGATACCCATCGTTGTTATAGTCTCCCCACACACCGCCTCGCGCTCCTTTGATCGTGCCAAGCCCCGTGTACGAGGTCAGTTCAGCGAAGGTTCCGTCGCCGTTGTTCCGAAACAGTCGGGGCCCATCTAGCAAGAGATCCTCGTATCCATCGCGATCATAATCGCCCCAGGCGACACGACTGGACCGAAGACCGGAAAGGCCGCTGCTCACGGTCACATCCGTAAAAGTCACGATCGTTCCATCGTGCGCGAGGATGCGCCGTGCCCTTTCGGGATTTGCATTCGCTCCAGGCACAAGATGCGCCACCAATGTCGGTGTGTTGGGCAGGGCACGACCGGTCTCCAACGCTTTGAGGAACAGCTCCAGGGACTCGCCGATTCGGCCTTCGTTGACGGCGATCAATCCGAGATAATGCCAGGCCTCTCCCTGCCATGGCGCAAGCTGGACGGCACGATCGAAGGATGTCTGTGCCTGGGCCACCCTTCCCTGCATCAAATGAGACAATCCCAGGGCTGTGAGCGCTTCGCCCTTCCACCGCGCATCGAGGAATGGATGGCGCTCATACGTCGATGCGTCGATTGCCGACGGCGCGTGCGATGCATCCCAGAGGGCGAGCGCTTGCTCGATCCAGTGGATGGCCATATCGATCTCCGAACGAGCATCGACCAAGACCCGAGCGAAGCCGAGAGACAGAAACGGTGAACGGGGAATCCGGTCAAGCCATCTCCGCGCCTCGCGCACAAACTCCTCGATGTCGGAGACCTGCCGAGTCAAGCTCTTGATCAGCACGCGCGCAGCGAACTCCGCCTCGGCTCCTTCGCCGAATTCCTCGAGGTACCGGCCTGCCCATGCCTCGCGCTGTTCCGGATCTTGTGTCTCGAACAGCATGGTTCCAAGACTTCGTCGAAGCATCGGACGCCAGGCGGGATCCCGTGCATGAGCCAGCCATCGGCGAAAAACCTCTTGCCGCTCTTGCGCGGCATCGAGATATCCATAGCCGATCCATGCGAGGTATAACCGTTTTGGATCATCCTCGTGATCGACAAGCAGGCGTTGTATCTCTTCCCTTATCGTACGGTTGATCTCCATTGTCCGATGATGCGCCTCGATCGATGCCGCCCACCGGCGAGCCCGCGCCGGGAGCGATTGGGGATCCAGCTGTAAGGCCCGATCATAAGCCGCGAGAGCCTCGCGATAGCGATCCATGCGAAACAAACACTCTCCGTGCATGATCCAAGGCTCAGGTCGCGTAGGCTGAAGGCGTGCCGCTATCTCCAAATGCGCTCGTGCTGCCGAATAGTTGCGCTCGGTCATCAGTTGCTGGGCGGCTTGCACATGATGCTGCCACACAGCCTGCTCATCGACCCTCTCGGTCTCCTCGACCGAGACCGGACGATCGAGCATCGTGCACCCCGCTAGCATCACCAATCCCCACAGCCACCACCGTCCATCCACGCTTTACCCCCGATTGTTCTTTGTGCCCGAGCACTCGTGACTATCCACTGCTCGTGAAGCCTCTCGCTAAGACCGCGGTATCACGAGCCGTATCCTCAGGGTGTCGCATCGCGATGCAATGGCGTACCCAGCAGCTTGCCCGACTCTGTAAGAGTGAGCCACGCCAACCCTAAGACCTCGTGAACCACGTGCTCGGCTGCAAGAAGCTGGCCTGCTCGAGGAAACCATTCACTCAACTCTGATCCTGGACTATCTTTTTCCCAAAAACCGGTAGGCGCCGGGATGGGATGCAGCCCTTGCGCCTCGAATACGCGAACTGCCCGAGGCATATGCACGGCGGAGGTCACAAGAATGAACGGAGCATGCTGCAGCATCGGCTTGAGAGCCAATGCTTGACCGGCCGTATCTTGGGAACGGGATTCGAGCAAAAGATCGTGTTCAGGAACCCCGAGTCCCAGCGCAAGTTCACCCATGACATCGGCTTCAGACACGGGTCCGGAACGGCGCCCGCCAGAAATCACCAATTTCACGCCGGAAAATTTTGGGAACTGATGATATAACAAGACGCCTTCCACCAACCGGACGAGTGAGGCGTGCGAGACCCAACTGGACAGCGGAAGGGCGGGATCCATCGACAGGCCTCCAGCCAGCACAACGATGTATTTGGTGCTCATGACCCGCGGCGATCGACCATCGGTCTCCAATTGGTCCGCAAGCAACACAGGATGTTGTCGTTCTAAATATCGCGTGAACGCGGAACTTCCGATGCCGTAGCTAAGCAGCACCAGGACGAGCACCCCTAGGGTCAGGATCACTCTTCCGCGAATTGGCCCGCGATTCAACCACACCCCAACCATCCCGGCCAACAATAATCCCAAGCCCACCGTTAACGGCATCAGAAGATCTGCCAGCACATACGGCCACATGCCGAGTCCTCTTTCTGTTCAAGCCGAGGGATCTTTTGTAAGGAGTCGAGCGCTTCAGCGCCATGTTACAATGCCAGATCGTTTATGCGCGAATGATGGTTCAGTGGCCGAAGATCGTGACGGACAATCCCCGGCGGATCGGTCATGGGGAGATTCACCAATCTCGGCATCTCTGTTTGAGAAAAAACGCCGCCTCTACCCGAGCCGGTAGACGACCCTTCGTACGCTGCCTCGTCATGCCGTCGGGATGACATCGGAACCCCTCATGTCGAACAACAAGAGGCGAGCCGAAACCAATATTGTCGAATACCCTTGAGGTGGGCGTCATGGAAGGAGGCCATAGCGATATTCCATCGAAAGCGCACCGCGTGCTCAGGGAATATACCGCCATGGCCGATAAAAAGAGTAACGAAGCAGGGCGATCGAGTCTCGCATGTTCATCTCGCGTCAATTAAGAGCACAGCCATCTTCTCCTGCATCACTCCACATCACACTGTCTCTGGCTAGGACATTTGCCAAAGTCAATCAGATTCTCGGCGTCCCCCACGATCGCATCGGATTGATTCGACTGGTCCTGGTCATGCTCGTCAGCCTGGCTGTCGTGTTCGGCGTCAAAGTCTGACCTAGCACAATCGGAAAGGTGCTGGTCGCTTTTTGGCTCGCGGCATCGTGTCCGTGACACCCGTCGATCCTGGATATCTGTGCTGTTATCGTTCGCCCGCTTTTCGAACGGCGCTCGCTTTAAGAACAAGACATGTGCTCGCACGAAAGATGCGCGTGAAAACCTACTCTGCGCGCTTTCTCAATCGCTCGCCGTGTCAACGTGTTTTCGATCGCAGCGCAAGCCCCTGACCGCCATCTGCCTGCAATCGCGCTGTCTTCTCAAGAGCGACGGCTTGCACCGTGCCTCTCTTTCCGAGTCCACCTGGCGATCAAACATCTTCCATCCAGCCGACAAACATTTCCTCGCCATCCCGCGAAACGATACACTCCATCTCACATGATATTGAGAACTACTCTCAACTGTAATCGATCCGGGTCGCAGATGCCTTCGACGGCTTCTCCCATTCCGGTGACTGCCTCGCCGTCACTGCCTGTACCGACGACAGGCTCTGCCTGCGTCGATGTGGTGATCATCACGCACAATCATCGACAAACGATCGCCCGATGCTTGCAGTCCGTACGTCATCAAACCCTGCCCGCCGGACGCATCGTGATGATCGACAATGCCTCCAACGACGGCACCCCCCAATTCATCGCGACGGCTTTTCCGGATATCTGCCTCGTGGTCAACAACGACAATCGCGGTTTTGCGGCTGCATGCAATCAAGGCATCGCCTTGGCCCTTCAGAACCAAGCCGACTACATTGCCCTTTTGAACCCCGATACCCTCGTGCATCCGGACTGGTTGAAAGAGTTGCTCGCAGCGGCGCAGCAGGCACCAGATATCGGCCTCGTACAATCCCTGCTCTTCGAAGGCCTTCCACCCTCGCAGCGGATTAATAGCCGGGGGAACTGCCAACAGTATTTGGGATTTGGCTATTGCGATACCAACCCGACACCCCCGCTTTCTCAGGACCTGCAGGAGATCGCCTTCGCTTCCGGCGCCGCGTGCCTGCTGACCAAGCAACTCTTCATGACCATCGGCGGATTCGATGAACGCTATTTTCTCTACCATGAAGATCTCGACCTTGGGCATCGTGCCCGGTTGGCCGGCTTTCGGGTCGTTCTGGCGCCACGATCACTGGTCTGGCATCAATATCGCTTTGATCGCGGGCCTATGAAATTTTACTATCTGGAGCGCAACCGGCTTCGCACGCTGTTCAAGCATTACCAAACCAAAACGCTGACATTGCTCATTCCCATCATCCTGCTAACGGAAGCGGCCGTGCTGCTGCGTGCCCTGCTTGGCGGATGGGGACGGCTCAAGCTGAAAAGTTACCTGGATTTCATCAAAGATTTTCGAGAGCTGTATCGGACCAGGCAGTCAATTCAATCGCTCCGCAAACTTCCTGACCGTGCCATCATTCCCTATCTCACAAGCCAGGTACACCAGAAGGAATTGGACGGATGGGCCTTATGCCTCATGAACCTGATCTGGAGCGGTTATTGGCGTCTCATCCAGCGATGGGTGTAACGATGAACGATAGAGTGCAAACGTTTCATCTACTCTCTGACAAGGTATTTCCCGCACCAAGCCCTGCAGCCGCTCCAATTGTGTGGTTTACCGGATTGAGCGGCTCCGGCAAATCCACCATAGCCATACGGGTCCTTGCAGAATTGCAGCGACGTGGCTACCGGGCAGAAATCCTCGATGGCGACGTGGTGCGGAAAGGCTTGAGCAAAGACCTCGGGTTCACGAGAGCCGCGCGGGAAGAACATCTTCGTCGGCTGGGTTTTCTTGCAGAGTTATTGAGCCGGAATGGGATCATTGTCTTGGTGGCGGCCATCACACCCTATCAGAGCCTTCGGAACCAACTCCGCGAGCAATTGACACCTCGGTATCTCGAAGTGTTCGTGAACGCGCCGTTGTCGGTCTGCGAAGCGCGGGACGTAAAAGGGTTGTATGCCAAGGCGAGAAAGGGGGAATTGCAGGACTTTACCGGCATCGATGATCCCTATGACATTCCACAATTCCCTGAATTGGAGTGCCGGACGGACCTGGAGTCGGTCCAACACAGCACAGCCAAAGTCATGGCCTTGCTGGAAGCCCAGCGATACATCAAATCTCTCCAAATGCCCGAGGACTCGCCAACCGGCATCGTTCATCCCGTCAACAACCACAACGCTATCTGACACACGATATCGCGCGATCCCATGGCACCACCCCTCCCAATTTCTAGCTCTCAACTCCTCCTCAAGACACAGGCTCTTCAATCGCACCAAGACGCCATGAGGTCTAGCGATCCACATCCCGATATTCACCTGCGCCCTGCAAAATCGCCGAACGTGGCCATGGTTTCCCATCCTGGCTGGCCATTCTACCGGCCTCTCCTAACCTGGATGGGGACACAGCGCCGCCGAATGTTTCCGATCCACCCCGCAGATCAAACAGTAGCCACAGGAGCCCTTTGTACGCTTGCCCTAAAAATCATGGCAACCGGCCTTGGAGTTCTTGCCACCCTGGTCATTGCCCGAATTCTCGATGCCAAAGGTTATGGAACATTCACCTATGCTATGGCCTGGATTAGCGTATTGTTGATCCCGGCTACGTTCGGATTCGACACCCTTCTGGTCCGACAATTGGCGGCATATGCGTCGCAGTCGGATTGGGGATTGATGCGCGGCCTGCTGCGCCGCACTCATCAAGTCGTGCTGGCAATATCCCTGGGGATAGGCACGATCAGTGGTAGCGTCTTATGGATCATGGCCAATCATCTCGACGCGCAACTCTTGTTTACCATGGGTTTGGGTTGCGTCCTACTCCCACTCATGGCACTCAACGGGCTCAGGCAAGCTGCCATGCAGGGGCTTCACCGCGTCGTCACAGGGCAAATACCTGGAACGGTGATTCAACCTTTGTTACTCCTTGGTTTGGTGTGTGCGAGCTATTTGATACTGGGCCTGAAACTCAGTGCGCCGGTGATCATGGGTTTAGTGGTCATATCGGCATGCGTAACCTATGTGATCGGCACACAACTCTTGTCACGGGCAATTCCAACTTTTGTGGAGCGCGCCCAACCAACCTACCGGACAGCCCAATGGTCTCAGGCCGCTCTGCCACTTGCCCTACTCACTGGACTTCACGTGGTGAACAGCCAAACCGATGTCATCATGCTCGGGGCCATTCACGGCGTCGAGCAGGCGGGTGTCTATTCCGTAGCCTCCCGCGGCGCCGAACTCATTCTTTTCCCATTAGTTGCTGCGAACATGGCCCTGGGCCCCAAAATTGCCGTTCTGCATGCCGAGGGAAAACTCCATCGTCTCCAGCAACTCGTCACCGCCAGCGCCCGTGGCACCTTTGTCCTCGCCTGTCCCATTGCTTTGGCATTTCTTTTTTCCGGCGATTGGTTTCTGTTCCTCTTCGGCCCTCATTTTCTCGAAGGTACGGGGGCCCTCAGAATCCTGAGCGTGGGACAATTAACCAATGTATTTATGGGATCTGTGGGCCTGCTGCTGATTATGACAGGCTATGAACGTGATGCGGCAAGAGGGATGGCCATGAGCGCGGGCCTCAATATCTTCTTGAATGCTATGTGGATCCCCATGTGGGGGATCCACGGAGCAGCGTGGGCTACTGCCATGAGCCTTATTACTTGGAAGGTGTTTCTAATAATCAGTGTTTATAAAAGATTGCATATTAATACAACCGCATTAGGCATCATTAACAAAGCCCCACAATGAGAAAAGCGGCCGGTGGATCTGATTATTCTTTGATTTAAAGAAAAATATTTAAACCTTTTGACTCATTCCTTTTTCTAACTTTTATCGAGCATGCAACCAAGAAAAGATCAAATTGATTTTATAATTATTGGAGCTCAAAAGGCAGGGACGACAACTCTTTTCAGACTTCTCAATGAACATCCTCAAATTCATATGCCTCTCGAAAAAGAAGCCCCCTTTTTTACTCAAAACCATGCGTGTGAATCCAATGCCTTGAGGAATTATCTTGCCGAAACATTTGGGAATGCACCAGAAAACAAACTCTGGGGAAAAGCTACGCCATCCTACCTATGCGATCCTTCGGCTGCACGAAAAATAAGAAAGGTCCTTCCTCATATCAAGCTTATCGTTATTCTTCGAGATCCAATAGATCGAACTTTCTCTCATTATCTAATGTCAACGAGAAGAAGGATCGAATCACGAAATTTTTCTGAAGTAGTCCAATGCCTAATCGAAGATCCTGCTTTATCGCAAACGCGAATCCTTCCATATTCCTGGGAAGCGGAAAATAGCTGTTATCTTGCCTGGAGCGAGTATGGACGTCTTCTAAAACCTTACTCCGATTTTATTTCACACGGGCAGCTGCTGATACTCTTCATGGATGAACTGGCTCACAACCCTTTGAGCCTACTGGACAAGATCATGACGTTTTTAGGCTTGGAAACAGGATTTATGCCCAAAAACATAGGTCGCCGGTACCATGTTGGGGGGAGCCAGCTCCGTTTTCCATCGGTATATAAGTGGTTCACCCATGAATCGAAGAAACTTTTGCCACCAAAGTGGCAACGCCTCGTGCGATTTTGGGCCGAGTTATGGTTGACTATTCCTCTCGCCCAAGAACACCGCTCAATTGATGAAAACACTTACAAACGCCTTCGCGATCATTTTCAGAAGGACATTGCATTGTTAGAGCAAATCACCGGCCTAAATGTTCCCTGGACTCATTATAAATCTTAGCGAATCTTTTAGGGTTTGAATGCAAAAAGAGGTCCGCATAATCTATGAGTCGAATCCCTCATAAGTATGCCTATTCAGTCGACATCAATTCCGAGACCGCTGCGGCGAAAGTTATACGCATGGTCGGGAAAAATAAACGTGTCTTGGAAATTGGAGCAGGACCAGGCTCTATGACCAAAGTCCTGAATATCGAGAGTCACTGCCAAGTTACAGCCTTAGAGATTGATCAGGAGGCCATTGAACACCTTACGCCATTTTGCGACAACGTGATTCGATGCGATCTAAACGACCCGACATGGCCTACCCTGCTTTCAGCAGATGATAAATTTGACGTCATTATTGCTGCGGATGTGCTCGAGCATTTATATGACCCATGGAATACTCTTCGCTCGCTTCAGAAATTCTTGAAGACAGACGGTTATGTGGTCATTTCGCTCCCTCATGCTGGACATAATGCCATTATTGCAAGCTTGATTAATGGAAATTTTGAATATAAAGATTGGGGATTACTCGATAAAACCCATATACGTTTTTTTGGAATAAAGAATATCCAACACCTTTTGACAAGCACTGGGTTAGCAATCATAGAGGCAGAATTCGTTCTTTTTCGACCAGAAGAAACGGAATTAGCCGACCAATGGAGAAAGCTTTCCCACCCAATCAAGCAAAGTCTAATAGAAAACAGATTCGGACTTGTTTATCAGGTGGTTTTAAAGGCGCAACCAGCATTGAAAAATCAGAAAAATGTTGATCTTATCTCTTTGAATCCCCCGACAACGCTGCCTGTCTTTCGCAAGGGAACCTTGCGGGAGCATGCGATTCGTATGTTGCGTCGCTTTGTAGTGCCCTGGATACCTCAGAGGTTACGAATTCCCCTTCACAATTTAGGCGCAAAACTTCGTATGGCACAGTATAGATTCCTTTAAGTTCCTCTTTGAGAAAATTTCTTATGCCAGATCCCAAATTTATTGCCTTTTACCTTACTCAATTCCACCCTACCCCTGAAAATGATGAATGGTGGGGGAAGGGCTTTACAGAGTGGACCAATGTGACAAAAGCTTTGCCGTTATTCGAGGGTCATTATCAGCCGCATTTGCCATCAGACCTGGGTTTTTACGATCTTCGAGTACGAGAAACTCGTCGTGAACAAATTCGTTTAGCTAAACAATACGGCATCGATGGATTTTGTTATCACTACTATTGGTTTTCTGGCACTCGCTTACTTCACAAACCACTTGACGATATGCTTGCCGACCCTGCGAGTGATATGCCGTTTTGCCTATGTTGGGCCAACGAAAATTGGACCAAACGATGGGATGGCGCTGAACAGCAAGTGCTCATTAAACAGAAATATTTACCTGATGATGACCTTGAGTTTATCAAAAGTCTTGTTCCTTTCTTCAGGGACAAGCGCTACATCAGGATCAACGGCGCCCCATTGCTCATTGTCTATCGCCCTCAGCTATTACCCAACCCAAGGAGGACAGCCGGTATTTGGCGTGAGTATTGTGAACGCATGGGAATCGGAAGCGTTCACCTGTGTGCGGCTTTGACCTACGACAACGAAGACTATAGACAGTTCGGATTCGACAGCGGCGTAGAATTTCCGCCACACAATCACCATGTGAGGAATGTCAACGGCCAAATCAATTTCTACAAGCCTTTTACCGGCAACGTCATGCTTTACCACACTGTAGCCCAATCATTTCTTAACCGATCATACGCAGCTCCTAATGTTTTTCGGTGCGTGTTTCCGTCGTGGGATAATACTGCCCGGCGAGACCACCGTGCGGTCGTCATTCTTAATGGTACACCGGCCAATTATGAATATTGGCTTGCAGAAACAATTCGTCGAGCTAGGACACATTCTCTTACGCAACCCCCTTTAATCTTCATCAATGCATGGAATGAATGGGCAGAAGGTTGTCACCTTGAACCCGACAGGAAATACCAACGAGGATTCCTTGAAGCAACTTTGCGGGCAAAAAAAGGCACCTCTACTTTAACCGAATTTCAAGATACAGGACTCCCATCGGTATCCCTCTCTTCTGCGCGACCACGGACATTTTTCGGAGATCTCTCGCAAATCATGGTCTATCATATGAGTTTAAAGAGAGGGATAATTTGGGGATGGATCAATCAACGTCCCAAGGTCAAAAAAACTGCATGGTTGATCTACCGTATGTGGAGCAAGGTTCGTGCTTTATGCGATCAAAAGAAGGCTCTGCTGGATGCGAACATCAAGGAAGATCCTCCGCCACCTCGAACAAAGGCTGCATTCTTGAAGCTTCTCAAAAATCATCATAAGTAATAATTCGTGCGAAATCCTCGGCTCTTCCAAACTTTTGACTGGTCGTATCAATCGATCGAGGAATATCACAAACTATGTGAAGGCTATAGCATTTCCCATAATTACGTGTTCTGGTTGTTGCACATATCATTCTGGTCAATGAGCATTGCCACGACGATTCTATCGATGATAGCCATTATAGCCTCGAACCAAAATCGTCTGTGCGATGAACACCCTCATTATCATCCCTGCCTATAACGAAGCGTGCTCGCTCGGCCGAGTCATCGATCGCGTGCGGGATGTCCGCCCGCAAGACGATATCCTTGTGGTCAACGATGCCTCGACGGACGCCACTGCACAGGTTGCCCGCCGCCACGGCGCGGCCGTGATCACCTTGCCGACCAATTTGGGTATCGGCGGAGCCATGCAGACCGGCTTTCGGTATGCATGGGAACAGGGCTACGATTTCGTCTGTCAAGTGGATGGCGACGGCCAACACGACCCTACTTTCCTTCCGCATCTGTTCGAACCGCTGCTCAGGGACGACGCCGATTTGGTCATCGGGTCGCGCTTTCTCCGGAAACAAGGATACCAGTCCACATCGATTCGGCGTTGCGGCATTGCTTTTTTTTCGTGGCTCATCTCCGTGTTGACCGGCACCCGTATTACCGATGCCACTTCCGGCTTCCGAGCCATGAACCGCAAGGTGCTCGCCGTGTTCGCTCGAGACTATGCCGTGGACTATCCCGAGCCCGAAATGTTGATCGTCCTGTATCGCTATGGGCTCCGGGTGCGGGAAATCCCCGTCATCATGCACACGCGACAAGGCGGCGTATCTTCCATCACCCTCACTCGGTCCACCTACTACGCCTCCAAGGTCACGCTGGCCATCGTGCTGGGGATGGTCAAGAAATGTTGAGCACTCGCACCGCTGTCGTTGTCCTTTTGCGATGATGTCCCCTCATACACTGGCCATCGTGCTGGCCGTGGCGATCATGGCCATTGTGCTCGAACTGATCCGTCAGCGGCGGCTCCGCGAGCGCTATGCCCTGTTCTGGTTGATTTCCGCAGTGGCCTTCCTGCTCTGCGCCGTCAAATTCGAATTGGTCGTCGCACTGGCCCAGGCATTCGGGTTTGCCCTGCCGGCCAACGCGCTCTTTGTCTTTGGATTCCTCTTCCTCATCGGCATCATGTTGTCCTTGACCGTCGCACTGTCCACCGTCGCCGAGCGAAACGAGCGATTGGCCCAAGAGTTGGCGCTGATTCGGAAACGTCTGGACGAGCAGCACTCATCCCTTTCCTCGTCATCCTGAGCGAGTCATGTCTACGTCGGCGCGCTTTAGCCTGTTTGCCTGTCTCGTCATTCTCGGATTCACGATTCTGACCTATGCCAACAGTCTGCATGGCGCGTTCGTGTTCGACGATCAGAACTCCGTGTTGGGCAATCCGGTCATCAAAGATCTCTCGCGCATAGGGGAGCTGTTTCAGTGGTCGGTCACCACCAATCCCTCGCGCGCCCTACCGGCCATCACCTTTGCGTTGAACTATCATTTTCACGGCTATCGGGTGGAAGGATATCACGTTGTCAACGTCGCACTGCACATGCTCAACGGATGCCTGGTGTTCTTGTTACTCCGCAAGCTCTTTCAGTTGACTGCCCTCCCGACACCGACCGAAGCGACCGGGCTTTCCCGATGGTCCATCGAAGCCTCCGCGATTCCCCCACTGCTAGCGGCCTTGCTCTTTGTTGTGCATCCGGTGCAGACCGCCGGTGTGACTTATATCACGCAGCGTCACGGAGAAATGGCGACACTGTTCTATCTCTTAGGCATTCTGGCCTTCATCAAGGCGGTGACGACGAGGCGAACATCCACGCGCGTAAGCGCCGCAGCCCTCACCGGGCTCTGTTATCTGGCAGGATTGTGCTCGAAAGAAATTGCCATCACGTTGCCGATCGTGCTGGGGATGCTCACGTGGCTCATCCTTGCGCCGCGCATGCGCGTGGACGCGCGGGTAATCAAAACCCTGGTCGGCACGGGCATGCTCTTGCTCATGCTCGCCGGAAGCATTCTACTGTGGCGTATCGATATCATCGCATTGGTCCAAAGCTGGATGCATCCCGCCGATCCGCGCCAATGGGGGATGGGACAAAATCTCCTCACCCAATTGAACGTGATCGTTCAATATCTATCGCTCCTGGCCCTACCGATTCCCAGCCGCTTGAACGCCGATCGCCAGTTTCCCTTGGCCGAATCCCTCTTCGAATTTCCCACCGGCTTTTCATTCCTCATCATCCTAGCTTGCGTGTGGCTCGGATGGCGCCTGCGCAAAGACGCTCCATTGATCTCGTTCGGCATCTTCTGGTTTTTCATCACCCTGCTGCCGAGTTCGAGCATTATTCCACTGCGCGATCTGATGGTGGAATACCGACTCTATTTGCCCAGTATCGGCGTGTGGCTCGTCGTAGTGACGGCGTTGGACCGTGGCTGCCGATCGTTCCTCGCCCGGCGTCAACTCGAACGCTGGGCGCCGGCCGCGCTCAGCCTGATCGTGGGTCTCGGCATGATCCTCCCGTACGCCGTCACCGCTTCGACGCGCAATGCCGTTTGGCAGAGTCCCGTGACCTTCTGGACCGATGCCGTAGAGAAGGATCCGACCAATGTTCGAGCCTACATCAACCTCGGCAAAAGCTATTACGAACTCGGCGCGCTCGACGAAGCCATCGCCGTCTATCGCATGGCTCTGGCACTGGCCCCCGCCAGTCCCGCTGCCCACAACAACTTGGGAACCGTGTATTACGCTCAAGGACAACTCCAGCAGGCCCTTCGGGCGTTCACAACTGCCGTCACGCTCAAACCCGATTACACGGATGCCCATAATAACGTCGGAGCTGTCTATGTGCGCATGGGACAGCCCGACCGTGCCCAGAAAGCCTTCGAGCAGGCGTTGAACCACAATCCCTTCTCCTTCGAGGCCCATTATAATCTCGGTCTGATCGCCTATCAGCAGGATCGGCTCGATGACGCCGCGACGCATCTCCAGCGTGCCATCCAGCTCGAACCGCGCGAGCCTCGCTTTCATTACCTGCTCGGCATCATCGATGAAGCGCGAGGAAAGGTGCCGCAAGCCGTTGAGGCCTATCGGCGCAGTCTGGAATTGAACCCTCTGTTCGAGGCAGCGAGGACGCACCTCGACAGGCTCGGCGCGGCACTCTCGGACACCGAGGGCGTTCATCCCGGCTCGACGCCGACCTCGTTTCGCACCCCACTCGATGGGATCCCATCGGTCTTGGGTATGAAGAGACGTCTCTTCCGGTTCTCGCACATATCCTAACCGGTCCATGAACATTCCCACGTCTTCCACGGGTATGCTATTTCTCGTCCCGCAAGACAAACGAGAACGAAAATTATTCTCATGAAAGCTTCACGAACGAATTCACAACTGTCTCATGACATCCGATGCCAATGCGGCCGCTTGCTCGTCAAACGCGTCGCAACCGGCTTTGAAATCAAATGTCCCCGATGCAAACGTCGGTGGATCGTCAACGATCATGAGCCCACCGGGAGTACTGCCCATCGTGTGCGATGTATCCCCGCTGAGGAGAACTCCCAATGAACGCCTGCCTACTCGTTGGAACCATGGTCTTCCCGCCTGCATCTGGATTCATCGGCCCGCGATCCCGCATCCAGCGCCCTAACCGAAGAAAGGAGGTGACGGCCCGGACATCGATCTGTGGGTATCGTGTGGAGGCCATGCGCACGATCCGGTCGGCTTGCCACCATCGCCGTTCGGTCTTCGATTGCGCCGCGCCCAGAGACAGACGAAAGACACGCCATGCGCGCGTGACTTTCTGGCAAGAACCATTCACCACATTCATCTATTTCACTCAAACCGAAGGAGTAGAACCATGCACCATCGATTTTCTGCGCTTCGCAATCAACGGGGATTCACCCTGTTGGAACTGCTGGTCGTCGTGGCCATCCTGGCCATTATCGCCGGCGGCCTCGTCGTCGCCTACGACGGGATCGAGGAACTTTCGAAAAACAAGCAACAAAGCAATGCCATGGCCGCACTGGACGAAGCCATTCGCAACTTCACGGCTGTGACCGGCTTTGCGCCGACGGAATTCGATTCCTTGGTGGCGGTGACCGGGTCGACAACCCTGCTGAACCACGGCGGGGACGGATTCCGGGGGACTCCACCCTCCAATGCCTTGACGCCTGATGCATCCGCTCCTGGCGGAGGGCTCGTCGAATCGCTGACATCGAGCCTCCAAGGCAAGGTCCAAGTAGCCATTCCTGTCGTCGGGGCAACGACGGCTACCACGCTGAGCGATGCTCATATCGCAGCATTGCGCGAGGCTGGCATCGTCAGCGTGCGGTATGTCGATGCCACCGGCAATGGCAACGAGCTTTCTACCACACGGGGCGGCACCTGCTCCGGATCCGCAGCCTTGGCGATCCCGGCCCAAGATGGTACGGCTGCGAGCGTGGGCTGTTTGGATCAGGCCGATATTCCCGCACGGATTTTCGATTTCCCGCGTGAAGGAAACGGAAGAAACCGCGGCCGCGGCTTTGCGCGTGAGCTGACCGCCAATGCCACCGTCCAAGATCCCGTGGTGGTGTGGCGACCTGGTTCCGGTGGCATCAACCTGACCAAGGTGGGGGCCGATGCCGGTAGTATGGTAGGCAACACCGCAAGCGACTATACCGTGGCTGCGGCAGATACAGCCGACCGCCTCGTCCTGTTCGGTGTGGGCAACAATACCTCGCTGTTCAACGACGGCTCCGGTGCGCTCGGCGGCGGGGAGATGTCTTCGGTTCCGACGTATGCCAAGCTGGAACGCTGGCAGTATCCGCGTTACATCGCCGCCTATAACGTCGGAAGCCTCAGCAGCCCTGCGGAGAAAGCTCGGCTGCAAACCGTGCTCGACTCCCGTGGCGACTTCTTGGACGAGGAGTTGGCCGAAGCGTCAGGTCAGAAGAGCTAAGCTGACCGCGCGATGCTGAATGAGTTGGCAGGGAAAGCCAGGGCTTTCCCTGCCGGCTCTTCTCTTCCAACGACGCGTGACATGCACGAGATCGTTTCCCGACTCGACAACGCTCCGGCCTCAGGAATGGATGCAGAATACCATATCACAGTTCTGCCTCGATTCATGATGCCGAAAGAACCGCAAGCCTCCGTGAGCAGGATGATGCCCCGAGGCATAGATCCCCACTCCAGGCAGCCCGCTACCAACGTCCTGCGATCTGCGAGATGGTTGGCCCCCCAGAGACCCAAGAGGTCCTTTCTCTATTCTAAAAGATCGAGAGTTTCGGCCGACCGATGCCTCGTTGCGCTCGGGACGAGCAAGGGACTCACCCTCCTCGAGATGTTGGTCGTCGTTGCCGTGATGGCGATCATCGCAGGTGGAATTGTCTTGGCTCTCGGTCGGGTGCAAGACGATGCGACGCTTCAGATCGCTCGGAATGAACTTGTCACGATCAAGGACGCGATTCTGCGGTTCAAACAAGATACCGGCTATCTGCCGAAGCAAGGGCCGTTTGATCTGGAACCACCTAATCAGTGTACGACGTCCAATAACGGGGCGGTACCAATCGGTTCCTTGCCTGTGCCGTCGAAAGAATGGTTTTGTTCTCCAGCTAATTTCATCCAGCTTTATGAGCAGCCTCAGCTCAATAGCTCACATCCCCTCGCGTTTCTTGCCCAATGGAACCCCGACACGCGACGAGGCTGGCGCGGCCCGTATCTGACGCGATTCGGTGAAGGGTTGGTGGATATCGGGAACGGTTTGCAGCCGGATGGAAGCGGGGATCCGATAGGAGGGACGGCGGCCCTTCGTGAGATGCCCGGGGTGGCCGATCCCTTTATCGCACTTCCCATTCCCAGTGCACTCGATACGGTCGATGGACAATTGTTGGATTGGCGCACGGTCGCTGGCGATCCGCCGCATCCGAAGTGGGGCCGCCCGTATCTCCTGTTCGACCTCGACGATCCTGCAAAGGCCCGCATTGTGAGCATGGGGCCAAACAAAACGTATGACAGCGCATCGATCACCACGTGCCCTGAGGCGGGCGATGACGACCTCGTGCTCTGCCTGCTCAAGTAGAAGCCCGAAAGCATGGGTGAACGGAATGGAAGGTCTATGATCCACATGAACCTGCAACGGTCCAACCAGTCCCAGTTGTGGATCGGCCTGCACCGAGCTTTCAGTCGTGCTCGTTTTATCCATCATGCCCGGGCACTGCTGTCCGATACCAGAGGACTCACTTTGCTGGAACTCCTCGTCGTCGTCTTTATCCTGGCCGCCATCGCGTTTACCACGCTTTCTTTTACGGATAACGCCGACAGTCAGTTTCGCTATGAGGAAACGCAGCGGCGGTTGGAAATGATTCGACGCGCCATCGTGGGTGATGAACAGCCGGCATTCGCCGGACAGCGCTTATTGTCCGGTTACGTGGTGGATACGGGTGTACGGCCAACCACGATCACCAGCTTGATCGAGCAGCCCCCTTCATTCGATCCGTTCGGTGGCAAAGCCCCCATCTTCGATCCTGTACCCGATGCCAATGGGTTCAATAACGGACCGACATCGGGCGCCGGTGCAGAAATCGTCTTGACGAATCCTGAAGCGACCTTGTTTAAAGGGTTCCGTGGCCCATATGTGTCGCTCACCCCGGGGACCACCAGGGAATTTCGCGATGGGTGGGGAAACGGGACGACTTCGGACCCGGATTTTGGGTGGATTGTTACCGCAGGCAGTTCCATCACAACGATCCAAAGTGTAGGGGCCGACGGTCAACCTGGTGGAAGTGGGCCATTCGACCAAGACATAAGCACGGAAATTCGTGAGACGGATTGGGCGCAAGACATCACTGGTCTTCAGGTGAGAATCGTCAACTCCAGTCCCACGACCGCGAATGATCTGCGGGCATCCTTGCTCGTCTATGGTATCAATCCGACCACCCTGACCACCGGCTGGTTTCGCACAACGACGACGCTCTTGACAACCTTGACACCCGGTGATGCCGGCTTCGTCACGTTCCCCGATCCGTCGCTGTCGCTGAGCACGCTTCTGCCCATTGGACAACATCTGCTCGTCTTGGTCCATGACGGCGACACGATCCTCAATACGACCGACGATGAGCCGTTTCCTTCTGCCAATCCTGAGACCAAACGTCTCAGTTTTTTCCCTCATACCGTTTTACCGGATACCGTCGAACTGATCATACAATGAATCGATATCGTTATTATCATCATCATTGCGTTTTCGCCTTCATCCATTTTTTGGTGATCGATTTTCCATGCGACATGCTGCTGTCCGTCATGTGTCCTCATGGCTTGAAACATTCACGCTCCCCGCGTGGGTAACCGCCTGGCTCCCCGGTCTTCGTTCACGTACGCTCCGGCGACTGCTGACCGTGGAAACGGACGGGTTTCGCATCCGTGCGGCGATCGTGCGCTCCGAACAGGACCGCCTTAGCGTGGAACGGGTGGCTCATTCTTCCGCTCCCACCCTTGCGGCCGCGCTCGATGAAATGCTCCCCGCGCTTCGCCAAACTCCAGGCGGGCTGCCCACCTCGGCCATCCTATTGATGCCGGGAGTCATCCCGGCGCTTCTCGAACTACCCGTGAATCCCGAGCATCCACGGCCCGATGCGCAGATGCAAGAACTCATGCGCTGGGAACTCGACCCGCTCTTTGCCCAGCTTGCCAGTGTTTGGACCTTGGAAACCGTGCTCGTGGGACGGGGATATCTGACCTATTCGCAGGTGGAGGACCTCACCAAAGACATCGAACGTCGCAAGCACGCACAGCTTCCCGCTATCCGGCTCGGTGATCTTGCCTTGGAGCGGAAGATGATCACACGCCAGCAATTGGATGAATGCCGGAGCATTCTGGAATGGCTGCAGACCACGGATGACGACATCGTGTGCGGATGGATCCCCCAACCGGGCACTGGGGTGTTGGATGCAGACACGTATCTCTGGCTGGCTTGCGGCGTAGGACGGAGTCAGCGGGCACGCTGTGTGGAGCTGTTCGCACGCCGGGGCTTAGAGCTGACGGCCTTGTATCCACTCATGGGCTGTGGCAGCGCCATGATCCATGGGCCCGCAGTCTCCGATGACTGCGGCGTGGTCGAAGCGCGAACGGGACAACTGCTGGTGGAGCGGCTCGTTCACGGAGGTGTCCGCGAATTTCACCTCCACTATACCGACGGCCATCCTCCCGCACCGAAGTCCGTCGGCCAATGGGTGCCGCCTGACATTCCGACGCTCTGGGTAGCAGGACACGACGTGGAGATGGCACTGGTGACGGATGCCATCCGGACTGGCCTCGGCCGAACCGTGCAGCCGTTGCCGGTGGATGCCACCCCGCTCCCTCCCACCGTCAGTCCTTCGAGCATGGCCTCGATCCTGGGTGCGAGTCGGCACGCCTTCCAGCTGCCGGGCAAGGAACGCGTCGTCGCCGTGCCGACACGGGAGCCCGGTCCACCGCTCTGGCAGCGGGTCGAGACATGGGCACTCGCGATCGGGCTCTTGGCGGTGACGTTGATTGCCGGTCTCGAAATGTCCTTCGGCATGAAAAAACAGGCGCTGCAAGAACAGCATGCAGCATTGAGCGAAAAGCTGCGCATTCTCCAATCGGAAATCGCCCGTATCAATGAACGCATTGCCGATTTGAGCGAAGTCGAAAAGGCCATCGAGGCCAAAAAGGCCGAACTGGAACGCGCCAAACAGCGGCTCCATCTCCTGGAGGTGCGCATCCCACAACGCGAAGCGTTTCTTTCCGGCTTGCTCGATGCCATAGCCGGTGCCGTGACCAGCGAGGTCGTCATCGATCAGATCATCGAATCCGAACGCGGACCGATCACGATCAACGGATGGGCGTTGACGGAAAAAGCTGCTCAACAGTTCGCTCAGGCCCTCTCGATCGCCATCGATCAGTGGGATCGCAAAGTGGTCGATTTCAAAGTCTGGGAGCGGGAAGGTCGCCTCGGCCTTCCCGGTTTTGCTCTTTCGCTTCAGTTGATCTCGTCTGCCGGACCGGAACAGGGGACCCTATGACTTCGCTGACCATGGCCTTCCGCAACTTAAGCCAACGAGAGCAAATCCTGCTGCTCCTGTTGGTTGGGGTCATTATCGGCATGGGCTATCACCTGTTCCGCTACCAGGCCATAAAGGCCGATCTTTGGCATTGGGAGTCAGAAGTTGCAAAGGTCCAAGCGGATTTGAAGGCAGCAAAAGTACCCCGCGATCCACCGTATGAACGGTCTCGATTAGAGAAGAAATTGGCCAAACTCGAACAAGAACTGCAGGACGTGCAGGCAAAGTTGACCCCGTTGGAATCACAATTCGTCCCAGCCGACAACGATGACGCGTTATTGACGCTCAAACTCGATATTTCCAGCTTGGCGAAAACCACCGGCGTGGACATCCGAGACAATCAACCGTTTCAGCCCGACATCGAGCAAAAAGCTGAGCAGAGCACGGCAGCTGGTACACCACGGACGCTGTACGAGATCTTTCTGCACGGCGATCCCTATCGACGGCCATTGCAACGATTGCGGTTGGTCGGATCGTTTGCAGGTCTCCAGCGATTTCTGGAAGGATTGCCCCGCTTACCCAATAAAGTGATTGTGTTGTTGTTTCGGATGGAAACGGCAGGCCAACCGATCGCTCCGGGGGCTCCGCAGCCATTGTCCTCGACCATCATCTTGGCCTTATGAATGTTGACGCAGTGGACGATCGTGCCCAACGCCGGCCATCAGCCCTCGACCCCTTGGAGGTCCGGCGCTGAACCGCTATCGGCTTCCATACAGAAGCCCTGACGTTAGGCAGGACGGAGACCGATGATGACACCGGAATTCGAGACTCTGCTTCAGCGTTGCGTGACGCTGGCCGCATCGGATTTGCACATTTCGGCCAACTTACCAGTGAGTGCCAGGATTCACGGTCGCTTGGAAA
The DNA here is from genome assembly GCA_003695915.1 of Nitrospirota bacterium. Classification (GTDB taxonomy): domain Bacteria; phylum Nitrospirota; class Nitrospiria; order Nitrospirales; family UBA8639; genus J017. The sequence goes on from RFGF01000015.1 coordinate 146,725, forward strand.
TACTCCCGGACTCGTTCCTGACCGCCGAGGCAGTCCATGACATGGCACGGGCCCTCATGAACCATGCACAGCACCAGGCGTTCGAACGGGACTGCACACTCGATCTGGCCGTCTCGCTTCCTGAGGGACACCGATTTCGCGTGAATGTCTATCGCGAACGCGGGCAGACGGCGATGGCGATCCGCCGATTGGACGAGACGTTTCGAACGCTGGCCGAACTCCACCTTCCCGCCCACATGGACGAGCTCGCCACACTCCGCGACGGACTCGTGCTGCTGACCGGTCCCACAGGCAGCGGGAAAAGCACGACGCTGGCGACATTGATTCATCGCATCAATCTGACGCGCGCCTGCCATATTTTGACCATCGAGGATCCGATCGAATATCTCCATCAGAATCAGAAAAGCGTGATTCACCAGCGCGAACTGTATACCGACGTGCCGTCTTTTGCCCAGGCTGTGCGCGCGGCCATGCGCGAAGACCCCGATGTGATCCTGGTCGGTGAGATGCGCGATGTGGAAACCATGCGGGCTGCCATCACTGCCGCGGAGACCGGTCACTTGGTCTTTTCCACGCTCCACACCGGGGATACGGTCGGAGCCATGGATCGTATGATCGGTCTGTTTCCTGCTGGCGAACAAGAGTCTGTCCGCCATCAGCTCTCGATGGTGCTTCGTGCTGTCGTGGCCCAACGGTTGCTGCCCACCCGCACCGGCATCGGTCGCGTGCCCGCCGTGGAAATCTTGCGCGTGACCCCAGCCGTGGCCAATCTCATCCGGACCGGCAAACCTCAGCAGATCTATTCGGCGATCGAAGCAGGCACCGCTCATGGTATGCAGACGATGGAACAATCGCTGGCTGGTCTGGTGCGGGATGGCTTTGTCTCTTACGAGACCGCGCGCATGCTCGCTCGGGATCTTCAAAGTTTTCATGACCGAGTGAACATGATGGCTGATACCACGTTCATGCCGCCAGCAGGATAGCCGCATGCCCGTCTCTTCCGCACAGTTGATCGATGCAGCCATCGAACGTGGACTGATCGACGCCGATACAGTAGCACAGTTGCGCATCCAAGCCCGGCGCGACCGGAGCGATCTCCTGGATTTGATCACCACCCATTATCGATTTCCTCTGAGCACCCTCTATCGTGCCCTGGCCGAATCCCGCGGCTTGCCGTTCGTCGATCCCACCATGCTCACACCACCAGAGGAGCTGGTCCGCCGCATTCCCCGTACCTTGCTCCAGCGGCGGCATCTGCTTCCCATCGAGGAAAACGGCACAGGCGTCACGGTCGCCACCTCCAATCCAGACGACCACACCGCGCTGGAAGCCATCGAGCGTCTGTTGGGACAGTCCGTAAGACTCGCGGTGGCCGACCCCGATGCCCTGGAACTCGCGATCACCAAAGCCTTGAGCCATACCGGGCGCCATGGACTCGAACCCGCCGAATCGATGACCACCGCGCCGACCGATGCGGTCACCCTACTGGATCAGATTTTCAAGGAAGCATTTCTCCGCCGGGCCTCGGACATCCATGTCGAGCCTCAAGAGGAGGGCGTCCGGGTCCGCCTTCGAGTGGATGGCCGGCTTCAGATTTATCTCCCTGCGCTCAGCGAACTCGAAGGGGCGGGACTGCTCTCGCGGATCAAGGTTTTGGCAGGCCTGGACATCGCCGAACAGCGGGCCCCCCAGGACGGTGGATTTACCTACCATCCTCCATTCGGAAACACGGCGATCGACGTTCGCGTGGCCACGGCACCCACCCGCTGGGGTGAGCGTGCCACTTTGCGATTGCTGGGACTCGAGGCCGCATCTTTGACCCTCGAAGCGATTGGGATGTCCTCCCGCGAACTGGCGCGTTTCCGCGACGTCATCCGACGGCCGCACGGGATCATCCTCCTCACCGGTCCGACGGGGAGCGGCAAAACGACGACGCTCTATGCCGCTCTTCGAGAGATCAATTCTCCCGAAGTGAACATCCTCACAGTCGAAGATCCCATCGAATACGTCATTCCCGGAATTTCACAGGTGGAGGTCGGCGAAAAGATCAGCTTCGCCAAGGCGCTTCGATCGTTTCTCCGGCACGATCCCGACGTGCTCTTGGTCGGAGAGATTCGCGATTTGGAAACGGTCGACGTCGCGTTGAAAGCCGCTATGACTGGGCATCTAGTCTTTTCCACCCTCCATACCCATTCAGCTTGTTCCGCGGTCACACGGCTCGTCGACATCGGCTGCGAGCGGTACCTTTTGGCTTCCACACTGGCTGCCGTGATCGCGCAACGACTCGTCCGCCGCTTATGTCCGCGTTGCGCAGCTCCTTATCAGCCAGCACCGGAAGAGTTGGCCATGCTCAAGATCGACGATCCCGCGCTGTTTTCACTTCGCCGTCCTGCAGGGTGCGCCTATTGCCTCGGAACCGGATACCGCGGGCGGATCGGCGTCTTCGAAGGACTATGGATCACGCCGGAACTGTCCCAATTGATCACCAAAGGGGCTACGGAATCCGAACTGCGGGCTGGGGCAGGCGATGAATTGCTCACTTTGTGGACCGACGGGCGGGACAAAGTGTTGAGCGGGATCACCACGTTGGAAGAGGTCTTAAAAGTCACGATGCCGGATTCGTGAACATGCCGATTTTTACGTTTGTCGCCATCGATCACACCGGGAAAGAACGCACGGGCCGGCTGGAAGCGCCGGATCCGAAAGCGGCTGCCGCCACTCTCAAACAACAGGCCCTGTTTGTCTTGGAGTTGCGAAGCCGAAGCGGTCCTGTTTCTGCGGACGCCGATGCCGCGTCCGAACTCTCGGCACACGAGCCGCAATCCGACGGCTCATCGAGCCTTCTGCAACGGGACTTGGGGGAGATTCTTCCCGGCTTGGTCGCTCTCCTACGCCCGATTCGCACCCGTGATCGCATCTTTTTTCTGCAACAAACGGCTTTGATGCTGCGGTCGGGACTTACACTGATCCAATCGTTGGAAACCTGTCGCCAACAGACCACGAATTCTTCGTTGAAACACATGCTCGGCCGTGTCGCCCGTGCCGTCCGGAGCGGAAAAAGTTTTTCCCAAGCCGTGGCTGCCGAAAAACGCCTCCTGCCCCCGCTGGCCGTTCGCTTGTTGGAAGCGGCTGAAGCCAGCGGCGAGCTGGATACCGTGCTCGATAAATTAGCTGCCCATTTCGAACAAAAATTGGCGCTCCGGACCACGCTGCTCACCGGGCTCATCTATCCTGCCATTGTCGTGCTCGTGTCGGTTGGAGTCGCCACCTTCCTGGTCGTCAAGGTCATTCCAACGTTTGCCAGATTTTTCTCGACCCGCAATACCTCGTTACCGGCCTCTACGCAGATGCTCCTCGATCTTTCACTGTTTGTGACCACCTATGGCGTCTACATTGTGTTGGTCTTGGCTTTGGTCACGATCGGACTGGGATTTGCCTACGCTACGCCGCAGGGCCGTTTGGTTTTGGATCGAGCGATCTTATGGATTCCGGTGGTCGGAAAACTGCTGCTTGCCGGGGCCATGGCCCAATTCAGTTTTACCCTGGCGATGCTCCTCAACGCCGGTGTGACGTTATTGGATTCGCTGCGGGTCGTCCGACACGTCATCGGCAATGCCGCCATTTCTCACCGTCTGCATCTTGCCGCCGAGGCCGTCCTGGCAGGGCGTGACTTCTCCAAAAGCTTGGAAGCCGCCGTGATTCCTCCATTGGTCGCTCACGTGGTAGCTGTCGGCGAGCGCACGGGAGCCTTGGCCCATGTCTTGGACGAACTCGGAAAATTCTACGAACGAGAGCTTCAATTTCGGATCAAGCGTATGACCACGTTGGTGGAACCTGTGCTCATCCTCATTATTGGCGGCATGGTCGGCTTCGTCTATTTCGCGTTCTTCCAAGCCGTCTTTCAAATCGCCACAGCGGGACGCTAGATCGTGTGGAAACAGAACGAAAACGCAGAACCACTGAAGGCTACGAGGAGGTGTTATGTCTGCGAGCAAGGGTGACGGCATCATGCCCAGGAGAACGATGAAGGCCGTGTTCGGTTTTGTCTGTTGTTACGCCTTCGGCGGTGTGTGGCCGGGCCTCGATTCGACGCATGCCCAGTATGCGGTGGAACGTCCACAGACTTCCTCCGAAGCCTCAGCCGCGCAACAGGCGCAACGACGCGCGCTTCAGCAACGCATTCAACGTGCGAGAGCCATGCTGCATGATCTCGGTTTGACCGATGATCCGCCGCCCATAGAACCTGCGACGCTCGCCGATGTTTTGGAAGAGCGTAAAACGACGATCGAGCGCCGCTCCTCCCAACGCGCCACAGACAGACCCGCATCTCCGAGGATATCCGAGTCGGAAACGGCTTCCAACGGGCAGGCCTCGATGCGAGTATCCCCGAACCTTCTTTCGCCAAAGCGCGATCCCTTCGCCACCACTGCGCTGATGTACGAACAGGCTAAACGTGTGGGGACAGGCCCCGTGTTCGTCGCGGCCAGTGGAAACGCGCGCATTCCTCGGTTAACCTTGCGCGGCTATGTCGAAGGCGATGGTCAGGAACCCGTCGCCCTACTGCAAGTGGGGAATGCAGAGGTCTATGTCGTGCGGAAAGGTGATACGATCAGCCTTCATGAAGGCGGCGGGCTCAACACGGTGTTGAAAGTGAAAGAAATCAGCAAATTAAGCGCGCTCGTCGAAATTGGCACCCTCGGACAAGTAATCGTCGTGCGATGAGCGCCTCGTCGGTCTCCAACAACAGCCATGACGCATTCTCAAAAGACACCCCCGTGCCGACAATTTGTTTTTATATTTGTTTTTTAACGGTTCGACGATCGAAGTCTTGGTTCTGAGGCTCGGTCTTCCGAGTTTCCATCGAAGAGGTCACCCGTGAAACAACAGCGCCGATATTCGGTCTCAGCTTCCACTCCGTTCCTGGCCGATCCGTTTGGGGTCGTGCGATCGCTCGTTATCCTCTTCAGCGTGGTTTCCTGCGTCGTGCTCCTTGGCGCAATAGACATATGGCATTCAGCGAGTAGGGTCTGGGCTCAAGCCGGAGCGTCCCCACCAGCGAAACCGATCACGGCAACTGCTCGACAGGCCGCCACGACTTCTCAAAATGGTGAGGCCTATCGTTTCGATCGGTTGGAATTCAAATCCTCCGCCGTCGTCGATGCGCTTCGTCTCATCGCTGAACAAGCGGGCATCAATGCCGTCGCCACAGAGGCAGCTGGCAAAAAAAGAGTCACCCTCTATCTGCGCAATGTCACCGCCAAGGAAGCGATTGAAACCCTCGCCAAGATCGCAGGGCTCTGGTACCGCTACGATCCCGATTCCCAAACCTATCGTGTGCTGACCACCGAGGAATACCAAAAAGATATCGTTATTTTCCGGGACGATCGCATTGAAATTTTCCAATTGACCCATCCCAATGTCACCTCCGTTGCGACGGTGATTCAGAATCTTTATGGATTCGATCGCGTGTCATTGACGTTTGCACAAAGCGACGACGATGTGTTCGGTGCGCAGGCATTGACCGGCGGGTTGGGGTTCGGAGCCGGTCTCGGCATCTCCGGAGGGGGAGGAAGTGCGATCGCCGGGGCTCTGGGAGGACTCGGAGGAGGCCGCGGATTCGGCGGGTTCGGTGGATTGGGCTCGCGCGGGCGCACCATCCAACCTCGAGAATCGACCGCGATTGTGGAAGAGGAATTCACGCCAGATCAAATTGCAGAACTCGAACGACGGCTTCCCGGACTCAAACCTGGCGAAGAAGCGGAGGTCAGCGATGAGGCCATCAAAGGATTGGCACGAAAAGAAGCCCCCATTTACGTGACGGTGGTTCGCCAGCATAACATGCTCATTGTTCGCACGAGCGATCTCAGGGCCTTGGAGGATATCAAGGCGCTGGTGCGCAAGCTCGATCAGCCCACCCGCCAGGTGTTATTGGAGATGAAAATCCTCGAATTAACACTAGGAGATAATTTCCGCTCGATTTTCGATTTTGCCTTTTTGGGTGGAAGCACGAGCAGCGGCCCTGCCGATGGGCAACCCCCGAATCCGTTAACCGGAGCAGCGGCCGAAGTCACGAAGAATTTGGTCGGAATCGGAAACTTTGCCTCGCAAGGGGGTACGTTTATTTACCAATTTCTAAATGACGAGTTCCGAGCCAGAATCGAGCTGTTCAAGCAAGATAATCGCATCGAGGTCTTAGCCACTCCCATGATCATGGCTTCGAACCTGCGCCCTGCGCGCATTTTTGTAGGAGAACAACGTGTCCTGGTGACAGGCGTCCAGACGAACGTCGTCACGGCAGCTAACGCTGCGACAACGACGGTGATCAATCCGATAACGGAGATTCGCGACGTCGGGACTACCTTGATCATTGCTCCGACCATCAATTTGGACGGAACGGTCACGCTGCTCATTACAGAAGATAATTCGACGGTGCTTCAGGACAGCACCACCATCCCCGTTTCCAATCAGCAGGGAGGCATTACGGAGTTCGCCATCGATACCGTGAACACGGCAAATATACTCGGCACCATCGTCGCCAAGGACGGCCTCACCATCGCCATTGGCGGGCTCATCCGGAAGTCCCTTTCTCACGATGTACAAAAAGTTCCTGTCTTGGGTGATATTCCCTGGATTGGAGCGCTCTTCCGAAAAGAAGTCGATACCAATTCCAAAACCGAACTCGTTCTTCTGATCACTCCCCATATCATTCAAACACCGCCTGATGGCCAACACGTCACACTGCCCCCTACGGAACGTCTCTCCCGTCATCCATACTTTTCACGTGGTGATCAAGCCCTCGAGGGCCCATTCCAGCGCGATCCGGATTTAGAACCCATCAATGGGGAAGAATAATATGATGTGAGGCCCGCTGCCTTGCTCCCGTGGAATGGGCACGTGCGCCATCGACTCGCAACTCGCAGACCATGAGGGTCTGCAATCGGGGTTGCGAAACCGAATCTGATCAAGTTTGTGGTCTGCTCCGCCGAATCTGGTGGATGTGAAGACACATCACCCATGCCCCTTTCCTGGAATCCAATCTGTTTGCGAGCTGCGCGCAAGGACTTCTCTGGCAGGTGGATTTACCTTGCTGGAATTGCTCGTGGTCATCACGATTCTGTCTCTCCTGATCAGCGGCGCCTATTTGATTTATCACCCTCTTGAAGCCAAAGCCGTCAAGGAACGAACACTTTCGGATCTTCGCACGGTGGATCACGGTATTCGGACGTTTCACCTCTTATCCGGTGGGTATCCCACAGCCCTTGACAGCCTGCTGCTCGCTCACACCACAAGCCAGGGCACAACGGCAACCATCGAGACGGTCGCGATGCCTCCGACACCTCAGCCGTTCGTCGGATTGCCGGAATCGTGGCAGACCATACTCGGAGGCATTGCTCTGACTCCTCCCATGACCCGCGCGCTTCGTGCCGCAGGAATTACCACGTTGCGATACCTCGGCGACGATTTAACGAGCGATGGTGCCGTCGAACCCGACTTTGTCTTCTCCAATACCGGGCTCGGCCTGGGATTTTCACGGTCGCTCACACCAGGGGATCATGTGGCGGCGTTGATGAGCGGCTGCCAAGAGCACACGCTGATTGCAAGTTTCAGCGGGAGGCATCCTGTTAACTCTGCGATGATCAGTCGCTTGACAGGACTCGACGAAAGACACTGTCACTTGGTGATCGTCATGGGATTGGGGTCTGACGCCTCGATCATCACCAATTCAACTGGCCGTAATGCTGTGATGCTGTCAACCGCGCCCATCGACCCCACCATTGATCCCTCTCGCTATCGCCGCTTCCTGCTCATGTTTCATCTTGCCACCAGTGAGGATGCCTATCTCACGGACGATGAAATCTTTGCTTCCCCGATCTATCTTGGCATTATGCGAGAGGATCGTGTGACCAACCGATCAGTGCCCAGCACCTGATCCTATTCGCCTCCTCTCTCCGCCTAATTCGTGTTCTTACCTAGAGCACCAGGCGTTGTTCGGTCTGTTGCCGTATCGAGGACGAAGAAAAATCGGTTCTCAGCCAACCAATTGTGTTTTTCTTCTCCACGCTCAACTCGAAGCTAAGAATCGCTCTGTCAAAAAGCAAGCCAGAGAGCTGACGCACGAATGCAGGTGTTGTCTCATCAGATGTATTGTCATTGGGCACAGAAACGCGGAGGCAACCCATACGATGAGATACTCTCATTCCATGCACAAAACGATATTTGTTCGTAGCAAGTCGATGATCGGTTCCTGTGAGATTGTAGCTAGACCTGGAAAGCAAACATGTTGATATGGTCAACAAACATTTCCAAATCAATAATTAATATGATAAAAGTGATATTGGTTATCATTATTAATATCATAAATATCACATCGCGATAGGATCGGCAGCAATGTCATCATCGCCATTCTCGAACGGTGCCATACGGTTGGACGATGAGCACCGCGTTTGTGAGGGAGGCTATGCTATGTACGTGTGTCTCTGCAAAGGCATTACAGAATCGGAATTTCTTCAACTTGTCAGCGTGCATCAAGGTACGCTGTCGGCCATTGCTCAGTCGATGGGGCTTGACGATTCGTGTTGTGGGCGCTGCCAAGAACGTCTTCCTGAGCTCCTTGATCAAACGAGCCAGCCATCGATCGAGGAGCCCCGTTCATGAATCACTCTTCGAGAGCCTCGGTGGCGCCTCCACTGGGTGATCGCTCGCCCGCTTCATCTGTGCGCGTCCCTCATGCAGCCCTTTCTTCACGAACCTCTCGGGTACGGCCATCCAATACCCCCACCACGCAGAGCACGAACCAACCGGATGTTCCCAAAGAGAGGGACGTTCAAGCCTTGATCGCTGAATTCGCCCATTTTTCGGAAACTTGGCTTCATCGTGTGTCCGAAGCCGGCATCTCGCAAGAAGGACCCGATCTCATCATGCAGGCTCTTTCCCGTGTACTGCATCCCCCCCAGACGCCTGTCACGGATCCTGCTTCCCTGCGCTCCCATATCCGAGCGTTCATTTTGGCTAACCTACATCGTCGCATTTCACTCGCTGATTTGTCTCGATTCCTCGGATATTCGGAAAAATATTGCTCCGAATGGTTTTTATCGCACATGGGCATTTCGTTTTCCACGTACCTCAAACGGCTTCGGATCGCACGCGCCAAGCGATTGTTGGCGGTGGAGCATCTCGCTATTGCGCAGATCTCAGACTGGTTAGGATTTAGCGATCAATTCGCTTTCAGTCACTTCTTTAAAAAGACAATGGGCTGCTCGCCTCGTGCTTATCGACAGCGCCTCTTGAAAGCCAATCCCTGCCTTCGGTCGAACAGCCGATCATGAGCCTTCGCTACCGAAAGCCGTTCGCTCGCCGTTTTATCGATCGGATATCACCATAATTGGATCATCGCGATTCGACATGATTGAGACGACTTTGGCAGGGTTCAAAATTTTCAAGCAATCCTTCATCTTTTGAGTTTGAGCCTCCTTCCTTCTCGGCTCCAACCCCAGTGAGACCATTTTGGTAGGGTGCAAATAACTTCAAGTAATTGTTTAATTTATCAAGCCGCTCTTCCCAACCGCGTATGAGTTTGTGTGACATTCGCGAGCTATTCTCCTACTTTTGGTAGGAATTTTGAGACTACTTTGGTAGGAAACATCAACATTATTTATATAGATCTTCCGATCTGTTTTCCCGATCAAAGGCCACGGCGGCCGTGGATAACTCTCTTTTGGGCGAATTTTTTGGCTTGAGAAAAGGGCCGCGTCGCTCTGCCATCCCGTATTCCTCTTCCAGAACCATCACGTCCACCTCTCACCCAAGGAGCTTGACGATGCAGATTCTCACGTACCGCAACGCCGGCTATCCGGCCATCGCCGTGCAAACCGTCGAAGAAGACCGGCTCGCCACCAGGTTCCTCGATACCCTCACGGCGAACCAGGAGAAGCCCCCCGTCTTCTCCATCGCCGCAACCGGTGGGCTCCGCGACCTTCGGCAAGGCCGGATTGTCGATCCCAGCAGTACCTACCCGAAAGCCTTTCAGGATCTCACCACCAAAGAGGATGCCATCCTCTTGGTCCTGGACTTCCACCACGTCGTGAAAAACCCTTCCGCCTACCGCAGCCTGAAATTGGCCCTTCCCGGCATCAAAGCCAACGGGAGTTTCGTGATCCTCGTCGCGCCAAGCTGGACATTGCCACCTGAACTCGAACACGACATTCCCGTGCTCGACTTCAAGCTCCCCACACCCGAAGAGTTGAGCCGGGCGCTCGAGGTTTGCGTCAACGATCTCCGCCCGCTCAACCCGGACATCGAACGCCTACTCACACCCGAACGCCGCCAGGCTGCCTTGCACGCCGCTCGCGGCTTAATCCTCGTCCAAGCCGAAAACGTCTTCGCCCTGGCCGCGCAATCCGCCTTCGACCGTGCCCCGATCGAAAACGAAAAACTCAAACTCATCAAGCAGACCGGCTACATGCAGGTCTCCCCGCCCAATCCGCCCGACACCGTCGGAGGTCTCCTGGGCATCAAGGAGTATTTCGAAACCGAAGTGATCCCAGCCAAAGACGATCCCGATCTGGCCGTGCGTGGGATTCTCTTGGTCGGGATCCCGGGAACCGGAAAAAGCCTCTGTGCCCGCACCGCCGGAGCCTGGCTCCATTGGCCAGTCGTCCGCTTTGGCGATCGCCGAAGCCATCGCCCCCTGTGTCCTGTGGCTCGACGAAATCGAAAAAGCCATCGGCGGCCATGCCTCCTCGGCCGCCACCGACAGCGGCGTCACCCTCGGCATGGTGGGGACTCTGCTCACCTGGATGCAGGAATTTACGGGCCAGGTGTTGGTGATGGCCACCTGCAACGACTACCAGAAGCTCCCCGCCGAGTTCACCCGGGCTGGCCGCTTCGACGAACGCTTTTTCGTCGATCTGCCCTCGGAGGACGAACGGTACGAGATTGCCATGATCCATCTGCGTCGCTATGTCAGCAACGAGCACGTGGCATCGTTTGCTCAACTCCTCACCCTCCCTCACCGATCGCTGGACCGGCGTGGAAATCGAGCAATGCGTGAAAAGTGCCGCTCGCCGGACCCGCAAACACCTGACCGACGGCGCGCTCAAGGACGCTGCCGCCAGCATTCGGCCATTGTCGCAGACCAAAGGGCCGGAAATCGAAGCCCTGCGGCAATGGGCACACGACACCTTGCGGATGGCGAACGCCGCCCCTATCATGATCCCGCAATCGGGACGGAAACTGCGCCATGCGTGAACCCATCGACATCGACACCTGCCGAGCGGCGGCGGAACGCGGCCACATCCAGGCATATGTGCTCATGGGCTGGGTGTCCGAGCACGGGCACGGCGTTCCCCACGATCTCCCGGCCACCCTTCGACCGGTCCGTTAAGGTCTCACCGCGCCATCCCGTATTCTCTGGGTAAAACACACGATTCAGTGAACAGGGAGGATGCTCGATGTCGCTTCGCCTTTCGATCTTTCTTTCCCTCTTGCTTCTGCCTGCATCGGGTTCGGCCGCCGTCTTTGCCACGTTCGAGACCGGCTGGCACCTTCACGAACCTGTTTAGGGCCATCGGTCCTGCGGCAATCTTTCCCATCTCAGAACTCATCTTCAAATCCCACGGCCACGCCGTTATCGGCTGTTTGAGCTGGATCACAAGTCTGAACGCTGCAGGACCCGACGATGGGCTTGCTGAGGTCGAAACCTTGTTGCCTTGTGCATTGGATTTCGCGAGATATTGTCCAGAGGTGGATCCCAGAATCAGGGCAATTGTGACCTGAAGTCAGCGCGTGTGTGGGAGGGCAGAAATTTGATGTCGTTGTTCCTGATTGAGTTGTCCGTGTAGGATCGCATGCGTGCTCCGTTGATTGGGCGATCGAAAGAGATCATGCAAAGCCTCCCGTAGCCCCCTTTCAATCAACAACAGTGTTGTATTTGCGAATTGAATTTACGATCCAAAAAGCGCGAGCGACGCGGCTATCCCGAGTGAAAAATCAGGTCATGAACAAGCATAGATCAATATCCGTTTTTCCTTTTGAATTTGGAAGCAGCCTTTGGTGAAGGTACACAGTGTGACGTCGAGATCGTTATGGCAAAGGAATGAAAAAACCTCTTGGCCCCGTCTTATTCTCTTTCTGGTGGATGGTGCCCGGCAACGATGTACTGGTTGGGCAATGTTTCTTGGAGAAGCTCGACCTCGAATCCCCCTGCCTGGAGCTCGGCCATGACTTCCTCCGGACGGAGTCGCTGCGACACGGGTGGCCCGTGAGGGCTCTCTAAGGTGAAATCGACGACCAAAACTTTTCCGCCGGGCTTGAGCGCATCATACAGTTTCCTACTGTAATGCTCACGATCAGCGATGTGGTGCCACGTATTCACAATCAGAATGCGGTCGACTGAGTTCGGCGGGAGACCGGGATCGTCAGGGTGGACCACGCGTACTTCGACGTTGGTCCAGTTTTCGCGTTTGGCTCGGTTGGCCATAAAGTCCACCATGCTCGGCTCGATGTCGAGACCGAGCACCATGCCTTGAGCCCCTACCGCCTTGCTTAAATAACCGAGGAAATAACCGGTTCCTGCGCCAATGTCCGCAACAGTCATGCCCGACTCGATGTCCATCAATTCGATCACTTCCTCGGGCTTTTGCCAATCCTTCCGGTCTGGAGCATCGAACCTTTTTGACCACAGTTCGGCATCCTTGAAGGCGTGGTGAACGTGTGGCTGGCTAACGGTTTCAGCCGTGCTGCCCTCGGCGTGAGGCAGATGCCCAGGGCTGCCCCCTCCTTCATGATGAGGATAATGACTGCAACTGCTGGACAGAGAGAGCAGCGAGAAAAGGAGAGGGATTCCAATAAACAGAAGGGCGCGGCTCGGAAAACGATTATCGAGATTGCCGGGTTTCGATTGCATCATCCGCACCTCCTCAGAGTGAATTTTTCATCAGATGCTAAGGGAGGAGCTGGAGCGTTAGAGAGACAAAAATGATTTCCTGCTGAGTTGCCATTGTTTTTATGGTTAACGCACATAGACTGTTTTTATGTTAACGAATTCTTTGATGCCATAATGTGACAATTCGCGCCCATAACCACTTTCTTTTATACCCCCAAAAGGCAATCTTGGATCGGATTTCACAAAGGCATTCACGAAGCAGTTGCCTGCTTCAAGCTCATAGGTGGCAATGCGTTCTCCTTTAGCCGTGTCTCTGGTAAAAACGCTTGCCCCCAGACCAAATTTGGAATCGTTGGCAATACGAATGGCATCGGCTTCGTCTCTGGCGGAAATGATGGCCGCAACAGGACCGAAGAGTTCCTCATCATGCGCCGGCATACCTGTGGTCACATTGCTGAGAACGGTGGGTGGATAAAAAGCTCCTGTTCCTGGAGGGATTTCTCCACCTAACACACAGGTGGCTCCTTGTTGAATGCTTTTCTGCACCTGACGGTGTAAATCATCTCGCAGATCGTGTCTTGCTTGTGGCCCAATCTCGGTATCTTCCTCCAAGGGATCCCCCATCTTCCTGGCACGCATGTATTCCACAAACATTGTCTCAAATTGTTTGCGCAAAGGCTCAAGCACAATGAACCGTTTAGCCGCGATACAACTCTGTCCGGAATTTATCAGTCGGCTGTTTACACAGGTAGCGACCGTAGCTTCTAGATCAGCATCTTCTAGAATCACATAGGGATCGCTCCCCCCCAGTTCGAGCACGGTTTTTTTAATCATTGCGCCTGCTTTCTGAGCCACAGCGCTGCCTGCAGGTGTGCTACCGGTCAGGGTGACAGCTTTGACCAGCGGGTGCTCAATAACCCGATTTACCTGTTGGCTGCCGATTAGCAGGCTTCGAAAGGCATGCTCGGGGAAACCGGCCTGCCGAAAAATGTCCTCAATGGCCAGAGCACATCCGAATACATTGGAGGCATGTTTTAACACCCCCACATTTCCAGCCATCAAAGCCGGAGCAGCAAATCGAAAGACCTGCCAAAAAGGGAAATTCCAGGGCATGATGGCCAGCACCATCCCAAGAGGTTGAAAGGCTATAAAGCTCCTACTAGCATCGGTTTCTACCGTTTCTGCTTGTAAAAACTGCTCGGCATTTTCGGCATAGTACTCGCACACCCAGGCACATTTTTCTGCTTCCGCTCTTCCCTGAGCGATGGGCTTGCCCATCTCCATGGCCATGAGGCGAGCATATTCATCCTTTCGATTCCGCAAAATTTGTGCAGCTTTCGCCATGCAGGTGGCTCGTTGGGAAAAAGACACACGCCGCCATTCCTGATAAGTTTGATAGGAGTCTTGTAAAATGTCTTCGACTTGTTTTGAGGTCATTTCTTGATATTCTTTGATAACTTCACCGGTTGCGGGATTAATGGATTGGAATATCATATGTTCTCCTTCTGTACCATTCCTAACCCCTAAAATGAGCGGGCTTCTAGGCGATTTTCGCAGTATAGCCCGCCTCTCGCAAGGCCTTGTCGCGTCGGAATGCTGCGACAGGCGGCTGATCTGCCACCTCCCTAGACTACCTAGGGGCAACCGGACGCTGACGTCCGTTCCGGTTCTTGTATCCAGGAAAGGCTCTTCATTCCGTCTCCGAATCCTATAACAGGACTGAGGCGTCGAAACGTGATCCTCTTGTGAGGGAACGCGATCTACTCTTCATAGGCAATAAGGTGCATGTTGATGCTCGCGACCACGCCGCGGTGGTCATGGTAATTGCACGATCCGCACACCCATTGACGGCCCTCAGGCTGCTGGCGATAACCGCATTCAGGACACCGGCTGGAGGTTCCCTTCTCCGTGACCGTAAAGTACACGATGCGGCTTTGATTACCTGTATGGTTCAGACAGTCGATATCTTGATCGTATTTTTCATACCGACATACGCTGGTTTTTGTCATGTCCCCGTTTATCAAGACACTTTTTATCGCGCTGAGAGTGGTCATCTTTCGCGGCCCCTTGTGTCGCTCTCTGCTCGCTGAGCACCGCTTCGCGCTCGAGCCGGCGTTTGTACCGTTGATCCCATCGAAGACCATGGCCAGGTTGTCCTCTGTCGTCCACGTGCGCCCCTGCCTCTGGACAACGCCTTTGTAGAGTGCGCTGACACATTCCCGCTCGCCCTCGAACGTGTCCGCTATCCTAGAGGAGCATATATGGACCCAATAGATTCTCTTCATTGCTCAAGCTTTAAGCCGTGCCAAATTCTTTTTTGCCGATTGAACCGCTTCGCGACACGCCGGTAGAGAAAGGGTTGTCCCACGGTGGGGTTAGTTTCGTTTTCAAGTTGTGCAGGGAATCGAGGACCTTTACAAAGACGGAGTGTTTGCAATCATCCTTAATCCTTAGAGGATCGCTGGCTTCGATCTCCGACATTTACGCTGGCTTGATCGACTTATACAATCTTATACAATTAACTTTCCGAACCAGGAACCCGGGTGAGAAAATACTATGGCACACAATCTGGAATTTGTCACAATCGAAGGACTTCTCACCTATGCTGAAGAGCTCGTGACTCGACCGGTGCCGAACCGGGTCTTTCCCCCTTTACCTCCACCCGCTCACTCTCACAGCACCCGCCTTCGCTTGGTCCGACAGGCAATGCCAGCGCTTCGTGAGTTCGCCAAGCGCGCTGATAGCGGATTTCGAGATGCCCAGGACTACCAGCGCACCTTGCAGGCTCTCTGCAAAGAAAGCTGTGAGGGAGATCCGCTGGCCTGGTATGCCGCATGGAATTAC